>CAJUSW010000008.1 GCA_910589485.1 uncultured Duncaniella sp.
CCTTCCACGAGAGAAGCGAAACCTCAGCCGAGGTCTTGCTTCTCTCTTTTTTTATACCATTTCATAAGCTATCCACTTCCTGACCGGTTACTTTTATGATATAGTAACTTGATTTATTTTATTAGATGAGTAAAATGTCGTAATTTTGCATCTTGAAATGTTTCCTAATGTATGATTTCAAATGGAAAAAGGTTCTAAAATCTACGTAGCAGGCCATCGTGGGATGGTAGGTTCAGCAATTGTCCGGGAGCTTAAGCGTCTCGGCTATACTAATATTATAACACGCGCACATGCCGAGCTTGATCTGGTGAACCAGCAGGCCGTCAACGATTTCTTCGAGAAAGAGAAACCTGAATACGTATTCCTTGCCGCAGCCAAGGTGGGAGGCATCATCGCCAACTCATCGGCTTTGGCCGATTTCATGTATGACAACATGATGCTTGAGATGAATGTGATTAACGCCGCATGGCGGAATGGATGCAAGAAGCTCGAGTTCCTCGGATCGTCATGTATATATCCGCGCATGGCTCCCCAACCCATGCCCGAAAGCTGTCTGCTCACCTCAGAACTGGAAAAAACCAACGAGGCTTATGCCCTCGCCAAGATCTCGGGCCTTAAGTATTGCGAGTTCCTGAACCGCCAGTACGGCACCGATTATATTTCGGTGATGCCCACCAACCTCTACGGACCCAACGACAACTATCATCCCGAACATTCCCATGTGCTTCCCGCGCTCATACGTCGTTTTCATGAAGCTAAGGAGCAGGGATTGACCGAGGTTACATGCTGGGGCGATGGCAGTCCTCTGCGCGAGTTCCTCTACGTTGATGATCTCGCCAACCTGTGCGTGTTCCTCATGAACAATTACTCAGGCAACGAGACTGTCAACGCGGGTACAGGCAAGGAGCTTACCATTAAGGAGCTCACCGAACTCGTGGCCAAGGTTGTAGGTTACGAGGGTCGTATCCACTGGGATACAAGCCGTCCCAACGGCACACCACGCAAGCTCCTCGATGTGTCCAAGGCTGCCAAGCTCGGTTGGACTTACCGCACCGAGCTTGAGGACGGAATACGCATGGCCTACGACGATTTCCTGAATAATCCTATGCGTGCCGAGCGTTGATCGCCACTCCCTCCTTCACCCTGAAATATAAAAGTAAATATCAGCAACAGGCTCAATATAACATATGCCCAACACTTCTCAACCTCAGCCTCAACAGCAAAAAGCTCCCGGCAATAAGTCGGAGAAGAAGCGTAGCCACCGTGGCATCATCGCCACGATGTGGACCATATTCCTATTGGCTATCGCCGGAATCTTCTTCTTCCTGTTCCTTATCTATAACGGAGTGATCGGCTACATGCCTCCTGTGGAGGAATTGAAGAACCCTACCGACCGTTTTGCCTCGGTGCTTTACTCGGCCGACGGCAAGGAGTTGGGACGTTACTTCTCGGGTACCGGCAACCGTGTGTATGCCGACTTTGACGAAGTGTCGCAGCATGTGATAGACGCCCTCATCTCCACCGAGGATGTGCGCTTCGAGGATCATTCAGGTATCGATATGCGCGGTCTCGGGCGAGTGCTGTTCAAGACAGTGCTCATGGGCAATAAGAATGCCGGTGGCGGTTCCACCCTCACACAGCAGTTGGCGAAACAGTTGTATTCCCCGAGCAGTTCCGGACTCATGACCCGCGCCATTCAGAAACCCATCGAATGGATGATAGCCGTGAAGCTCGAGCGCTACTATTCCAAGGAAGAGATCATAAAGATGTATCTCAACCAGTTTGACTTCCTCTACAACGCCGTGGGTATCAAGAGTGCCGCTCATATATATTTCGGCAAGGAGCCCAAGGACCTCAATATCGAGGAGGCCGCCACGCTCGTGGGCATGGTAAAGAATCCGGCCTACTACAATCCCGTGAGACGCAACGAGCGCACCCGCCAGCGCAGGAATGTGGTGCTCGCCCAGATGCACAAGGCCGGCAAGATCACCGAGCAGGAGCTGGATTCCCTTTCCGCATTGCCGCTTAAGCTCGATTTCCATCGTGTGGACGCCAAGGATGGCATAGCCCCTTATTTCCGTGAGGAGCTTCGCCGTATGTTGCGTGCCAAGCGCCCCGACCGTTCCAACTATCGCGGATGGGAGAACCAGAAGTTTATTGACGACTCGATTGCTTGGGAGACCAACCCTCTGTACGGCTGGATTGAGAAGAACCCCAAACCTGATGGTTCCAAATATGATATCTACACCGACGGACTGAAGATCTACACCACTATCGACTCGCGTATGCAGCAGTATGCCGAGGAGGCAGTCGCCGAGCACCTGGGTGGCGATCTCCAGAAAGCCTTTTTCCGCGAGAAGCGCGGCACCAAGGGCGCACCCTATACCACCGACCGCGCCGAGCTCTCCGAGATACGCCGCAATCACCTGATCCGAAACGCGATGAAGAACACTGACCGTTACCGTAACATGGTGAAGGCCGGTGCCTCGCGCGAAGAGATAGACCGCGCTTTCAACACTCCGAGGGAGATGAAGGTATTTGCCTACGGCGGATCGGTCGATACGGTGATGACACCTCTCGACTCGGTGCTGTATCACAAACACTTCCTCCGTACCGGATTCATGGCCATGAACCCCCTCAACGGCCATATCAAGGCATACGTGGGTGGTCCCGATTTCGGCTATTTCCAGTATGACATGGTTTCCACTGGCCGCCGTCAGATCGGTTCGACCGTGAAACCGTTCCTCTACACCTACGCAATGGAGGAGGGCTTCACCCCCTGTGATGAGTTCTCCAACACCCAGCCTGTGCTCACCGACGAGACCGGCCGCACATGGGCCCCGCGAAATGCCGGAAGCGCAAGGGTAGGCGAGATGGTCGACCTCAAGTGGGCCTTGACCAACTCCAACAACTGGATCTCGGCGCGCCTCATTTCCCAGCTCTCACCCCCCTCGCTGGTGCGCACCATGCACAATTTCGGCATCACCGCCCAGTTGCCCCCCGTGATGTCGCTCTGTCTCGGCCCGGCCGATGTCTCGGTCAAGGAGATGGTGACAGCCTACTCGGCCTTTGCCAACAACGGCATGAGGGTCGACCCCATGTTTGTCACCGCGATCGCCGACAACAATGGAAACATAATATCGGAATTCTCTCCGCGTCACACCGAGGTGATATCCGAGAAAGCATATTACCGTATCCTTTCCATGCTGCTTAATGTGGTGAACGAGGGTACGGCCCATCGAGTGCGTTCACGCTTCGGCCTCACTGCCGAGATGGGAGGCAAGACAGGTACCACCAACTATAATGCCGACGGATGGTTCATGGGATTCACCCCCGAGCTTGTGGCCGGCACATGGGTGGGTGGCGATGAGCGATTCATCCACTTCAACACCATGGCCTATGGTCAGGGAGCCTCCATGGCACTTCCCATCTATGGCCGATTCATGAAGAAAGTGTATGCCGATCCGTCATTGAATTATTCCCAGGCGACCCGTTTCAAATTCCCTGCCGGTATCGATCTTTGTGAAAAAGAGTTCTACGGGTACTACGAGGATGAGACCGACGCCGACACCAATGCCGAGGAATCATCGATGGAGGGTGTCTTTGATTGACACCCCTCCCTCCTCTCCGTTCTCACCCCGGTCGGTAAAGGTTGGCTAAAGTATTGCAAGTTATATTTAAATTTATTAATTTTGCAATCAATAACCCTATTTTAAGCGTTGTATCTTAGCAATGCTTTATTCATTTTTTATCCAAGTCGTCAATTCATGACTATGCGACCTATACGTTTCAACCATTTAGTGTCAGCTTTTGCAATTTCATCGGTAATTCTGTGTGCCAGTTCCTGCTCTACACCCAAGGATGTCACATACTTTCAGGAGATGCCGGTACAGACAGTGACACAGCTCGATGTCAAGAGTATAGCCATCAAGCCTAATGACAAACTTTCGGTGATAGTGAATTCCCGTGACCCGAAAGTTGCCAATATGTTTAACCTACCTTTTACAGCCCGCACTCTCGGACAGGAGACCGCTACCAACGCCACATCCCAGGGCGTGAGCGTCTACACCGTGGATGCCGAGGGCAATATTGACTTTCCTCTGCTCGGCGAAGTCCATGTCGAGGGATTGACCCGCATGGAAGTGGCAAGCCTTATCAAAGGAATGCTCATAGGCAGTGACCTCGTGAAGGATCCTGTGGTGATCGTTGAGCTTGTAAATGCCCAGGCATCGGTGCTCGGCGAGGTCAACAAGCCCGGCCGTTATGCCATCGACCGCGACAATATGACTATTCTCGACCTTATCGGCAGTGCCGGCGATCTCACCATCTACGGTGTGCGCGACAGCATACGCCTCATCCGCACCGTCGACGGCCAGCAGGTCACCTACAATGTGGATCTGCTTTCGGGCAAGGATCTCACCTCCTCTCCGGCTTATTATATCCAGCAGGACGACATCGTGTATGTGGAGCCTAATCCCACACGTATCCGCCAGTCACGACTGAATGCCAACACTGTGCAGTCAACATCATTCTGGGTGTCGTTGGCATCGCTTGGAGTCACTATCGCAGCAATCTTAGTTAAATAATGGAACAGGACCGCATGATGAATCAAAACACCGGGGTGCAGGTGCCTCAGGGTACACCTGTGTATCAGCAACCGATGAATGAAGAGGAGGAGAGCATCAACCTCAGTGACTATTTCTCGCTATGTTTCCGTTGCTGGAAATGGTTTGTCCTGTCGATAGCCGTGTGTCTCGGCATCGCCGTGATGTATGTGCTCATGACCCCCAAGGTATATACCCGAAATGCCCAGGTGATGGTGCAGGACGAGGATGACAAGTCGCAGAGCGTGACCTCCACCCTCAGCGACATGGGCCTGTTCTCCACTCCCGCCAATGTGGCCAACGAGCTCCTGGCATTCCAGTCGCCCGCTCTTATCGGCGATGTTATCGAACGTATCGGCCTCCGTGCCAGCTATACTTTCCGCAAGGGCCTCCGCCCCCAGCCTCTCTACGGCGATTCGCTTGTGGTGGCAGTCGACCTGCCCGATATCAAGCCGCTTGAGTCAATGTCCATGAAGATCGATTTCAAGGAGGGGGGCAAGGTGCGTGTATATGATATGACACATGGCCTCAACGATGTCGATTTTGACGAGACCTTGGCTCTCGGTGACACCGTGAAGACTCCGGTAGGACGCATGGTGGTCAAGCCCGGCACTAATTACTCGACCAAATTCGACAGCAAGATATCATTCAGCATGGCTTCGATGCCCGGAGCCATCGAGGTGTACCAGAAGAAACTTTCCGAGGATCTTGCCAACGAGGACGCTACTGTGATCGACTTCACCATCAAGGATAATGACGTGCAGCGCGCCGATGATTTTCTCAATACTCTCATTGCCATTTACAACGAGAAGTGGGTGGAGCAGAAGGCCAAGATGGCCATTGCTACATCGGAATTCATCAACGAGCGACTCAATGTGATCGAGCGTGAGCTTGGTAATGTGGATAACGATATTGCTTCCTACAAGAGCGAGCACCTTGTGCCCGACGTGCAGGCCGCATCCGAGATGTACATGACCAATGCCAACGAGAGCACCAAGCAACAGCTTGAGGTGCAGACCCAGATCGCCATCACCAAGAGTCTCCTTGACTATCTGCAGTCACCCGTCAACGGCGGAAAACTCCTTCCCGGAAATCTCGGCATTGATAATGAAGGCATTTCCAAGCAGATCGAGGAGTACAACAAACTGTTGCTCGAGCGTGAGCAGCTGTTGACATCCACCGGACTTCAGAGTCCTCTTGTAAAGGAGATTGACGGATCGATCAGCAGTCTTAAGTCAGCGCTCACAGCTTCGCTCGGCACCCAGAGCCGCATGCTCAACACCCAGTTGCGCGCATTGGAGAAGAACGACCGCGCCACCAACGCCAAGATCGCCTCCTCCCCCTCCCAGGCTAAATTCCTTCTCTCGGTGGAGCGTCAGCAGAAAGTTAAGGAGTCCCTCTACCTGTTCCTGCTTCAGAAACGTGAGGAGAACGAGCTGTCGCTGGCATTCACTCCTTCCAATACCCGAGTGATCACCCCGCCCATGGGACAGACCCGTCCGTCGGCCCCCGTGACCACCAACGTGCTCATCATCGCCATAGTGATCGGCCTGCTCATTCCGGCCATCGTGATATTCCTCTCCGAGACACTCAACAACCGTATCCGCAGCCGTGCCGACCTTGAGAGCGTCAAGGCTCCGTTTATCGGCGAGATCCCCGAGGAGTCGTCGGGCAAGAACCGCATCAACCGCTGGCGTCGTCGCTGGCGTGACCAGGTGGGCAAGGAATCGCGCATAGAGGAGGCGCCCACCATGGTGGTGAAACCTCATGGCCACAGTGTGCTCAACGAGTCGTTCCGCATGGTGAGGTCCAACCTCGAGTTCATGATCAGAAGCGGAAAGAACAAGGTGGCTATGGTGACATCGTTCAATCCCGGATCAGGAAAATCCTTCGTGTCGCTCAACCTTGGAGCGGCCATGGCCATCAAGCGCAAGGATATGCGCGTGGTCATCATCGACCTCGACCTGCGCAGGGCATCGCTTTCTCGTGTGGTGGGTAACTACGGCACCGGTGTGTCGGATTATCTCTCGGAGGCTACCGACGATGTGAAGTCGCTCGTGAAGCCTACCGATCTCGAGGGACTCTCGGTGATCCCGGTCGGAACCATTCCGCCCAACCCCTCCGAGCTGCTCTACTCTCCCCGTCTGCAGCAGTTGATCGACAAGGCCCGCGAGATGTTTGACTTCATCATCCTCGACTGTCCTCCCACCGATATCGTGGCCGATGCCACTATCATCACTCCGCTTGCCGACATGACAATCTTTGTGGTGCGCGCCGGACTGCTCGACCGTCGACTCCTGCCCGATCTCAACCGATTCTACGATACCCACCGTTTCAATAACCTCATGGTTATTCTCAACGGTACCACATCGATATCCACCCCCTATCGCCGTTACGCTTACCACAGCTATTATTCCACGCGCGACAAGGAGTAGGAGTGAGTGGACACTCAACAGTGCAAATAATAAACCAAAATCATGGATCAAGACTTAAAGAAAGAACTTGAAAGGGATTCCGACGGTCTGCTGACCTACGAATACATAGCTAACCACATAGGCTTGTGTGACGATATCATGGACGAGCTCATCGACAACATGATACTTGTCGACGGCAACGGACAGTTTGTAGTCTCGGCCGCCCGGTATCTCAATGCCATCGACCGTGAGCACTACTCCGGTATAATCACACGCCTGGTGGCATCGGCCATCGAGAAGGACAGAGAGCGCCGCTATTTGCCCTCGCTCATCGAGAGCCTCTACGGTGCCGACTATATGGAGCATGCCGACGAGCTGTCAGCTACCGACAACAACTTCCGCCGTATCTACAAGCGCCTGTTCCCCACCACCGAGAGTCTCTGATGAGAATTCTTCAGATAATCCCCGGTAAGATATGGGGCGGTGCCGAGCAGTACATAGTGGATCTGTCTAAAGCTCTTGTTGACCGCGGGCACACTGTGGATTACCTGTGTCACGACCGCGAGGCTGTCACTTCTCAGCTTGAGCGTCATGGCATGGAGTACCGCACATTGCCGTTCTCGTGGTCGCTGGACCGCAAGAGCATCAATGCGCTTGCCGAAATCCTCAGGCAGGGCGATTACGATGTGATACATGTCCACAGCATGATGTTTGTGCCCATAGCCCAGCTTGCGGTATCCAAGGCCGGAAGCGGGGCGCGGGTGGTGATGACCCGTCACGAGGCCCACCGCACCAAGGCCAATATCTTTGTGAGGCATCTGTTCAAGAGGCTTCACAGGATAATATGTGTATCGGATCTTGTGCGTCGCCGTTACCGCGGTGCCAACGGGTGGATTACCGACGGGATGACCCGTGTGATTCACAACAGCATCCCTCCCTATCCGTTCAAGGATGTTGAGTCCCTGAGGGATAAATACTCGATTCCGGCCGACGTGCCTCTGCTGATGTTTGCCGGGCGCGTGAAGAAATCCAAGGGGTGTACGGTGATAATGCAGGCTTTGGCCCGCATCGCCGACAAGCCTTTCCACATGGTGTTCATCGGTGCGCTGAAGTCCGGGAAATATCGGGATCAGCTGATGGATATAGCCCGGAAAGCCGGCATAGAGGACCGCGTGCATTTCTACGGGTTCACCCCCGATGCCCGCCAGTTCATGCGTCAGGCCGATATTGCCGTGGCTCCGTCGGTGACGCTGGATTCATGCCCGCTGTCCAATATCGAGTATCTCCAGTTAGGTAAATGCGAGGTCTCGACCAACAACGGTGGTCAGGCCGAGTATCTCGAGGATGGACGTACCGCGCTCCTCTGCGATCCCGGAGATGCCGGGCAACTGGCCTCCGCATTGGCCCGTGTCATAGATGACAAGGAGTTGCGGGGCCGTCTTGCCAAGGCAGGAAAGGAGTATTTCGACGAGAACATGACATACGATAAGTTTGTTGACAAGGTACTCGAGGCTTATAGCTGAGTCCGTGTGCCGGTCACTCGTTAATCTCTCCACTACACATAATAGACTTACGATATGACAACCAGGATTATTTCTCTGCTGCTTATGCTCGCCAGTGTGGCGGGATTGCGGGCGGCAACGTTAGATAAAGATAATATGACACAAGAATCAACTTCGGCCGGTGATGTTAAGGTGCTTCTGCACACATCTCTCGGCGACATTACTCTTCTGCTCTACGGCGACACTCCCCGCCATCGTGACAATTTTGTGAAGCGCGTCAATGACGGCGATTACGACGGTGTGTTGTTTCATCGCGTGATAGGAGATTTCATGGTCCAGACCGGTGATCCCGATTCAAAGAATGCTCCCAAGGGCAAGATGCTCGGTGCGGGCGATGCAGGTTCGCAGATCGAAGCTGAGATCGAGTTCCCCAAGCACTATCATCATCGTGGCGCCATTGCAGCCGCCCGTCAGGGGGATGCGGTGAATCCCGAGAGGAAGTCGTCGGGCTCGCAGTTCTATATCGTGACCGGTAAGAAGTTCTCGCCGGCTCAGCTTGACCAGATGGAGCGTCGTGCGTTGATGCAGCGCAAGCAGGATGTGTTCAACCGTCTTGCGTCGGAGAATCGTGACAGCATCATGTCGCTCCGTCGCAACCGCGATGTGGCCGGTCTGCAGGCCCTGCAGGAGAAACTTGCTGAGGAGACCGAGAAGCTCACCGCTGACGATGCTGTGATCTATACCCCTGAGATGCGCGAGGCGTATATCAATGAGGGCGGAACTCCCCATCTCGATGGCCAGTACACAGTGTATGGTCGTGTCCTTGAAGGAATGGATGTGGTCGAGAAGATTGAGAAAGCTGAGACCGATGCTAACGACCGCCCTCTCGAAGATATACGCATAATTTCCGCGAAAATACTATAAGGTAGTATAGAGGGAAAAGTATAGAGTATAGACAATAGATCTTTAGACCATATCTTTAGACCATAGGACCAGAGATCTTTTTTATAGATATAATGGCTCCTGCCCTCACGGGTGGGAGTCATTTTTGTGTTGTAATGTTGTAGCAGTATGTCAAGGGGCTCTTGCCGATCGGTGTGGGAGTTTATGGGTTTAGAAGTTTATAGGTTTATGAGCTATCGATTTTGTTGCTCTCCTATTTTCTGTAACCTTATTGCTGGTTCCGGTGGAACGGCGGAGGTCGGCTCTCCGCTTAGATGGGTATGGGTGGTCGGGGGATTGGTGCATCGTCTGCGGGGTGGCCTTGCGGGCCCTCGCGGGTGGGCAGGCTCCAGCGGAGGATGGACGTTGGGTCGGTGAGGACGAGTATGGCGGTCTCGACCGGGGGCTCGGGTTTCGGGGGCCTCTGTGTGGTGTGGCCCTGCATGCCGAGGTAGAAGAAGGCGGGAATCTGTTCCCTGTCGACGTTTATGTGTATGACAAGGAAGCCTATGCCGCACAATAATGGGAAGAGTGCGGAGCAGAGGCTGAGGAATTTCCCGGGGTCGGGTTGCATGGGGGAGTAGCCTTTGTATTCCTGGGCGTTGAGCAGGAGCATGAAGGCGGGTGAGGTGCCACGGACGCTGTCGGGGCGGGAATAGGAGGCGTAACGGATACGTTTGTGCAGGGTTTTGACCTGCCGGCGGGTGTAGCCGGTGTATTCGGGGTACATGCCCGAGAATTCGCGTTGTTTGCCTTCTTTGGAGAGGTAGAGGAGTGCGGTCGCGCCTTCGGGGGAGGTGGCGAGGCGGTAGTCGAGATATGAACGGAGGAGTTCGGTTGAGTCGTAGCCTTTGGGGTCTACGATTACGATTGGATGCGGGCGAGAGAGCCGGCGTGCGCGTTCGAGCCGGGATATGACGTTTTTCTCGACGGGGGTTAGTTCCCGGCCGAGAAATCGTGAGAATTGGTGACACCAGATGTCGGGTCGCCGGATTCGTTTTGTCAGGTGGGTTACCTTGTGGCTCGTTGGTTTCATATCAACGGCAAAGGTAGGATGGTTTTGCCGGGGAAATGGTGTGATAATGTCGTGTTGGCACGAATTTTAAGACCAGAGGGCCAGAGATCAAGTTTTTTTGAGTATAGAGGGATTTTTGAGTATAGAGGAGGATGTATAGAGTATAGGGATTAGATTATTAGGGGTGGAATTTTAAGAGTATATTGGTGGAATATAGGAGGTTAGGGAGGGTGGATGCGGGGAATTATAGGACGTCTTCGACGCCCATTTGGATGATTGTTTCATTTCCCCCACGCCTCACCTGACGGCGCAAATCTAGCCCTGCGGGCGATTTGCTTGTCAGGTTCGTGGTGGGGCTACGATTTCATCGCCTCTTCGAGGCTTAGTGGGTGGTGTAGCCTGCGGGACGGCGACAACAGTTTCGTGACTATTACTACATCGCCTCTCCGAGGCTTATCGGGTAGTTGGCCTGCGGGACGGCTACAACAGGCTTGTGGTTTCAACTACATGGCCGTTTCATGGCTTTTAGGGTCTGTTGACATGCGGTGGATTCACGCTTTGGGTGTGTGGTGATAGCGAGTGCGTGCAGGCGATTGTGGCAACGGATTTCCCTAAAAGCCGTGAAACTGCGATGTAGTTATAGCCCCACCACGAGGCCGGCAAGCAAATCGCCCGCAGGGCAAGATTTGCGCGGACGGGCGAGGTGTGGGGTAATGATGAAAGTCATCGCCCCGGCCTCGAAGAGGTCGATTAAATCCCCCTGCGACATGGCTTGCGGGGGACCTTCCGGGGCCTATGTGTGGGGGATGGAGTGGGGTCAATGCCCAACGTCCGCGCACCGGTTTATTAAATACATCTGCGACGTGGCTTGCGGAGGACCTTCCGGAACCTATGTGGAGGATGGAGTGGTGACGGCGGTGGTGACGGCAGGGTGACGGCGGGATGACTGCGAGGTGATGGGGATTAGGCCGTGAAGGTGTCGAGGGTGTGGGTGAGGAGGGTTTTGAGGGGGTTGGAGTAATAGCGGAAATCTTTCATTTCGCGGATGGCTTTGGCGAATTGCGGGGCGTATTCATCGAGCAACAGGCGCGATTGGAGGAATGTGAGGGTATCGGCAAAGAGGCGGTTGATGGCTTCGTTGGAGGTATCCTTGAGCGTTTCTTCCCGTGCCATTTTGCATAGCTCGAGAATGGCGAAAGCCATCAGCTCGCCTATGGCCTCATCGCCCGGATCGAGGACGGTGAATTTCTTGATGGTAGCCCGTATACGCGGTATGCGCGGGTGATGTGCCCTGCGAGTGTAGCGCCATGCCTCCTTCAGCACAGGTTTCTTGTATTCCTCGAGTTTCTTATTGATGTCGGGCACGGCGTAGAAGTCGAGTATCTCCTTGGCCTCCTTGCTTTTGGCATAGAGGTCGAGTATGAACTGGCGCAACTGAGGCGCGTCGAATCCTTCGAGTGATTTTTTTACTGTTGTCTTTGACATGTGCTATAAATCAGTTTCTCATGAATATGAGCAGGGGAGGTGCATGATATTGCATCTCCCCTGCCATTTAACGGATTAACTGTGAAAAGTGTTTACTTTGCAAAGCTCTTGATACCCTTTTCGAGGAAGTTGGTGAACTTGGGTATATCCTCTTCATAGGAGAAGGGACCTGAGAGGAGCGAGCCTTTCTCATCGAGCACTACATAGTAGGGCTGGGCGTTGGCGTTGAACTTGTAACGCTGGAGGTAGCTCCACTTGTCGCCGTAGGTGTAGAGGGTGATCTCCTTGCCATACTCGGTGACCTTGATGGGCTCGGGGAGGTTAGCTTTCTCGTCGACCATGAGTTTGATCACAACGAAATTGTCGGTGATCATGTTCTTGACATTGGGATCGTCGAGAACAGCGCCTTCCATCTTACGGCAGTTTACGCAACCGTAGCCTGAGAAGTCGATGAGGACGGGCTTGCCTTCCTGAGCGGCAACCTTCATGCCTTCCTCATAGTCGTCATACTCCTTGAAGCTCTCGCCATAGAGGTTGAAGTCCTGGGTATAGAGCGGCGGAACGAATGCGCTCACGCCCTTGAGGGGTGCGCCCCAGAGACCGGGGATGAGGTAAACCGACATTGAGAGGGAGATCATGGCGAGGAAGAAGCGGAACACTCCGATGCTCGAATCGGCGGGACCGTAGTGGGCAAAGTTGAATTTGCCGAGCAGGTAGAGACCGAGCAGAGCGAACATCACGATCCAGAGGGCGAGGAAGATCTCACGGTCGAGGATGTGCCATCCGTAAGCGAGGTCGGCCACGGAGAGGAACTTGAGCGAGAGGGCGAGCTCGACGAAGCCGAGAACGACCTTGAGGGTGTTCATCCAGTTGCCCGAGCTGGGAGCGGCCTGGAGCATGGTGGGGAACATTGCAAAGAGCATGAAGGGGAGGGCGAGAGCCATCGAGAATCCGAGCATGCCTATAGCGGGACCCCACATGTTGCCCATGGAAGCGGCTTCAACAAGGAGTGTGCCGATGATGGGGCCTGTGCAGGAGAATGATACGAGGGTGAGGGTGAATGCCATGAAGAAGATGGAGAGCATGCCCGAGGTGCGCTCGGCCGATGCGTCCATGCGGTTGCTCCACGATGCGGGGAGCTTGATGTCGAATGCTCCGAAGAAGGAGATGGCAAACACTACGAGGAGGAGGAAGAAGATGATGTTGAAGGTGGCCGAGGTGGAGAGCTCGTTGAGCTTGCTGGCACCGAAGATGGCGGTGATGATGAGACCGAGGGCCACGTAGATCACGATGATGGAGATACCGTAGATGCAGGCATCCTTGATGGACTTGCTGCGGTCCTTGCCTTTCTTAAGGAAGAAGCTCACTGTCATGGGGATCATAGGCCATACACAGGGGGTGAAGAGGGCTACGAGACCACCGAGGAAACAGGTGAAGAATATGTACCAGAAAGAACCGGCCGAGATGGGTGCGCTCTCGCCGGCGTCCTCATAGTTGACGGGAGTCCAGAGGTCGGAGTCGGCCTTGGTGTCGGCTACCACGGGAGCTGCAACGCTGTCGGTAGCGGCCTCGTCAGTGGCTGTCTCGGCGGCAACCTCCTCAGCGGGAGCGGCTTCCTCGGCTTTCTTCTCCTCTACAGGCTCGGCAGCGGCCTTAACCTTGGCTTTGCCGGTGAAGCTGAATGTTTCGCGGGAGGGGGGGATACAGTTCTCATCGTTGCAAGCGCCGTAGACGAGCATCATGTCGATGGCAAATTCGGGCTTGGTAGCGGTGAAGTTCTGGGTGATTGTCACGCTCTGGGTCCACCATGCGAGTTCCATGCCAAACATCTCGTCCATCTGGCGATGAGCGGCCTTGGAGGGGGTGGGCTTGCCCTCGAGCTTCACGCCGTCGAGCTTGGGGAAAGTGAACTCGAGAGATTGGGGTCCGCCGTCGGGAAGGTCCATGGCGTACATGTGCCAGCCGTCCTGAATATTGGCTGTAAGGACAATCTTGCCCTTGTCATCGCCTGTCATGGTCATCTCGGATGTCCATGTAACGGGCGTCATGATCTGGGCGGTGGCGGCGAATGTTATCGCCAGCACGGTCGCAAATAATGCAAAGAAACGTTTAAACATGATGATTGGTTGAGGTAACTGATTATGGTAAGTCTAATGTTTAAATCACTATACAAGAGCCATCAAAAATAACCGCTACGGAGGTGCGCATTAATTTCCATGACTATTATAACGTAGTTACTACATCTTATTTATGCGCAAATTTACTGATTTTAATTAATCTATGACAAATATTGGGATATATTTTTATTCCGGATTCGTCAAAAGATGTATATAAAACGCCCATTTTGGTGAAACATAAGTCACACCAAGGCTCTTTTCACCTCGTCGACACCGGGAATTATGGCTATGTGGCGCATGATGGACTGGAGCTCGGTGAACGAGTGGACGAGGAATGAGATGGAGCAGGTGACGATGGCATCCTCGGTGACAGTGTGGAGATTGTCGATCGAGAGGTTGAGGTCGTTGGTGATGCAATCGACCAGATCGATGAGCAGATGGTAGCGGTCGACGGCCCTGATGTTGATGGTGACGGGATATAGAGTGCTGTCGGGCTGGAAATCCACCGACACGATGTTGTCGCCCATCTGGGATGCGAGCCTGATGGCCACGGGGCAGTCGCGCTTGTGGAGGGTGATGCGTCCAGAGGCATTCTTGAATCCTATCAGCTCCTCGCCGGGCATGGGGTTACACTCGGGACACCGGTCATAGCGAGGCTTGGGCTGCTGCTTGAGATAGGTGGTGATGGCCTTGCGGGCCTTGTAGGTCATGGCGGTGTCGAGCCAGTCGGGGGCCGGATGAATGTCGGGGTCGGTGAATATCTCCACGATGTCGCCACGGTGCAGGCGGGTCTTGACCGACGCGAGCAGCTGGTTGTTGATGCGCGCATACTTGGCATGAAGTCCCAGCTGAGTGTGCACCTCGAAGGCGAAGTCCATCACTGTGGCCCTCTGCGGGAGGATGATCGGTTTGCCCTGGGGGGTGAAGGTCATGATGTCGTCGTTGTAGAAGGAGCGCACCACTTCCTCGATGAAGCTGGTGCCTTCCTGCCCGCGGGCGGCTATGTCGCGCAGCACCATGCGGAATTTCTTGATCCACTGCCATATGTTGTCGTCGTTGCGGCTCGCCACGCATCCGAGTTGGGAGTCGCGCACCATGCGCTCGCTGCTGATGTGCACCTCCTGCCATCGGCCGAATGAGGCGAGCAGTTTCACGTGGTAGCTCTGGTAGCCGTTCTCCTTGGGGGAGTCGATGTAGTTGGCTATTCCGCCGGGTTTCTCCTTGAAGCGGTCGGTGAGGATGGAGTAGATGCGCATCACCATCTCCTTCTCGGCTTTCCCCTCGGGGGCGTCGAACACCACTTCGGTGAAGTGACGGTATTTCAGGTGGTTGAAGTCGTCGCCATATTTGCGCATCTTGCGCCACAGGCTGTAGGGCTGGCGGTACTCGATGAATACGCGGGCCTTGATGCCGTGGGCCTCGAGCTCATGGCGTATCTCCTCGCAGAAGTTGCGCAGACGGTCGCGCTGCAGATCTTCGTCGCGCTTGATCATGGCGGTGAGATCGGCAAACTCGTGGGGACAGCGGAATTTGAGGCTGAGGTTCTCAAGCTCGGTCTTCACGTTGTAGAGGCCGAGGCGGTTGGCGAGCGGGGCATAGAAGTAGTCGGTCTCGCCGGCTATCTTCATCTGCTTGTCGGGGCGCATGGAGGAGAGGGTGCGCATGTTGTGGAGGCGGTCGGCGAGTTTCACAAGGAGGGCGCGGATGTCGTACTGCACGGAGTCGAGCATCTGCTTGTAGTTGTCCACCTGCTTGGACTCGTCGTATTTATCTTTCTTCTGTTTGGTGACCACTCTCACAAGGAAAGCGACATCGTGGCCAAATCGACTCTCGATATCCTCCATTGTATAGTGGGTGTCCTCGACCACATCGTGGAGGAAAGCCGCCATGACGGGGTTGGTGTCGAGCATAAGCTCCTTAGCGCATATCGTGGCGACGGCTATGGGGTGGAGTATGTAAGGCTCGCCGGTCTTGCGTTTCTGGTCGGCGTGGGCAAATCGGGCCAGCTCGAAGGCCTCGCGTATGCGTTGAAGATCGGAGGCGGATACACGTTCGGCCATCGCGTCGAGCACCACCTGGGCTTTTTCCTGGATTATCTTGTCGTAGTCGGCACTTGTCACCATTAGTCCTTATTTGGAAGCGGATTAGGAAATAAGGCGCAATTTAGTGAAAATTTGTTAGAAATGCACCAAGTTGCGGACAAAAAATCCATGGGTAGGGATACTTGGAGGCCGATTTTTTGGCAGATGGGTGATTTATTCACTATTTTTGCAAAAGAACCAGTTCAAAAAATCCAAGAATATGTCAACAAAACAGATCCTTATCATTTCGATGATGGCATCCTCTCTCCTGCTCGCCGGATGTGGCGGGGAGCGCAAGGATGTGACGTCGCCAGACGGCAATATCCAGGTTGCAGTGTCGGGCACTTCCCTTTCCGATATGAGCTATACCGTGAGCGTGGGCGGAAAGGAGCTGATAGTGCCGTCGGCATTGGGCGTGAAGACTGAGAAGCCTATGCTCGGCGAGAATGTGAAGATCAGCTACAGCCATGCCGATGAGGTGAATGAGGAATGGACCCAGCCGTGGGGCGAGAACAAGAGAGTGGTCAACAATTACAATGAAATGACAGTCAGTGTCACTGACGGCGATGAGAACGAGATGGCCGTGAGGTTCAGGGTGTTCAACGACGGCGTGGCTTTCCGGTATGAATGGAATCTCGGAGAGAGCGCCGACACGGTGGTGGTGACCGACGAGCTGACTCAATTCGGACTGCCCGCTGATGGCAAGTCGTGGTCGATAGCCGCGAGCGCCGACACATATGAACTGCCCTACAGGATAATGCCTATCGGGGAGGTGAGCGATGCCAATACGCCGTTCACATTCCGCACGGAGGCGGGAGTGTATGGCTCGGTGCATGAGGCCGCTCTGTATGACTATCCCGAGATGACTCTCAAGCGCAATGCCGACGGTGTGCTCCAGGCCGAGCTGTCGCCCCTGCCCAATGGGGTGAAGGCTTATGTGCCGGCGCAGTTTGCCACACCGTGGCGCACAATACAGATCGCCGACAAAGCCACAGGGCTGATAAACAGTGCAATGATACTGAATCTGAACGAGCCGTCCAAGATAGCTGACACTTCGTGGATAAAGCCGCAGAAGTATATAGGCATATGGTGGGGGATGCACCTGGGCACGCAGACCTGGATACAGGGCCCGCGCCACGGAGCTACCACCGAGAATGCTATAAAGTATATCGACTTTGCAGTGGCGAACAATATACAGGGTGTGCTGTTTGAGGGATGGAACAAGGGCTGGGAGAACTGGGGCGGATCGCAGAGCTTCGATTACCTCGCTCCGTATTCCGATTTCGACCTGGAGCGCATAGCGAAGTATGCCAAGGAGAAAGGTGTGGAGCTGTGGATGCACAACGAGACCGGCGGTAATCTGCCCGAGTATGAGGCTGTGCTCGACTCGGCTCTCGCATTCTACCAGTCGTTAGGGATACACACCCTCAAGACCGGATATGCCGGCGGTATAGCCAACGGCGGTACGCATCACTCGCAGGCGACTGTTCGCCACTATCAGAAGGTGGTGGAGGCGTGTGCCGCCCACGAGATAATGCTGGATGCCCACGAGCCGATAAAGGAGACCGGAATACGCCGCACTTGGCCCAACATGATGACCCGCGAGGGTGCCCGCGGTATGGAGTGGAACGCCTGGAGCGACGGTAATGATTCGGAATACCTGTGCATACTGCCGTTCACCCGCCTGCTGTCTGGCCCGATGGATTATACTCCCGGTATATTTGACATTGACTATTCTCGGGCTAAGGCCGACAAGGGGCGCATAGAGTGGAACGGTCCTAACGCCCACTGTTGCATTAAGACCACGCTTGCCCGCCAGATAGCCAACTGGGTAATCATCTATTCCCCGCTCCAGATGGCCTCGGATATGATAGAGAATTACGAGGGACATCCGGCGTTCCAGTTCTTCAGGGATTTCGATGCGGATTGTGACTGGTCGGAGGCTGTGGCCGGTGAGATAGGGGAGTACATAGCCGTTGTGCGCAGGGCCGGTGAGAACTATTTTCTCGGTGCAGGTACCAACGGTGAGAAGCGCGAGATAGAGATTCCTCTCGATTTCCTCAAAGAGGGCGTGAGCTACACGGCCACCGTGTATGCCGATGATGAGCAGAGCGATGATCCCGAGACTTATAAGATCTCGACGCTGACTGTGACCTCGGCCGACAAGATCACAGTGAGGATGAACGCCAACGGCGGTCAGGCCATCACGTTCATGCCGGCTAAGTAGGCAGGCATAATAGGCTGTACGATAAATGAATAATGCGTGGGTTCTGCTTAATCAGAGCCCACGCATTGTCAGTTGTCAAGTGTATGGTTATGATACGCTTATGAGCTCGATCTCGAAGATGAGGGTGGAACCGCCGGGTATGCCGGGCTGGTTGGATTTCCCGTAGGCCTGTTCGGCGGGGATATATACCTCCCATTTGTCGCCCGGGTGCATGTGCTGGAGGGCTATTATCCATCCGGGTATCAGTTCGCGCAAACGGAAGGCAGGAGCCACTCCGCCACGGCTTGAGTCGAAAGTCTTGCCGTTGATGGTTTTGCCTGTATAGTGCACCGTCACCACGCTGTTGCGGTTGGGGGTGGGGCCGGCCTGATTGCCACGTTTGAGGGATTTGTAACAGATGCCCTTGCCGATGAGGGTCACGCCGGGTTCCTTGGCCTTCTCGGCCAGCCACTCGCGGTTCTTTATGATATAGTCCTGTTTAGCCATTGGGTTCAGATTTTATGCAAATATACGACCGGAGGGACTGAAAATTGTGGGGTTGGATGTGCGTTAACTAATATTAACTATAAGTGGCGGGCGTGTTGACCATAAGTCACGGTTATATTTCGTAGCTTTGCATTGCAAATCGGCCTCATGGCCGACAGGAAGATTACATCACCTCGGCAATTCGGCCTCGCAGGCCCCTCGGAGGAGGGACGGCGGACTGAAAGTGATGGGACGGCTCTTCTTCCTTCGCAACTTACATAGGTCTTTAAAACCAGTCTGCGTCCCGTCTTGCAGAATCATCCGTTCTGGCCCGTCGCCCGGTGCCATGCCTTGTCGGCATGGAGTGATACCGGTAGGCGGGGAGGAAAGGCTATGATTCGCAGGATGAGTTTTTTTATACGCTCAAAATATATGGATCGGCCAGAGGATGATAATGGTGACTCAGTGGCATTACCTAACTTATCATCATATATCCTTAACGATTCCAAGTGACGATCAGGGAACCTCGCGGTAATAATATCCGGGAGGTTCCTTTGTATTGTCAGTGTAGCCCGGCTATGGGTGATGATGGAGCGGGAGGGATGTTTTTTACATTTTTAAGACGTTGATGGGGCGGGGGTGGAAATTTTTTCGTACCTTTGCGACTTGTGATGTATCTATATATGTATAGGTGCGTTGCAATGATGTTTCAACACTTTGTCAATAATAGATTCACAAGTATATAAAACTTACAGTACGAAACAATGGCTACCCAGGAAGACGTATTCAAGAAAATAGTAAGCCATGCCAAGGAGTATGGTTTTGTGTTCCCCTCGAGCGAGATTTACGATGGACTCTCGGCTGTGTATGACTACGGTCAGAACGGCGTGGAGCTCAAGAACAACATCAAGCGTTACTGGTGGGATTCGATGACACTGCTTCACGAGAATATCGTGGGCATCGACTCGGCCATCTTCATGCACCCCACCATCTGGAAGGCTTCGGGCCATGTGGACGCGTTCAACGATCCCCTGATCGACAACAAGGATTCCAAGAAGCGTTACCGCGCCGATGTGCTCATCGAGGAGCAGATAGCCAAGATCGAGGATAAGATCGAGAAGGAGGTAGCCAAGGCCGCCAAGCGTTTCGGCGAGTCGTTTGACGAGGCTATGTTCCGCCAGACCAATCCCCGCGTGCTGGATCATGTGGCCAAGCGCGATGCTCTCCACGAGCGTTTTGCCAAGGCCATGAATGACGGCGACCTTAACGAGTTGCGCCAGATCATCATCGATGAGGAGATCGTATGCCCCATCTCGGGTACCAAGAACTGGACTGAGGTGCGTCAGTTCAACCTCATGTTCAAGACCGAGATGGGATCGACCGCCGACGGTGCCATGACCGTGTATCTGCGTCCCGAGACTGCCCAGGGTATTTTCGTTAACTATCTCAACGTGCAGAAGACCGGCCGTATGCGCATCCCCTTCGGTATCGCACAGATCGGTAAGGCTTTCCGTAACGAGATCGTGGCCCGCCAGTTCATATTCCGTATGAGAGAGTTCGAGCAGATGGAGATGCAGTTCTTCGTGCGTCCCGGCTCGGAGATGGAGTGGTTCAAGAAGTGGAAAGAGTTCCGTCTGCGCTGGCACAAGGCGCTCGGCCTCGGCGATGAGAAGTACCGCTACCACGATCACGAGAAGCTGGCCCACTATGCCAACGCCGCTACCGACATCGAGTTCCAGATGCCTTTCGGCTTCAAGGAGGTTGAGGGTATCCACTCACGCACCAATTTCGACCTTTCGCAGCACGAGAAGTTCTCGGGCAAGAAGATACAGTATTTCGATCCCGAGCTCAACGAGAGCTACACCCCCTATGTGATCGAGACCTCGATCGGTGTGGACCGTATGTTCCTGAGCGTGCTTTGCTCGAGCTACGAGGAGCAGGCCCTCGAGGGTGGCGACACCCGCGTGGTGCTTCACCTGCCGGCCGCACTTGCTCCCGTGAAGTGTGCTGTGATGCCCCTCGTGCGCAAGGACGGTCTGCCCGAAAAGGCCCGCGAGATCGTGAACGAGCTGAAGTTTGACTTCTCAACCCATTACGAGGAGAAGGACTCGATAGGCAAGCGTTACCGCCGTCAGGATGCGATAGGTACCCCCTTCTGTATCACCGTGGATCACCAGACCCTTGAGGACAACACCGTGACCCTGCGCGAGCGCGACTCGATGGAGCAGACCCGCGTGAGCGTCGACGATCTCCACAAGATCATCCACGACCGCGTATCGCTCAACTCGTTGCTGCGCAAGCTCGGCTAAAACTAATTTGATTGCCGGTCAGTTATTATATAAGGGTGCGTCAATGGAGGCGCACCCTGAGTGATCGGCAATTAAACTTTCAAAACTAAGCAATTAGAACAGATGCGTATTAAATTATTTCTCCTCATCGTGGCTATGTTGCCCATGCTCAGTTCCTGTAACTACAACTCGCTTGTGGAGCAGAAGCAGGGGGTGGAGCAGCAGTGGGCCGAAGTCCAGAACCAGTACCAGCGTCGCGCCGACCTGATCCCCAACCTGGTCAACACCGTGAAGGGCTATGCCTCGCACGAGAGCTCGACTCTCGAGAAGGTGACCCAAGCCCGTGCAGCCGCAACATCGGTCAACATCAATGCCGACGATCTCAACGAAGAGACGATGGCGCGTTTCCAGGCCGCACAGAACGAACTGACCGGCGCGCTCAAGTCGCTCCTGGCAGTGACCGAGGCTTACCCCGACCTCAAGGCCAACGAGAATTTCCGTGACCTGCAGGTGCAGCTCGAAGGCACCGAGAACCGTATAGCCACCGCCCGTGGCCGATATACCGAGGCTGTGGCCGGATATAATACGGCAATCAAAAAATTCCCCACCGTGATCTATGCCG
Organism: uncultured Duncaniella sp.; assembly: GCA_910589485.1. Taxonomy (GTDB): domain Bacteria; phylum Bacteroidota; class Bacteroidia; order Bacteroidales; family Muribaculaceae; genus Duncaniella. The sequence continues at coordinate 21,763 of CAJUSW010000008.1, forward strand.
GCTGGTTTGGCTTCTCGCCCCAGCCCCAGTTTAAAGCCGACGATGCCGCCCAGCGCGCACCCGAGGTTCAATTCTGATAATCCAATGACAACTCACCATTCATTATTACTACGCCTTCTCCCGATGCTGTTGCCCGCAATGGCCCTCTTTTTCGTGGCCTGTAGCGATGACGACGACAATACCTGGGAATCCTACACCGAATGGCGCGATGCCAACAATGCCTTCTACGAAGAGCAGAAGTTCCTGATGACCCCCGAGGGTACCAATTACTATACCACCATCACCTCGCCGTCCAACTCGGCCGCCCAGGTGCTGATCAAGTATCTTACTGACCGCTCGAAGACTGAAGGCAACCTCTCGCCCCTGTCCAACTCCACCGTGACTGTAAAGTATATCGGTCGCCTGTACAACGGCGAGGCGTTTGACTCATCCTATAACCAGACTGACAGTGTGCTCAACTTCAACCTCCTGTCGGTTATCTCGGGATGGACCATAGCACTGCAGGACATGAGAGTGGGTGACAGCGCCCGCGTGGTGATCCCCTCGGGACAGGGTTACGGTGCATCGACCACCGGATCGATCCCTCCTTACTCAACACTTGTGTTTGATGTGAAGCTGGTGGATATACCCGGCTACGAAATACGTCCCTGAAAAAGCAAGAGACTGTAGAGAGCAGAGCCTATGGATTTTCAGTTGCAGTCCACAGCTCCCGGCACAAATGCACGTGCCGGGCTTATCACTACCGATCATGGCACTATCGAGACCCCCATATTCATGCCTGTGGGGACGCTCGGGAGTGTCAAGGCGGTGCATCAGCATGAGCTGGCCGACGATGTGAAAGCCCAGATCATACTGGGTAACACCTATCACCTGTATCTCCGCCCCGGAATCGATATCCTCGAGAAGGCCGGAGGATTGCACCGCTTCATAGGGTGGGAGCGTCCCATCCTCACCGACAGCGGCGGCTTCCAGGTGTTCTCGCTTGCCGACAACCGCAAACTCACCGAGGAGGGCGCATGGTTCCGCTCGCATATCGACGGTTCCAAGCACCTGTTCACCCCCGAGAATGTGGTGGATATTGAGCGCAGCATAGGTGCCGACATCATGATGGCCCTCGATGAGTGCCCTCCCGGCACTGCCGATTATGATTACGCCCGCAAATCGCTCCGTCTCACCCAGCGCTGGCTTGAGAGAGGATGGAAGCATTATAAGGAGACCGTGGGTCGGTATGGCTACTCCCAGGCCTATTTCCCCATAGTGCAGGGCGTGGTGTATCCCGACCTGCGACGCGATGCCGCCAAGCATGTGGCTGATCTCGGCGCCGACGGCAATGCCATAGGCGGTCTGGCCGTGGGCGAGCCCACCGAGCAGATGTATGAAATGATCGAGGTGGTCAACGAGATACTTCCCGCCGATAAGCCACGCTACCTGATGGGTGTGGGCACACCGGCCAATATCCTCGAGGCCATTGACCGTGGAGTGGACATGATGGACTGCGTGATGCCCACGCGCAACGGTCGTAACGGTATGCTGTTCACTGCCCACGGTATAATGAACATGCGCAACCGCAAGTGGGCCGACGATTTCTCGCCCATACAGGAGGACGGCCCGTCCTACGTGGACCGCGCCTATTCCAAGGCATATCTGCGCCACCTGTTCATCGCCGACGAGATCCTCGCGATGCAGATTGCATCGATACATAACATCTCCTTCTACCTGTGGCTGGTAGGGGAGGCCCGCCGTCACATCATTGCCGGTGATTTCAAATCGTGGAAAACCGAAATGGTGGAGCGCGTGACCCGGAGACTCTGACGCTATATTATAATGTGAGGGGTAATACTACAATTGTGAGGGGTAATACTACAATAAAGTTATGAAGATACTTGACTGGTACATCATACGCAAATTTCTTGGCACATACGTCTTCGCCATATTCCTGATTCTGGCGATCACGGTGATGTTTGACATCAACGAGAAGCTCGACGCGTTTCTGAAAGCTCCGCTCAAGGCCACCATCTTCGATTACTTCCTCAACTTCCTCCCGTATTTCGCCAACCAGTTCAGCCCGCTGTTCACCTTTATTGCGGTGATATTCTTCACCTCCAAGTTGGCTGACAATTCCGAGATCATAGCCATGCTGTCGACCGGCATGAGCTATCGACGGCTGTTGCGACCCTACCTGCTGAGCGCTACTGTGATAGCCGCGCTCACCTATGTGCTGAGCGCATATATCATCCCTCCGGCTAATGTGAAGCGAATAGCCTATACCAACCAGTATGTCAAGGACAAGAGTGTGGGTTACGGTACCAATATCCAGCTACAGGTGGCCAAAGGGGAGATTGCCTACATGTCGCGCTACGACGCCCTGCAGAAGACGGGCTACAAATTCTCGCTCGAATCGTTTGACGGCAAGACCCTGGTGTCACGCCTCACTGCACAGTCCATCCGCTGGGACACATTGTATCACTGGACAGTGCGCGACTACATGATACGTGATTTCGACGGACAGCGTGAGCACATACGCCGTGGTGCGCGTCTCGACACCATGATACCCATCGAGCCCCGCGACTTCCTGATCTCAGAGAAGGACCAGGAGACACTCACCTCGCCTGCCCTGAGCGAATACGTATCGCGCCAGAAAGAGAGGGGTGTGGCCAATATCAAGTCGTTTGAGATCGAGCAGCATCGCCGTTATGCCATGACGGCCGCGGCGTTTATCCTCACGGTGATAGGCATGTCGCTGAGTTCCAAGAAGGTGAAGGGTGGCATGGGCGTGAACATAGGCATCGGCCTTGTGCTGAGTTTCAGTTATATCCTGTTCATGACCGTGACTTCGACATTTGCGGTCTCGGGCTACACGTCCCCTATGGTGGCGATGTGGATTCCCAACATCCTGTACACATTCATAGCCATTTACCTGTATTACAGGGCATCGCACGGCTGATAGTGGGGGAGCGTGGTGTCACGCCCTCAGGTGCTATCAGGTACAGCACGATGTAGTCGTGTTGAGGAGCGTTGTGGCGCTGATGGATCAATGCCCCGGGGCGATCACGCGGTCGCCGATAAGTTTGGCGAGCGGTATGCGGAGAGCCTCGAGGGTCTGTATCTCGCGCATGATAGCAAAAATACGCTCGAAATCATCCTGCGGACATGAGGCGAGTTTCTCACGCTCGGCCTTGATGCGCGTTCCGAGGATGGCATTCTTCAGTTCATGTATGGTTCTGGGCACCAGGTCGCCCAACTGCTCACGCTCGGTCTCGACGTGGGCATATTTCGTGTGCACCTTGCTGAGAGTATGACGTTCGATCACGAGCTCGGTGGCGAGGTTGCGCACTGAATCATCGGGCGACGAGCACAGGAGGGTGGAAAGGTAGGTGGCTGAGAAGTCCTCGAGTCCGCGGGCATATTCGGCATCGATAGTCTCGTTGAGAGAGCGTTCCATGGCAGTGATGCTACCGAGATCGGTGGCCTTGGCGCGGATCTCCTCGATGCCTGAACGGAATTTCGATGCACGTATCTCCTTGAGCTTCTCCTCCTCGTGGCGGTAATGTTCCTCCCATGATTCGCGGCTGATGCGACGCGCCACGTCGAGGAAATGGGCCAGGTCGGGGTTCGTGAATCTGATATCGTCCATCTCAAGTTCGGCGTCGATGTATTCGAGTACAGAGAGCGGTACGGTGTCGCCGTTCTCGTCGACCCCCTCGGCAAACGGATAGTTGCCGTAACGGGCTATGAGCTGCAACACCCCTTTCTCGTAGGGGCGGAGCACGGAGGCATAGGATGATGAGGAGGTCGCCGGGGCTTCTTCGGGCTGAGTGGCGGGAGCCTGCGGCTGCACAGCCTGGCCGGCGCCGGGGGTATGCTCTTCGCGGACAGCGGTGAGAGATTCCTCCCTCATGCGGTCCTCGCGCGATTTCAGTGCAAACTCATTGAAGTATTTGCCCACCTGGCGCTGTAGCACATCCTCGGATATGAACAGTATGCGCGCGCATTCCTGCACGTACACGCTACGGGTGATCTCGTTAGGGATCAGGGCAATGGTCTTGACAATGCGCGTGATCACGTTGGCACGGGCCGTGGGATCGTCGCCCACATCTTTTAGGAGAATCTGGGCCATGAAGGTGATGAAGTCGGTCTCGTTCTCCTTGATATAGTCGGTCACCTCGGTGGAACTGTGCGACTGTGCGAAGGAGTCGGGATCCTCGCCCGGCGGGAGAAGGAGCACCTTGATGTCCATGCCGTCCTGGAGCAACAGCTCGATGCCTCGCAGTGAGGCCTTGATTCCGGCCGCGTCCGAGTCATAGATGAGGGTGACGTTGGTGGTGAACCTCTTTATGAGTCTCACCTGCTCGACGGTGAGCGCGGTGCCCGACGAGGCAACCACGTTGCACACCCCCGCCTGGTGCATGGATATGACATCCATGTATCCCTCCACGATGATACACTTCCCCTCCTTCGAGATCGCTTGCTTGGCCTGGAACAGTCCGTAGAGCTCGCGACGCTTGGAATATATGTCGCTCTCGGGCGAGTTGACATATTTGGCCATAGTCTTGTCGGAGCGCAGGGTGCGTCCGCCGAAGGCCACCACTTTGCCCGAGAGGGTGTGGATGGGGTAGATGACGCGCCCACGGAAACGGTCGAACACACGCCCGTCGTCAGTCTTGGAACTGAGGCCCGTGGAGATGAGGTACTCCTCGCTGTAGCCACGCTCGATGGCCTGGTTGAACAGGGCGTCCTTGGCCTCGGGGGCGTATCCTAAATGGAAACGCTCGATCATGGGGTCGCTTATGCCACGGTGGCGGAAGTAGCTCAGGCCCACATCGCGCCCCTCGGTGGTCTCGGTGAGGCTATTTTTGAAATATCTGAGGGCAAATTCGTTGACCGCGAGCATATTGTCGCGTGCATTCTCGCGCCTCTCCTCCTCGGGGGTCATTTCCCGCTCCTCGACCTCGATATTGTATTTGCGCGCCAGGTAGCGGAGAGCCTCGGTGTAGCTCAGGTGCTCGAGCTTCATGAGAAAATTCACGGCACTGCCACCCTCGCCGCAACTGAAGCATTTGCACAGCCCTCGCGACTTGGATACCGAGAAGGATGGCGAACGGTCGTTGTGGAACGGGCACAGGCCCCAGTAGTTGGCTCCCTTACGCTTGAGCGACACGAAATCGCTGACCACTTCCACGATGTCGGTGGCCTCAAGGATGCGCTGTACGGTTGAGTTGCTGATTTTTCCCATAACTATATGACAAAGTTACAGAAAAATACTTACCTTTGCAAGTTAGATTAAAGATACTGCACGAGGGCACGGCGAGAACACCGCCGGGGCATCCGGAAACCGACCGGAAGAACAGTCACGCGCAGTAGCTGAGTGACCTTGAATTTAAGTTAACGGGGGTCGTCCGTATGGCTCCCTCACATATAATATATAATGGCAACAATCAACATTACATTTCCCGACGGCGGAGTGAAGCAGTACGAGAGCGGAATCACCCCTCTCCAGATTGCCGAGAGCCTGTCGTCACAGCTGGCCCGCGATGTGCTGGCCGCCTCAATCAATGATCAGGAATGGGACCTGTCGCGTCCCGTCACCGAGGATGCCACCCTGCGTCTGTACAAGTGGGATGATCCCGAGGGCAAACATGCTTTCTGGCACTCGTCGGCCCACCTGCTCGCCGAGGCTCTCCAGGAGCTTTATCCCGGCGTGAAGTTCGGTATCGGTCCGGCTATCGAGAACGGATTCTATTACGACATTGATCCGGGCGAGAATCAGCTCACCTCGGCCGATTTTGAGAAGATCGAGAAGAAGATGCTTGAACTGGCACAGGAGAAGCAGCCAATTGTACGCGCTGACATCTCCAAGGCCGATGCTCTCAAGCTGTTCGGCGATCGTGGCGAGGAGTACAAGTGTGAGCTTATCTCGGAACTCGAGGATGGCCACATCACCACTTATACACAGGGATCGTTCACCGACCTGTGCCGTGGCCCGCATATCCCCAACACCGCCCCCATCAAGGCTGTGAAAGTGACCTCGCTCGCCGGTGCATTCTGGCGTGGCGATGAGAAGCGCAAGCAGCTGGTACGCGTGTATGGTATCACCTTCCCCAAGAAAAAGATGCTCGACGAGTATCTCACACTCCTTGAGGAGGCCAAGAAGCGCGACCACCGCAAGCTGGGCAAGGAGATGGAGCTCTTCGCGTTCTCTCAGAACGTAGGAGCCGGTCTGCCCCTGTGGCTCCCGAAAGGCACCGCCCTGCGCGACCGTCTCGAGCAGTTCCTCCGCAAGATTCAGAAACAGTATGGTTACCAGCAGGTGATCACTCCCCATATCGGCAACAAGAACCTCTATGTGACCTCGGGCCACTATGCCAAGTATGGCAAGGATTCCTTCCAGCCCATCCACACACCCGAGGAGGGTGAGGAGTATCTGCTCAAGCCCATGAACTGCCCCCACCACTGCGAGATATTCCGTGCGCTCCCCCGCAGCTACCGTGATCTGCCCCTGCGTCTGGCCGAGTTCGGCACAGTGTACCGCTACGAGCAGAGCGGCGAGCTCCATGGCCTGACCCGTGTGCGCGGCTTCACGCAGGACGATGCCCACATCTACTGTGCCCCCGATCAGATCAAGGGCGAGTTCCTCAAGGTGATGGATATCATATTCTACATCTTCAAGGCTCTGAAGTTTGACAACTTCGAGGCCCAGATCTCGCTCCGCGATCCCGAGCACAAGGAGAAGTACATCGGTAGCGACGAGAACTGGCACCTGGCCGAGCAGGCTATCATCGACGCCTGTGCCGAGAAGGGTCTCAAGGCCCGCACCGAACTTGGCGAGGCTGCATTCTATGGCCCGAAGCTCGACTTCATGGTGAAGGATGCCCTCGGCCGCCGCTGGCAGCTCGGTACCATCCAGGTAGACTACAACCTCCCCGAGCGTTTCCAGCTCGAATACACCGGCAGTGACAACCAGAAGCACCGTCCCGTGATGATCCACCGCGCACCGTTCGGTTCGATGGAGCGTTTCGTGGCCGTGTTGCTCGAGCACACCGCCGGCCGTTTCCCGCTGTGGCTCGCTCCCGAGCAGGCCGTTGTGCTCCCCATCTCGGAGAAGTTCAACGAGTATGCCTATGAGGTGTCGCGCCAGCTCAACGCCATGGATATCCGCACCCAGGTAGACGACCGCAACGAGAAGATCGGCAAGAAAATACGCGATAACGAACTCAAGCGCATCCCCTATATGCTCATCGTAGGCGAAAAAGAAGCTGAAAATGGCGAAATTTCTGTAAGAAAACAGGGCGAAGGTGATAAAGGTTCGATGAAAATTGCTAACTTTGCAGCCGAATTGACTCGCGAAGTCAATGAAATGATCAACCAATAACCCATAAAACAAGACTTTTACAATCCCCTGAATGGAGAAAAAACCTTTTACCCCTCGTCCTCCCCGTCCCAATAACGGGCCCCGTCGCCCCTTTGTACCCAACAAAGAGAAAGACCCCTACGCAACCAATGAGCGCATCCGCGCCCGTGAAGTCCGACTCGTAGGCGACAATGTTGAGACAGGCATCTACTCCATACAGGAGGCGTTGAAGATGGCCGAGGAGCTTGAGCTCGATCTCATCGAGATATCCCCCACCGCCGAGCCGCCGGTATGCAAGATTCTTGATTACCAGAAGTTCCTGTATCAGCAGAAGAAACGCCAGAAGGAGCAGAAGGCCAAGGCGACCAAGGTAGTGGTCAAGGAGATCCGTTTCGGACCTCAGACCGATGACCACGACTACAACTTCAAGCTCAAGCACGCCATCGGTTTCCTCCAGGAGGGTGCGAAAGTCAAGGCTTATGTGTTCTTCAAGGGCCGTTCGATCCTCTTCAAGGAGCAGGGCGAAGTGCTTCTGTTGCGTTTCGCCAACGATCTTGAGGAGTATGGCAAGGTTGACCAGATGCCCGTACTCGAAGGAAAGCGCATGATCATCATGCTCAGCCCCAAGAAGAAGTAATAACCACCACCAAGCAACACTACAGGCGCGCCGGTCCCCATTGATCACCGGCCGCCACGAATCAAATCATATTTTTAATAACATTTCACAATGCCAAAGATTAAGACTAATTCCGGTGCCAAAAAGAGGTTCGCCCTTACCGGAACAGGAAAGATCAAGAGAAAACATGCCTACAAGAGCCACATCCTGACCAAGAAGACCAAGAAGCAGAAGCGTAACCTGACCCACTTCTCAGTGGTATCTCACGCTGACGCCTCAAACGTAAAGGAGCTTCTCGCCCTTAAGTAATCTTGACCCGGACTCAAGCGCACTTAACAGTCATCTTTTCTCCGATCGAGAAAAAACGTGATTTAATTCCAGAATTTCGTTAACCGAATGTTCAGCCACCCCTAAACAGAAATCAAGAGCATAACGTGCCGCTGACATTCACAAAACATTTCACAAAATGCCAAGATCAGTAAATCATGTAGCTTCAAGAGCTCGCCGCAAGAAAATCCTTAAACTCACCCGTGGCTACTTCGGCTGCCGTCGCAACGTATGGACCGTAGCTAAGAACACCTGGGAGAAGGGTCTCACCTACGCTTACCGCGACCGCAAGGACAAGAAGCGCAACTTCCGCGCCCTCTGGATCCAGCGTATCAACGCAGCTGCCCGTCTCGAGGATCTTTCTTACTCCAAGCTCATGGGCCTCATCCACAAGGCCGGCATCGAGATCAACCGCAAGGTGCTCGCCGACCTCGCTCTCAACAACCCCGCCGCTTTCAAGGCCGTTGTTGACAAGGTGAAGAATGCCTAAGATCCCCCTGCCGTTGCCATAACACAGGCAGGCTTCTATCAAGCTAAACCTCTATCAAGGACTTTCGGTCTCAATGCCGGGAGTCCTTGATTGATATTGGATGCTGTCGGAAACCAATTGCTAAAACCAACTTTTTAATACTCAGCCCGAAATTAACAATGGATAAAAATAAGAAATATTCTCCGTCCACCCTGTGCGTGCAGGCCGGATGGACTCCCAAAAAGGGTGAACCGCGCGTGCTTCCCATCTACCAGAGCACTACATTCAAGTATGACACGAGCGAGCAGATGGCACGCTTGTTTGACCTCGAGGATTCGGGCTATTTCTACACCCGTCTCCAGAACCCCACCAACGATGCCGTGGCGGCCAAGATTGCCGCGCTGGAGGGTGGTGTGGCTGCCATGCTCACATCGTCGGGCCAGGCCGCCAATTTCTATGCCATATTCAATATCTGCCAGGCGGGGGACCATTTTGTTACCTCGTCCAACATCTATGGCGGTACCTACAATCTCTTTGGCGTGACGCTCAAGAAACTGGGTGTGGAGTGTACGTTTGTGGATCCCAATGCCCCGGAGGAGGAGATAGCCAAGGCGTTCCGTCCCAACACCAAGGCGCTTTTCGGCGAGACGATCTCCAATCCCGGTTGCGAGGTGCTCGACATAGAGAAATTCGCCCGCATAGCCCACAGCCACGGTGTGCCCTTGATCGTGGACAATACGTTCCCTACGCCTATCAACTGCCGTCCCTTTGAATGGGGTGCCGACATCGTTACACATTCCACCACCAAGTATATGGACGGCCACGCTGTGAGCGTGGGTGGTGCTGTGGTCGACAGCGGTAATTTCCCCTGGGATGAGTATGCCGAGAAGTTCCCCGGCCTGACTACTCCCGATGAGTCGTATCACGGTCTGACCTATACCAAGGCTTTCGGACGCAATGCCTTTATCACCAAGGCTACAGCCCAGCTCATGCGCGACCTCGGGTCGATACAGTCGCCCCAGAACGCATTCCTGCTCAATCTCGGACTCGAGACTCTGCACCTGAGAGTGCCCCGCCATTGCGAGAATGCCCTCGCTGTGGCAAAGTGGCTTGAGGCCAATCCCAAGGTGAAGTGGGTAAACTACAGCGGTCTGCCCTCCAACAAGTACTATGAACTGTCGAAGAAGTATCTGCCCAACGGCTCGTGCGGTGTGATAGCTTTCGGCCTCGAGGGTACACGCGAGGATGCCATCAAGTTCATGGATCGCCTGAAATTCATCGCCATCGTGACCCATGTGGCCGATGCCCGCACATGTGTGCTTCATCCGGCAAGCCATACCCATCGTCAGCTCACCGATGAGCAGTTGCGTGAGGCCGGCGTGGCTCCCGACCTGATACGTCTGTCGGTGGGTATCGAGGATGTAGCCGACATTATCGCCGATATCGAGCAGGCTTTGGCATAATGACCGATATATTCAGCGGTTGTTTCGATACAACGTTCCTTAGACCAGAGATCTATAGATTAAGTATAGAGGTGAAAGTATAGAGTATAGAGACAATAGATTTTTAGACCAGAGGGTCAAAGAGATTTGGACCAGAGATCTAAAGGCCTTTTATAGATAATGGCTCCTGCCCGTCACGGGTGGGAGTCATTGTTTTGTAATAATTGTAGCAGTATGTCAAGGGGCTCTTGCCGATCAGGGGGGAGTTTATAGGTTTAGAAGTTTATAGGTTTATGGGCTATCGATTTTGCAACTCTACTATTTTCTGTAACCTTATTGCTGGTTCCGGTGGGAACGGCGGAGGTCGGCTCTCCGCTTAGATGGGTATGGGTGGTCGGGGGATTGGTGCATCGTCTGCGGGATGGCCTTGCGGGCCCTCGCGGGTGGGCAGGCTCCAGCGGAGGATGGACGTTGGGTCGGTGAGGACGAGGATGGCGGTCTCGACCGGGGGCTCGGGTTTAGGGGGCCTCTGTGTGGTGTGGCCCTGCATGCCGAGGTAGAAGAAGGCGGGGATCTGTTCCCTGTCGACGTTTATGTGTATGACAAGGAAGCCTATGCCGCACAGCAGTGGGAACAGTGCGGAGCAGAGGCTGAGGAATTTCCCGGGATCGGGTTGCATTGGGGAGTAGCCTTTGTATTCCTGGGTGTTGAGCAGGAGCATGAAGGCGGGTGAGGTGCCACGCACGCTGTCGGGGCGCGAGTAGGAGGCGTAACGGATGCGTTTGTGCAGGGTTTTGACCTGCCGGCGGGTGTAGCCGGTGTATTCAGGATACATTTTGCCGAATTCTCTATCTTTTCCTTCTTTGGAGAGGTAGAGGAGTGCGGTTGCGCCGTCGGGGGAGGTGGCGAGTCGGTAGTCGAGATATGAGCGGAGGAGGTCGGTTGAGTCGTAGCCTTTGGGGTCGACGATGACGATTGGGCGGGGGCGGGAGAGTCGGCGGGCGCGTTCGAGCCGGGATATGACGTTTTTCTCGACGGGGGTTAGTTCCCGGCCGAGAAAGCGTGAGAATGGGTGGCACCAGATGTCTGGGCGACGGATTCGTTTTGTCAGGTGAGTGACCTTGTGGCTCGTTGGTTTCATATCACCGGCAAAGGTAGGTTGGTTTTACCGGGGAAATGGTGCGATAATGTCGTGTTGTTTTTAAGTATAGAGGGTTTATTTTAGTATAGAAGGGGAGGTAGAGGGATTAGATTATTAAGCACGGAGATTTTAGAGGTATATTAGTGAGATATAGGAGGTTAGGGAGGGTGGCGCGGGGAATTATAGGACGTCTTCGACGCCCGTTTTGGTGTGTATTTCATTTCCCCCACGCCTCACCTGACGGCGCAAATCTTGCCCTGCGGGCGATTTGCTTGTCAGGTTCGTGGTGGGGCTATAACTACATCGCCCCTTCGGGGCTTAGTGGGTAGTTGGCCTTCGGGGATTTGGGTGGCTGACTGATTCATGTTGGGCTACGATTTAATCGCCTCTTCGAGGCTTTGTGGGTGGTGGTCCTGTGAGGGATTTACGTGGGTACGGCTTGGCTGGGGCTTCAATTATATCGCCGCTTTGCGGCTTGGTGGATGGGAGGCCTGCGGAATATTTGCATTTCAGCCGGAAAAATCCGCTGACCCAAAATAACAATCATCCGCTGACACAAAATAACAATCAACCGGTGCTGTTCCACGACGGAACGGCACCGGTTGATTGGTTTTATCGATAAGAAAGTTGATTGGTTTTATCGATGAGAAAGTTGATTGGTTTTATCGATAAGAAATATGTTAGACCTTGGGGAGTTCGAGCCCGCGCATGATGGCCTGCTTGTTGACAGGCAGGAGGTGGTGGTGACGCTCGGGGAGGGTTTTCTTCAGACCTCTCATCACGGCATCGACGCTCACGAGGGGGCGGATCTTGAGGAGCGCGCCAAGGAGCACCATGTTGTAGCTCTTGGCCGACTGCAGCTCGAATGTGGCTTCCATCGCATCCACGGGTACCACGTTGATGTCGGTGCGGGTGGTGACGTGGTGGATGCTGTAGGGGTCGTATATGAGTGTCCCACCGGGCTTAACCTTGCTCTCGAACTTGTCCATGCTCTGCTGGTTGAGTATCACGGCAGTGTCATAGCTGTTGAGCACGGGGCTGGAGATGGGGGAGTCGGACAGGATCACAGTCACGTTGGCTGTGCCGCCACGCTGTTCGGGTCCGTAGGCCGGCATCCATGTGACCTCCAGATTGTCCATAAGTCCGGCATAGGCCAGTATCTTGCCCATCGAGAGTACGCCCTGACCGCCGAATCCGGCTATAATGATCTCTTCTTTCATAGCTTGTTGATGTTTTTAAGATCTCCCAGGGGATAATGGTCAAACATGTTCTCCTCCATCCATTGGTTGGCCTTCTCGGGTGTCATTTTCCATCCCGACACGCATGTGGAAACGATCTCCACTACCGATGTTCCCATCCCTTTCATGGAGTTCTCGAAAGCCTCGCGAATTGCTTTCTTGGCTTTCCTTACAGCGGGGGCGGTGTGGACGCTCTGGCGGGTGACATAGCATGTGCCCGGGAGACGGGCGAGCAGATCGGTGATGTTGAGGGGATAACCGTTGAGCTCCACGTTACGACCGTAGGGGGTGGTTGATGTCACCATACCTTCGAGCGTGGTGGGGGCCATCTGTCCGCCGGTCATGCCGTATATGCCGTTGTTGATGAATATGATGGCAATGTTCTCGCCACGGTTAGCCGCATGTATCGTCTCGGCTGTACCGATGGCGGCGAGGTCGCCGTCGCCCTGATAGGTGAACACCAGGCGCGAGGGGTTGAGCCTCTTCACTGCGGTGGCTATGGCGGGAGCGCGTCCGTGGGCGGCCTCAATCCAGTCGACATCTATATAATTATAGGCCATCACGGCGCATCCTACGGGAGCGATGGCTATCGTGATGTGCTCGGCACCCATCTCCTCGACCACCTCGGCGATGATCTTATGCACCACGCCGTGGGAGCATCCGGGGCAGTAGTGCATGGTGTTGTCGTTGAGCAACCGTGGCTTGGCCGCCACGATATTGCACGGGTTCTTTATTTCTTCAGGTGTCATAGCTGGAATTTTTCTTTAAGTGCGACAAGTACCTCGTCGGGGTCCATGACTATACCGCCCATGCGTCCGAAATGATGCACAGGGCGCGGTTCGTCGAGGCTCAGGCGCACATCCTCGATCATCTGTCCGGCGTTAAGCTCTACCACGAGTATCCCTTTCATGCGCTTGCTGATGCGGCGGATAGCTTCGGAGGGGTAGGGCCACAGGGTGATGGGGCGCAGGAGGCCAACCTTTATACCGGCCTCGCGTGCTTCCTCGACTGCTTTCTGGCATATACGAGCCACGCAGCCGAAGGCCACGATGAGATACTCGGCATCGTCGGTGTCATATTCCTCCCAGCGGGCCTCGTGCTCCTCGATGGAGCGGTATTTCTCCTGCAGGTGGATATTGTGTTTCTCCATGCCGTGGGGATCGAGCTCGAGGGTGGTCATGATGTTGGGCTTGCGGGAAGCGGGCTTTCCGGTGACAGCCCAGGGACACTCGGCGGCTATCTCCTCATCGGTGCGGCGCGGGCGCGGTGCGGGGAGTTTCACGCGTTCCATCATCTGGCCCACCACGCCGTCGGCGAGCATCATCACCGGGTTGCGGTACTTGAAGGCGAGATCGAGTCCGAGCCCTACGAAATCGGCCATTTCCTGGACCGAAGCGGGGGCGAGCACTATCAGACGGTAGTCGCCGTGGCCACCGCCCTTGGTGGCCTGGAAATAATCGCTCTGCGAGGGCTGGATGGTGCCCAGACCGGGCCCTCCACGCATACAGTTTATGATCAGTGCGGGCAGTTCGCCGGCAGCAATATAGGAGATTCCCTCCTGCTTCAGGCTTATGCCGGGGCTCGACGATGAGGTCATGCAGGCCTTGCCTGTGGCCGCACCGCCATATACCATGTTAACGGCAGCGATCTCGCTCTCGGCCTGTAGCACCACCATACCGGTGGTCTTCCAAGGCATAAGCTCCTCGAGGGTCTCGAGAATTTCGCTCTGAGGCGTGATGGGATAGCCGAAATAGCCGTCCACGCCATAGCGCACGGCGGCATGGGCTATCGCCTCGTTGCCTTTCATCAATGTTACTTCTTCATCCATATCTTGATAGTATGGTTAGGTGGGGATTGTGGAAGTCAAGATTTATCTACCACTCGGTACACTGTGATGCAACCGTCGGGGCAGACTGTGGCACACGCGGCACAGCCTATGCATGCTTCCGGTGTGGTGTCGACGGCATAGTGGTATCCACGGTCGTTCACATCCTTGGCCTGCAGAGCGAGCACGTTGCAGGGACACGCTACTACGCATAGGTCACAGCCCTTGCATCTCTCGCGGTCAATGTCCACAGCACCTGTAATTCTTGCCATAATTATTGTGTTTCTAAGGTTGCAGCCGTTGCCGTGACGGCATACTGCAATCTATATTTATGTTATACAACACAAATATATTAAAAAATGTCCTTATGTCGGTAAAAATAATACATATTTAACCTATTGCACACTATTTCAGCACGTGCGCAATGGTGTTAATGGGTCAGATTGTCAGAAGATTAACCTGCCGGGCGGGTCACAGCGTTTTGGGAAATGTGAAAATCTGTTTATCGAGGTTGCTGTTGGCTACATGGAGCCTGATTCCCTCCACGCCGGGATTGTCCCACAGCTCGGACAGGTCGAACGACGCATAGTAGGCCCTGTCGTGATAATCGATATCCTTGGATATCACATGCACGAGATATACGTCGGGCCACGGAGTGTCGGCCGTGCCCGGTGCAACGGCCAGGCAGAATATGCGCGGATCGGTTGAGTATGTGAGCCTTACGTGCATGTTGAGGTAGTGGCCCGAGCGCCATGCGCTGTACACATACACTTTGTCCTTATCCCACGGGTCATATTCCTCCTTCCATGTCATCACCAGCGGTGACTGCGTTACGGCATACCCTCCGAGCAGGGTGATGGGCCCCGAGGTGTAGGCCTTGTTGTCCTGCGGGATGTAACGGATCAGAAGCCGCGTGCCGGTCTCGATCCCCTCGGCGTTAAGCGGTGACGGGGAGGTGAGGACTATCTCGGGGGAATCGTCCACGCGGTTGAATGTAAAGGTGGCATGTCCCCCTTCGTTGCCGGCGAATGTCACGATGTCGGTACAGGTCATGTCGACCGGCCCGTCGGTGCCTTCCTCACGGCATGATGCCAATGAGAATGTAGAGGCAATGAATGTGATTGCCAGTGACAGGCGCGAAAAGGTGGAGAGAAGCCGGGCTGTGCGAAGGGTTGTCATGGTGCCAGGGTAGGGTAGAGGTGAGTTGTGATGGTATTGTTTATCGGGATTCGCCCGAGATGCGTCCGTCGGCCATGTGTATCACACGGTCGGAGTGGAGTGAGAGCGATTCATCGTGGGTCACGATTATGAATGTCTTGCCGGTGCGTTCGCGCAGGTCGAAGAACAGGCGGTACAGCTCCTCCCTGTTGTGGGAGTCGAGACTGCCCGAAGGCTCGTCGGCCAGGATCACCTTGGGGTCGTTGATGAGGGCGCGGGCAACGGCGGCACGCTGTCTCTCACCGCCCGACAGCTGATTGGGGCGATGGTCGAGCCGGGCGCCGAGGCCGAGCGTGGTCAGCAGTTCGGCGGCGCGTGTCATGGCCTCCTTTTTGCCCATGCCACCGATCATGGCAGGCATGGCCACATTCTCGGCCATGGTGAATTCGGGCAGAAGCTGGTGGAACTGGAACACGAACCCTATGTTTCGGTTCCTGAACGCCGCCAGCTTCCCCTCCTTCATCTTTACGATATCGGTGCCGTCGTAGAGCACACTGCCACTGTCGGGAGCCTCGAGCGAGCCGATGATCTGCAGCAGGGTGGTCTTGCCCGCACCGCTGGGTCCTACGATGGATAGGAATTCCCCGTCAGCGATGGTGAGGCTTACCCCGTCGAGCACTCTCAGCCCGTCGTAGCTCTTGACAATGTTTTTTACTTCAATCATGTGTGTCAGGGCCTGTTTAGATGGACAGGCGGCGCAGGGTCTCCACGAGCTCCTTCTTTATGGGCTTGTCGTTCTTGATGGCCTTGGTGAAGGGCACGTAGGTGATCTCGTCGTTGCGTATGCCTATCATCACGTTGCGCTGGTCCTCGAGGAGCGCGTCGATGGCGGCTGCACCCATTCTCGAGGCGAGGATACGGTCGCAGGCCGTGGGGGATCCGCCTCGCTGGAGGTGACCGAGTATCGATACGCGCACGTCATATCCGGGATACTCGTTCTTCACGCGCTCGGCCAGGCCCATGGCTCCGCCGGTGACGGGGCTTTCGGCAACGAGTACGATGGATGAGTTCTTGCTCTTGCGGAAACCGTGCTCGATGAGTTCGGCCAGCTGGTCGACTTCGGTGGAGATTTCGGGGATGATGGCGGCCTCGGCTCCCGATGCGATCGCACCGTTGAGGGCGAGGAATCCGGCATCGCGGCCCATCACCTCGATGAAGAACAGCCGCTCGTGGCTTGTGGCGGTGTCGCGGATCTTGTCGACGCACTCCATGATGGTGTTGAGTGCGGTGTCATATCCGATGGTCGAGTCGGTGCCGTAGAGGTCGTTGTCGATGGTGCCGGGGAGGCCTATGATGGGGATATTGAATTCGTTGGCGAATATGCGGGCGCCGGTGAGCGAGCCGTCACCGCCTATCACCACCAGCGCGTCGATCTCCTGGCGTTTCAGGTTGTCGTAGGCGAGCTGGCGACCTTCGGGGGTGGTGAACTCCTTGCAGCGGGCTGTCTTGAGTATGGTTCCGCCGGCCTGGATGATATTGGACACGTTCTGGGTTTTGAACTCCACAATCTCGTCGGTGATGAGGCCACGGTAACCGCGGTATATACCCTTCACGCGGAGCCCTCCGTAGATGGCGGCGCGTGTCACCGCGCGGATGGCGGCGTTCATGCCGGGGGCGTCACCTCCCGAGGTGAGTATGCCCACACATTTGATCTGTGACATTTTTTTATCTATCAATTGTATCTATTGTTTCAAGACGCAAATATACAACATTTATTCACAAAACTTCAGTTTCGGAATGATAAAAAATGTTGCCTGAGCATATCGGTGGCATTTGGGAAATTATACTTATCTTTGTGCCCCGAAAACCGCTTACACTCCCGCTCCGGAGTGGGATTTCAGTCTCTCGCTCAACGTCATAACACCATCCAATCATCAATCGTTCATGAACATAGCAAGTAAAATCCGCAATCTCTCCCGAATGCCGGCTTTCCACGTGCTTCTCGCATTGAGCGCGGCCCATTGTCTCAACGACCTGTTACAATCGGTGATCACCGCCGTGTATCCCATGCTCAAGGCCGATCTGGGACTGTCGTTCGGCCAGATAGGTCTCATAACGCTTGTGTATCAGCTCGCCGCGTCGATATTCCAGCCGGTGGTGGGATATGCGTTTGACCGCCGTCCGTTTGTCTACAGTCTGCCCGCCGGCATGGCTTCCACCGCTCTCGGCATAGTGATGTTTGCCTATTGCGAGACTATGCCCGGAATATTGCTCTCGGTATTCATGGTGGGCATCGGTTCGGCCACGCTCCACCCCGAGGCTTCGCGCATCACCTCGCTCGCCGGACATTCCCGCCGAGGCTTCGCCCAGTCGGTGTTTCAGGTTGGAGGCAATTTCGGCGGATCGATAGGTCCGCTTCTTGTGGCCTTGATCGTGGCTCCCCACGGGCGTCACTATGTGGCATGGTTTCTTGTAGCTGCCGTGTTGTGTTTCGCGGCAATGAGGCCGATATGCCGCTGGTATGGTTCCTATCTGCGCGAGTTGCGTGGAGGTGCCTCGGCTCGCACGGGGCATAAACCGCTGCCACTGTCGCGTGGTCTCACGATCTTTGCCATCGTGGTGATAGCGGTGCTCATTTTCTCCAAATACATATATATGGCATCGCTCTCGAGCTACTATACATTTTATCTGATAGACAAGTTTGGCGTGAGCGTGTCGCAATCCCAGATATTCCTGTTTGTGTTCGTAGTCTCTACGGCTGTGGGTACCCTGGTGGGTGGTCCGGTGGGCGACCGCTATGGGCGCAAGATAGTGATATGGGTGTCGATTCTCGGCACCGCCCCGTTCAGTCTGCTCATGCCCCACGTGTCGTTGCCTGTGACAGTGGTGCTGAGTTTCTGTGCCGGCTTCATGCTGTCGTCGGCTTTCCCGGCCATCCTTCTTTATGCCCAGGAGCTGTTGCCCACCAAGCTCGGCATGATTTCGGGACTGTTTTTCGGTTTCTCGTTCGGAGTGGGAGGCATCGCGTCGGCCGTGCTCGGAGGCTTTGCCGATACTTACGGCATCGAGGCGGTCTACAACGCCTGTGCCTACATGCCTCTGCTCGGCATTGTGGCCGGATTGTTACCCTCTCTCAAGAAGAGCTGAAAAAGTACTTCAGTATAAGTAAGTCTTAAAAAGAACCGCTATATGTAAGTCCTAAAGAGCTTGCCCAATAAATCTTGTTCTTTTTGGCTATTTTGGCATTGTCACTCAGTCGCATAGCTCGCTATGCTCCTTCATTCCGCAGCCAAAATACCGCAAAAATAACTGCGATTTATTTGTGCATTAATTTTTACGACTTACTTATTTTGAGATTACGGAATTTTTTCCTTAATTTTGCCAAGACTAATAATTTGCCAATTATAAACCATTAAATCACATACTAACAATGGATATTTCGCATATCGAACACGTAGGCATCGCTGTCCCCAACCTTGAGGAGGCCATCGCCTTTTATGAGAACACCCTCGGAATCAAGTGCTTTGCAATCGAGGAAGTAGAGGATCAGAAAGTGCGCACCGCATTCTTCAAGATCGGCCAGACCAAGATCGAGCTTCTTGAGGGTACCGCTCCCGAGAGCGCTATCAGCAAGTTCATCGCCAACAACGGTGGCCGTGGAGGCATCCAGCACATCGCTCTCGCTATCGAGGACGGCGTGGCCAACGCTCTCGCCGAGGTTGAGGAGAAGGGTTGCAAGCTCATCGACAAGGCTCCCCGCAAGGGTGCCGAGGGTCTCAACATCGCATTCCTTCACCCCAAATCCACTTGCGGAACACTCATCGAGCTCTGCGAGGATCCCAACAAGTAATAATCAAGACCTAAGGATTTCCCCAATATACCAATTATGAGCAATCAGCTTGAAAAAGTAAAAGAGCTTATCGCCCTGCGCGAGGAGGCTCGCCTGGGTGGCGGCGAAAAGGCCATCCAGAAGCAGCACGAACGCGGTAAGTACACCGCCCGCGAGCGCATCGCACAGCTCCTCGACGAGGGTTCATTCGAAGAAATCGACATGTTCGTCCGTCACCGTTGCCACAACTTCGGACAGGAGAAGAAGAGCTATCTCGGCGACGGCGTTGTGACCGGCTACGGCACCATCGACGGACGTCTCGTATATGTATTCGCCCAGGACTTCACCGTGTTTGGCGGCTCGCTCAGCGAGACCATGGCCCTCAAGATCTGCAAGATCATGGATATGGCCATGAAGATGGGCGCACCTGTGATCGGCCTCAATGACTCGGGCGGTGCCCGCATCCAGGAGGGTATCAACGCCCTCGCAGGCTATGCCGAGATTTTCCAGCGCAATATCCTCGCATCTGGCGTTATTCCCCAGATCTCAGGTATCCTCGGCCCCTGTGCCGGCGGCGCCGTATATTCTCCCGCGCTTACCGACTTTACCATCATGACCAAGGGCATCTCCTACATGTTCCTTACCGGCCCGAAGGTGGTGAAGACCGTTACCGGCGAGGATGTGACCCAGGAGGCTCTCGGCGGTGCTGCAGTGCACGCCCAGAAGAGCGGTGTGGCTCACTTCGCAGCCGAGGATGGCGAGGAGACCCTCTCGATCATCCGCAAGCTCTTCAGCTACATACCTCAGAACAACCTCGAGGAGCCGCCGCTGGTTGAGTGCAACGACCCCATCGACCGTCTCGAGGATTCGCTCAACGAGATCATCCCCGACTCAGCCAACCGTCCCTACGACATGTATGAGGTGATCGGTGCCATCATCGACAACGGTGAGTTCCTGGAGATCCAGCGCGACTATGCCAAGAACCTCATCATCGGTTTCGCCCGCTTCAACGGCCAGGCCGTGGGTATCGTGGCCAACCAGCCCAAGTTCCTCGCCGGCGTGCTCGACAGCAACGCATCGCGCAAGGGTGCCCGTTTCGTTCGCTTCTGCGACGCCTTCAACATTCCTCTGGTGACCCTCGTGGACGTGCCCGGATTCCTTCCCGGTACAGGCCAGGAGTACAACGGCGTGATTCTCCACGGCGCCAAGCTCCTCTACGCCTATGGCGAGGCTACTGTGCCCAAGGTGACTGTGACCCTGCGCAAGAGCTACGGCGGCAGCCACATCGTGATGTCGTGCAAGCAGCTCCGTGGCGACATGAACTATGCCTGGCCTACAGCCGAGATCGCCGTTATGGGTGGTGCAGGTGCCGTCGAGGTGCTCTATGCCAAGGAGGCCAAGGCCGCCGAGGATCCCGCCAAGGTGCTCCGCGAGAAGGAGGAGGAATACAACAAGCTGTTCTGCAACCCCTACAACGCAGCCCGCTACGGCTATATCGACGATGTGATCGAGCCCCGCAACACTCGTTTCCGCATCATCCGCGCTCTTCAGCAGCTCGCAACCAAGAAGGTTGTCAATCCCGCCAAGAAGCACGGTAACATTCCCCTCTAATCATCCGCGTCCAATTTATGAAAAAGAGAATATTAACCCTCTTCGTGGCGGCTCTCGCTGGCATCGTCGCTATCTCGGCCCAGGGGCGTCGTGGCCTCAGGATCAACGAGGTGATGATCGTCAACGATTCCACGAGCGTGGTCGACGATTTCGGGCAGTACTCAGCGTGGGTCGAGTTGTTCAACTCCACCTTCGGTCCTCTCGAGATCTCGAGCGTGTTCCTGACCAACGATCCCGCCAAGCCCACGCTCTACCCGGTGCCGCTGGGTGACGTGAACACCGAGATCCCCACCCGTCAGCACATCCTGTTCTGGGCCGACGGTCAGCCCAACAAGGGCACTTTCCACACCAACTTCGTATTCACTCCCGGCCAGGACAACTATATCGCCATCTATGATGCCGACGGCAAGTCGCTCATCGATGAGATCGTGGTTCCCGGCACGCTCAAGCCCGGTCAGACCTACGCCCGCAAAGTGGACGGCGAGGGTGGCACCGGCAATGTAGATGCGTGGGAGGTGCGCGACGGTTCCGATGAGAAGTACATCACTCCCTCGAGCAACAATATCATCAAGAGCACCAACTCCAAGGTGGATATGTTTGCCGAGCAGGATGCCCGTGGCGGTGGCATGGCGGTAATGGCCATGTGCATCGTGTTCACAGCACTCCTCGTGCTGGCCCTGTGCTTCTATATCATCAATAGGATCGGAGCCTCCATCTCCACCCGTCGCAAGGAGAAAGCTCTCGCCGAGACACAGCCCGAGGCTATTGCCGAAGGCCGTCCCGACAGTGATACCGGCGAGGTGATCGCCGCCATCTCGATGGCCCTGCATGACCACCTCGACGCTCACGACCGCGAGTCGACAATCCTTACCATCAATAAGGTGCGCCGCGCTTACTCCCCCTGGAGCTCCAAAATCTATTCACTGCGCGAGCTTCCCCGCAGATAATACACCACCCTTCATCCCATTCATTTGCAATTTAAATCATGAAAGAATACAAGTATCGCATCAACGGAAACCTCTACACGGTGAAAGTGGGCGACATCGACAACAATCTCGCCAAGGTAGAAGTCAACGGCGTCCCCTACAAGGTGGAGCTGGAGAAGACCGACAAGCCTGTCACCATCGTGACCAAGCCCCGTCCCTCGGCTGCTCCCCGCACCGATAGCGGCGCCAAGGTTATCGCCAAGCCCCAGGCTGTGCCTGCAGGCGGTTTCCAGGTCAAGGCTCCCCTCCCCGGCGTGGTAATGAACATCCTCGTAAAGGTGGGCGATACCGTCAAGGCTTCCGACACTGTAGTTATGCTTGAGGCTATGAAGATGGAGAACGCCATCCACGCCGGTCACGACGGCAAGGTGGCCTCGATCTCGGTAGCTGTCGGTGACTCGGTGCTCGACGGAGGTGTGCTCATCACACTCGAATAATTCATTAATTGAATTCTAATTATGGATTTCAGAGATTTTATAATGCAAAACCTTCAGGAGTTCTGGCACCTGACAGGTTTCTATAACGCTACGTGGGAGCATTTCGTGATGCTTCTTGTGGGCCTCTTCTTCATATGGCTCGCTATCAAGAAGAATTTCGAACCCATGCTCCTCGTGCCCATAGGTTTCGGTATTCTCATCGGAAATATCCCCTTCAACCCCACAGCGGGTCTTGAAGTGGGTATCTACGAGGAGGGATCCGTGCTCAATATCCTGTACAACGGTGTGAGCGCGGGCTGGTATCCGCCGCTGATTTTCCTCGGCATCGGTGCCATGACCGATTTCTCGGCCCTGATAGCCAATCCCAAGCTCATGCTTATCGGAGCGGCCGCCCAGTTTGGTATCTTCGGTGCCTATATGGTGGCTCTGCTTCTGGGCTTTGCTCCTGACCAGGCCGGTGCAATCGCCATCATCGGCGGTGCCGACGGTCCCACGGCTATCTTCCTTTCATCCAAGCTTGCCCCCAACCTCATGGGTGCCATCGCCGTGTCGGCTTACTCCTACATGGCCCTCGTGCCCGTGATTCAGCCGCCGTTGATGCGTCTCTTTACCACCAAGAACGAGCGTCTCATCAAGATGAAGCCCGCACGTGCCGTGTCGCAGAACGAGAAGATCATCTTCCCCATCGTGGGCATGATCCTCACCTGCTTCGTGGTTCCCTCGGGTATTCCCCTGTTGGGTATGCTTTTCTTCGGTAACCTTCTGCGCGAGTGTGGCGTGACCAACCGTCTTGCCAAGACTGCAAGCAATGCCCTCACCGACATTGTGACCATTCTCCTCGGCATGACTGTGGGCGCCTCCACCCAGGCTTCCGAGTTCCTCACTTCCGAGACTATCCGCATCTTCCTGCTCGGATTCATGGCATTCGTGATAGCATCGGCCAGCGGTGTGCTCTTCGTCAAGCTGTTCAATCTGTTCCTCCCCAAGGCCAAGAAGATCAATCCCCTCATTGGCAACGCCGGTGTATCGGCTGTGCCCATGTCGGCCCGTATCTCCAATAACCTCGGCCTTGAATACGACCCCTCCAACTATCTCCTCATGCACGCTATGGGCCCCAACGTGGCCGGCGTGATCGGTTCGGCGGTCGCAGCAGGTGTCCTCCTCGGATTCCTTGCCTAATCCATTTGTTACCCCAAGGTGTTGCACCGCTTCTCCCGCGACGGGAAGGTGCAACACCTTTTTATAATTCTTAAGGGTTGATAGGCCTTTCTTACGGTATGAGGCTTATTTTTACCTGAGAATTTGTATTTCTTAAGAACTTTCCTCATCTCTCCCGCGTTATATCATTGAGTTCTCTCCGGGTGAGTGTCCCCGTATCATTCATCACATAGCTCATCTTAACACTTAACATCGGACTAATGGTAACAAAGCAGGTCATCAAGACATTATACAAGCAGTTCAAAAGGCCGCCCAAGACGCCTGACGAGCTTAATATCGCGCTCCTCTTTGATTATGCGATGGACAATCATGGCATCTTCATCGACGAGAACAATCTCTACATAGGGAGCGTGGATCCTTCGTCCCCATTCGCCACTATCGAGCTTAAGCGTGTCCACGAGATCGTTGAGTTCGAAAAGGTCATAGCGATCGTGCTTCCGACCTCCATCGTGTTTCTCAACAAGGAGAATTCCGATGTGCACATCCATCTGCGCCTCGACGACGATGAGCCCACCATGTGGCAGCGCATCAAGTCGGCTGTCAAGGGCGCGTGAATCTTGCCGATACTGCCAGGCTCGGTCATACCTAAGAAAACGACAATACCTAAATTAAGTGCAATCCCCCTGTAATCGACAACTGATTTTCGATCGCACCGCCCGGTTGGTAGGCAATGAAGCCCTCGGCCGTCTCGACAGGGTGAAGGTGATAATATTCGGCGTGGGAGGTGTCGGAGGCTGGACAGCCGAGACTCTTGTGCGCACCGGTATCACCCATCTCACCATTGTGGATGCCGATTGCGTGGCTGTATCCAATATCAACCGCCAGATGCCGGCACTCGCCACTACCGTAGGCCAGGTCAAGGTCGAGGTGGTGAAGCGCCGTTTGCTCGACATTAACCCCGAGGCCGACATTACGGCCATTCATGGCCTCTACACGGCTTCCACGGCCGGTGATTACGATCTCGCGGATTACGATTATGTGATCGATGCGATAGACTCGCTCGCCGATAAGGCCCTGCTCATACTGAATGCCACCGAGGCTATGAGAGGCGGTCACACCAAGTTCTATTCCTCGATGGGCGCAGCCCTGAAAATGGACCCCTCGCGCATAGCGGTGGCCGAATTCTGGAAAGTGAAGGGATGCCCACTCGCTGCCGCGCTTCGCAGGAAATTCAAGAAATCGGAATGTTTTCCATCCCATAAGTTCAAGTGCGTCTACTCCGACGAACTTGTCCCCAATCATCCCGGATATCAGCCATTCTCCACTGATTCCGCATCATCCGGCCCGGATGATACAGCCATGACCTTTAATAAAGTGGCGACCAACGGGTCGCTAATGCATATAACATCGGTGTTTGGCATCACGCTTGCCTCGCTCGTGATCCGCGATGTGTGCGCCCGATAGCTTAAAGCTGAAAAATTCCATAAATCTACCTCATAATGTCAATCTCACGTTTCCCGACGTTTGCCGCGGCCCTGTTGGTTGCCGTGGTATCGCTTTTCCATGTGCAGTCCCTCTCGGCGGCCACTGTTGCCCCTCAGAAGGCTAAGCCGGTAGTTTCCATCCTTGGCGATTCTTATTCGACGTTCGACGGCTATGTGCCGTTCGGCAATGCTGTGTGGTATGAGACCCGCCCGAGCAAAAAGACCGATGTGTTCGATGTCAAGGAGACCTGGTGGTGGCAACTGATCTCGCGCGGAGGCTATATCCTCGGTGTGAACGATTCCTATAGCGGTGCCACCATTTCATATACCGGGTACAGCGGAGCCGATTATTCCGACCGCTCGTTCATCACCCGCCTGCCACGGCTCGGGTCGCCCGATATAATACTCATTTTCGGAGCCACCAACGACAGCTGGGCCGGAGTGAAGGTGGGCGAGTATGCCTATGGAAAGTTCAGCGGAGCGCTTCTCTATGATTTCCGTCCTGCCATGGCCCGCTTACTCGAGGAGGCCATAAACCGCTATCCCGGCACCGAGATATATTTCATAATCAACGACGGATTACGCGACGACATTGTGGAGTCGATCACCGAGGTGTGCCGTCACTACAGTGTGCCGTTCATCCAGCTACACGATATCGACAAGATGTCCAATCATCCCTCGAAGGCCGGAATGAAGGCCATAGCCGACCAGGTGCTCGAGGTCATAGGCAAATAGTCTCGGTCGACGGAATCTTTTTCCAGTCGAACAGACCCAACAGCTCCCTCGCTTCGCAAGGCGCAGGCTCATTGATGAGTCCGCCTATGTGGGCGAGGGTTCCTATTATCTCGCGGGCCGACATCCCTTTGCGCAGTTCCGACATGTTGAGCGACATGTCGCGCTTGGAGAGCCGTCGGCCCTCGCTGTTGCATATCAACGGCACGTGGGCGAAATCGGGCGCAGGAAGTCCGAGCAGTCGGTAGAGATACATCTGCTGGGCGGTGGAGAGCAACAGGTCGCTCCCCCTCACCACTTCGTTGACCCCCATCAGTGCATCGTCAACCACCACCGCGAGCTGGTAGGCCCAGGCTCCGTCGGCACGGCGGAGTATGAAGTCTCCGCACTCGCGGGTGAGGTTCACGCTCCGGTGTCCGTACACCTTGTCGGTGAACTCTATCTCCTCGTCGGGTACATACAGGCGTGTCGAGTATCGGGTTGCGGTGTTTACGCCGGCATTATTATTTCGCTCCGAAGCGGGGCGCGGCATCGTCGCCGGACGGCATCTTCCGCCATATATCACCCTTCCGTCGCTCTGGTGTGGAGCCTGGGTGGCCATAATGTCGGCGCGGGTGCATGTGCAGGGGTAAGTGTATCCGGTGGCATCAAGCCGGGCGAGATATTCGGCGTATATCTCCCCCCTGAGGCTCTGGCTGTAAGGACCGTGCGGTCCGCGGTCGGCCATGCCTCCCTCGTCCCAGTCGAGCCCGAGCCAGTTGAGGTCATCCTCGATCAGCCGTGAAAACTCAGGCTTACTGCGTTGAGGATCAAGATCCTCGATACGGAGTATCCATCGTCCGCCTCGGCTTTTCACCGATAGCCACGACATCAGTGCCGAAAAGAGATTACCCAGGTGCATACGTCCGGTGGGGGAGGGGGCATATCTGCCCGTGGGGACAGTGGGGCGGGATGAGGCTATCGATGGAGCGTCCATATTGTATTTTGTGATGAATGGCTAATTTTTTACACTTATTGACCTATATTTGGTCTATTGACTGAAATTTGATGCAAAAATACTCATTTTCCCGCAAGCGGGTCACGATTTTTTTGTAACTTTGCGATAGATGAACATCACCGGACTGTTTTTCCCGACAGATTGAAAGATAGTCACGGTTATTTCTGACACGCCTTATTTCTATAATCAACTTACCGATCGAAAAATGGATAAAACATATCATCTCGCGATCGACCTCGGCGCTACATCCGGTCGATCGATCCTGGCTACATTCGATGGCGAAAAAGTGGAGATGGACGAGCTCACCCGCTTCCATTATCCCATGTTGCCCGTGAGTGGCCATCTGTTCTGGAACCTCCCTCTGATATATCAGGAAGTGCTCAAGGCTCTGAAGGTTGCCGCATCGCGTGTGCAGGAAGCAGGTGCCACACTCTCGACCATAGGCATTGACACCTGGGGCTGTGACGTGGCCTATTTCTATGCCGACGGCTCGCTTGCCGGTCTGCCCTATTGCTACCGTGACACCCACACCGAGGGTGCCGTGGATGCCTACACCGCCAATGTGCCCCGTCGCGAGGTGTATGCCCGCACCGGAATCCAGTTCATGGATTTCAACACCCTGTTCCAGCTCGATACCCTGCGCCGCAACGGTGCCAAGGTGATCGACAATGCCGATCTCATCCTATGGATGCCTGATGCTGTGGCCTATATGCTAACCGGAAATGCCGTGACCGAGTACACCGTGGCTTCCACATCCCAGATGCTCAATCCCGCCACCGGCGATCTCGATGAGGTGCTTCTCGAGTCGATCGGTCTCCCTCGCTCGAAATTCGGCCCGATGGTTCAGCCCGGCGTCACCATAGGCACTCTCACTCCCCAGATTCAGGAGGCCTCCGGCCTTGGAGCCGTTCCCGTCATCGCCGTTGCCGGCCATGACACTGCATCGGCTGTGATAGGTGTCCCCACCCCCGATCCCAACTATGCTTATCTGAGCTGTGGCACATGGTCACTGCTCGGGATAGAGTCTCCCGAAGCTATCATCAATGACAAGAGCTTCGGCTACAACTTCACCAACGAGGGTGGCATCGACGGCACCACCCGTTTCCTGAAAAATATCTGCGGACTGTGGATATTCGAGCGTGTTCGTGCCGAGCTCGGCCTGCAGGATGCTGACATCTCACAGCTCGCCGCTTCGTGTAACGACTCCACCTGCGACACTCTCATCAACCCCGACGATCCCGCCTTTGCTAATCCCAAGTCGATGGTCGAGGCCATCAAGGTCTACTGTGCCGCCCACGGTCTCGCCACCCCCGAGTCGACAGCCGATTACGTGAGGGTGATTTACCGTAGCCTCGCCCACCGTGTGGCCGAGATGCTCGGCACTCTCCGCGAGCTCCATCCCGGAGCCATCGACCGCCTCCATGTGATAGGTGGCGGATCGCGTAACTCCCACCTCATGAAGATGATCGCCGCCGAGACAGGCATCCCCGTAGTGGCCGGTCCCGCCGAGTGTACCGCCCTCGGAAACGTGCTGGTGCAGCTGCGCGGATGCGGTCGTGCCGAATCGCTGGCCCGCATGCGCGACATCGCTGTAAATTCTACCGAAACAATCACTTATAAACCATAATAGAAACCATGAAAGAAGAACTTATCAAGAAGGCTTACGAGATAGCCCGTGAACGTTATGCCGCAGTAGGTGTCGATACCGACAAGGTGCTCGACCAGATGCAGGATTTCCACCTCAGCATGCACTGCTGGCAGGCCGACGATGTGGCCGGATTCGAGAACCAGGGCGGTTCGCTCACCGGCGGTATCCAGGTCAACGGTAACTATCCCGGCAAGGCCCGCAATATCGACGAGCTCCGTGCCGACGTGCTCTATGCCATGTCGCTCATTCCCGGCAAGCACCGTCTTAATCTCCACGAGATCTACGGTGACTTCGGTGGCAAGTACGTTGACCGCGACCAGTGCTCAGTAGAGCATTTCCAGAGCTGGATCGACTGGGGCAAAGCCAACGATATAAAGCTCGACTTCAACTCCACCTCATTCTCTCATCCCAAGAGTGGCGACCTCTCGCTCTCCAACCCCGACAAGGGTATCCGTGATTTCTGGATCGAGCACTCCAAGCGTTGCCGTGCCATTTCCCAGGCCATCGGCGAGGCTCAGCAGGATCCCTGTATCATGAACACTTGGGTGCACGACGGTTCCAAGGACATCACCGTGAACCGCTACATGTATCGCGAGCTCCTCAAGGATTCTCTCGATCAGATCTTCGAGCACAAGTATGACTGGATGAAGGACTGTGTTGAGTCCAAGGTGTTCGGTATCGGTCTCGAGAGCTACACTGTAGGCTCCAATGACTTCTACACCTCCTATGCCGCCAAGAACGACATGATGATCACTCTCGACACCGGCCACTTCCACCCCACCGAGAGTGTAGCCGACAAGGTTTCGGCCATGCTTCTCTTCGTGCCCGAACTGATGCTCCACGTGTCTCGCCCCATCCGTTGGGACTCTGACCACGTTACCATCATGGACGATCCCACCCTCGACCTGTTCAGCGAGATCGTTCGCGCCGGTGCTCTCAACCGTGTACACTATGGCCTCGACTACTTCGATGGTACTCTCAACCGCATCGGTGCCTACGTGATCGGTAGCCGTGCCGCCCAGAAGTGCATGCTCCGCGCTCTGCTCGAGCCCACCGACACCATCCGCAAGTATGAGCTCGCCGACAAGAAGTTCCAGCGTCTCGCTCTCCTCGAGGAGTGCAAGAACCTCCCCTGGAACGCTGTTTACGACATGTTCTGCCTCAAGAACAATGTACCCGTAGGCGAGTCGTTCATCCCCGAGGTAGAGAAGTACGAGGCTGAAGTGACCTCCAAGCGTTAATATATCTATTTCTTAAGTATAGAGGTTAAAGTATAGAGATGTCATCTCGGTACTTTACCCTCTATACTCTATACTTTCCCCTCTATACTCATTATGCTTTTAATAGGACTATTAATTATAGCTATCGGGGCGTTCTGCCAGTCGAGCTGCTATGTGCCCATCAACAAGATCAAGTCTTGGAGCTGGGAAAGCTACTGGATTGTGCAAGGCGTGTTTGCATGGCTCATACTCCCCTTCCTCGGAGCACTCCTCGCAGTGCCGGCCGGTCACTCGCTTTGTGACCTGTTCACTGCCGACCAGTCATTCAATATATGGATGACTATCCTTTTCGGAGCGCTATGGGGTGTCGGAGGTCTTACATTCGGCCTCTCGATGCGCTATCTCGGCGTGGCCCTCGGCCAGTCGATAGCCCTCGGCACATGTGCCGGACTCGGCACCATCATGGGCCCTGTCCTGCTCAACATCTTCTTTCCTGAGAACGATCCTCTCTCCCAGCTCACCTTTGCCGTGATCCTCGGAGTGGTAGTCACTCTCATCGGTATCGCCATCATCGGTGTGGCCGGCTCCATGAAGGCCTCTTCATTGAGCGAGGAGGAGAAGAAAGCCGCTGTAAAGGACTTCAACTTCCCCAAGGGTATCACCATCGCCCTGCTTGCCGGCTTCATGAGCGGATGTTTCAACGTAGGTCTTGAGTTCGGTAGCGGCATCAACTTCGGTGACCTTACGCCCGACATGTACAAGACTCTTCCTGCCACATTCCTCGTGACCCTCGGCGGATTCGTCACCAATGCCGTGTATTGCTTCTATCAGAACCAGAAGAACGGCACATGGGGCGACTATACCAAGGGTGGTGTGCTCGCCAACAATCTGCTCTTCTGTCTTCTGGCCGGAGCGTTGTGGTACAGCCAGTTCTTCGGACTCGCCCTCGGAAAAGGATTTCTCACCGATTCGCCCACACTCATGACTCTCTCGTTCTGTATCCTCATGGCTCTCAACGTAGTGTTCTCCAATGTGTGGGGCATTATTCTCAAGGAGTGGAAAGGTTGCTCGTCCAAGACTATTGCAGTGCTCATCGTGGGCATCGTGGTGCTCATTGTGTCGTGCTTCCTCCCCCAGTTAATAGGTTAAACCAATCATAGTAACATATATTATGTCATCAATCTTAGACAATCGCCCCGCGCTTGCCGCTGAGGTAGAGAAAGTGGCCGAAGTGGCCGGTTACCTCTGGCAGAAAGGATGGGCTGAACGTAACGGCGGTAACATCACCGTAAATATTACCGAACATGTGGACGACGCTATCCGCGCTATGCCCGCTATAGCCGAGCCCAAGGCCATCGGTCTCACCCTCCCCAACCTCAAGGGTTGCTATTTCTATTGCAAGGGTACCAACAAGCGTATGCGCGACCTCGCACGCTGGCCCATGGACAACGGTTCGGTGATCCGTATTCTCGACGACTGCGCTCACTACGAGATCATCGCCGACAAGCCCGTGGCTCCCACCTCCGAGCTCCCCTCGCATCTTGCCGTTCACAACTATCTCATCGGCAAGGGTTCCAACTATAAGGCATCGGTACACACTCATCCCATCGAGCTTGTGGCCATGTCGCACTGCAAGAAGTTTCTCGACAAGGACGTGGCTACCCGTCTCCTTTGGAGCATGATCCCCGAAACCAAGGCTTTCTGTCCCCGCGGACTCGGCATCATCCCCTACAAGCTACCCAGCTCCAACGAGCTCGCTGAGGCTACCATCAAGGAGCTTGGCGACTACGATGTTACCCTCTGGGAGAAGCATGGTGTGTTTGCAGTAGAGCAGGACGTTATGGCCGCTTTCGACCAGATCGACGTGCTCAACAAGTCGGCCCTCATCTACATCGCCGCCAAGAATATGGGCTTCGAGCCTGAAGGCATGAGCGACGATCAGATGCGTGAGATGACCGTGGCATTCAACCTGCCCAAATAATCCCTGAAACCCTATAAACGAAGCCCGCGGAACTGGATCGACAGTCCCGCGGGTTTCTGTTTTATCACGGCCTCTTAAAAACCGGTTCCTATTTCTTCTTGGAAAACGCTTCCAGCACCGTGCGCGATATGCATCCGATTATAGCCGAAGCCTCATCCTGCGGGCCGGGATAGTCCTTTATGAGCACCGCTATCGAGTAGCTTGTGCCGTCGGGTAGGGTGAAATACCCCACGTCATTCACGGCCACGATCTCGCCACGCTCGTTGACATATCCGCTTCCTGTGCGGTGTCCTAAGTCAACTCCCGGATAATCCGCAAGCGGAGCGGCCAACCGGTCGGTAGCGCTCGTACATTCTCCGAGCCAGCCTCTCATGGCCGATTGCTTGTCTGCCGATGTCACGCTGTCGGTATATACTCTGTCGATCAGCTCGGCACATGCCAGCGGTGAACTCCAGTTTTCATAACTAAGCGCGTGATTCTGCTGCATCTCATGCTCGGTATGGCTTATGCCGAAACTCCCGATGATGCCAAGTTCACGGCACACGCTGTCGGTAGCGGGAACTGATATTATATGGTCATACAGTATATTACTTGTATTATTGTCGCTCACCCTCAGGGTGTAAGCCATCAGGTCGCTCACGGTGATATCGATATCTCCCTCGGTGTAATCCTTGAGCATAGGACTCCAGGTGTCGGGGTTGAGTTCCTGGCGGGTCACATGTATCACGGTGTCGAAATCTTGCCCCCGGTTGTCGAGAGAGCGGGCCACGGCTATGGCTTCGTGTAGCTTGAACACACTCATCAGCGGATATTTCACCTCATTGTTGATAAGCAGAGTATCTCCGTCCGACGATATTATCGCCACGCCTACCTCCCCCTTTCCCTCGGGGATCAAGGCCGTGATGGAATCCTCAAGGGCCGGAAAGTCAACCGTCCTCCCGTTCCCCTTCTGCCCCGTAGAGCAAGCAACCATCATCCCCGCCCCGGCAATTACCAATGGAATTATACGTCTCATAATAATATAACAGTTTTAAACTCTTATAAAATAGTAGCTATGCTCAGTGAATATCGAGCTGATATAATATTGATTGTCTGTCGGGATAGCTGTATTGAACTTGCAATTCCTGTTTCCCGATTCTTCTGAATCCGGCACGTTCATAGAATGAATGTGATTTTGTGGCTACCGACGGTGTGTCGAGTATGATATGCCTGTATCCTTTATCCCTTGCAAACTCAAGCAGTTCATCATACAGTCTGAGTCCCACCCGTTGTGACCGGTAGTCAGCATGCACGAAAAACTTCTTCAGCACGCTCCATTCGTCATCAATTCTCATCAGGGCTATTGTTCCCACCACTTGGCTATTATCAATTGCCATCCAAAAATTTCCGCCGTTATTGATATAAGCCTCATGAATATTCAGCAGGTCGGGTTGCTCCGCGATTGACAGATTTATCTTGGCTTCATTATTCTGAATGTCGAGGATCAGCCCAATCGCCCCCTCCTTGAACTCCTCCTTATACTGAATTATTTCCATTCTGTAATGCTTGCTTAATGCGTTATATAGAAAAATAACGACCGAAAATCAATAGATTATCAGTCGTTATCAGTACCCGGACCCGGGCTCGAACCGGGATGGGTCGCCCCAACGGTGTTTGAGACCGTCGCGTCTACCGATTCCGCCATCCGGGCGATGGTGCGCTTATGAAAGTGGACCCGTGGATCCACGGCGCTTCGGTTTGCGAGGGCAAAGGTAATGAGTTTTTTCCGTTCACGCAAGCATTATCGCAACTTTCTGCCGGATTGGCGTATCTTAAGAGATTGTTTAAAAACAATCTCTTAATTTTTAATAGTGCAATATATATAATGATTAAGTGTTTTGCGTTTTATACTCGTATAATAATAAAATAATAATCACACATGAAATATTCAAGCTTTTTGCTGTTATTAATAATTATTGCTTCGGGCTGTGTATCACGCACTCCTCAACGAGAAGAAAATGTCGCTTCTTGCATTGATTACCAGCTTGATTCTATCAGAATTGTGGAAGATCCGGAGGTCTCCACTCTGAACAGCTATGGCCTTTCAGCTTATTGTCATACAAATGAATGTCTATATTGCTACAATTACAAAGAACATTCTATTGACATTTTGGATTTATCCGGAGGTAATGTGAAAAAGTCTATTGTACTTGAAACACAAGGCCCTGATGCCGTCATGCGTGAGTTAAGTTGGCTTGATGTGTACTCCCCGGATACAATTGTTGCTTATGACTTTAATTCAATAAATGTGCTTGATAGCATAGGGCGCGTGCAGTGCAGAATTAAGCTCCTGAAAGATGAATGGGCCCGGATTGATTGCAACAGCCGGAGTAATATATCAGGGTTCAAATTGGATTTTGACAATCATACAATCACATATCCGGTAGCAAAACCGGATAGAAATGAGATCATTGTATATGATTACATTGACAACGCCGTAGTGAACCGCATAAAGCTCGAAGATTCAGACAATAAGGGCGATTATGGATTTATGAGATTTCCAAATGTGAGTTTTCACGGTGGTAGTATCATATATAATTATCCGTATGAATCAACGGTATTTATATACGATTCTATCAGTGGGACAACACGTAAAGTATCAACAAAAAGTTCGTATCATCCCGATACTGCTAAAGAATATGAGGGAAACTCACCGGAAGATATCGGATGGTATGGCGCCGAGAACGTATTCTACTCTCCTATGTATTATTTAGCCGGACAGGAATGTTTTGTCCGAATTACTCTTGGCGCAACATCCCTTGATAGATCTGTTAATATGGACAAGGCTTATTATGACAGACCGATATATGTAATGAAATTTGATGAGAAGTTCACTCCCGTAGGGGAATTTGAACTTGAAAGACATAAATATAACCCGTTTGGCGGATGGTGTGCCATGTACGATCGCATGGCTTTCTTTCAGGATAGTATGCTAAAGGAAAATGATTCTGATGATATAATAATTGATACGATTGTTTTTTAAGATAATCAGAGTCTGTTTAAAATCCACATCATATGGATTTTAAACAGACTCTGAAGCATTGGGCTATTTTGCCTGTATATTGTTGGTTTACAGCTCGGAGGGAGCCTCGGGGTTGGTGTACCAGCGTGAATACATCAGATAGTTGCGGGCTATCTTGGTGTTGAGCTCACGCGAGGTCTCGGGATCGACCATTTTGATGAACTTGGCCGGAGCACCGCCCCACAGCTCGTTGGGGCCTATCTTGGTGCGGGAGAGCACCACCGATCCGGCGGCCACAAGTGCGCCTTCGCCCACCTCGGCATCATCCATCACCACGGCTCCCATGCCTATGAGGGCAAGATTGTGGATCTTGGCTCCGTGGATAGTCACGTTGTGACCTATCGACACATCATCGCCAATCTCGATTGTCGATTTCTGATATAGGGTGTGCAGTACCGATCCGTCCTGGATATTTACGCGGTTGCCTATACGTATTGAATTCACATCGCCGCGTAGCACGGTATTGAACCACACGCTACATTCCTCGCCCATCACCACGTCGCCTACTATGGTGCAGTTCTCGGCAAGAAATGTGTCGCGGCCTATCTGGGGGGTAAAACCTCTTACGGGTATTATCAGTGCCATTATATTCTATGATTAGGCAATCAGCAACCGGGTGTGGTGACCCGGTTGCCGATTGATGGTTTTTAGAGCGGAGCACATGCGTCGGCCAGCCAGGTGCGCTCCTCTTCGGTGAGGGCGGGTGCCAGGCGGTCATACACGGTGCGGTGATAGTTGTTGACCCATTCGATCTCCTCGGGGCTCATGATGGAGGTATCGAACAGTGCGCGGTCAAACGGGCACATCGTCACGGTCTCGAACGCATAGAAGTTGCCAAACTCGGTGGTCTCATAAGGTATCGTGAGCACCAGGTTCTCGCAACGTATGCCGTAGCGGTCGGCCAGATATACGCCTGGCTCGTTGGAGGTGAGCATGCCGGGCATGAGCGGAGCCATGGTGTCGTTGAGTCGTATGCTCTGCGGGCCCTCGTGCACGTTGAGGAAATGTCCCACACCGTGGCCGGTGCCGTGCAGATAGCTCTTGCCCTCCTTCCAGAGCGGCATACGCGCCATGGCATCGAGCTGATGGCCGTGGGTGCCCTCGGGATATATTGCAGTGGCGATGGCTATGTGTCCCTTCATCACCAGGGTGAAATCATGTCGCATGGCCTCGGTGGGAGTGCCCAGGGCGATGGTGCGGGTGATGTCGGTGGTTGCGTCGATATAGTTGGCGCCCGAGTCGATGAGCAGGAGATTGCCGAGCGAAAGTGCCGAATCGGTCTCGGGAGTAGCCGAGTAATGCACGATGGCGCCGTGGGGGCCAAAGCCGCAGATGCTCTCGAAGCTCAGGTCGAAGAACAGCGGATCGGTGCGACGGTTGCGCTCCAGAATGTCGGCCACACCCATCTCGGTGAGAGGCTTACATTCGTTCACGATGCGCTGAATCTCCATGATCGAGCGCACCATATATACACCGTCGCGCACGTGGGCGTTGCGTATGCCCTGGATCTGTGTCTCGTTCTTCACGGCCTTGGGAATAGATACGGGCGATTCGCCGAGGGTGAAGTGTCCGTCCAGCACTGATGCTACAGCACCCGATGCGCGGGCACCGCTGAGCAGCACAGTCACATCGGCGGGCACTGTGGCCAGATATTCGAGGGCCGAGCCATAGGGGGCAGTCTCTACGCCCGAAGCCGAGAGATATTCATTGACGGCAG
Source organism: uncultured Duncaniella sp. (assembly GCA_910589485.1). Taxonomy (GTDB): domain Bacteria; phylum Bacteroidota; class Bacteroidia; order Bacteroidales; family Muribaculaceae; genus Duncaniella. The sequence continues at coordinate 58,188 of CAJUSW010000008.1, forward strand.
GATTCAGTTTGGCCGGGTCGATGAACAGCCTTGCACCGTCAGCTCCTACGTAAAGGAATGAGGTGGCTACAGGATTGCAGGGCACATCGGTCGAACGGAGATTGAGCAGCCATGCTATCTCATCGAGAGCCGAGGTGAAATAGGCTTGGGCTCCGGCGGACTCGAAGTCGTGGCGCAGATCGGCGAGCTTCTCTGTAGCGCTCTTTCCGGCATACTTTTCATCGTGTATAAAAGCCGGATCCGAGGGTAGGGCAGGGCGGTCGGCCCACACACGGTCGATGGGATCGAAATTCACATCGAGCTTGATGCCGCGCTTGGCGAGAGCCGAACGGAGCACAGCCGTATCGTTGACCGACATCAGCAGGCCGTTGATGCCCACGGTGTCACCCTCCGATAGATTCTCAGTGAGGAAAGCGTTGATGCTCGGGGTTTCGGGAAGTCCGTCCTTCATTATCACGATTCCGGTACCTGCGGTCTGCGATTCGCCCTGAAGGAAATAGCGGCTGTCTACCCACAGATAGGCCCCTTTTTCGGTGACCACGAGAGTGCCGGCCGAGCCGGTGAATCCGGTGAGAAATCTCACGGTGTGCCAGTGGTCCGAGATATATTCACTGAGGTGAGGATCGGTGCGGGGCACGATTACAGCTTTGAGTCCGGCCTGCGCCATCTCGTCACGCAAGGTTTGTATGCGTTGGGGGATAGTAGTTTGTGTCATGTGATTAGAATTATGTCTTCCGCAAATTTAATACTTCTGCTCGTCATATTCAACCTATCGGCCTATAAATTTGTTAATATTAAAACAGTTTCTGAATTCGTTTCACCTGACCCTATCATTTATGAGAAGAAGAAAATTGTCAGCGATACTGATGGCGATATGCGCGTCACTCCTGATCTCGCTTGCACTCCCGTCATGTGGCACAGTCCATGGTCATTGGGGTGTGGGGAGCGAGTATGAAATCCCCTTTGACGGCCCCCACCACAAGCACAAGAAGCATAAGAAGCACAAGAAGCCGAAATATAAGAAACACAAGAAGCATCATCACCACGATGATGATGACGATTGAAAAATATGATGTACCATCCTTACTCAACAGAGAAGTGATGGTACATTGTATTAGGATTTAAGACCATAGATCCATTGAGTCATATCTCTTTGGTTCTATGGTCTTAATTATATGATCATGTATAACTTGGTAGTTGGAATGTCAATCCGGCGTCTTAAGTAGCACATCGCGCAGGGCACGGCGCGAGCGCACTCGGATCTCGGTGGAGGTGTAGTCGAGAATTCCACGGGCTTTCATTGAATCCAGTGAGGCTATGAACGACGACCGTTGCACCCCGAAAAGCGAATACAGATCCTTCTGTTTGGCGGTGAGCACAATTTCATCCGAATCCATTTGGGTCAGGGCAATGATCCAGAACGCTATGCGCTCCTCAAGTGATCCCGAGGTGAGCGAGAGCACACCGTCCACGGCCTTCTGAGCGTTGGTCGACAGGATGTTGAGGTAATTGAACAGGAATATCTCGTCGCGTTGTAGTAACGGGATGAAATCTTTCTTGTCGATCTGCATTATCGACACCGTGTCGATGGCGGTCGCAGTGGCCGGATACAGAGTGTTGCGCCCAAACAGGAAGTCGGGCGAGATCACGGCCGGAGCCGTGAGGGTCTGGCCCACACGCACACGGTCATTCTCGTTGCGTATGGTGAGACGCGCTCGTCCCGAGATAATAAATTTTATGTGTGTGCAAGGCTCGCCGGCGTTAAGCATTTGCTCCCCGGGGAGATATTTGAGAAACGCGAGTCGGGTATTGCCCACTATTTCTGACAGGCGCGAGTAGCTTATCCCCTTGAAAAGGGGAAGAGTCATCAGATTTTCATACATACTGTTAGGTGCCATGACAATTGCGGGCTTTTTATAAAATTAACGCTCCGTTAACCAGTTTAGTTTATCTAAAAGCGTAGTTTCTTAAATGCAAATTTAATAAAAATTTCTTAAATTTGTCTCTTGATAATAGCCAAGACAACTATCCCGACAAAAAACTATGGCAGACAACTATCTCGAAAAGAGAATGGAGGAATATCGTTCAGGACGTCTCGCATCTGCAAGCCGCACCACTCCGTCCATGCGCAGTCCTCGCAAAAACAATCAGCTCTCACTTAGCTACGACCCTATGGTTGTGGTGATAAAAGGTGGCACAGCCGGCGACGAGCTTGCCGAGACCCTCTCGGCCTTCACCTCGGTAGGGTGTCGGGTGGCGTTCACCGCTTGCGATCCTAAGGCGTGCACGTCACTGGCACAGCGTTACGGGGCGAGATATTACCCCGAGGGATATGACTTCGGCTCCATGCTTGCCGATGTGACATCGCGTTGGGGCGATCCGGCGGTGCTTGTAGCGTTTACAGGCGAGGAAAATGAGTGTAACTCGGCGGATGGTTGTTTACCTGGGCTTCCATCGTCCGTCCGCATCCTTAACGCATCTGCTCTTACAGGTCGGGCTTCCGCCTCGGTCATAGCGCGTCATCTACTCTACCTCGCCCACCCCTCCAACGCATTTCTTCTTGATTCCTAAGCGGATTTTCCGTAACTTTGCACTCTCATAATAGTAACTGAATTAAAAATCATTAGATAAATGGCACTACAATGTGGCATCGTGGGGCTTCCCAATGTGGGAAAATCCACGCTTTTCAACTGTCTGTCCAACGCCAAGGCCCAGTCGGCCAACTTCCCCTTCTGCACCATCGAGCCTAATGTGGGAGTGATCACTGTCCCCGACGACCGTCTCAACAAGCTCGTAGAGATGTGCAATCCCCGCTCTGTGGTTCCCGCCACGGTGGAGATTGTCGACATCGCCGGACTCGTTCAGGGAGCAAGTAAGGGTGAGGGTCTGGGCAACAAGTTCCTTGCCAACATCCGCGAGACCGATGCTATACTCCACGTGCTCCGTTGCTTCGACGACGACAACGTGACCCATGTCCACAACACCGTCGATCCTGTCCGCGACAAGGAGATTATCGACTACGAGCTTCAGCTCAAGGATCTTGAGACAGTGGAAAGCCGTATCGCCAAGACTCAGAAACAGGCTCAGACCGGTGGCGACAAAGTGGCCAAGATGCAGTACGAGGTTCTGAAGAAATATCAGGAAGCTCTTCAGCAGGGCAAACCCGCCCGCACCGTTGTGCTCGAGACCCCCGATGAGCAGAAATTTGCCCGCGAGCTGTTCCTCCTCACCTCCAAGCCCGTGATGTATGTGTGCAACGTCGACGACTCATCGGCTGTCGACGGCAACAAATATGTCGAGGCCGTGCGCGAAGCCATCAAGGATGAGAATGCTCAGCTCCTGATTGTAGCCGCACAGACCGAGAGCGAGATCGCCGAACTCGACACCTACGAGGAGCGTCAGGAGTTCCTCGCCGAGATCGGCCTCCAGGAATCAGGCGTGGCCCGACTCATCCGTGCCGCCTACGCTCTGCTCAATCTCCAGACATTCTTCACCGCCGGATCCGACGAGGTGCGAGCCTGGACCTTTATGCGCGGAAGCAAAGCCCCGCAGTGTGCCGGTATCATCCACACCGACTTCGAGAAAGGATTCATCCGTGCCGAGGTGATAAAGTATGACGATTATGTCTCCCTCGGCTCCGAGTCAGCAGTACGCGACGCCGGCAAGATGGCCATTGAGGGCAAGAACTATGTGGCCCAGGACGGCGACATCATGCACTTCCTCTTCAACGTATAATCCTCCTGTGCGAAATACAACAGCCGGGACATGTTCAGCTCTGAACATGTCCCGGCTGTCCTGTGTATTGATATTTGTTACTTCACGAGTACCTTTTTGCCACCTATAATATAGATTCCCGGAGTCAGGCCTGACGTGGCATCCGAGGCTTTCACTTCCGAGCGGACAAGAATTCCGTTCACTGTGTATACATCCACGGCAGCATCTTCTCCGTCAGTGAATATGTCAGTGATAGCCGTGGTGTTGTCATCGTTATACAGTTTTATTCCGGTCACATGCCCTGAGGCCCATCCCGATTTCACTACACGGAATGTCCCGTCACCGTTGGTCAGAGCGGTCAGATTCTCCGCCGTAGGCTGGAAGGTATATTCATGTTTGGTCTGGTCCACGGTCGCGTTCTCCTGTGTGAGGACTTCTCCGCCCCATAGTCCCGTTGCCAGACGTACATTCCCGAGATCGCCGTTACCTGTTACTGTGATTCGGTTTACATTAGGGAGTACCTTTTGCGACAACACTACCGGAGCCTCGCTCTTTCTCTCACCATAAGCGTAATAGCCTGTGGCATCAAACGCTCCCGGCTCTTTCTCGATCTTGCTCACATTGCAGTTTCCGCCTGCCGGAAATAATCCGCCTGCGGCATAACTCTTAAGGGTTTCGGTCACTCCGAATTCCACCGTCACAGCCTCCTGGCCGTTGAATTCCTCACGTCCTACGCGGAAAGCTCCCGGCAGATTATCTTTCCAATTGTCATCCGGACACTTGCTTGAGTCGATTGGACGCAGGAATATCTTGGGTTCATCGCTGTTGAAATCCTCGCTTGTGGCCCTGACAGTCATTTTTATTACATCTCCGGGTTGTAGCTGGGCCATCTGATCGGCTGTGATTTTAGCGGCCGTCGGGCCCCAGCCCACAGCCACTTCATCATCGCTCCATATCACATTGGGATCTTCAGGCACAGTATAGCTTACCGACTTCAATATCGCGCTCTTCGAGTCAAACGAAGCAAATGTCATACCGCTTTGCTTTATTTTCTCGATATTTTCGGGCGTTAGTTTATCACCGCCGAGAGTCTTCACTGTAGCGTATGAATACCAACGCTGTATGCCGGTGAAATTACCTATTATTGCCTCCGCGCCCCATGAGTCGGCATCGGAAGTCTCGCCAAAAGTCAAGGTCATGGTGGATCCTTCCACGAGTTTGTCAAACTTCTCGGCTTCGATCTTGATTTTATTATCAACTGTGAGCGTTTCTTCTCCGCTCCACACTGTCACAGTCTCAGGCTTGGCGCTCAGGCTCAAAACCGCAGTCGAAATTAAAAAAATAGATGAGAGTAGACGTTTTATCATACGCACTGGTTTTAAGGTGAATGAAAAAAATTAACACTGCAAAGTTAATTTCACACATCCACTCATCTATCACCCGGTTGTCTTACATGCTTACACATTTATATCCTGCGCATCCGCCAACGTCTCAAACACATATCAATTTGTCTCATCCGGTCGACTGTCGAGCTTTTGGATTGCTGTCATAGCCGTGCCGGGCCATGCAACAGATGTCCATTCTAAGCGTGTATCATATCCGACAGCACAAACGTCAGCATCACCATGTCCACATTTCCTCCCAACTTGTCTCGGAGCATTTCGAGCATCTTTGCCTTGCGTTTCTTCACCGTGATTTCGGCCACTCCGAGTCGTTGGGCTATTTCCGCATTTTTCAACCCCTCTTCAAAACTCATTCTCAGCAGAGTGCGGTACTCGGCCGGCAGATCCTCGATTGCGGCATACAGTGCATCGAGCATCTCGTGCTCGATCATTGCACGCGAAGCATCTCCCTCCATACTTTCCCCGTTATTGCTACGCTCCGCCGTATAGTTTCTCATGGCCGATAGGCGGCGCAGAGCCGACACTGCCTTGTTTCTTATGCAAGCCAATATATGGGCGCGCCATTGATCAGGAGTCTTGAACGTCCTTCGTTTCTGAAACGCATCCATCACCGCATCCTGCACGCAATCGTCGGCCATCCATTCCAGCTCATCGCCCAGCAAGCGCGTGGCATACATCAACATTCCGGGATAATAACGCTCGTAAAATGGCGTCATTTTCCCTGCTACAAACATGCGGAATATGGTGTCGGGCGAGTGCAATACTTATAGTTTTTTATAACAATCTGACGGCAAATGTAATGTTTTTGATAATATTTTCAGCAATTTCCCCCGAAAAATATTGATTTGGCCCTTATTTTTCCGGAAAAATAAAAAAAGTGAAAGTTTTTGATATACTTTTTCCCACCCTTTGCGAATATGGAGAAACGATAAACTCAAATTAACCAAAATTATCACAAAATGAATCTCGGATCTCTAAAAATCTCATCGATCGTTCTGCTTGCCGGCGTCCTGTCGGTGGCATGCGGAAGCCGTCACGACGGCCCGATGCTCAAGGGTCACATCGAGGGTATCACTCCCGATCAGGAGGCCTATCTGGTATATTCTCCCTATGGCGATCCTCTGTCCAACGTGTATGAGAAAATCGACCTCGACTCGCTCGGTAATTTTGAATTCAACCCTCAGTTGCCCGAGGGCACTGATTTTATGGAAGCAGAGGTGAATATTGACGGAATGAATTACGGAGCATATCTGGCGAAAGGTGCCACTACCGTGATGAATGTTAATCTCACTGACATGGCTGAGGGATATGCTACCGTGAATTTCTCAGGGGATAATGTGGATATCAACACTGCTGTCAACACTGCTGCCCAGGCTTATGATTTCATGCGTTACTTCTCGATAGATTCGGACGATAAAAAGACCGATGAGGAATATTCCGCGTTACTCGAGAGCGAGAACGAGCGTGTGGTCAAGGCTCTCGCCGGAATAAACGATCCATCGAAAAAGGAGTACTATACCAAGCTCTATGATTTCCAGTATATGAGCCAGAAGATGTCCAATCTGTCTAATAGTCTTTATCGAAAGGGTATCACGTCATACCGAGATATTATGGCTGATTCGGCCTATAAGGCTATGTTTGACCGCATCGACATTACTGATCCTATGATGGTGAAGACTAATCTTACCATGGTATGGGTAAATGCCAATGAACCTTACTATATGGACTTCGAGCGCCCCGATGTCGACAGCATGATCATGAACCTCGCCTTCATTGATGAAAACATCAAGGAACCGGCCAACCGCCGTTCAGCGCTCGCATCAGCTCCGTTCATGTACATCGAGAAGACCAAGCCCTCCAAGGCCGATGCCCAGAAGTATATGGCCGAATATGCCAAAGTGGCGGCCGACTATCCCGAGGTAGTGGAGCGCTATCAGAAAGTGGTCGACGGCATGGTGGAGCTTACCGAGGGTGAGCGCATGCCTTACTACCCGGTCCTCACCGACACTGAGGGCAACGAGGTGAAACTCGCCGACCTTATGGGCAAAGTCACCTATATTGATATATGGGCCACATGGTGTGGACCTTGCTGTCGTGAGATCCCTTATCTCGACAAGGTTGTGGAGCGTTTCAAGGATAACGACAAGATCCAGTTCATCTCCATCTCTGTTGATGACGACCGCGATGCATGGCTCAAGAAACTTGCAGCCGACAAGCCATCATGGCCCCAGTATCTCCTCACCGGTGAAGAGAAGAACCGCTTCATGTCCTCGATGGGCATTCAGGGCATACCCCGCTTTATTCTCCTCGACTCCGAGGGCCGTTTCATCCAGGACGATGCCGTGCGTCCCTCATCCGACAATATCGACACTGTGCTCAACGAAGCGATAAAGTAAGAGGTAGTTTAATAACAAATGTGAAACTATTTCGGAACATGAACCGTATAAGTCAACTGTTACTCAAACAACTCACCCGGCCTCTCTCCCCATCCGAGACAGCCGAGCTGCAGGCATGGATCGACGAGAGCGACGCCAACCGTGACCTCTACGCCAGGCTCTCCGATCCGGCTGCGCTCAAGTCCACAATGGATCTGTGGCACATGGTCGACTCTTCACGTGCCTGTGCCAACATGCAGCGGCGTGTCGATTCCATCCTGCTCCCGCGCCGGGTGATGCGTTACGCCGCCGCGGCCGCCGCCGTGATTGCGGTCCTCGGCTCGCTGTTCCTGTTCCGTCCCGATCTCCACGTGGGATCCGCCTCCGGGCCGGCAATGGCCGTGGCTGTCGATACCATCGGCGTCGATGATATCAAGCCCGGTGTCACCCGCGCCACCCTCTCCGATGCTTCGGGACGCAGTGTGTTACTCAACTCCTCCGACACCGCCACCGTCTCAACCCAGCTTCTCACATCAGTGGCCGTAGAGGCCCGCGAGCCCGACTTGTGTCTCGACGTGCCACGTGGCGGAGAATTCAAGATTCTCCTGGAGGACGGCACCGAGGTGTGGCTCAATTCCGATTCGCGCCTCTACTATCCCCGCGAGTTCTCGGCGGGCGAGCGTAGGGTGCGTGTCGAGGGAGAGGCCTATTTCTCGGTGGCCACTGACTCACTACGCCCGTTCTATGTACAGACGGCCTCACAGATGTTGCGCGTCTACGGCACCTCGTTCAATGTGCGGTCCTATCCCGAGGAGGGCGAGGTGAGCACCACGCTCGAATCGGGCAGTGTGGCCCTGAGCCGTTACGGTAGCCAGAGCGGGGAACTGTATCTCACCCCCGGCCATCAGGCCGTGTTCAACCTTTCCGACCATCAGGTCAAGGTAAAGCCTGTGGACACCGAAGTGGTCACTTCGTGGAAAAACGGCCGGTTTGTCTTCGAGAATCAGACCCTCGTGCGCATCATGCAGGACCTGAGCCGATGGTATGACTTCCGTTACGAATTTACCGATGCCACCCTCGAGGACGAGATATTCATGGGTAGCATCCCACGCTATTCCGATTTCACCACAGCCATCGCCATCCTCGAGAAATGCGGGGGCATACGCTTCGCCGCCACCGATGGCACTGTCATAATCTCACGCATCTCCAAGTGAGACAACAATGTAAAATATCAATCAATTATCACTTATCAATCATATTATTACTTAACCGATGAAACACAGATTATTAGTTCTGATAGTTGCCCTTGTGCTCGCCCCGTTGGCGATACTGGCGCGCAACTATGATGTGTCGGTAACCGACGCGAGTCCCGAGACGGCTCTACAGGCCATCAAGAAAGCCACCGGCTATGAATTTGTCTACAACAAAGGGGTGCTCGCCGGCCTTGACAACCGCAAGGTCTCCGGATCATTTCACGACATGAGCCTCGAGCAGATCCTCAACCGCATAGTGAATCTGCAGCTCGGGCTCGACTTCGAGATCGTTGACAAGACCATCGTCCTCTCCAAGCCCGCCGAGTACAAATTCTATAAATCCCAGGTCTCCGGCCAGGTTGTTGACGAGGAGGGCGAACCCCTCGCCGGTGCCACCGTGGTGGTGCCCGGTTCCACCTCGGCTGTGGCCACCGACCTCGACGGACAGTTCTCCATGCTTGTCGAGGGAAAATCTCCCCGCATCGAGGTGTCCTACGTGGGCATGAAGACGGTATCAATGAAGATCGACCCGGCCCAGAAATACTATGTGATAAAGATGAACCTCGATCCCACCATGATGAACGAGGTCGTTGTAACCGGCTATCAGAACCTCAAGCGCGAGAACGCCACCGGTGCCTATCAGACAGTATCTGCCGCCGATATCGACCGCAGCTTCACCGGTACGGTCACTGACCGTCTCGAAGGCAAAGTGCCCGGCCTTGTTACCTACGACAACGGCGACGGACAGAAAATGACCATCCGTGGTCTCGGTTCGTTCCAGGCCAATACCCAGCCTCTCGTCGTGGTCGACGGTCTCCCCATCGAGGGTGGCATCGAGACCGTGAATGCCTATGATATCCAGAACATCACCGTACTTAAGGACGCGGCCGCTGCCTCGATCTACGGTGCCCGTGCCGCCAACGGTGTGATCGTAATCACCACCAAGCGCGCCACCTCCGACAAGGTGTCGATCGACTTCAACACCGACATCACCATCACCGAGAAGAACAATTACGACAACTATGGCTGGGCCACAGCCGCCGAGCTCATCGAACTTGAGAAGTACAACTTTGATTACGTCAAGAGCCGTCCCGACCAGGCCGCCATCACCAGTCTCGTCACCCGCTACAACACCCGCCGTTCGCGCATGGCAAGCGTGACCCGCGCACTCGTTGGCAACTACGTGGGCGATATCTCCGACTCCGAGCTCAATTCCACTCTCAACGCCTATGCTGCCAACGATTACCGTCAGGAATACCTCGATAACTTCGAGCGTTCACGCGTTCAGCAGCACTACAATCTCGGCCTGCGCGTCCAGGGCAAGTCGCTCGCATCGAGCATCGTGCTCAACTACACCCACGACAATCTCGGAAAGGTGGGCGAGAACAGCTCGGCCATCACCTTCAAGTACCGCGGCGATCTCAAGGTCACCAAGTGGCTCGATCTCGCCCTCGGTGCCAATGTGATCAGCGAGCGTGGAAAGACCCACTACGGCCGTCCCTCCATCAACGGCTATTCCCCCATCCGCTCACTCTATAACGCCGACGGCTCACATGCCGATATGACCGAGGGTGTCTACGATGAGCTCCCCGCCATGTCCAACCCCGACTACGCACTCAAGAGCATGTGGTACAATCCCCTTGCCGAGATCGACATGAACCCCATCGACACCCGTCGCACCAACATCCGCACCTACCTCCAGGGCACTCTGAAGATTCTCCCCGGATGGACCGCAAGTGGTATGTTCCAGTACGAGGATATCTACTACAAGCGCAACACTCTCCGCGAGGGCGACTCCTACGAGATGCGCTCCCTCTACAACCACTACACCGGTATGGGTCTCGAGGCCTACGAGGATTACGATGAGAACTGGGAGCCCATCACCGCCTACCGTGAGGCTGTGATCCACTACATCCCCGAGGGTGGTCGCATGGATGAGTACACCACTGAGGGTGCCTATTGGACATTCCGTGCCCAGACCCAGTTCAGCCGCACCATCTTCGATAAGCACAACATCGATGCCGTGGCCGGTTTCGAGTACCGCAACTCACGCGACAAGTCCTCCAATCACGTGCTTCTCGGATATGACGATCAGACCCAGACCAATAAGAACGGATCGGTCAACTTCAAGTCGCTCGCCGATCAGTTGCTGAAACCCAGCGTCCTCGGTAGTGACTACTCGATGGTAGGAGCACCCTCTGGCGAGGATTTCTACACCACCGACATTCTCCACCGCTTCTATTCGCTCTATTTCAACGCCAACTACACCTACGATTCCCGCTATTCGCTGTCAGGATCATGGCGTATCGATAAGACCGACCTCTTCGGTGCCGATCCCAAATTCCGTGGCCGTCCTCTTTGGTCGGTGGGTGCATCGTGGAACGCCCACAATGAGTCCTTCCTTCGTGATGTAACCTGGATTGATGCCCTCAAGCCCCGCTTCTCCTACGGTCTCACCGGTAATATCGACTCCAGCGTGTCCTCCTATCTCGTGGCCAAGATTGCATTCAGCGATTACACCGGCTTCAACTACGCCTCCCTCCAGAATCCGCCTAACGACCAGTTGCGTTGGGAAAAGACCCAGACGTGGAATGGTGGTCTCGACTTCTCGTTTCTTGGCTACCGCGTGAGTGGTTCGCTCGACTACTATCACAAGCGTGGATCCGACCTCCTCTGCTCCACCGATGTCGATCCCACCAATGGTGTCACAGCCGTGACCATCAACAACGGTATCTGCGTCAACCGTGGTTTCGAGCTTCAGCTCAACGGCCACATTCTCGAGGCCCGCAACCGCGATCAGATCGGCATTAACGCCTATCTCAACATGTCGTTCAATAAGAACAAGATCATCTACGTCAACAAGGCTCCCGCCAACGGTTACGATGCCCTCATGTCGGGTCGTCTCCACCAGGGTTATCCCATCAGCGGACTTTTCTCCTACGATTATGCCGGCCTTGAGGTGGTCGATGGTCTCCAGTATGTGCTCTGGCGCGATAAGGCCGGAAACACCCACAATACTTCAGTCACCAACGATTCCTTCACTGTCAACGACATTGTGTACAGTGGCTCGCTCGATCCCAAGTTTGTGGGCACATTTACCCCCGAGATCACTTGGAAAGGTTTCTCGATCTCAGGTATGTTTGCCTACTATGGTGGTCACGTGATGCGTGTCAACACCGACGACATGACCGCCGAAGGTTCCGAGAACGGCTATGGTACCACCACATTTATCGATGCCATCCCCTCCAGCTATCTCGATTATTGGCGCACAGGTGATGCCACCAAGTACTTCGGCAACGGTTATGCCTCCGATAATATCGTGAGCAGTGCCGATCTGTACACCCAGTACGGCAGTCACAACGTTGTTCCGGCCGACTATCTCAAGCTCCGCAACATTGTACTCGGCTACACCTTCCCCAATCAGCTCACCCGCCGCATCGGCATCAACGAGGCCCGTCTCCGTGTGCAGATGACCAATGTTGCCACATGGGTGCGCAACAGTGCAGGCAAGGATCCCGAGGCCGTCAACGCTTTCGACGGTACCAACCGTGACAAGGCTCCCCGCCAGTACACTTTCAGCCTTTTCCTCAACTTCTAAGCTTGATTCTTCACAATGAAAAAGATAATACTTACCTCACTCATAGCCTCGGCTCTGGCCGTGACCTCGTGTGACGATAAACTCGATATTACCCCCAAGGGAATGACCACCCTCGACAACGTGGCCGATCTTGAGCTGCTTCTCAATCAGGAGTACGGAGCCGGCAACGGTCCTCTCGATGATATAGGCATGGTGTGCAACGACGGTTTCCCCGCCTGGTACGACATGGCCGAGCTTCTTGCCTCGCCTACCACTCTTCAGTATGCCTACGTGACCTGGAACGAGGAGATGGACCGTGCCACCCTTGCTGAAACCGATTCGCGTTACAGTGGCCTCTACAGGCAGATATATTATTGCAACGTTATCACCGAAAAGGCCCCTGAGGCTACCGGTAGCGATGCTGTGAGAAATCTCATTCTTGCCGAGGCCAAGGTAAAGAGGGCCTATTTCCACTATCTGCTTGTTAACATGTACGCCCGTCAGTATGACGAGGCTACGGCATCTCAGCTCGGTGGCGTTCCCTATGTCGATTACGTCAACATGGAGATCAACAAGGACAAGAACACTATTGCCGAGGTGTACGACTATATTCTTGCCGACTGTTCCGACGATGTGATTGCCGGTCTGCCCGATTATGTGCCCGAAGTGTTCCGCGCCGACAAGGCTTTCGGCAACGCCGTGCGTGCCAAGATTCTGTTTCAGATGAAGCGTTACGATGAGGCTGCCCGCTATGCCGAGGCTGCCCTCCGTTACAACAATAATCTCGAGAATCGTTCTGCTACAATGTCCACCTCCTCTTGGGAACTCCCCTGGGATAGCCGCAACAACTATCTCCACATCGGTGGCGGTGCGCGTGTGTCGCTCACCTACACATGTATGTCCAAGGAGCTTGCCGCTCTCTTCTCGCCCGACGATTATATACGAAAGTATGAGATAGGCTGGAACGGCCTGGCCACATGGGAGGATTCGGCTGTGGAGTATGCCTACCCCGGCGGACTCATCTACACCGCGTTCAGCAATGTGATATTCAACAACTACGGCATCCGCACCGAGGATATGTACTATCTCCTCGCCGAGACCAACATCCGTGCCGGAAAGATCGACGATGGTCTCAACTACGTCGATCAGGTGCAGCTCAGGCGCATCGACGGCTACGTTCCCCTCAAGGGCACCGGCCTCAACATGGCCCAGGCAATGAAGAAGATGCAGGAGGCCAAGAAGGTGGAGATGTATGGCACCTACAACAACTTCATCGACTGCAAGCGTTGGAACACCGAGCCCGACTACCGCGCATCCATCACCCGCGACCTCGGCGAATATGGCACATTCACCATCTCGCCCGATTCCCCGCTCTGGGTTATGCCTTTTCCCGCCAATGCCACACGCTATAACCCGTCACTCACTCAGAACTATTGATAATTTTACATGAAAACAACTTCCCTTTCACTTCTTGCCGGTTGCATGGTGCTTGCATCATGCGCCGGTGGCAGTGGAGTGGAGCAGTCACTCGCTCCAACTTACGCCTGCGATTCCGCTGTGGTCAACATCACCATTGCCGATTTCGATCCTCAGGCCAATGCCTACATCGAGGCTCTGATCAACTCCTACGATGATATATCCGAACTGGCTCCGCAGCCGCTCGACAGCACTGGACGCATCACCCTCCGTTTCGACATGCAGGGCGATAAGGTGCTCTCTCTGCTCAACGCATCGGCCGATGAGCGTTACGGCACCATCCGCATCGCTCCGGGCGAGACTACCGATGTCACCATCTACCCCGACTCCATCGTCACCACCGGACGTTTTGCCGATCTCAACCGCGAGCTCAGCTCTTACACCACTAAGTATGGCATGAATATCTTCGCCCCCGATTTCGTGCGTTACGATATGAATGGTGATGAATACACCTCAGCAATCATTGCTGAATACAATCGTCTCAAGGGGGCCCTTGATGCCGACACCTCTCTTTCCCCGGCTCAGCGGGTCATTGAGGAGTCCAATCTCATGAACTCATTGCTTTCTTTTGCAACCAACCGCGCGATTGTCGGGCGTGGCAGTTATATGGCTGTCAATCCCGGTAAATATGATATTCCCCGTGACTCTATTGTGACAGATATGTCCGAGGCTAACTATGCCGCTATAGTCAAGGCTATCGACCCCGACAGCGAGGCTCTGCTTGGTGGCCGGTGTGATGTCGCCACCTCTTTGGGACGCGTCGACTGGAATGAGGCTGGAGCCAAGGGCACCCTCCTCGGCACCGTTACCGATTATCAGAAAGCCGCCCGTCAGGCCTACGAAGATAAGCTCGATCCCGAGTTGTACTCCTCGCTGAAGGCCTATTCCAATCCCTTCTTTGCCCTTGCTGTGGATAATATCGGCGACATAGCCCGCACCCGTTTCGAGGAGGCTTCACGCATGGTGTCGTCCACCCCCGAGGTGTCCGATTCCGATATCATCGAAGCGATCGCAGCCCAATTCCCCGGCAAAGTGGTGCTCATTGACCGTTGGAACACATGGTGCGGACCCTGCAAGGCCGCTATCGCCGAGAACGAGCCACTCAAGCTGACCACTCTTTCCGATCCCGACATTGTGTGGGTGTATGTGGCCGATGAATCCTCGCCGATCCCCGCCTACTATAAGATGATCCCCACCATCAAGGGACACCACTACCGTCTCACCGAGGCCCAGGCCCGCGCCCTCTACGAGCGTTACAATATCGACGGTATTCCCTACTACTTCATTGCCGACCGGAAAGGCAATGTCACTCCCCGTCCCGACTTCCGCGACCACGACCTCATGGTTACAACCATCCTCGAGGAGTTGAAGAAGTAATCAGGAATTGAAAAGAAAATTTGAAATTAAGAAATTAAGGACTTAAGAAATAATTATTGAATAGCACTCTTTTTATATCCGCAGGATTAAGATTGGTAAGTACTTAACGATAAAACCTGACTTTTAATATCGTGAGCTTCACTGACTGAGGGCGTTGCAACCATCCGTTCGCAACGCCCTCACTTATTTATCTTATACTTTTATCAGACTTTTTTATCACAGTACCCAGGTTCATGCTATGTTACGCTTGGCACAATTCGGTGCTTAAGATCTTCAGATTCCTTATATAGCTCTTCAGATACCTTATACAAAGATTACGAAAGCACCTCCTTCTACTGCCAACTCTCACAATTGTAATCGGCCAACCCTCACAATGAAAACACGCCAACTCTCACAATTGCAATCGGCCAATCATCACAATAAAAATGCGCCAACTCTCACAATTGTAATCAGTCAATCCTCACAACAAAAATGCGCCAACTCTCACAATAAAAATCGGCCAACTCTACCAAATATAAGAAATTTTGTGTAAATTTGCATCGAATAATTAGTATAAAATGATATGGCCCAATATAAAGAACGTATAGCAGACAAACTCCTTGAATATCGGCTTGAAGAGATGGGTGCGGTATTGATAGAGGGCCCGAAATGGTGTGGTAAAACTACAACAGCGGAGCAACATGCAGGCAGTGTGGTATTCCTATCCGATCCGGAGATGAAACGACAGTACCTTCAGTTGGCTGAGACAAACTCCACACTTATTCTCGAGGGTGCTGTCCCGAGGTTGATTGATGAGTGGCAGGTTATCCCTATGCTTTGGGATGCGGTCAGGCATACAGTTGACCGTCGGAGGGAAGTGGGCCAATTCATACTCACGGGGTCGGCTGTCCCTCCGGGAAGGGATAGTTTCACTCACACCGGGACCGGCCGGTTTGCATGGCTGACAATGCGACCTATGTCGCTTTGGGAGTCTGGAGACTCCTCAGGGGCGGTAAGTCTGTCGGGATTATTCAGTGGCAAGCAAGATATGGCTGGGAGCAACAGTCATGACCTCGCTGCGATAGCCTATCTTTTGTGTCGAGGCGGATGGCCTGCTTCGGTTGGAAAGAGTCGGCGCGTGTCATTACAGATAGCTTACAACTATTATGAAGCGGTAGTTAAGTCTGATGTGCCACGGGTTGATGAGACACTGAGGGATTCCGAGCGTGTAAGGGCTCTGATGAGGGCTTATGCACGTCATCAAGGCACACAGACACCTGTCACAGTGTTGCTCGACGACATAAATGGAAGTAAGAGTCACGTCATGTCAATCAACACTCTTCACTCCTATATATCGGCTCTCGAGCAGATATTTGTGATTGAGGACATGAAAGCATGGAACCCAAATCTGAGATCAAAAACGGCTATTCGCACCACTGATACAAGATATTTCGTGGATCCCTCGATCGGAGTGGCAGCTCTTGGCATCGGTCCGGATGATCTGTTGAATGATCTTGAGACATTCGGATTGCTTTTCGAGACAATGTGTGTGCGCGATCTGCGGGTATATGCCGAGTCAATCGGAGGCAGTGTGTTTCATTACCGTGACAAGTCGGGCCTTGAATGTGATGCCGTGATACATTTGCGTAACGGTGCATACGGACTTGTTGAGATAAAGATTGGTGGAGACACTGCCATAGCTCACGGTGTAGAAACATTGAATAAGCTAAGAGACAAGATAGATGTGACCCGGATGAAATCTCCGTCATTCATGATGATCCTGACAGCCGTCGGCCAATATGCCTATCGTCGATCCGATGGTGTGTGGATCGTTCCTATTGGCAGTCTTAGAGATTGATGTCGTTATCAGCCTTCTTTCATCAGCTCCATCACCTTTCCATTGAATTCCTCACTTGGGAGGGTTGATGCGAGCCAATGTATCGGGGCGGTGGGCACACGACGCTCCATCCCCCTGAACCACGTCATCTGCCTCTTGGCAAACTGATGTATGGCGATTTCCAATTGTGTCACCATCTCATCATAGGTCAACTCACCCGTCAGATGCATGGTGAGAAACTTGTACTCCAATCCATAATATATCAGATCCTCGGGAGGAATACCGCTGTCGAGCAACCCCCTCACTTCATCGACCATTCCGCTCTCGAGGCGGTCGCGAAGCCTCAGACTGATGCGTCGACGGCGCGTCTCGCGGTCAACATCCACCCCTATCACCAACGCCCCCTCCACCGGATGAGGTGTGGCCGATGTCGCAGCCTCGGGATGGGCCTGATAATAGGTCTGAATCTCGATGGCGCGTATAGCCCGCTGGCACGTATCCACGTCGGTAACATTGTGGAGCGACTTCATCGAGGCGAGCATCTCGGTTAGCTCAGCGAGTGATTTTCCCGCAAGCGAGTCACGCAATTCACGGTCCTCAGGCACTTCAGGCAGAGTGAGACCTTTCAACACGCTCTCCACGTACAATCCCGTGCCGCCACATAGGATAGGCATCTTTCCCCGAGCCACGATATCATCGTAGGCATTGCGGTAATCCCTCAGGTACTCATACAGGTTGTACTTGTATCCTGCCGGACATATGTCAATGAGGTGGGCCGGCACGTCGCCATACTCCTCCATATCCTTTCCTGTGCCGAGATCCATGCCACGGTACACCTGGCGCGAGTCAGCGCTGATGATCTCGCCGTCGATCTCCCGGGCCAGTTCCACAGCCCGGCGAGTCTTCCCCGACGCCGTAGGGCCGGTGATCACTATAAGCGGTAGCGATGGGGTGGCTGTCATGGCAACATGGCGAATATCCTCCGGGCCAACCGGCGCAGGCGGAAGAAAGGTTTATCCTCGTTGAGCCTCGCCACATTGAGCCAATGGGGCGAATTGAAGTCCACATCCCAGTCGCATATCCCGTTGAGACGGAACAGCGGGTGATAATTCTTCACCTTGTACAGCCGGTGCCCGTCGGCATCATACGTCTTCCACGCCATTGTCACGGTGTAGAGCCGGTGTATCTCGGCCGCCAGCATGGGCGACAGTTCATGGTTGTGGAGCAGGCGTTCCAGTTGCGACAGGTTGTACCATTCCCCCTTGAAGGATGATTTATCCATCACCTCGGCCGAGGTCGGACAGCATATGTAGTGGAATGTGTTGCGGTCGCCCGATGCCTCGTGTGACACATACATGAACCGCATCACGAAATCCGATGGATCCATATGCGACAGGTCACACATCATCCTTGTGGCGCGCTGCTGGGCCAGGTTCTCGGTGTAATGCACCGTCAGAGTGGCCGGCGTGTCATACATGCTTCCGTCTGGTATCTCGTTGAAATCATCGTCATGGACCAGATACATGGTATCGCCCGAGATTATCAGCACCCTCAGGCTTGTCGATGAGCCGTGACGGCGGTCGCTCCCCTCGATGTTCTGATAATAGTAGGCCCATATGGTGAAGCAACGCGCTCCCAGGTAGAACACCGATATGATGAAGAGCGTCACCGGCACCCAGCCGAAGAAGAAGCGGTCGGGCACATTGATGTTGACATTGATGTAGAAGAATGTGTAATATCCCCATGTCACTATCGAGAGCACGGCGGCTATGGCCAGCAGGAACACTTTCTGGTAGTGGCTCTCCTGGGCGAACAGCTGTCCGAGGAATCCTCGCTCCGATTCCGGACCGAGGGCCACGCGGCAGTTGTGGCACGCGCTGTAACGCTCCCCTCTGAACTGGGCCCATGCCGTGATGATGAATGTCACGGGCGAGATGATGAGCGTGGTCACGAACGGGATGGCCGAGTTGATGTCGCGCTCATCGTAGAAATATGTGATGTAACCCTTCCGGTACACGAGGCTGATCAGCACCATGATGGTGGCCGAGATGAACAGCGACCGCATGGCGATGGAAGGGAGCAGAGGGCACACGGCCGTGCGTGATTGCAGCGATGAACGGTTGTAGAAATAGAGGCCTGCAGCGAGCAGATAGGTGATGATGGGGGTGAAGATCGGCGCGATGTAGACACTCACTATGTTGGGGACGAACAAGGCGCCCCCGGCTATGATCCAGTTGAGCCATAGCCCGAATATCGCTGACTCGTGAGTGATATTTCTGTTGGACATTACAGGTTTTTGTCGAAATAGTCAAGCATCTTGGAATAGACGTTCAGGCGTGAGTCGCATCCGTTGATGGAGTGGTTCATGTTGGGGTAGAGGAACATGTCGCAGAATCGGCCTGCCGACTGCAGTTCCGACACGTATTGCATGGCGTTCATCAGGTGCACATTGTCATCGGCGGTGCCGTGCATGATGAGCAGGGGGATGTTCATGGACGCCACCTTGTTGAGGGGAGCCGATTCGCGGTATCCGTCGGGATTCTCCTGCGGGGTGAGCATGTAGCGTTCCGAATACACGGTGTCATAGTATCGCCAGTCGGTTACAGGCGCTATGGCTACGGCGCAGGCAAAAGGCGACGAGGGGGTGGAGATGGACATGAGGGTCTGGTATCCGCCATAGCTCCAGCCGGTGATGCCTATGCGGGCGGGATCGACGTAGGGCAGGTTGGAGGCGGCCCACTTGGCTGCTCCCTGCAGGTCGATGGTCTCGTAGTGGCCCAGATTCTTGTACACGATGGTCTCCCATGCGCGTCCCTTGCCTCCGGTACCGCGTGCGTCAACACACATCACCACATATCCGTGCAGGGCGGCATATTGTGTCCAGTCCACTCTCCAGCGGTCGAGCACCTCCTGAGAGCCGGGTCCGCTGTACTGGGTGATGATCATCGGGTGACGGCGCGACTGGTCCAGATTCTTGGGCTTGATGATATAGCCGTCCATCGATATTCCCTCGGCGGTAGTCACGGTTATGAATTCGGGCTTGGGGGCCGAGGCATATTTCTGTGCCAGGTCGGAATTGTCCACCAGCACGCGCAGTTTCTTGTCGGCAGGTGCCGAGTAGAGGGTACATGCGGGCGGGGTGGTGGCGTTGCTGTAGGTCACGGCATAGTAGTCCATGGTGGGCGAGAACCATGCCGAGGCGTTACCCTTGTCGGGCGATAGGCGCTTGGTCACACCCTTGGGATCCACGCGCGCTATCACACGGTTGATGGCTCCGGTGGCGGTGGTGAGGAAGTAGTAGTTCCCCTTGGCGTCGGCTCCGTAGAAGTCCTTCACGTCATAATCGCCCGATGTGATGGTGCGTGTCAGTTGTCCTTCGTAGCTGTAGAGGTAGGCATGGGTGAAGCCTGTGCGTGCCGAGAGGAGCAGGAAGCCCTTGGGCAGATATGTGATCTGTTCGTAGGTGGCGGGATTGAGCCATGCCTCGCTCTGCTCCACAAGGATCGATTTGGCCACTCCCGAGCGGGGATTGACGGCAAACAGTTCCATGCGGGTCTGGGCGCGGTCGAGGGTGGTCACCATCAGTCGGCCGGCGGGGTCGTGGGTGTAGGATATGCGGGGGATATACTCCATTCCGTTGGCGGGGAGGGGCAGATCCTTGGTCTTGCGGTTGTCCACGTCATAGCTGTGAAGGGTCACTGTCGAGTTGGGTTCGCCGGCCACGGGATACTTGTAAGTAAACTGTCCCGGATACAGGGCATACTGCTGCATGGGGTTGCAGGTGCCTTCGTAGAGGGGGAACGAGTAGGCGGGCACATCGGTCTCGTTATATTTCAGGTAGCACAGTGTGAGGCAGTCGGGCGACCACGACATGGAGCATGTGGCGCCGAATTCCTCCTCATACACCCAGTCGGGCACACCGTTGATCACGCGGTCAACGGCTCCGTCCTTGGTCACGGGTACCTCGGTACCGTAGTCCAGCTTCTTGAGATAGATATTGTTGTCGGGGGCTACGAACGCCACCATGCGGCCGTCGGGCGAGAATATCGGAGATCTCTGCACCTTGTGGGTCTCCGACAGGGGAGAGAGTATGCGGGTGCGTATCTCGTAGACGTAGAATGATGCGCGTGTCGACCTGCGGTATATCGCCTCGCTTGCGGTGGCCACCAACAGTTTTGAACCGTCGGGGCTGAGGGTGAATCCCTCTATGCCGGCTATATTGGCTTCGCGGGTGTGGGTCACATCCATCACGGTCTCGATCTCTGAGCCGTTGCGTATATCGTGTTTCACTATCCGTTTCCCGTCGGCCGAGAGTTGCAGATAGGCCTGTCCGTCAGGCATGAAATATGGTTTGCCGACTGACTTTGACACGTTGTTGGGATAGACGTATGGTGCCATGTCGGCAAAGTTGCTGACATTGGCGCGCGGGGCTGCCTGGAGGGATAACATGCTCGCTGTGGCAAGCACGAGTGCCGAGACTATTCGTTTCATGATTGGATACTTGTCGGATTACTATTTTGTGTGGGAGAGCGGGATTGACCTGTGGTCACCTTGTCTCCCGGATGTTTCCTTATTTATGAAAGGCTTGTCGCGTTTCTTTAGATAGTATGTTTTAAGAGTGTGGTGGGATATGTCGCGAAGCCGGTGCTCAGAATAGCGACAGCTGGGCGGCGTTGTCGTTGGACGGACGGCGCGGAGGCTCGTGATAGCCGAAGTCCGGATCTTCCTTGTGGCCCCCTCCGTTGTTGGAGAACCAGTCGGTATTGTCCAGCTCGTCATCGATCTTCACCTTCTTGGGGCGTCCGCGTCTCCTCGGCTGAGGTTTGGGCGGTTCGGCTGTACTGATGGCCTGATGGGGCGACACGGCCGATTCCTCGGCATGCGAGCCTTTCTTGCTCTCGTAAGTCCCGGCGGGCGACGCTGTCACCGATGGAGCCTTGCTGTTCTCGAGCTGGCGTTTCAGTTGCTTGATCTCGTTTCTCAGCTTCATCTCGCTGTTGGCCTGATTGTAGAGATTGTTCTCTATGGTGTGACGTAGCGAGGCATTCTCTTCGTTCAGACGCGATATCTGCTCGTCGAGATTGCGGGCTTTTTCCTGCCTCAGTGATTCCTTCAGTTCGCTTATGCGGTTTTCGAGACGCTCCTTCACCTGTTCGAAAGAGGCTACCCGGTCATTGATCTGGTCGAGTGCGAGTTGCTGCTGGGCGCAGGTGTCCTCGTATTCGTGACGGGCGGCCGCGGCCTGGTTGCGCAGGTCGTTGATCATGTGGTCGCTCATCTGTATCTTCACCTCGAGCTGTTCTCTTATCGAAGCCTGTTCGGCCATCTCGTTCCGGTGTCCGGCTATGGTGGTGTCCCGCTCGGCTATGGATTTCTCCATCTCGGCGATCTTGGCCTCATGCTCGGCTATAGTGGATTCGCGCTCCGACAGGGCTTTTTCCTTGTCGGCCACCGATTGCTCAAGCTCTTTCACCCGGGCATTGGAGGTCTCGATAAGTGCGGCGTCGGCCGGATTGCGTTTCTCGGTGTAGAATTTCTCTTTCTCGGAATGATGCTTCGCCACCTGGGCTTCCAGGTCGTTGATGCGGTCGAGGAGGGCGCGTTTCTGCCTTTCAACGCTTAGATGCAGTTTCTTGTTCTCCTGGCGCAGTGCTTCGGTGGTTTTTACCTCCGATTCCAGGGCTGTGATGCGGCGTTGCATCCTCTCGGTCTCACCCGTGGGTTGAGGGGCGGATGTGGTGCGGTCCGACAGGGCACGTTGCATGCGGGTGCGCAGGTTTTCCGACAGCGAGTTCAGCAGATAAGCCCGCTGGGCTTCGGTGGACAGGCATTGTCTCACAAAGTCGGGTTGGGCCTGGTTGAATTGCTCAATCAGAGCGTCAAACAGGTCACCAGCCAGGTCGGCGTCGGCCTTTGTCTGGTCGTCGGCCGTATCATCGTCATTTTTGTGTTCGGGGAGGGCCGGCGTGGTTGCCGAGGCCGAGTGTGCGCCGGTTGTGTTCTGTACCGGAGCCACTGTGGGTGCAGGTGCGCTGACCCTGGGTTGGGCCGCGTAGGTAGGGAGGGCGGAATCATACTCTTCTTCCTCCTCATCGCAGTCGTTCCCTAATCCGAAAGCGCGTTTTACTCCGTTCCAGAATGACATGGCAATCTATTTAGTTAAGGTGTAGTTACTTCTTTTGCAAAGTTAAATTAAATTTTGGATAATAGCGAGCAATCGCCGAGGAAATTACGTGTTGTAACGTCTATGTAACATGGTCCGGCGGGGATGGAGATAAACAAGCAGGACGGAAACCAGCGGTTCCCGTCCTGTAGTAGTGTGATATATGTGAGGCCAATATTTTGGCCTTACTGTACTGAGGCTGATATTATTTCTTCATGGCTGCGTCCACGTCGGCACACAGTGCATCACCCTGCTTGTCGCGGCTGAGGATGGTACCGTCGGGACCGAAGAGGATTATACAGGGAATACCCTGGAAACCATATACGTCCGAGGGGATCTGCTGTGCGTTGATCACGTTGGTCCAGGGCATATCGTGCGACTTGATGGCCTGAAGAGTGTTCTCTGGCTCATCCCACACGGCGATGCTCACCACTTCGAGGCCGTCCTTGTTGTATTTGTCATAGAGGCTCTTGATCACGGGGATCTGACGCTTGCAGGGGCCACACCAGCTTGCCCAGAAGTCAACGAGTACATATTTGCCCTTGCCCACAACGTCCGACAGACGGAAGGTTGAGTCGTTGTATGTCACCTCGAAGTCCTTGAACATCTTGCCAACCGAAGTCTCCTCCTCGAGATTGAATGCCTTGCGCATTTTCTCGAGCTTGGCATTTCCGGCGAGATAGGGATACTTGGCTGTCAGGGAGTCGATCTGGGCGAGGTTGTCGGGGCGCTCGTAGCGAAGGATGGCGTCAACGCCAATGGCGTTCTCCTTGTTGGCTTCGAAATATGCGTTGTCGATTGAGTCCAACTTGGCTTTGAATTCCTCGTAACGCTCTTTGCTCAGTGAGTCGGAGAGTTCGCTGAAAGCCTTGTTGCTGGTGATCTTCTCCTCCCAGTAGTCCGACACGCGCTTGTTCAACTCTCCACCGGTGGCCATGCCGTCGTTCACGAATATCGAGTCGGCCTCGAGATAGAAACTTGCCACACCCTTGTCCTCGACCTTGAGGAGCACATTTGCGGTACCCTGATAGCCGGCGATCATTGGGGCGTTGAATATTGCCACAGAGTCCTTCACTACGGCACTGTCGATATTCATGTCGGCGTTTATGTCGTAGAGATAGGCGGTCTTTCCTTCACAGTCAGGACCCACATTGGCCTTTACGTAATAGTTGTTCTCTTTCTGTCCGCCGGCGCATGCGGTGAGCAGCATCAGTCCGGCTCCGATAATCGGAAGAGTTCTCATGAGAATGGATGATTGATATTGGATTATGATTGGATTATGATTGGATAATAAATTTGCCGACAAATGTATCTATTATTTCCCAATCGGCAAAAGATAATGCCGGAATTTTGTGGATTCCGGCATTGATGGGTTCGTAGGGTGTTCAACCTTTGTTTTTAAACACCCTCTTGGTGTGTACTCAGGGAATTATGGTTCCCGGAGAGTACAAGGGGATTATTTTGCAGGCGGTGGATTATTTCTTCATGGCTGCGTCCACGTCGGCACACAGTTCATCGCCCTGCTTGTCGCGGCTGATGATGGTGCCGTCGGGGCCGAAGAGGATTATGCAGGGGATACCCTGGAAGCCGTAGACATCCGAGGGGATCTGCTGTGCGTTGATCACGTTGGTCCAGGGCATGTCGTGCGACTTGAGGGCACGGAGAGTGCTCTCGGGCTCATCCCACACGGCGATGCTCACCACTTCGAGACCGTCCTTGTTGTATTTGTCATAGAGACCCTTGATCACGGGGATCTGACGCTTGCAGGGGCCGCACCAGCTTGCCCAGAAGTCAACGAGCACGTATTTGCCCTTGCCCACTACGTCCGAGAGGCGGAATGTGGAATCATTGTAGGTCACTTCAAAGTCCTTGAACATTTTGCCTACTGAGGTCTCCTCCTCGAGATTGAATGCCTTGCGCATTTTCTCGAGCTGTGCATTACCGGCGATATAGGGGTATTTGGCGGTCAGGGAGTCGATCTGGGCAAGATTGTCGGGGCGCTCGTTGCGCAGTATCTCCTCCACGCCTATGGCGTTCTCTTTGTTCACCTCGAAGAAAGCCTTGTCGAGCGAATCGGATTTGGCCTGATAGTATTCGGCACGTTCTTTCTGGAGGGAGTCGGGAAGCGCACGGAACTCTTTTCCCATGCCTATGCGTTCCTCCCAGTAGGCCGAGAGGCGGTTGTTCAGCTCTCCGCCTTTGGCCATGCCTTTGTTTATGAGTATTGAATCGGCCTCGAGATAGAATCGGGCTACGCCTTGTCCGTCAAGCATGAGCATCACACTTGCGGTGCCCTGGTATCCAGTGGTCATGGGGGCGTTGAATATCGCAACGGAGTCACTCACGACGGCGCTGTCGATGTTCATGTCGGTGTTGATGTCATAGAGATAGACAGTCTTTCCCTCACAGTCGGGCCCGAGGTTGGCTTTTACGTAATAGTTGTTCTCCTTCTGTCCGCCGGCACATGCTGTAAGCATCATCAGTCCGGCTCCGATAATCGGAAGTGTTCTCATGAGAATTTAAGTTGGAATTATGATTGGATAAGAATTTGTCAGCAAATGTATCCAATATTTCCCAATTGACAAAAGATAATTCCGGAATTTTGCGGGAGAACTCCGGGTGCACGGAAAAAACAGCCAAAAGCTAAGAGTTGATATAGCCGGATCATATGCCGATGTCGCCGGTGGTCACGGCTTTCTGTTGGAGTATTCTTGATCCCGGTGGCACTGATGATGTGAGCCAGATGTTGCCTCCGATTATAGAGTCGTGTCCCACGGTGATGCGGCCGAGTATCGAGGAATTGGAGTAGATGGTCACATTGTCCTCGATAATCGGGTGGCGCGGCACATTCACGGGATGTCCGTTGCTGTCGAGCGAGAAGTTTTTGGCTCCGAGAGTGACTCCCTGATATAGAGTCACGTGGTTGCCTATGATACAGGTCTCGCCTATCACCACTCCGGTGCCGTGGTCGATGGCGAAGTATTCTCCGATCTCGGCTCCCGGATGGATGTCGATGCCGGTGACCGAGTGGGCGAGTTCGGTGAGGATGCGCGGTATGATAGGGACGCCAAGATGCAGGAGTGAATGGGCCACCCTGTAGTTGACCATGGCCTGTATCACCGGGTAACATAATATCACCTCGCCGTAATTGTCAACAGCGGGATCGTTGTTGAACATCGCCTCGACATCGGTGTAGAGGGTGCGTTTTATGGTCGGGAGCGAGTTGATGAATCCGAGAGCCATCTCCCGGGCACTTAGTTGCGGCTCAGGGTAGCTGTTGCGGTTGAACTGCAGGGCATGATATATCTCCTTGTCGAGCAGGGTGTAGAGCTGTTCGATTTTCACTCCTATGAAGTAGCGTCGCAGGGTGGAGCTTTCGCGTTGCTTGTCAAAATAGTCGGGGAACATCACGGCCTTGATCAGAGAGATCACTTCCTTGAGTGTCTCAACCGACGGGAATTGTCCCGATCCGCCCGGCAACATACGGTCCTCGTCGGGCAGACGGTCGGCCAGGATGCGGGTGTTGTGCAATAATGTTTCTTCGGGTGACTTTTTGTCCATGATGATCAGTGTGTGTTGTTCAGGTCGTAAAATTACAACTATTTGTTGTGAAACAATGATTAAATGTGGCAAAAAGTAATATTTCGGACCGGAATGTCGTGAAATGTACAACATTCCGGCCCGAAATATGGGCTTATGGTCAAGTGGCGTTCTCCGCCGATGGCGGAGGCGTGGCCACGGGACTGTTACTTATTTGCCGCGGCGCGGGCGCGCATGGCGGCCATCACCTTGGCTTTGCCTACGCGGATGTAGTCGACGAGCGGGCGGGATGCGGGGCAGATGTAGCTGCATGATCCACACTCGATACAGTTGGCTATCTTCTCCTGCTCGGCCTCGTCCCACTGCTTGAGGCGTGAGAGTGTGCTGATGAGGAAGGGTTCGAGGCCCATGGGGCAAACGTTCACGCAGGCGGCACACTTGATGCAAGGCTCGGCGGGACGGCGGTGGGCATAACGCTTGTCGAGCAGTATGCCCGAAGTACCCTTGATCATGGGGGTCTCGAGGGTCGATGCGGTGCGTCCCATCATGGGGCCACCGAGGATTATCTTCTCATATTCGGCATCGCCTACAAGGGTGGAGAGGATGGTGCCGAGGGGCACGCGGAGGTTCTTGCCCTCATTGCCGTCGTGGATGGTGAGCACGCGGTCGAGGATAGGCTCATTGTGGTACACGGCGCGGTACACGGCATAGGCTGTGGCCACGTTCTGCACGATGGCTCCGGTGGCGATGGGGAGTGCACCCGAGGGGACTTCGCGTCCTATGGTTGCCTCGATGAGCTGTTTCTCACCGCCCTGGGGGTATTTCACCTGCATGGTCATCACCTCGAGTCCGGGCACTGAGGAGCAAGCCTCGGTAAGTGCGGCGATGGCCTCGGGCTTGTTGTTCTCAATGGCAATGATACCGCGGTCCACTCCGGCGGCGCGCATGAGGAGCTGTACGCCCTTCACGATCTCGGCGGGGTTCTCGCGCATGAGCATGTCGTCACACGACAGGCAAGGCTCACACTCGGCGGCATTGATGATCACCACCTCGGGTTTGGATCCGGGAGGGGGTGAGAGTTTTACGTGGGAGGGGAATGTGGCTCCGCCCAGACCTACGATGCCGGCGTCCTTGATGAGACCGATGATGGCTTTGCCGTCGAGGGCGGCTACCTCGGCCTCGGTGCGCTTGGGCGAGTTGTCGGCCATGGTGGCGGCGTCGGCCTCGCGGTCGGCCTCGTCGCTCTTGATGAATATTGCCTCAACGGGCATTCCCTGGGGTGTGCGGGCATTGTCGATCTTTACCACAGTTCCTGAGATGGGGGTGTGGACGGGGACCGATACGAATCCGCCGGCCTCGGCCACCATGTCGCCGCGCTTCACGTGGTCACCTTTCTTGACCACCGGTTTGGCGGGTGCGCCGATATGCTGTGACACCGGGAGTACTACCTCGGTGGGGAGGGGCATGTTGACAATAGGCTTGCCGGCCGCTATCTTGTTCTCGGCGGGATGTACGCCACCGATTTTGAATGTATGTAATTTCATGATTCTACGGCTTTCTTTACGGGGAAATTCACTGCATGGATGGCGTGGGTGGGACACTCGTCAACGCATTTCTTGCAGAGTTTGCACTTCTCGAAGTCGATGTAGGCGAGGTTGTTGGCTACGGTGATGGCCTCGTGGGTACAAGCCTTGGCACACTTGCCGCAACCGATACATGCTACCTTACATTCCTTCATGGCCACTGCGCCTTTCTCCTTGTTGGAGCAAGCCACGTAGACACGCATACCGCGCGGGCCCTTGTAGCGGAGCTCGATGATGGAGCGGGGACAAGCCTTCACGCAGGCGGCACAACCTACGCACTTGTCCTCGATGATTTCGGGCAAGCCGGTCTCGAGATTCATTTTCATTGCGCCGTAGGGGCAGGCCTCCACACAGTCGCCGCATCCGAGACAGCCGTTGGGGCAGGCTGATTCGCCGGTGCCGAGCGATGCGAGCACCGCGCATGAGGGCGCGCCTTCGAAGCGGGCGAGTGCGGGACGCAGGTCGCAGGTGCCGTTACACTTGAGCACGGCAATCTTCGGCTTGGTCACGGCGGGGGTGAGTCCTACGATCTCGCCGATCTTTTTCATTATTTCAGCTCCTGACGAGGGGCATGTGAGGCTTTCGAGTGAATCGGCTCCGACGCATGCCACAGCGAAATCGCGGCATCCGCTACGTCCGCAGCCTCCGCAGTTTGCGCCCGGGAGCAGAGCCTCTACCTGGTCGATGCGGGGATCCTCCTGCACATGAAACTTGCGGGCAACGACAAACAGTACAGCCGCTCCCACAATCCCGATTATGCCGAGGACGATGATAGATAGGATAATTACGTTCATGGTATGTGATGAAAATATGTATTGATTGAGTATGGATGTTGCGATGGCTTGAATGTCGGAGAGAGGGGTCACAGACGCTTCACACTCCACGAAATCCTGCCGGCGAGCCTCCGTCGCATCAGGTAGAGTATCAGGTCATATATGCCCAATACAACGAATCCGGCTACCAGTGACAGGGCACCGCTTGACGGCCATATGAGCCTTACGGCCAGAATGATTCCGACAAATAGCAATGTGGGCAGCAACAAGGCCCACCATGTGGCGCGCAGTGTGGACCCCGACGAGGCTATGATCTCCACGCGTTCGCCTACGCTGAAACGGGTGGCGTCGGGGAGGTCGATGGTGAGGGTGTCGTGGGATTTCGGATTGTCCTTATTGCACAGGGAGGCTACGGCGCATCCGTCGCAACTGCATGCTTCGTCGGTGCGGAGCGTGAGCGAGCCGTCGCTGACGCGGGTGATGATTCCTTGATGTGTGACGTAGTCTTTGTTCATGGTAAAATATCATTGCAAAGTTAACAAATTTCTGAAAACTTCGCAAATTAATCTCACTTCGTTGGCCGTAACGGCGTTTTTTTTAGCTATCTGAAATGAGAGGGTCGGAGCACAAACGGCAGGGGGGCTTTCAGTACAAGATTACGGTCAGCCTCCACTTTGCGCCACGCCTTGAGGGCCTCCTCGGGGGTGGAGACGGTCTCGGTGATCACATAATACAGTGGCTCACGGGTGTGTACGATCATCGCGTCGGGGTAGCCGGCTCCCATGAGGCGCTCGCGCATCTGGCGTGCGTTGAACACCTGGCGGAACTGTCCCACCACTATGTTGTAGCGCTTGAGGTTGTCGCGGGTGGCACCGCCACCATCGGTGTATCCCACATACTCCGACTTGAGCGGCAGTGAGTCGCCCTCGACCACGAGGTGGGAGCGGATGGCACTGTTGCGGATACGGCCGTAGATGGTGGAGTCAAGTCCGGTCGACTCCTGGCGTTGCTCCACGGCGGCCTGGTAGGCCTTGCGGTAGTTGTCCTCGGTGGTTTTGCACGAGGTCACTCCCATGGCCACCAGTACAGCCATGACTGCTATGAGAATAGGGAATCTTTTCATCGGAAAATGTGTGGGATTGTTAAGCCACGCCATCAGTTGACAACGTGGTGTCCGGCATCGGTGAGAGCTTTCTTGAGTTGGAGTATGTGCTCGTGATTGCGGGTCTCTACCTCGATGCGCAGGATACAGCCGTTGATCGATGTTGAATCGGAGTTGCGCTCGTGGGTCACCGAGATGATGTTGGCACCGTTCTCGCCGAGGATACTGCAGATGCCCGAGAGCTGGCCGGGCTTATCGCCAACATCGAGCTTGAGGGTGAAGTTGCGTCCGCTCTTTACCAGACCACGGGTGATGACGCGGTTGAGGATGGTAACGTCGATATTGCCACCCGAAACGACACACACCGTCTTTTTGCCTTTGATGGGCACTTTGTCGAACATTGCGGCGGCTACCGATACGGCGCCTGCTCCCTCGGCCACGAGCTTCTGCTGCTCGATCAGCGCGAGTATGGCGGCTGCTATCTCGTCCTCGCTCACGGTCACGATCTCGTCGACATATTTCTCGCAGAACTCGAATGTGTTTACACCCGGCTCCTTCACGGCTATGCCGTCAGCGATGGTTGATACCGAATTGAGATGCTCGCGCTTGCCGTCCTTGACCGAGCGGTACATCGATGCCGCTCCCTCAGCCTGGACTCCGTAGACCTTTACATCGGGCTTGAGCTGCTTGAGGGTGAAGGCGATACCGGCTATGAGGCCACCGCCACCCACGGGCACGATCACTGCCTCTACATCGGGCATCTCCTCGAGGATCTCGAGGGCTATGGTGCCCTGTCCGGCTATTACTTTCAGGTCGTCAAACGGGTGTATCAATGTGTAGCCTTCCTCCTGTTGCAGTTCGAGGGCCTTCTGATAGGCGTCGTCATACACACCGGGCACCAGGCACACCTCGGCGCCGAGCCTCTTGGTGGCCTCGATCTTGGAGATGGGCGCGCCGGCGGGGAGGCATATCAGCGACTTGATGCCGTTGTGGGTGGCGGCGAGCGCCACGCCCTGGGCATGGTTGCCGGCCGAGCATGCTATCACACCCTTGGCACGTTCCTCGGGGGTGAGCTGAGATATTTTATAGTATGCACCGCGAAGCTTGAAAGCACCTGTATGTTGCAGATTTTCAGGCTTCAGATACACCTGTGATTCGGGGTTGAGGCGAGTCACGCCGATGAGACGGGGGTGACGGGCTACGTCGCGCAGCACCTGGGCGGCGCGGTAAACTTCAGAGATTTCAAGCTGTTCGGCCATGGTATTTATGTTATTGTCTCGCAAAAGTAGAAATTCCCTACCGAATATGCAAAATAAAATTCCAACAGCCTCTCTCATCGCTCTCGGGTGTGCATGACCAAAAGCTCGATTAGAAAATTCCCGACACTCCAGGAGTGATTCTTGGATGTCGGGAATATATCGTCAGACAGATTTTTCAAGCCGGGTCCGAACGGGGTTATTTGCCGGGTTGCATCTGGATGCGGAGCTTGTCCTCGAGGATTTCGAGCTGCTGGAGTCCGGAGGCGCGCCACTGGGGCATGCCGTTCTTGAAGATGATGATGGTGGGGACGCTACGGATCTGGTATTCGGCCGAGAGGTCGGGGTTGCGGTCCACATCGATCTTTACGATCGAGGCGTCGTCACCAATTTTCTGTTTGAGTTGTTCGAGGATGGGGCCTTGCATCTTGCAGGGGCCACACCATGTGGCGAAGAAGTCCACGAGGGTGGGCTTGTCGCTCTTGATCAAGTCGGTAAATTCGCTCATAATTATATGATTCGTTTAGTATTGTTCTGTCATTGAATAACACGTCCCATGAGCGAAATGTTTACCTTGCGACTCATCAGAGCAGGATGCCGGCTGCCACGTCGGCTGCTGTCTGCGGACCTTTGAGAGCCTCCACAAGTGCGAGGGCAAAGGGGATGGCCGATGAGGGGCCGTTGGCGGTGATCACTTTGTCGGCCTTGACCACGCGCTGTCCCTTGGGGGTGGCTCCGCCTTCCTTGAGTCCTGATTCGAAACCGGGATAGCAGGTGGCTTCGAGTCCGTTGAGGATGCCGAGGGGGGCGAGTGTCACTGCCGGGGCGGCACAGATGGCTGCCACGTAGCGGTGGGCGGCATGTTGCTTGGCGAGCAGGTCGCACAGTCCGGGGTGGGCGGCGAGGTTGCTTGCTCCGGGCATGCCTCCGGGACACACGAGCATGAGGGCGTCGGCGAGGCCGGATGCTTCTTCAAAGATTTCGTCGGCCACGACGGGTACACCGTGTGCTCCGGTCACGATGTTGGAGCCGTTGACCGAGATTGTGGCTACTTCCACTCCTGCACGGCGCAGGAGATCAACGGGGGTGAGGGCCTCGACTTCTTCGAAGCCGGCGGCCAGGAATACGTATGCTTCTGCCATTGGGTTTATTAGTTTATGGGTTTATGAGTTTAGGGGTTTATGGGGGGATTATTCACAAATGTACGCATCATTCGTGAGTTTTCACTAATTTTGCATTGACAAAATCACTCTTAAAAGTAAACGGTCATGTATATTAAACGTTTCCGAACAATTCAAGTTGCATCCTTAGTGTCGATATTCTCATTAATGCTCGTTCTCGGGGCGTGTGAATCGAAGTCGGGTTACCGCTCGGCCGAGGGGGGAGTGTGGGGCACTACCTATCATATCACATATCGTTCGGACCGCGATCTGCACGATTCTATAATTAAGGTGATGAAGCAGGTGGAGCAGTCGCTCAGCCCGTTCTCGGATTCTTCGCTCATAGCATCGGTGAACCGTGGTGAGAGGGTGAAGGCCGATTCCCTGCTCGCGCGCATATTCACGGAGTCGCAACGGGTGAACCGCGATAGCCACGGGGCATTTGACCCTACGGTGGCTCCGTTGGTTAACCTGTGGGGGTTCGGATACCGCGACACGGGAATCGAGCCCACGCGCGAGGCTATCGACTCGATGCTCGGACTGGTGGGGATAGCTGAGTGTGCGCTGGATGCCGAGGGATACATCGTGAAGAAGCATCCCGGAACGGAGTTTAATTTCTCGGCCATCACCAAGGGTTACGGGTGCGACCTGGTGGGGGATATGCTCAGGCGCAACGGCTGCGAGGATTATATGGTAGAGATCGGTGGCGAGATAGCTCTGGGCGGAGAGTCGCCACGCGGAGGCGACTGGCGCATCATGATCGACGCTCCGGTGGATTGCGACACTGCCATAGTGCATCAGAAGATGGCTGTGGTGTCACTCACCGGCAAGGGGGTGGCAACCTCAGGCAACTACCGTAATTTCAGGAACACCGGCAATGGCGGGCGCACGTGGCACACGATAAGTCCGGTGGACGGACGCCCGGCGGTGACCGATCTTCTCTCGGTGACGGTGATAGCTCCCTCGTGTATGCTTGCCGATGCGTATGCCACCGCGAGCATGGCGCGCAGTGCGGCCGATGCCCTCGGGATGCTCGACAGCCTGAGCGGAGTGGAGGGTCTGCTCGTGACACGCGACACGGTGCTTGTTACCTCGGGATTTCCGGTAATAGAGTAGAATAATTGGTCCATAAGTCATATAATGGGTGAAAAATATGTTTTATAACATACTTTTGTAGCAACTTTATAAAACTTTTGAGTACTTTTGTGCGTTATATTATCGAATCACATAAGTAATTAACCCATTAAAAATTTTGTGCTTATGACTGTATCATTCAAATCTTTCCGCGCCGACATGAAGAAACTTCTTCACAATGTAGCCGAATCCGACGGATTCCGCATCACCGGCGATTGCAGCATTCATCATTCTGACAACATGTCAACCACAGGTCGCGAGGCCTGATCAAGGGATGCTCACCCAGGGATATTGAAGTAGCTTGTATCCCTCCACAGTAAAAAACGTTTCACTAATCATCCTTTATCGGATTAAAAGCAACACGAAATGAAAATCAAGAACGTATATCGCCGCATGTGCGATGCATATCGCGAATCAGCGGCACTGATTTACCGTTATAACACCCGCATGTAGGTCAAAGTTGTAACGAAGGCATGACGGGCAACATTTGCCCGCGTGCAATATATAAAATAAAGAATTAAGAGAATCGTGTGGACCTACACGATTTTTTTATGCCCCTGTGTGAAGGCCGGCGATCAGCGCGACGGTTTTGAGCCCAGGGGCTTGTTGCGTTTCTTACTGCTACGGCGCTCGAGGGCCCGACGGTCCTTGCGTGAGAGTGTGGGCGGTTGCTGTCGGGGCATGGCGTTCAGGATTTCGTAGGTGGGGACAGTCTCGTAGACTACTTCGAGGCGCAGAGGGGTTTCGGCAGTAACGTCGGTAGCCGGGGCGTCAGTCGCGGGGAGAGTGGTTGAGACTTCGGGCTGAGGGCTCTCGGCAGGGCTGAGGGTGGGTTGAGTGGCGGCCTCCCGCTCGGCACGGCGCTGACGGGCACGTTCGCGGGCGCGCATGGAGCGCTCGATGGCCAGGTCAATTTCCTGGCGCAGAAATGCGAAAGCTGTGCGGGATGTGGCCGGGAGGGTGTCGCCGGCCGAGTGATCGCCGGCAAGATAGCGGTCGAGGACGGTGATCATTGCGTTAGCCTCCGAGGTGTCGGGACCATATACACGGTTGATGCGGTCGGTGAAGCGGATATAGGCTTTGCGGGAGATGGGGAGGACGGGTGCGTTCATGGCAGGGGGTGTGTTATGGGTTTATAAGTTTATGGGTTTATAGGTTTAGGGGTTTATGAGTTTATACCACAAAGTTATATATAGAGCCCTGCCAAAAAGGTGCGATAATGTCGCGTAGTGAATACGACATTATCGCACCTGAAGAGAGATGAGAGTATTGTATATTTGCGGGGAGCAAAGTGAGGGTGCTATACAGCAGCCGAATCCTTGAGCACTACAGGGAGGGCGAGGGTGTTGACCTGGCCCGATGCGGTGACCGGGAGCTGCTTGAGAAGCACGAAAAATTCGGGTATCATGTAGGCCGGCAGGTACTGGGCCAGACGGTTTTTCACCCATGAGAGGCTGAACGAGCGGGTTGACGGTACCACGTAGCCTACGAGATAGGCCGATCCCTTTTCATCCTGGTAGTGTACCACCGCGCAGTCGCTTACCTCGCCGGTGGCGAGCAGGGCGCGCTCCACTTCTCCGGTTACCACACGCTTGCCGAGGATGTTGACCTCCGACTCCTTGCGGCGTATGTAGCGGATGTTTCCGTCGTCGAGGCGCATGCCCACGTCGCCGGTGCGCACCACGCGTGTGCCGTCGCTGAGAGTGGTGATCGAGGCGAGCTGTTCGGCGCGATGGTCGCCCGTGAATGAGTCGGCCACGCCTGTGCCGGCGATACATATCTCTCCCTCCTGGCCCTGTGCCACGGGGTTGAGATCGTTGTCGAGGAGCATCAGTTCCACTCCTTCGAGCGGACGACCTATGGGATAGTGTCCTGAGGGGAGCGCATAGCCGTTGTTACAGCAGTAGCATGTGGCTAAGGCCGTGGTCTCGGTGGGGCCGTAGGTGTTATACACGGTCACTTGCTCAAGAAGATGGCCGATGGAGGCCGGATTGAGCTGGTCGCCTCCGCTGATGAGCATGCGCAGTGTCATGGGGAGCGACTCGAAGTGGTTGAGCTCCTGAAGCAGATAGGGGAATCCGCTGATAATGGACACGTACTGCTCATCGGCAAACTTGAGGAGAGCCTGCGGATCGTTGCGCGTGGTTGCCGACGGGATCACGAGCATGGCGCCGTTGAGGAGGGTGCCGAACACTTCCTCGATGAATATATTCACGATGTCGGCCGAGTATTGGAGCAGAACATCGTCGGTTGAGATATTGAATGTGTCGCGGAAACGGTCGGCGAGGGCCACTACCTGACGGTTGCCCACCATGACTCCGATCGGGTAGCCCGAAATGCTTGAGCTGTACATGATGTAGGCGGGCCTGTCGGCCTTGCAACGGTCGGGCAGAGGGTGGAGCGAGGGATCCACATTGATCACCGGCCCTACTATGAAGAGGCTGAATTCCTTGAGCCGTGACGAGTATTTCTCCTGTGTGACCACGAAGTCAACGCCACACTCGGTGAGAAAGCGGGTCATGCGCTCGGGAGGGAAGTCGGGCTCGACGGGCACGAATGCCGCGCCGGCCTTGATGATTGCGAGAATTGAGGCTATCATCTCGACGCTGTGGTCCATCACCACGCCCACACGGGCGGGGATAAACGAGGGGAAGCGGGAGATAAGTGTATCGACCAGGCGGTCAAGTCCGGAATAGTTGACGCATGAACGCTCGTCGATGATAGCGGGATGGTCGGGATCAGCGTTGACCATCTCTTTGAAGCGTGAGTAAATCGTCGGTTCCATAATGTTACATCCTTGAAGTTATACCTTAATAACGCCGGGAGGTAACGGAGGTTGACTCGATTTTAGTTAAAAATCGAGTATTTTGAAAAGAAAATTATTACCGTATTGTAATAAAAATGAAATACTTATGTTACAAAATTGTAATCACGCCTCCTCTCCGGCGCCGTCCGACAGATTGAATGTGGCGCGTATGGCCGAGCGTATTTCGTCGGCTCCCCGGCGGTTGTAGGTGAGGATGTTTATGATGGTGCTGATGTAGGTGTCCTTGTCGTCGCGACGCATGCCCACGTGGCGTGCCACATGGCTTTCGGAGAGCATGGTCTTGCGGTTGTACACCCTCAGGATCGATGCGTAATCCTTCTCGTGGAGGTAACGGCGGAATGTGCGGCACAGGCTCTCGTAGGTGGCGCGGGGATTGAGTTCGCGCGACAGGTCGGCGATGTGGCTTTCGAGCTGGCCTATGTTGGCAAACCGGCCGTCGATGCGGTGTTCGACCCCTTTCTTCATGCGGTGGCGGGTGTGCTGCAGGGCCTGCTGGCGCAGGTCGGACTCGAAGAGGTGCAGAATGTTGGTCCTGACTTTGGAGAAGGCCTCGTCGGGGTTACGGTGGTTGAGCCGGGCCATGGTGCGTATCACCGGTTCGAGCATGAAGATGTTTTCGATCTCGGCCACTTCGGGGACGTAGACCTGCTTCTTGCGCAGATAGCTCACCTCGCCCTCGTCGCGACGGTCGCGGTCCACGATGCCGAATGCGTCGAGGTCGTGGAAGGCTTTGAGGGAGTTGAAGGTGCGGGTCGACTCGATGACGCGGTCGCAGCCACCGAGCGATTTCACGGTGTAGTCGTTGAATATCACTGGATAGAGCTTGGCATCGATCGAGTTCACGCCGTCCCCCTCGATGAAAAGCACCGGTTTGCGGGCACCGAGGATGGCGAGATACACCTCGTCACTGATGCCGTCGGGGCCGGTGAGGAAGTCATAGTCCCACACCCCCTGGCCGGGGTCGCAGTCCTTGACCCAGATGGTGCAGCCCTCGCCACGTGAGGAGGCGAACTGCAGGTCGTGGGTCACGTAGATGAAGGTGCAGTCGGGGCGGCTGTCCTCGATGCTGTTCCACAGCGAGGCTATCGATGAGGGGTGCAGGAACATTCCCGGGGAGTCGACTATGATCACCGCGTCGCGGGGTGCGAAGGATACCGCTCCCAGATAGTAGAGAACGGTTTTCTCGCCGTCCGACAGGCGCGAGGGGGAGTAGGTGTCGCTGGTGATGTCGCGGCTGAATAGCATGCGGCCGCTCTCGATGAGGACGCGGTTGCCCGGAAACACTTTCTGCCACTGTTGCATCACGTGGTCGAGGCGGGTGGTGTGAGGGGCGGTTTCGTTGCCCGAGTATTTCTGCTCGATGAGGCTGAGCATCTCCTCGTTGACAAGCAGGCCTATGGTGCGCTCGAATTGTCCGGCCAGGTCGGGACGCAACAGCGAGGCTCCCGCTACCGATTGGTTGTAGAGGGTATCGATGGAGTTGGGCGACGTGTCGTCCTTATCCTTGGTGTAGAGTGCATTCAATGCCGAGAGCCTGAAAGCTTTGTCACCTAAATCGGCCGCAAGCCTGTTGGCAAAGCGGGTCTTGCCCGAGCCGTTGGCTCCGATTATCACGATGTGCCTGAGCGCGGTGGAGTCGATGGCGTAGGGCTGGGAGCCTTTGCGCGGGGGAAGTGTGATGTCCATGGCCGTTATATATTGTCGGTAGGAGATGGGAATATGGGATGGTTGACTTTAGAGATGCGGTGAGGTCACGACCGCTGGTATTCTGACGGTGACATGCCGGTGAGGTGCTTGAAGTATTTGCCGAACGAGGATTGGTTGGGAAAGTTCAGCTCGTAGGCCACCTGCTGGATGTTCTTGCCCGAGAAGCGGAGCAGGTTTTTGGCTTCGAGTATCACGTAGGAGTCGATGACTTCGGTGGCCGAGCGTCCGGTGCTCTCCTTTATTATAAGTGAGAGGTATTTGGGGGAGATGAACAGTTTGGAGGCGTAGAATGCCACGGAGCGTTCGCGGTTGTGGTGCTTGTGCACCAGCTCCATGAAGTCGCTCACATATGTGGATCTCCTCGACCGTTGCGGTTTGTTGTCGGGGATGTCCTTGAGCCTTAGCGACAGCATCCTCAGCACCTGATAGGTGAGGGCGGCTATCAGGCACCGTGCTATCGATTTGGTGTACACGGTGTCGGGCTCGTTGGTCGAGGTGTTGTTGTGGAGCAGGTGGAAGTATTCGCGCAGTATGGATGCCTCGTCCTCGGTGATATGCATCATGTTGCCCGCGAATCCCATTTTGCCGAGATGGTGGGATGAGTTGAGTACGTTGATGTCGAAGTTGATGTCGCGGATGAATTCGATGGAGACGAACAGCAGGTAGCAGTCCAGATTCTCCTGGTCCAGGTCCTTGATCTCGATCATGGATCCGGGAGTGGTGATGGCAACGCAGTTGGAGGTAAGCACTGTGGGGGTGAGGTTGATCTCGAGATCCATGTGCCCTTTCAGGCACAGTATCCACGAGAGTCCGTCGAGCCTTATGGGGCCGTCGATATGTCCGGAGTGATTCAGCCCGTCGAAACGCATGGCCTTGGCGAGATTGTCGGAGGTGATGCGTGTGAACAGGTAGTCGTCGCTCATGGTGGAGAATTCGGTGGAGAATCGTGCGAGTGAGGTCAGCTGACGCAGGTTGATTACATTACCCATTTTTATGTTTCCGCGTAAGTAGGTGAGAATTTGTAGTCAGAATATCGCAAAATTAGTCAAAAAAACCACAAAACCAATCGGCTGGGGTAAAAAAGTGGCACTTTTGGAAAATAATTTGGGCAATAGGGAGAGTGGAGTGTGTCGGAAAAGCTGTTTCGGCGGGGGGATGGATGTCTCGGATCTCTCCCCCACTGATGGCCGGGAAGGTCCGGCAGGACGATATAAAAAAGAAGAGCTAACTTCCCAGTCAGCTCTTCCCAATTTTAACCTAACTTTTTTGTTGACTTTATAAGGTTATATTCCTTTTTTTATATGTGTGGATGAAACAGGAAAACGATTTTTGAGTCTGATGATCCTATTTCGATGCAAATATATGAATTTGTTTTCAAAAATACCCCCCCCCGATGTTAAGAAATGTTAAATTTATTTATGCTCGGGATTAAGAAGTTTCACCAGCTCCTTAACACCGGCGGTGGCGGTAGCCTTTATCACGGTGACGTTGGAGGGTACTGAGGCGGGGTTGGGGTCGATATAGTAGACGGGGACACCGGGCCTCACGTAGTGGAGCAGACTCGCGGCGGGGTACACCACAAGCGAGGTGCCTATCACCACGAATATGTCGGCCTCGGAGGCGAGGCGTATGGCCGGCTCGATGTTGGGGACAGCTTCCTGGAAGAATACTATGTGGGGCCTCACCGGGTCGCCGTGGCTGTCGCGGGTATCGGGGGTGGTCTCGAGGTGCTGTTCGTCGAGGGTATAGACCCGCTCGGGGTGGTTGAGCGAACGCACCTTCATGAGCTCGCCATGGAGGTGAAGCACGTTGGAACTGCCGGCGCGTTCGTGAAGGTCGTCGACATTCTGGGTGATCACATACACGTCATACCATTTCTCAAGCTCCACGAGGGCCTTGTGGGCATCGTTGGGGAGGGCCGAGAGGAGCGATTTGCGCCGTTCGTTGTAGAAGCGGTGCACCAGAGCGGGATTGCGGGCAAAGCCGTCGGCGCTGCACACATCCATCACGGGATAGTTTTCCCACAGGCCTCCGGCATCTCGGAATGTGGATATGCCGCTTTCGGCACTTATGCCCGCGCCGGTGGAGATTACGAGTCGTTTCATAAGATAGGTATTTCTTGGCCTGCCGTATGAGAGGTAAGCCGGTTAAAAGAAAAGGTGGTCTTTAGGAAGCCATCGGAGTGGCTGATAGTAGTCTCAGAGTGACCAATGGGGGCCACAGGGTGGCTAATATGGATACAACCGGGCCGGGTGTTATGTTCTTTTCGATTTGAAAAATGATTTCATCATGGCGGCGCATTCCTCCTCGAGCACCCCGGTGGTTACGGTGGCCTTGGGGTGGAATGGGGAGCGGGAGGGTAGAAAGGACCGGTAGCCGCGCTTGGGATCGGAGGCTCCGTAGACTATGCGCGAGATCTGGGCCCAGCCGATGGCTCCGGCACACATGAGGCACGGCTCGACGGTGACGTAGAGGGTGCATCCTGTGAGGTATTTTCCGCCCAGGGTCGATGCGGCGGCTGTGAGTGCCTGCATCTCGGCATGGGCCGATACGTCGGCCAGACATTCGGTGAGGTTGTGGCCTCGGCCTATAACCATGCCTCGTGGCGATACCACCACGGCACCTATGGGCACCTCGTCGGCCTCGAGAGCTCGGTGGGCTTCGTCGAGTGCGATGCGCATGTAGCGTTCGTCGGTTTCGGATTGTGTCATGACGTGAGGGGGATGTGGAATAATACGTTAAGAGACTCGCCAGCTATGCTGATGAGTCTCTCGATTCTTGGTGACTCCTACAGGATTCAAACCTGTAACCTTCTGATCCGTAGTCAGATGCTCTATTCAGTTGAGCTAAGGAGCCGTGTTGTTTTCTTTT
Organism: uncultured Duncaniella sp.; assembly: GCA_910589485.1. Taxonomy (GTDB): domain Bacteria; phylum Bacteroidota; class Bacteroidia; order Bacteroidales; family Muribaculaceae; genus Duncaniella. The sequence continues at coordinate 99,295 of CAJUSW010000008.1, forward strand.
GACGTTGCAAAGGTAGGCACTTTTCAGATACTGTGCAAATTTTTCGACAAAAATTTTTGAAAAAAATTGCATTTTTTGGAAAATGGGGAGATTTGGAGTAATTTTGAGGGGTAAAAACAGCTAAAAACGATGCAAAAACACCTTTTCCCCCTTCTTATATTAATAATGACCTTTGCCTCGATGCCGGTCCGGGCCGAGGGTCATGTGACCGTTGACAAGAGCCGCCCCGATGATTTTATCGATTTTGATGTGCATGCGCTGGTGGGCGGAAGCTACATCATGGAGAATTATGTGTCGTGCTATCCCGAGATCTCCGACCTGAACGCGGGTATGGGCGCGGCTTTCGGCGTGGGTGCGGGTGTGCGGTTCAATATACGCGGGTATCTCGGACTGGGCACCGAACTCAATTTCACACGCAATGCCGCCAAGATGGATATGGCCGTGGTGGGGAGCGACCGCAACAGCGTGTCCAACGTGTTTCAGCGCAACTCATATTATAAGGTGGACCTGCCGGTGTACCTCACCTTCATGTTCAATCTCTCAGGCACGGTGAAATGGAATGTCGATGCCGGAATGTATTACTCTTACGGAACCGGGGGAAAGCAGAAGAACACTATATATGATACGCGCGCGAACGAGCTGGGACAGCTCATGATGTCGGTGACCAATTACAAGGCCGATTTCTATAACGACTCGCGTGCGTTCATCAATTCCTATCATCGCCGTGACATAGGTATCCATCTTGCCACCGGACTCACTTTCGGCGGACATCTCAAGGTTGGGGTCCGTGCTCATATAGGTTGCTCCAACATTGCCTATTCGACGGGCATAGTAAAGCCGTCGTCCCACACGCTTGATTTCCTCGGCTTGGTGGGATGGCAGTTCTGACGGTCACAACCGGCCGGGAGGCTAATCGATAGTTTGGCCGATGGTCAGGGATAGGACAGTACAGCAAACAGGGTGCTCCGGCGGGGGCACCCTGTTTGCTTCGTTTTGACCGCTAACCGAGCAGGTCACAGAATATGTCGAGAGCTTCTTTTATCACAGGCTCCGATGCGGTACAGTCGATGACCGGATGGCCGGGGGAGTCGAGGAGTGTGAAGTTGATGTGGTTGGCGGTATCGTTTTTCTTGTCGTGCCTCATCAGTTCGAGCAGGCGGGGATAGTCCTTGCATGTGATGGCCGGCGATCCGTAGCCGTGATCCTTGAGGTAGGTGGCGTAGCGGTACAGCTCGGCCGAGGGGAAACCACGGGTGATGTTGGAGAGGATCATCTCGACAAGTATTCCCCAGGCCACGGCATAACCGTGGGGCACGGGGGTGTTGCGCTCCATAGCGAGCGACTCGAAAGCATGTCCGGCGGTGTGGCCGAGATTGAGTGCCCGGCGTATTCCCTGCTCGCGGGGATCTTCCTCAACAATGCGCTCCTTCACTTTTACGCTCTTTTCGAGCAACGGGAGCAGGAGGTCGAGGTCGGCGTTGAGGATGTCGAAACCGAGCAGTTCGCGGTAGTCGCTTTCCGAGGAGAGGAGTCCGTGTTTCAGCATCTCGGCATATCCCGAGAGGAGTTCTGCTGAGGGGAGCGATGCGAATGTGGAGGTGGATATTACCACGGCATCGGCCGGGGCAAAGGCTCCTATCTCATTTTTCAGTCCCTCGAAATTAATGCCGGTCTTTCCGCCTACTGCGGCATCGACCGCCGAGAGGAGCGTGGTGGGGACATTTATGAACCGCACTCCACGCTTGAAGGTGGCGGCGGCGAATCCTCCCATGTCGGTGACCACTCCGCCACCTATATTAATAACGACCGACCGGCGTGTGGCTCCCCCTTTTATGAGGCTGTGCCATATTTGGGAGAGTGACTGGAGATTTTTGGCCGTGTCGCCCGGATCGGTGACAATGACAGGATAGGGGAGTGAGAGGGTAGGGAGCACGTCACGCGTCACATTGGAGTCGGTGATGATGTGGACGGTGGAGGGGTTCATCCCGTCGACCAGCGAAGTGATGGCCTCGGAGATGTTGTTGGTGAAAAGTATGGTCTGCATATAGGTGGGGAGATTAGTCGGTTGTGTCACACCGCGTCGATTGATGTGGTGAAGAGGGAAAGGATGAGCGAGGGGAGAGCTTCGGCACATGCCTCCATCGACGGGAATACGATGGCTGCGCCGGCACGTTCCATCTCTTCGACCGGGATGGGGCCTGTGGTGACGCCTATGGTAAAGGCTCCGGCATTGTCGCCCGCCTCCACGCCGAGGGGGGCATTCTCCATCACGATGCACTGGGAGGGGGAGACGTGGGCCAGCTGCATGGCGCGGATGAACGGTTCGGGGTGAGGTTTGCCGTGGGTGACGTCGCGCGAGGTGATCCTCATTCCAGGTTCGAAGAGGCCGGGGAAATCGGTGTCGATGCGCGAGAGGAGGCTGTTCTGGCCCGAGCCGGTCACGAGCACACGTTTCAGTCCCATCTCCTTGAACAGGCTCACCATCTCGAGTGCGCCGGGCATAGGTTGCACGGGGGGAAGCTCGTTGAAGTATAGGGTCTTGCGGTGATACAGTTCGGCCTTCTCCTCATCGGTGGCATCGCGCCCCCAGGCACGGTTTATGAGATAGTTGATGGTGGAGGCTCCTGTGCGCCCTTCGTAGAGATAGAATTCATCGCGTGTACATGGGATTCCTGCTTCGGAGATGAGGCGGTACCATGAGGCGGTGTGATTCTTCATGGAGTCGTAGAGGGTACCGTCCATGTCGATGAGGGCGGCACGGGGTGTCACGCGCTGATAGTGGTGGCGCTGTAGGAAATTTATGATGTTTGAACGATACATTTTCAGTGGGATTTCAGACGCACATTTTTTGTTTGTCTCAGGTTGTTTTCTTCTGTTTCTTCTTCGGGCGCTTTTTATCGTTGACCTGGGGAGAGTCGGGTTTGATGGTGTCGGGGGCGGCTATGAGGCCTTCGCGTATGAAGTAGAGGGAATCGGCATGGGATATGGTGTCGGATTTCATGTCGCCCACGTCCATGTAGGCATCCTTGATGCTCGAGAAGTCGATGCGGTTGAGGCGGGCGTTGCGGGCACCGCGACGGAACACGTTGCGGATCTGTTGCACGAGGTTGACGCGGGTGGTATCGGCGATCGATACGGTCTTGGACATATTCTTTTCATTGAATTTGGCCTTGCCTAACCTTATCTTCATGTCGTCGGGGTTGCCCGAGATATTTATGCCGAATTTGAACGGGAGGGGAGATTTCAGCACGGCCACATGATAGTTGAAGTTCATGGCCATGTCGTTGTTGCCCATCACGCCGAGCTTGTAACGGTCGAGATTGAATACAAACGGGAACATCTGCATCCGTGAGTTGTCCACGATCATCTCTACAGTCATGCTGTCGATCATGTTGTGGGTCTTGTTCTTGAACATGAGCCATTTGCCTATTGTCTTGAAGGTTTCCTCATCGATCACCACAAGCGAGTCGCCCGAGATCTTGATGGCGGCCTTGAGCGACGGGATGTCGATATTCATCATGGAGTCGAGGCTCGTGGTAGCGGCTATGTCGGCGTTGATCACGCCGTTGATGCCCTGGAGCATGGGCATGAGGGTATCGACAGCCGGGACGAGGTCGAGGAACTGGCCTATGCGGAGGCGATCGACCGCGAGTCCGAAAGCGAATGATGCATCGTGCTTGGATGGGGCGGTGTAGAGGGCGTTGAGGTTGACTGCCCCGACCTCGGACCGCGCTCCGAGGCGGGCAAGGTTGAGCGCGCCGTCAAAGGCATTCATCGTGCCATGGAAGTCGTGGAACACGAGGTCGGAGTAGGTGATATGGTTGGCCTTCATGTCGATGGTGGCTTCGAGGTTGGCAGGGATTATGAGCACCGATGTGGAGTCTACGGCGGCCGTGGCCATGTCGACCGAGGACTGGAGCGAATTTTCATCGGCGTTCTCATCAAGAGGAGCCGTGAAGGACATGTCGCCCGAAAAATGGTCGGCAAATGCCGCTCCGGTGAATACTGCCGAGGCTATCTCGTTGACATCGATTGAGTCGCTCGTGAGGGTGAATGTGGCCTTGATGGGCTGTGAGCCGTTGCGCGAGGTGAGGGCGCGGGTGATGTTGGAGATGGTGCCGTCGATATTGAAGTCGCTGTGCCCGAGTGCGATGTGCGTGTCGCGGATCACTACGGAATCGGTCGACAGTTCGACATTCAGGCCCGAGATGCGGTTGCGCAGAGGGAACAGCGGGGTAAACATGCGCATGTGGTCGGCTTTGAGGGTGCCGTGTGCTCCCCACCGGCGCAATACACGCTTGATGGAATTGTCCACCTCGATACCGAGACGGTCGTCATCATCAGCCGAGGTGGCTGTGGTGAGGGTGTCGGTGCGTTGCTGTCGGCGGGATGCGCGGGCAATCGCCCTCGACATAGCCGAAATGGAGTCGTAGGAGAGGTGTGGATAGAGCCGCATGAGCGAGTCGATGCGGGCACGGCGACGCACGGCCGAGGGGGAGGTGGAGGGGTGGACCGACATGGTGGCCTCGGCCTTGGAGAGCATGGCGCGGTTGATGCGGTCGCCGTAAAGGGCTCCGGAGGTGGAGATCTTAAGATCGAGCTGAGGACGACGCGCCTCGCCGTGGAAACGGCGGAGTGAACCCGAGATGGATGCGTCGCGCAGATGCAAGCGCATTGAGTCGACGCGCGAACGGAGGGAGAAACGCTCAGCCAGGATGTTTCCGCCGATGGGATTTATTATGGTGGTATCGGAGCTTGAGGCGGTGTTGCGGGTGCCGATACCCATCTTGAGTCCGCGTCCGTTGATGTCGAAACCGTCGTAATGGCATGCGATGGTGTCGATTTTCAGTGAGGCGGTGAGCAGGGAGTCGGCGGTGGCCTGTCCGTAGACAAACGAGGTGTTGGTGCCGAGCTTGAACTGTATCTCGTTGGAGTACACGCTGGCCGGTATTTCGGGTATCTCGGCTTGCAGACCGCGAAGCGTAGCATCGCCGGTGAGGCGTATGCGGTGGAATTTCTCATGACTCAGGTAGCTGCGGCGCAGATTGAAGTCACAGTCGGCCCGCAGGATTCCTTTAACATCGGCGGGTAGCATGTTGCGGAGAGCCATGGGGAGGCGCTCGACATTCAGGCCTCCGCGGAAAGTGCCGTCCACGGCAGGGTCGGAGATAATGTCGGAAATGTTGGCCGAAAGGGAGAATCCCATCCCCTCGCCTCGGGCCATGAGGCGTGATAGGCTCACAGCCGAGCGGTCGAGGTTGTCGCCGTCGACCGAAGCGGAGGCTTGCAGTTGAAAATCATCGAGCCGCATGCCGTCGTAGGACAATGATCCGCCGGGAATGTCGATCTTGAAGTTGAACGACGGAATGGAGTCGACCCCTACGGCATATGGGCGGGTGAGGTTGAGATCAAGGGATACGCTCAGATCGGTAGTGACCTTGGCAAGCTCGCCACGCAGGGAGAGGGGGATTATCCCGATGAGATGGTCGAAGGGGGTGCGCGGGATACCGAGTTCGAATGTCTCGACGCGCAGATCGCTCTCGAAGTCGATAGTGGAGGTGACAGAGGCGTCGACCTGACCGACAGAAAGCCTGAAATCGTCAAGCCCGAGGCGCATGGGGTGCTTGGGGGACCAGTTTATGTCGCCTCCTATTCCGGCTCTGAGGTCCCGGATGATTATGCCCGATACCGAGGCTGAGGTGAGACCCTCGACCGCGAGTGAATAGACGGGTGCCGATGTGCCCTGCAGACGGGTGGTGGTAAGATTGACCGAGAGATCAAGGGAGTCGGGCACCGACACGTATCTCACCGGGAAACCTCCGGATATCTCGAATGTGCCGAACGATATCGGGGGAATGACCATAGGGGAATCGCTTTCGTCAGGAATGGAATCGGACGGCGGGAATATGTCGAGACTCCAAGCTTCGGGAGTAGCCTGGACAAGATTGAGGCGCGGCGATGTGACGGTGATGTCGTAGAGAGCGATCTTGCCGGCCATGAGGTGAGGGATGTCGATGGCTCCCTGGAAACGGGATATGGAGAGCAGGGAGTCGGCATAGACAGGCAATCCGCTTTTCACCGAGTCGGGTAACGAGCGGAAGGCATCGGTGAGCACATCGAGGTTGCGGACGTCAAGCTCGAAACGGGGAAATGTGCTCCAGAAGCTGATCTCGATCCGGTCGACACTGAGGCGGGCGTCGAGATACTCGTTGGCGTATTTTTCCACAAGCGGTGTCAGCCTCTCGGGCTTGAGATAGCTCACGGCCACGGTGATTGTGGCCAGCACGAGGAGGATGATGGCAAGGATGGTGCACCCCGCGGTGATGAGTATCCTGCGGAGGAGTGAGCGGCGCCGGGCGGGACGGATGTCGTCGGGGGCGGAGTTGGAGTTGTCGGCCGATGGATGAGTCATTATGATTCGGGTTTACGGGCGGTGATGTGGAAGCAGGGTTGCCCTACTTCGTATTTCACCCATATTTTATTTTCCTCGCGCATGGCTTTCAGCACCTCGGCGAGTATGCCTTTGAGGTCGTCGACACTCCGGGCCGGGGCGGGTGATGAAGCCACGAACGATGCGTAGGATATATCGAAGGTGGTGCCCAGCTGATGGACTGACGAGTCGATGGCGTTGCGGTTGCGACGGCGGAGGCGTTTTACGGTGTGGGGGGTGCGCAACACGCTTGTCACCTTGATGCGGTAGTCGCCTCCACCACGTGCCGCGATGGTGTCGCGGAAGCGGTGGCCGATCTCACGCAGGGTGCTTGCTGCCTCGGGCACCAGATAGGGGCGGGAGAAGATGAGGGTGTCGAGGTAATAGTCGGCACATGATGCTACCTTGACGATAGGCCGGGCCAGTTGCCAGTGGGAGCGGGTGTCGGTGAGCGGGCGCAGTCCGTAGCGCTCGGCTTCGGCCCAATGCACGTAGTTGGAGTCGTTGAAGTAGGGGCGCAGGTTGCCGAAATAGTTTACCTTGATGCGCTGGGTTGGCTCGGGCATCTTTTCGAGGTGGCGCTTGTAGTAGCTCACGGTGTCGAGTTTCTCGAGGTCGTAAACGTTGTCGCCGGAGAATATCTCGACCACCGGTGGCTGGGCGATGGCTTCCTCTACGGCAAGCTCGGGGTCGGAGGAGGTGTCGGATGAGGGGGTGGGCACACACATGACTACGCATAATGCTATGAAAAGCATTACGGGCAACAGGAGTCTCAACACCTTGAGGGGGTTGACACGGCGGCGCACCACTTTGCGTTTACGTTTTCCTTGTATCGGTGGTTGTTGCTGGGTCATGGGGTCAATCGTCGGTGAGGGTTATGCCGGCATATGCGAGTGCCTCGGCGCGCTCGATACATGTGCCGCATTTGCCGCAGTGTTTCTCTCCACCTTTATAGCAGGAGTAGGTGAGTGAGTAGTCGACACCGAGGTTTTTGCCACGCAATGCGATCTCGCCTTTGGAATAGGAGGTGTAGGGGGCGAAGAGTTCGAGGTGTTCATAGGTGCCGTCGGCGATGGCGGCGCCCATGGAGCGGATAAATTCGGGGCGGCAGTCGGGGTAGATGGCGTGGTCGCCTGAGTGGTTGGCGATCATTACGCCATCGAGTCCGCGGCTCTCGGCGAGCCCGGCGGCTACGGCGAGCATTATGCCGTTGCGGAAGGGGACGACGGTTGAGCGCATGTTTTCGTCCTCGTAATGGCCTTCGGGGATGGCGTCGGCACCTTGGAGGAGGGAGCTGTTGAAGTGGCGGGCCATGAATGAGAGGTCAATCTCGATCCATTCTATGCCGAGCATTTCGCAGTTGATGCGTGCGCAACGGGCCTCGCGCATGTTATGGTTGGAGCCGTATTGAAATGTGACGGCCGCGGCGATGGAGTCGCGGTATTCGTGGAGCATTGTCACGGAGTCCATGCCTCCTGAGAGGACTAAGAGATATTTTTTCAATTAGTAATCAGTTGTTTTTTGGCGAGAGCCGGTTGGTTAATTATACGACGTCTTCGAGGCCGGTTGATGATGGTTGGTTGCAACCCCACGCCTCGCGGGAGCAAATCTCGCCCTACCGGACGCGATTTTGCCCCGCTCGTGGTTCCCCCACGCCTCGCGGGACAAATCTTGCCCTGTCGGGCGCGATTTTGTCCCGCTCGTGGTGGGGCTATAATTATATCGCCCCTTCGGGGCTTTTTTGCGGGCGGGTTGGTCCTTTCGGGATTTGGGGTGGGATACCTTCGGTGGCTTTTGGGTCAGAAGGTGTCGGGGATGGAGGCGAGGAGGCGGGCGGAGACGAGGTGCTGATGGTCGGCGTCACCCCAGTTGGCAAAGGGGTGGATGGCTATGCCTCCACGGGGGGTGAAGATGCCTTTAACCTCGATATATTTGGGATCCATGAGGCGGATCAGATCTTTCATAATTATGTTTACGCAGTCTTCGTGGAAGTCGCCGTGGTTGCGGAAGCTGAAGAGGTAGAGTTTGAGGCTCTTGCTCTCGACCATGCGCTCGCGTGGAATGTAGGAGATGAGTATCTTTGCAAAGTCGGGCTGGCCGGTCTTTGGACAGAGGGATGTAAATTCGGGACAGGTGAATGTCACGAGGTATTCGTTCTCGGGATGTTTGTTGATGAATGTCTCGAGGACCTGGGGAGAGTATTGATCGGGGTACTTCACTCCGGTGTTGCCGAGGAGTGATACGCCGTCGAGTTCGGAATCGGATCGCATAGATTTATCTATACCTTAATATATAATAATATATAATGTGTACCTATCGTAAATAAAGGGGGACAAAAGCCATGAGGTGACTGTGTGTGGTACAGCCCATAGGCTTTTGTCCCTTATCGGAGATTCAGGATCAGTCGACTACTTTGAGCAGGAAGTAGTTCTTCTTGCCACGCTGAACCAGAATGTACTTATCGTTGAGAAGCATGTCGGGGGTAGCGGGGGCGTAGGCATCGGTGATTTTCTCCTTGTTGATGGAGACGCCGCCACCCTGTACCATCTTGCGCATCTCGCCCTTGGAGGGGAATACGGCGGCATGGTCGGTGAGGAGGTCGGCGAGCTTGACACCCTCGGTGATCACCGAGCGGGGGATCTCAAACTGGGGCACGCCTTCCATTACGGCGAGGAGAGTGGCCTCGTCGATCTTGCGGAGGGTCTCGCCGGCCTTGTTGCTGAAGAGGATCTGGGAGGCCTCAACTGCCATCTCGTAGTCCTCGGCCGAGTGTACCATAGTGGTGATCTCCTTGGCGAGACGCTTCTGGAGGGGACGGAGGCCGGGATCCTTGGCCTGCTCCTCTACGAGAGCCTCGATCTCCTCACGGGTGAGCGAGGTGAAGATCTTGATGTACTTCTCGGCATCGGCGTCGGAAACGTTGAGCCAGAACTGGTAGAACTTGTAGGGGGAGGTGTAGCGGGGATCGAGCCATACGTTTCCGCTCTCGGTCTTGCCGAATTTACCGCCGTCGGCCTTGGTGATGAGGGGGCAGGTGAGGGCGTAGGCCTCGCCACCTACAGTGCGGCGGATGAGCTCGGTGCCGGTGGTGATGTTGCCCCACTGGTCGGAACCTCCGAGCTGCAGGCGACATCCCTTCTCCTTATAAAGATGGAGGAAGTCGTAGCCCTGGCAGAGCTGGTAGGAGAACTCGGTGAACGACATGCCTTGCTGAGACTCGCCGCTGAGACGCTTCTTCACGGAGTCCTTGGCCATCATGTAATTGACGGTGATGTGCTTGCCCACGTCGCGGATGAAGTCGAGGAATGAGAAATTCTTCATCCAGTCGTAGTTGTTGACCATCTCGGCGGCGTTGGGGGCATCGGAGTCGAAGTCAAGGAATTTGCTGAGCTGTCGCTTGATGGCCTCCTGGTTGTGACGCAGGGTCTCCTCGCTGAGGAGTTTGCGCTCCTGGCTCTTCATGGAGGGGTCGCCGATCATGCCGGTTGCGCCTCCCACGAGAGCGATGGGCTTGTGGCCCGAGCGCTGGAAGTGCTTGAGCATCATCACGCCCACGAGGTGTCCTATATGCAGAGAGTCGGCCGTAGGGTCAATGCCCAGGTAGGCGACTGTCATTTCTTTTTTAAGTTGTTCGTCAGTGCCCGGCATCATCTGGTGGATCATGCCGCGCCAGGTAAGTTCTTCAATAAAGTCCATTATTCTGATGGGTTATTTTTTCAGTGTAGCGAGGGTTGCGGCAATGCGGCGCATGGCTTCGCGGATGTTGTCGTCGCTTGTGGCGTAGCTGAGTCGGATGTAGCCTTCCATTCCGAACGCACCGCCGTCGACGGTGGCAACGTGTCCGCTCTCGAGGAGGTACATGGCGAGGTCGGCCGATGATGCGATGGCTTTACCCTCGGGGGTGGTGGTGCCGATGTAGGCGCTGACCTCGGGGAATAGGTAGAAGGCTCCGGCGGGACGGTTGACCTTGAGGCCGGGGATCTGGGAGGCGAGCTCGACCACGAGGTTGCGACGACGCTCGAAAGCCTTGTTCATCTCGAGAACGCACTCCTGTGAGCCGGTGTAGGCAGCCTCGGCGGCCTTCTGGGCGATAGAGGAAGCGTTGGATGAGTACTGGCCCTGGAGCTTATTGACAGCCTTGGCGAGCCAGAGGGGGGATGCGCTGTAGCCGATGCGCCAGCCGGTCATTGCATAAGCCTTGGAGACACCGTTGATGATGACGGTGCGGTCAGCGATCTCGGGGAATGAGGCCATGGATGTGAACGAGCCGGTGAAGTTGATGTGCTCGTAGATCTCGTCGGCGAGCACCAGTATCTCGGGGTGCTTGGCGAGGACGTTAACCAGACCCTGGAGCTCCTCGCGGGAGTAGACGCTACCGGTGGGGTTGGAGGGGGAGCAGAGCAGGATCATGCGTGTGGCGGGGGTGATGGCCTCCTCGAGCTGAGCGGGAGTGATCTTGAAGTCCTGATCGATGCCGGCATGGACAGCCACGGGGGTACCCTCGGCGAGCTTGACCATCTCGACATAGCTCACCCATGCGGGCATGGGGATGATCACCTCGTCGCCCTTGTTGATGGAAGCGAGGATCACGTTGCAGAGAGCCTGCTTGGCACCGTTGGACACGGTGATCTGCTCAGGGGCATACTCTACGCCGTTCTCGCCACGGAGTTTCTCGCTGATGGCTTTGCGGAGTGACATGTAGCCGGGCACGGGAGTATAGAAGGTGAAGTTGTCGTCGATGGCTTTCTTGGCGGCCTCCTTGATGTGGGCGGGGGTCTCGAAGTCGGGTTCGCCTACGGAGAGGTTTATGACATCAACGCCCTGAGCCTTAAGCTCATTGCTCTTCTGCGACATGGCCAGAGTGGCCGATGGTGCAAGCGCGTTTACGCGCTCGGATACGTGAGTGTACATATATATGCGTTTAGTAATATTCTTGTGGTGTGCAAAGGTAGTGTTTTTCCGTGAGATAGTCAATTATTTTGACCTGCACGGAGGTTGAGTGCCGCTGTTTTTGTCAGTCGAGCTTGATTTCGGCCTGGCACATCTCGTCGTAAGCCTCCCATGAGGGATCGTTCTCGCAGTAGACTGTGAGGGGAAGGAGGGGGAGGGGTGCAAGGAGCTCGTTGAGCTTACGGCCGAAAATGTGGGTCGAGAGTGTGTAGAACACCCAGTCGCGCTTGCCGTCGCCGGTGAATATGCCGGTGAGGACGGCCACGGGATCCTTCTTGAACTCGGCCTGGAGGATATCCTGAACCTTTTCCATCATCTCGGAAGTGGCAGTGTCGGGCATACCGGTGGCGTCGGGGGTGTATTTCCAGGTGACTTCTACGCGGATTGTGAAGCGCGGATTGGAGCGGAACTTGGCCACGTCTCTATTGCCGGTCACCATGATGAGGTGTCCGTCCTCGCTTTCGGCCGGAGCGGTCCACCAAGAGTCTTTTTCCATATTTATCAGTCTAATCGGGTTGTTTTCAAGCAAAATTAAGGAAGATTTTTGATATAACCGCGAATGTGAGTAATTTTGTGGGAAATTTAGATAAATCAGAGAAATGCTTGACTTCATCACATGGACGGCCGACCCGGTGTGGTTCCACATAGGACCGTTGGCCATACGCTGGTACAGCCTCGCCTTCATGGTGGGCTTTCTCGTGGGATACGAGATCGAGGCCAGAATCTACCGCCACGAGGGCGCACCCGAGAAATGGCTCGGAATATTATTGATGTGGACCGTAGCCGGCACCATAATCGGCGCCCGCCTGGGACACGTGTTTTTCTACGAATGGGATGTGTACAAGCAGGATCCCATCAGCATCCTGTATGTATGGCACGGTGGCCTTGCCAGCCATGGCGGCACTATAGGTATCATCATAGGGGTGCTGCTCTACTCGCTCATCACCACAAAGAGAAATCCGCTGTGGACATTTGACCGCCTGGTGATACCTATCGCGCTGGTGGGCGGTCTTATACGATGCGGCAACCTGATGAACAGCGAGATATTCGGCCACGCCACCACTCTGCCGTGGGGATTCATGTTTGTGCGCTCGCGCGAGTGGCATGAGCTGTACTACGGCCAGGCGTGTCATCCGACCCAGATATATGAGGCTCTGTGCTATTTCGCGCTGTTTGCCCTGCTGATGTGGATGTATTGGAAGAAGAATGCCGAGGAGCGTCCGGGACTGATATTCGGAGTGTTCTTCATAGGTATTTTCCTGCCGAGGTTCCTGATAGAGTTCATAAAGAATGATCAGGTGGATTTCGAGGCCGGTATGATGCTCAACATGGGACAGTGGCTGAGCATACCGTTCATACTTATCGGTGTGGGGCTGGTGATATATGCCATGCGCCGTCCGAGGGTGAAGATTGATTTCCCCAACAGGTTTGCTGATGAAAACTCAAAGTAATTAAGTAGCCATTCAAATAAAACCGCTACTTAGTAAATTTTTTACTAAATTTGCACCAAAATTTCGCATTAGACTATGATAAACAAGATAAATCAGCTGAAAGCTGAGATCGAGGCAGTGACTGCCGGCAATATAGAGGAAGTGGAGGCTCTCCGCATCAAGTATCTGAGCAAGAAGGGAGCCATCACCGCTCTTATGCAGGATTTCCGTTCGGTGCCTGCTGAGCAGAAGCGCGAGATGGGCCAGAAGCTCAATGAGCTGAAGACGCTCGCCACCGATAAACTGAACGAGCTGCGTGAATCGTTTGAGAACGCTGACACTGTGGAGGTTGACCTTGACCTCACCCGCACAGCAGCGCCTATGCCCCTTGGCTCGCGCCACCCGCTGTCGCTGGTGAAGGATGAGATCATCTCGATATTCTCGCGCCTCGGCTTCACCATTGCCGAGGGTCCCGAGATCGAGGATGACTGGCATGTGTTCTCGTCGCTCAACTTTGCCGAGGATCACCCCGCACGTGACATGCAGGACACTTTCTTCATACAGCGTAATCCCGATGTGCTGTTGCGCACCCACACCTCTTCGGTACAGTCGAGGGTGATGGAGCACACACAGCCACCGATCCGCATCATCTGCCCGGGACGTGTGTACCGCAACGAGGCTATCTCGGCCCGCGCACATTGCTTCTTCCACCAGGTGGAGGCGCTGTATGTGGACGAGAATGTATCGTTTGCCGATCTGCGCCAGACACTGCTGTATTTCGCCCGAGAGATGTTCGGACCCGACACCAAGATACGTCTGCGTCCCAGCTACTTCCCCTTCACCGAACCGTCGGCCGAGATGGATATCTCTTGCAACCTGTGTGGGGGCAAGGGATGCGGTTTCTGCAAGCACACCGGCTGGGTGGAGATCCTGGGCTGTGGCATGGTGGATCCCAACGTGCTCGAGGCTTGCGGAATCGACTCGAAGAAGTACACCGGTTTCGCGCTCGGAATGGGCGTGGAGCGCATCACCAACCTGAAGTATCAGATCAGCGACCTGCGCATGTTCTCGGAGAACGACAAGCGTTTCCTTGAGCAGTTCCAGGCAGCTCACTGATGGGCGGTGAGACATCAATGTGGATAAAATAACTGCGATGTCGGCAATAGAATGTGTAGCGGTGGCCGGCGGTGGCGCGGTGGGGTGCATGTGCCGATATATGGTGCAACAGATGCCCCTGCTGGGAGCCGACCGCTCCTGGCCTACGCTTGCCGTGAATGTGATAGGCTGTCTGCTCATAGGGTTCGTGGCCACGCTCATCGACGGGTGTGGCGGAATGAAGGGGCTGAGGCTATTGCTTGTGACGGGCTTCCTTGGCGGGTTTACCACCTATTCAACCTTTACGATGGATGCCGCCTCGATGGTGCGTGCCGGCGAGGCGGTGAAGGCGTTTGGCTATGTGGCGGTGACGCTCGTGGCCGGCTTCGCCTCATTTATAGCCGGGCGTGCACTTGCAGAAAGATTGTTATGACTATAAAGGAACGTTACCGCAGGGTGCTCGAGATATTCGAGGCCACTATGCCTGTTGCCGAGACCGAGCTTCATTATGAGAATCCCTACCAGTTGCTTGTGGCGGTGATACTCTCGGCGCAGTGTACCGACAAGAGGGTGAATATGATTACTCCGGCCTTGTTTGAGGCTTATCCTACACCCGAGTCGATGGCCGGGGCCACAGCCGAGGATATATTTCCTTATATCAAGAGCGTGTCGTATCCCAACAACAAGAGCAAGTCGCTCGCTGGGATGGCGCGGATGCTTGTGGAGGAGTATGGAGGCGAGGTTCCGGGCGATATCGACAGGCTGATGGCTCTGCCGGGCGTAGGGCGCAAGACGGCCAATGTGATACTTGCCGTGGTGTACAACCAGGCCGCTATGGCTGTGGATACGCATGTGTTCAGGGTGAGCGAGCGTATAGGGCTGACCACCAACAGCAAGACTCCTCTGACCACGGAGAAGGCCCTGATGAAGCATATACCGCCCGAGACGGTGCCCAAAGCGCATCACTGGCTGATATTGCACGGGAGGTATGTGTGCAAGGCGCGCCGGCCCGAGTGCATGGAGTGTCAGCTCAAGGAGGCTTGCAGGTATTATTCAAAAAACAAGTGAAATTTCAGAACTTTAGAGTGTGTTTACTGAGATATGATGCAGGAAACATTACTGTTTATAATTGAGGTGATAGGAACGCTCGCGTTTGCAGTGAGCGGAATCAGGCTCGCGGCCAAGAAGCATTTCGACTGGTTCGGTGCTTATACGATAGGTGTGGTGACGGCGATAGGTGGCGGTACGATACGTGACTTGTTGCTGGACGCTCCGGTGTTCTGGATGTCGTCGTGGATGTATCTGGCCGTTACGGGCCTGGGTTTTTTCACGGTCGTGTCGTTCAGAAAGGTGCTGACGTCCGACTCGAAGTCGCTGTTCATGTTTGACGCGATAGGCCTTGCGCTGTTTGTGATCACCGGAGTGCAGAAGAGTCTGGCGTTCGGCTTCCCGATGTGGGTGGCCATGGTGATGGGAATGATCACCGGCTCGTTTGGAGGTATCATGCGCGACGTGCTCATCAATGAGGAACCGCTCTTTTTCCGCAAGGATATCTATGCAACCGCTTGTCTGGCCGGAGGATTCATGTACTGGCTCACGAGTGTGTGTGGAGGTGAGGAGTGGATGCAACAGGTGTTGTGTGCTGTCACGATTCTCGTGTTGCGCTGGGGTGCCCTGCGCTACGGATGGCATCTGCCCGAAATGAAGGAGAAAAATTAGAGGTTTCATCCTGGCAGTATAGCCATAGAGTGAAACTATATCAGGAATAACGACGTCCCCGGCGTGCAGATGAGCATGCCGGGGACGGATGTTTTCTTATCGAGGGGGAGAGGTGGGGATTATTTCTTCTCCTTCAGCAGGTCGCGTATCTCGGTGAGGAGCTCTTCCTCCTTGGTGGGAGCCGGGGGAGCGGCGGGAGCTTCCTCCTGCTTGCGCTTGAGCTGGTTCATAGCCTTGATGGCGAGGAATATGCAGAATGCGATGATGAGGAAGTCGACGATGGTCTGTACCCATGATCCCCAGTTCATAGTCACTTCGGGGGTGAGCACTTCCTGGGTCTGGCTGTCGACAACGGCTTTCTGTATCACCCACTTGTAGTCGGTGAAATTCATGCCGCCTGTAGCGACACCGACAAGAGGCATTATTATGTCGTCGACGAGCGAAGATACGATTTTACCGAAAGCGGCACCGATTACCACACCGACGGCCATGTCGATGACGTTGCCACGCATTGCAAATTCTTTAAATTCTTTTAAAAGAGACATATGTGTGATGTTGAAGTGAATAAATGACGGAGAAACGGAATGGATACAAAGTTATCGAAAAATTCCATAAAATGATACACGCAGAGGAGAAAATTGTTCACTTAACGGTGGCAAAACGACCAAAATGTATAATAATGTATAACGAGGCAATATTTTTCGGTATAAATGTATAGCACATTGGAAAAATATTTGTAATTTTGTCGCGGTTAAAAAATAATTGTTTCCAAAGGAATAATTAAGAATCAATTCTAAAAATATACCCAAATTTATTTTTAAATTATGACAAAAATAGGTATCAATGGATTTGGCCGCATCGGCCGGTTCGTTTTCCGTGCATCCACCAAGCGTGATGACATCGAGGTAGTTGCTATCAACGACCTCCTTCCCGTTGACTACATGGCTTACATGCTGAAGTATGACACCATGCATGGCCAGTTCGACGGCACTGTTGACTACGACATGGAGAAGAGCCTCCTCATCGTCAACGGTAAGCCCATCCGCGTAACCGCCTGCAAGAATCCTGCCGAGATCGGCTGGGGTGCAGTAGGTGCCGAGTACGTAGTAGAATCTACCGGTCTCTTCCTCACCAAGGAGAAGGCTCAGGCTCACATCGAGGCTGGTGCCAAGTACGTGGTAATGTCAGCTCCCTCCAAGGACGACACCCCCATGTTCGTATGCGGTGTTAACGATGACACCTATGCAGGCCAGCAGTTCGTATCTAACGCATCTTGCACCACCAACTGTCTCGCTCCTATCGCCAAGGTTCTCAACGATAAGTTTGGTATCACCGAGGGTCTCATGACCACCGTTCACTCAACCACCGCTACTCAGAAGACTGTAGACGGTCCCTCCATGAAGGACTGGCGTGGTGGCCGTGCCGCTTCCGGCAACATCATCCCCTCATCTACCGGTGCCGCTAAGGCTGTAGGTAAGGTGATCCCCGCCCTCAACGGCAAGCTCACCGGTATGTCAATGCGTGTCCCCACCCTCGACGTATCAGTAGTTGACCTCACCTGTAACCTCGCTAAGCCCGCTACCTACGAGGAGATCTGCGCCGCTATGAAGGAGGCTTCAGAAGGCTCACTCAAGGGTATCCTCGGCTACACTGAGGACGCAGTTGTATCAAGCGACTTCCTCGGCGATACCCGCACTTCTATCTTCGACGCTAAGGCAGGTATCCAGCTCACTCCCACCTTCGTTAAGGTTGTTAGCTGGTATGACAACGAGATCGGTTACTCTAACAAGGTTCTCGACCTCATCGCCCGCATGAAGAAGGTTAACGGCTAATCGACAGTCGATAATCCGATAAAATTTCCGTCCTCCGCGCCCATCAGGGTGTGGAGGACGATTTTTTACAATCAATTGAGCCGTGGGCGGAGAACTGATTGATTGCGAAAGTGAGCTTAATGCTCCTATGTATAATTATGCCTCTTGTGGTGGCTGAGTGTTTAACACTGTTAACGGACTATATTATCAACAGTGCAAATGTTAAATAATATTTATTAGGTGATGTTTTTTAGCATAAAAATTTGCTATGAATAAAATTCTCCTTACCTTTGTATCAGTTTTTCATGGTATTAGATTTAAGGTAAGAAGATTATTCGTCGGGATGACGGATAATTTTTTTATGTACCTACCTGAATACTGTGGAAAACTGATAATGATACAGCTATGTGTGTGATAAGAACATGATAAATTTTCCATGATTGTTTCATGCTTGTGCCTGCGGGCACGAGTGGCAAGGTGATGAGCGCCATGCTTTGAAAAGTCAGGTAAATTTTGTATCTTTGTATGTTACAACGATCTGAAAATGCAAAATAACGAACAAAATATTTCCGTTCGCGGAGCTAAGGTAAATAATCTCAAAAATATAAATGTAGAGATCCCCCGCGGACAGCTGGTGGTGATCACCGGAGTATCGGGCTCGGGCAAATCGTCGCTCGCATTCGACACGCTGTATGCCGAGGGGCAGAGGCGTTATGTGGAGAGTCTGAGCAGCTATGCGCGCCAGTTTATGGGCAAGATGCCCAAGCCGGAGTGTGACGCCATACTCGGGTTGCCACCGGCCATCGCCATCGAGCAAAAGGTGAATACCCGCAATCCGCGAAGCACGGTGGGCACGTCGACCGAAATCTACGACTATCTGCGTCTGCTGTATGGCCGTGTGGGCCACACGTTCTCGCCCGTGAGCGGTGAGGAGGTGAGAAAGCACACTGTAAATGATGTGGTGGAGTTTGCCACATCCTATCCCGAGGGGACGCGCTTGGCGGTGCTTGCCCCAGTGGTGCTTCCTGAGGGGAGAAAGCTGGTGTCGCAGCTCGATGTGTTTCTCAAGGCAGGTTATGCCCGCGTGATGTGCGGGGGTGAGTTCCTGGAGCTTGAGGAGGTGATAGGCGAGATGCGTGCCGAGAAGTACAAGGGGAGCGAGAACCCTGAGGACTATAAGCTGGTGGTGGACCGCCTGGCTGTGTCGAGCGAGGAGGATGAGTTGAGCCGACTGGCCGACTCAGCCGAGACGGCTTTCTTCGAGGGGCGCGACAAACTGACCCTGATGGTGTGGGCACCGGAGGGGGAGATTGTGGAGCGTGAGTTCTCAAAGATATTCGAGGCCGACGGGATACGGTTTGAACAGCCTACCGACATGATGTTCAATTTCAATAATCCTGTGGGTGCATGCCCCACGTGTGAGGGTTTCGGCAAGGTGCTCGGCATTGACGAGCGTCTGGTGGTGCCCAACACGTCGATGTCGGTCTATGACGAGGCTGTGGCATGCTGGCGCGGGGAGAAGATGAGCGAGTGGCGCACGGTGTTCATCCACGATGCACAGCAGTTTGGTTTCCCTATCCACACCGCGTATGCCGACCTGACACGCGAGCAGAAGAATCTGTTGTGGCACGGCCCTACGCCGGCCCAGATGAAAGGAGCAAAGATGACCTACGGGGATTTTCCGAGCATTGACAATTTCTTCAAGATGGTGGACAGCAACCAGTACAAGATACAGTACAGGGTGATGCGCGCCCGGTATCAGGGGCGCACGGTGTGTCCTACCTGCGGTGGTTCGAGGTTGAAGCCCGAGGCTTCGTATGTGAAGGTGGGAGGAAAGACCATCGGAGAGCTTGTGAGGATGCCTGTGGCCGAATTGAAGGAGTTTTTCGCCACGCTCACACTCGATGATCAGGATGCCAAGATAGCACGCCGGTTGCTCACCGAGATCAATAACCGTATAGGTTATCTCGTGGAGGTGGGATTGGGCTACCTTACGCTTGACCGTTTGAGCAACAGCCTGTCGGGCGGCGAGAGCCAGCGCATTAATCTGGCCACATCGCTCGGAAGCAGTCTGGTGGGTTCGCTGTATATTCTCGATGAGCCGTCGATAGGACTACATTCGCGCGACACCGGCCGACTGATCACTGTGTTGAAGAAGCTGCGCGACTTGGGTAATACCGTTGTAGTGGTGGAGCATGATGAGGAGATAATGCGCGAGGCCGATTATCTGATCGACGTGGGTCCCGACGCGGGCCGACTGGGAGGAGAGATCATATTCCAGGGGGATCCGTCGAAGATCGAGGATCTGACACAGGCTCCGGGGGCAAAAACGAGCTACACGGCGCGGTATCTGAGCGGAGAACTGTCGATACCGGTGCCGGCTCAACGTCGGCGCTGGCGCGACTCGATAGTGGTGAAAGGGGCACGCGAGCATAATCTGAAGGATGTGGATGTGGCTTTCCCGCTCGGAGTGATGACGGTGGTGACCGGCGTGAGCGGTTCGGGCAAGTCGACGCTTGTGCGCGATATTCTCTACAAGGCGCTCAACCGCAAGCTCGGCAATCCCGGCGATGCTCCCGCTTTCCACCGCGGACTCACAGGCGACCTGTCGCGAATCAGTGCGGTGGAGTTTGTGGACCAGAATCCCATAGGCAAGTCCACGCGCTCCAATCCTGCGACTTACCTGAAGGCATTCGAGGAGATACGCAAGCTGTTTGCCTCCACCCAGGGGGCGAAGCAGATGGGTTTCACTGCCTCGGATTTCTCGTTCAACTCGGATGGCGGACGTTGCGAGGTGTGCAAGGGGGAGGGCGTGATTACCATAGAGATGCAGTTTATGGCAGATATCACCATCCCATGCGAGGAGTGCCACGGACGGCGTTACCAAAAGGAGATACTCGACATAGAGTATCGCGGAAAGAATATATATGACGTGTTGGAGATGACCATCGACCAGGCCATAGACTTTTTCAGTGAGGAGGCCGGGACGCAGGAGAAGCGCATAGTGAAGCGTCTGAAGCCCCTGCAGGATGTGGGACTGGGCTATATAAAGATAGGCCAGAATTCATCGTCGCTGTCGGGTGGCGAGAACCAGAGGGTGAAGCTGGCGTCGTTCTTCGCCGATGAGTCGAAGCAACCCACCATGTACATATTTGACGAGCCTACCACGGGACTGCATTTCAATGATATCGCCACGTTGATGAAGTCGTTTGACCGGCTGATAGCGATGGGGCATACTGTGCTTATAATCGAGCACAATATGGATGTGATAAAGTGTGCCGACCATGTGATAGACATGGGTCCCGAAGGGGGCGACGGTGGTGGCAAGCTCGTTGTGGCCGGCACGCCCGAAGAGGTTGCCGCCTGCCCGGAATCATATACCGGAAGATATCTGAAAGAGAAGTTGTGATATAAGCCCGATAGAAAGGAGCAAGCAATAAAAACCGCCCATTCTGAATCAGTTTTCAGAATGGGCGGTTTTTATTGCTTGTATCGGTCGATGATTAGTAGACGAGTTCGAGGTCATCGAGCCACATCGTGGAATCCTTGCCTCCCACGAAGTAGTCTCCACCAATTGATGCCGAAGCTACAATCATGATGTTCCTTACTTCCAGTGATCCGTTAACATCGTTCAAAGGTATGGTAAATTCTACCATGCCATCGCCGGGTGTAGCCGAATCGAATACCATTTCACCGTAAGCCACCACATTTGACGCGTTTTTATCAAAAAGGGTGCGGCCGGTTTTCTTGGTCCTCACCACTACGGGCCAGTAATCGAAAGAGTTATTCTTACTGTCGGTAGCCTCTTCGGTGGTGCCATCGAGAAGTGCGATATAAATTATACCCTTGTCCATATCACCTTTCTTAAGGGCTGCGTAATCGGATGCTTCGCTTGTGACTGTGGCAGGAGTGTATTTGATCCATCCGCGCAGGGCTTTAGGCTTCATATCCCATGGACGTCCCCATCCGAGCACGCCGTCCATACCATCGGTGGTGAGATATTTTCCGGTAAATATATTTCCGGCTGCAAATTTGCCAATGACACCATATCCTATGAATGTACTTTTCAGTTTGGCTGAATAGTTTCCGCTGTGCTTTATTGAGCTGTCGGGGGTAGTGATGCTACCATCGTCACTGATGGTAGTGGATCCATGATTACCGCTGTCCCAGAACATATTGTCCTCGCTGCCGGTGTATATCAGATATGGCTTGGCAGGCTTGCTCCAATCCTCGAAACCGGCATTCGGAAGTTGGGGATAGGATGGAGTGGTGAATGTGAGTTCAGGGGATGTGTAGTCATCGACTATGAGACGATAGGCGTACTGGGTTCCCGGGTCGAGATCCGAGAGAGAGGCCGAGAGGATTGAGCCGCTAAGGGATCCTTCCACAAATGTCCAATCCTCGAAGATTCGGGCAGAGCCTATGCACTTAACCTCAAATCCCATACGTGTGCCGGGCTCCTTGATTTCGGCTGAAATGGCTGCGGAAGTATAGGTGGTGGAGGATGCCGGGTTGAGCGAGCCGGGAGCGTTGGAGATTGCAAGCGAGAGTGCTGCCGATGAAGTTTTATTCTTATTGTCAGTGGCTGTCACATTGAGTGAGTGATTACCGACAGGAAGAGTGTTGAGGAACTTATCGAGGATGTCAATGCGCATGCTTGTGGCCTCGGAGCTGTTCTCGGCTACCATTCCGCCACCCTTGTACATAGTGAATTTTATACCGGCGTTATCAAGAGTGGCGACATGGGATGCGTCCATGTTCAAGAGGTCGTAGTCGGCAGCGCCGGCAATGTTCTTGAGCATCTCACCTTCGATAACGACACTGGTGAGGGGGGAGGATGCTACGATGTGGAGTGTCTGTGTGCCTACATTGCCCGGTGATACCTGGAGAGGAGTGGACAGATCGCGTCCATACAGGTCCTTGATCTCGGGAGCAACGGCGATCTCTACAGGTATCTCATGGGTAGGATCGTTGGGCTCGGGCACAACGTCGATATCGAAGTAGATACCTCCAATCTCGATATCGCCCTGCGACTGATTGTATTTGATGTTGAATGTGTAGTGGGTGGCGCGGGCGAGATGAGGCTTCTCGGTAACATCAGGGTCAATGTATCTGTCGGATTTCGAGTAGGACTGTCCCTTTACGTCAGTGCCGGCCAGAGTCCAGTTGAAACCGTCGGTGCGGGTATTTATCATGAAATATCCGGTCTCGTTGATTTTGTCACCCTCGAATACCAAAGAGTGGGATCCGTCGGTGATTCCGTCGTTGAGCGATACGGTAAAACTGATGTCGGAAAGCACCTTCTTAAGATTCTCGTCGATATTTAGCGTGACAAGGGTGTTACGGACTGGGCATTTCACATTGACCTGAGTGGTGGCTCCTGCGGTGATATTGAAAGATTCGCTACCATGATAACGCACCTTGTCCCATGAAGCCGGTACGGAATCGCCCACCCATGCTTCGGCGAGATAACCGCCTGAAGGGAGAGTGAGTCCGTCGGCAGGGAAATCGCCTATGCCATTGTACTTGTAGAGAAGTTGTTTCTTGGAATTGCTGATCCAGATTAATGCCGAGGATGCGAGTTGATTCTTCTCCGATTCAGTGAGCGATCCAGCACGTGAAACCTCCTTGATTTCGGTCAGGACAGATGTGCGGAGGGTCATTTTACCTTCTCCACTCTGCGATTGCATCGCTTCGTCACTACAACTTATAGCGACGGCTCCAAGGAGTAGTGAAGATGCTATATACAGAATTTTATTTTTCATTGTAGTTCAATGTTTGGAGCCGTTAGCTACGGAATTTAAGATCTTTGATCATTACGTTACCCTTGTTGTCCTCGATGGTGATAGTGAAGGTGTGGATATCACCTGCATCACCTGCGCTGAGCAGGGGAATGAAGCCTGAGAGATCAAAGATGATCTCGTCGGTGTGGCCTTTCACGTCGGTTCCGGTGGGGAAATTGATGCTCTTAAGAGTGTCTTCAAGATCTCCGGGGTTGGCCAGGTCAAACTCTTGGGTAAGGCCGATGCTCGCAAGCTCATCGGCGGTGAGGAACGGAGATTCGATCTTCACTTTGAGATTCTCGATAGGTTCCTGTGACTGGAATTTCAGGATATAGGTGTTGCCCGTGATGGATATTATACCCTCGGGGTCGAAGCCGGGCTGACCATTGTTCTCACCAAAATTATATTTGATGGAAATGGTATCGTCCTTAGGCTGGTCGGGATCCTCGGGGTCTACGGGAGGATTGGGGTTGTCAGGCCATTCCTCGGTGTCGGGATGCTTGTCAGGGTCGGAAGGATCGGTGCCGGGCTTTACAGTACCTGTGATGTCGCTTTCCACCACATCATAGTCTATGGAAATGCCTCCGTTGGCACCTGTGATGTCGCCGTATTCAGGCGGAAGAGTGGGATCGCCGGCCTTGAGGCTGAAATTGATCACGTAGTAGTTGCCCGCCTTCACGTCGGTTATTTCCTTAATGGCGGATGTCTCCGTGCCACGGAGTTTACCGGAGAACTCAGCTACAAGAGTGTTGTTGCCGGGTTCGATACAGAAATATCCGATACGCTTTTCGGTGGACGACCAGCTGAGGGAAGTGCCGGCGGCTCCTGCTTTGACGTCCACTTTCGAGGTGGCGTCCATAGCCTTGATGAACTCCTCGGAGAATCTTACCTCGACTTTCACAGCACTGAAATTGCAAGTCACGGTGCCGATGTAGTTCACCTTGTTGTTCTCGACGGTGAAAAGCTCGCTTGCACCCTCGTAATAGGGGGTCTCCCACGCAGCCGGCTCGGGATTGTGGCTTATCACATTAACGTAGTATTGGCCTATGGGCAATGTGATGATCTCGGGCATGGAGCCATAGGTCCATTTGCACTTATTACCGTTGTAGGATACTTCCTTGTTGTTTTTGTCGGTAATAGTGACAATGAAGTTGGATGTGTCGATGTTTTTGCCCTCGGCACGGCTTATGGCATTGGCTGCTTCATTTACGGCGACGTTCATGTTGGCACTGGATATATCGCCGGTGTTGGAGCTTGATGCACCTTCCGGCTCCCAATTGTCACAAGCGCTGAATGTCAATGCTGACGCTAAGGCAACTAATAGAGAATATATACTGGTTTTCATTGGTTCTGATATTAGTAGATTAGTTGGATATCGTCGATGTAGAGCTCTGATCCGATGTACTCGCCACCGGAGGTGTTTTTGGCACCGGGACAACGCCAGAAAGTAGTGCTTTTATTCAACGCATCGGCATTAGCTGACGATTTGAATATAACGCTTATCTTGGTGGCTTTCTGGGTCAGATCGGTGTAATCAAGATCCAGCGACATGGGTGTATAGGAATCCTGCTCGGTGAGTTGCTTTGTGGCTGTAGCAATGACATTGTCGCCTGAGTAGAGGAAAACCTCAACAGTGCCATAATCACCGTTACCAGGAGTTACCACATCGTAGTGATAGAAGAATGATATTCCTGCAGGCCTGGAGGTAAAAGCGGTTCCATATACCGGATTGCCGTCGATATAAGACCCGAGGAATAACTCTCCGGCTGTCATGTTATTACATGTCCCAAAACCTGATCCACTCGCTTTGGCTGTATTCCCGCTGCCCCAGCCCACGGTACGTATCAGGGCTGCGTTGGCTCCGGATTTTTGTTTGTCGGAATGAAGAGTGGCGTTGCCAACAGTGTTTCCATCGCCTGATGTTGATGTCCCGATGGCGCCACCTGAATCGCCACTTTTGGTGCTTCGGCTATTGGCGGGAATGACCGCTGAGGTTGACTTGTATGAGCAACCTTTGGTGTTAAGACCATTGCCGCTTCCGCTACCCGACTGGGAGGTGGTGAGGGCATTGTTGGTCGACCATGAACTCTCGGGAATCCATAGATACTGGTAGTCGCCCTTTTTCTCGGATGTCCATTCATCGAAGCCCGGATGGAGCAACTGTGTGGCCGATTCGGTAGATAATATTGCAGGAGCTGTGGTTTCGTCGGAAAGTTTGGCCCGGAAAGTATAAGTGGATGACGGATTAAGGCCTGAAATCTTATATACAGCCTCACCGGATGCACGGGTGGTTTCCGGCATGAGCGATGCCTCGGCCTGAGAGAATGAGTTGCCACCGTCGGTGGAAATCTCAAATTTCACGTCGGCTTTGGATGCGAATGCCTCATCGTTGGTAAATCTCACTGAGGCGTAAGCATGTTTAGCGAAAGCATTTGTCTGATCCGAGAGCAGACGGATGGAGGGTACATGCATAATGTATTCCTCGGATGTGATCTTATCGGTTGTCGCCTTGATGGTGAGGTTGGAGTCAAGGGTGATTTCTGCGGAGCTTACTGAGAATGTATAGTATCCATCGGGGATGAGTGAGCGGTCAGTGATTGACAGATCTGACCATGTGCCACGGCTGTTTTTGGCCGAAAGTTTCACATCATTGATATTCTCTCCATTGTAATTGACGAGCACCGAGGCTTGTCCGGCTGAGGTGATCTCGGATCCGTCGAGAATGGACAATACGAGTTCGCCTACGTTGACAGTGAAGAGCTCATTAGAGATTGACGCTCCATTTTCATCAGTCACTGTGAGTGAGAATGTGGTGGTATTGTCGCCTCCGTCGATGTAACGGATATTGGATACCACTTTGGACAGATCGATCACACCAAACACATCGGATGTGCCTGTGAGACCGCGGGTAACCAGTCCGAGGCTCTCAAGGGTTGCCTGGGCGGAGCCGGGATTGGTGAGGTCGACACTTGCCGGCCAACCCTGGGTGGTGAGGGCTCCGGTGGTGGCGAGAGTGGCTGACGCGATCTTGCCACGTGCCACAATAGTGGCTTTTAGCGGGGCACTATAAGTGTTGCCTGCCACGATACTGATGTTTTGGCCGAGGTTCATATTCTCGAGCATGATCACCGGTTCGGGAGCAAGGTTGGGGAGATTGCTGTCGGAGATGTCTATGTCGAAGGATTTTTCTTCGATATTATCGTCGATGAGGATGTTGAGTGTCTCTCCGTTGATGGCGCCTGCATCCACGTCGAGGGTGACATTGTAGCGATGGCGAGCCTGTGCTTTGAAAGGATCGATCTGGGCTGTGGCCTGGAGTCCGTTGGGCTTGGTAAAGCTTACGCTGATCATCACATTGCCGGGGTTGAGGTACAGCTGGCGACCGGCATTGTCGTCCCAGTCATATTCGTTGCCTGAGGCGGAAGTGACTGATATGGAATATCCGGAGAGACAGTCGGTGAATCCCTGGGATAGAGAGATGTTTACAATCGAGTTGGCAAGAGTTACGGGGAGGCTCACCTGAGTCTCGGTGTTGTACTTGACGGTGAGAGACTGTGAACCGTAATAGTAAGGGAGATTCCATCCTTCAGTTCCCGCTGTGCCGTAGGATGCTTCAAGGAGGTATTGGCCGATGGTTACTTTCTGACGGTCGCCGAATTCAGCATAAGTGAATGTCTTGGGAGACTCGGACGTGTCGGATGTCTTGGTCAACTTGAGTGAGAGATCCTCTTTACTGATCTCCATTGCATTGGCGCGTGATTGGCCGGCCAGATCGGTCTTGAGCGGAGAAGGATCGAAATCGAGATCGATTGCTACGAATCCGGCGTCTTCTCCAGCGAGGACGGTATCCTCGCCACATCCTGTGGCTGTGAACCAAAGGAGTGACGTGCATGCTATGCCCGCTAAAATTGTTTTGTTCATAAATAATTAACGTTAATGTTAACGTGTCGTTAGGAAGTCGTTTTCGGTTACACTATAATACGGTTGTGTAGTAAGCACTGCCTGTTTTCTGATAAGTAAGATTCCGCAGCCAAACCGCAAAAATAACTGTGACTTATATGTGCATTAATTTTTACGACTTACCTAACGAAAAATCTTGACAAATTTAGTGATTTTTTTGCTATTGACAATGAGTTTTTTCGTTTAGAATACGAATGTGGCAATATTGTAACACATTTGACCAATAGAGTGATAACGATAAAAAACGATTGGAAATGAGACGGAAAAAGCCATCCATCGCGGCTATCGGAAATAGCCTGATGGATGGCTGGGATCTTATTCAGTAGGGGCGGTAATGTGCCTCGATAGATGCTGAATTATAGATTCTGGGCGAGTTCCTTGAACTTGTCGAGCGATACGGTCTCCTTGTCGAGGGTTACGAGGCCTTCGATGGTGGCGTAGAGCTTGGACGAGAGGATCTGCTGAACGAGCTGGTTGCGGATCTCCTCCTTGGCGAGTTGCTCCTTGGCATACTTGGTGATGATCTCGTCGTCCATGCCTGCGAGGCCGTACTGGGCAAACTGACGGGCGGTGAGCATCTTGGCAGTGTCGAGCAGTTCGTTCTCCTCGATCTTGATCTCAAGGCCGCGGAGCAGGTTGTTCTCGATGATCTCGTGCTTGATGGCGTTCTCCTGAGCGGCATAAGCCTCGTCGGCATTCTCGGCGTCGGCGAAGAAGAGCTTCTTGATAGTAGCTGCGGGGAGGGTCATGTTGCCATACTTCTCCATCATAGCCTTGTCGAAGGTGTTGCGGAAGAGGATGTGGGTGTTCTGAGCGAGCTCACCGGCGATCATGTCCTTGATAGCGGCGCGGTACTCCTCCTCGTTGTGAACCTTGTCGGGACCGAATACGGTGTTGTAGTACTCCTCACCGAGCTCGGCGGGGATATTGACGATGATCTCGGAGATGTTCATCTCAAAGTCGCTGTGGATGTCGCCGGCGATAGCCTTGTCGACATGGAGCATTGAAGCGAGCTCGCCAGCGTCGCCACCGGCAGCCTTGTTGGGGTTGAACACCACCTTGTCGCCGGGCTTCTTGCCCTCAAACTTGGCAGCCTCTTCCTTGTCCTTGAAGTAGAGGGGGAACACGATGCCGTCGGTAACCTGGATGGCGCCTTCGTTGGTGTTGACCTCGCCATTCTCGTTGAGCTGCATGAGCGAGCCCTTGACAACAGCGTCGGCGGTCATTTCCTCACCGGGCTTCTGAGAGCCGAAACGCTTGCGCATTGCGGTGTCCTGCTCGTTGATCATCTCGTCGGTGACCTCGATCTCGTAGTAGGGATAGTGATCCTCAGCGTTGGGCTTGATGTCGAGCTGGGGAATGAGGGCTATGTCATACTTGAACTCCTGGTCGCCTTCCTCGAAAGCTTCCTTAACTTCAACGGGTACGGGGTGGCCCATAACGTTGAGCTTGTTCTCGGTGATATAGTCGATAACGGCACGGTAAACGGTGTCGTTGATCACATCGCTGGTCATCTGCTTGCCGAAACGACGCTTCAGCTCGCCAAAAGGTACATGACCTTTGCGGAATCCGGGGATCACGTGGGTACGGCCGATCTCCTTGATTTTCTTGGTCACTTCGTCCTTATAGTCATTCTCTTCGATGGCTACCGTGAGGCGAAGCTCAACGGGAGAGATCTCTTCCTTTGAAATGTTCATTTTTATAAGGTAATTATCTGATATATTAATATTTTGCCGGGGTAGAACCGACATCATATGGTGATGTCAAGGGCCAATAAGCCCATTCAGCGTGCAAAATTAACAAAATAAATCAATATTCGCAAACTAATATTTAGACGTTAACCCGCGTTAACCCGTTCAATCAAAAATCGTAACGTGAAGTGTCAGCGGGTGAAGCGTGGGGCGGTGAGGCGTGCGCCACGGAGATAGTCGGCGGTGGGGACACGGCGTTTGCCCGGGGCCTGTAGCGAGAGTATGCTCAGGGGGGTTGTGGCGGTGCCCACGGTGAGTGTGTCGCCCTCGATGAGTATCTCGCCCGGAGCGAGAGGTCCGGTGGTGGATGCGGGGGCGGTCTCGAATATCTTCATGGCTCCCTGTTCCTTGCCGTCGGAGACGAGCGTGCTCCATGCTGCGGGGTAGGGGGAGAGTCCGCGCACGTGGTTGTGGATCAGTTCAGCGGGCTGATTCCAGTTGATCTCGCAGTCCTCCTTGAAGATTTTGGGGGCGGGGGTAGGCTCGGTGTCACCAATGAGCTGATCCTGGGGGATGGGGGTGAGTGTGCCGGCCACGATGTCGTCGATGGTCTTGACGGTGAGTTTGGCCCCGAGGTGCATGAGGCGGTCGTGAACGTCGCCCACATTGTCGGTGGGGAGGATGTCGACGCGCTCCTGGGAAATGATGTCACCGGTGTCGATCTCGTGTTTGAGGAAGAATGTGGTGACGCCCGTCTCGGTGTCGCCGTTCATCACGGCGCGGTTGATGGGGGCCGCTCCACGGTAGCGGGGGAGGAGGGAGGCATGGAGATTGAACGTGCCGAGACGTGGCATGGTCCATACCACCTCGGGGAGCATGCGGAATGCTATGACTATGAATAGGTCGGCGCGGAGCGAGCACAGGTGCTCGACAAATTCGGGGTCCTTGAGCTTGACGGGCTGCATCACTTCGATGCCGTGCTCGAGGGCGCAGAGCTTGACGGGCGACTGGAACATCTTGTGGCCACGTCCGGCGGGCTTGTCGGGCATGGTCACAACGCCCACTACGTTGTAGCCGTTGCTGATTATGGCTTCGAGGCTTTCTACAGCAAACTCGGGTGTGCCGAGGAATACTATGCGGAGATCCTGTTTTGTCATTTTTTCTTTACGATTGTAAATTCTATTTCGGGTGAGGATGTGTAGTAAGGTGTCGCTTCAATGATCACCGATGCACGGTAGGTGCCGTCGGGTACCGTGAAGCCGTCGTCGGCGGTGAGATTCCAGGTGTAAGTGTCGGCCGGGAGTGACCGGGACAATACGGTGGATCCCTCCATGTCGCGGACTATGAGGCGGGAGGAGGTGATGGGGCCGTCGATGTTGTGAAGGATGGTGAAGGTGATGTCGTGGCGCACGATGCGGTCCGAGGCCCGGAGGGTGGCTTTTTTGTCGGTGTTCATCACGGTGAAGGTGATGCTTTCCGATGAGGAGTTGCCGGCCAGGTCGCGGGCAGTCACCGTGACGGTGTGGGTGCCGTCAGAGAGATTGTCGAATGTGTAGATGCCTGAGGCGCTTCCGGCTGTCGACGGACGGATGGATACCGAGGCGTCGGATACTCCGGTGCCGTCAAGGAATATCCTGGGTGCCGAGCCTATGGCGGTTTCGTTCATGTCGATGCCTGTGCCTTGGTCGGTGATCTCGATATGGAGCTCGGGGGAGGGGCCTATGGGCATGTCGGACGTGGCTGTGGCGTCGTTGATCCACAGCCTTATGGATGGAGGTGTGGTGTCGGCACCGGAGGGCGGAGTATCGGCGGATGCGTCGATGATGCGCAGACGGTTGTCACTGCCTGAGGCAATTGCGCCATGCTCGGCGACGGCATACATGGTGATGCGGTTAGTGCCGGTGACGTTCTGGGCGGGGAGCACGGCATCGCAGCTCCACAATCCTTGGTTTACGTCCACTTTGGCTGAGAACACCGAGTATTCATCAATGTCGAGCTTAACGGGGGTGTCGGTGTTGTCGTGGCGGTATGTCGTTATGGAGTGGGGTGCCTCGAAGATGTTGAGAAGCAGTTTGCCGGTGAAAGAGGTGTCCACTGTGCCGTTGGGGAGGTTGATGGCTCCCGATATGCTCACAGTGTTGAGCGGGGTAACGTTGATCGCTGTAGTCTCTTCGGTCACACGGGTATTACCCACCGATGTGAGTGCAGCGGTGGCCGAGGGGAAGTATCGCGGAAGGGCAGGGTCGCCCAGGAAGTTGTAGCATAGATTGTTGGCCTGGATGTCGGAGTGAGGCTTGTTGCCGTTGACAGCGAGCCTGAACACGTCGCCCAGGCGTTCACCGCCTGCTGATGAGTACAGCATGCGGGTGAAGGCGTTGTTGAGATCGTGGTTGTAGTTCATGAACACCTCGTTGCTCGCGCCCACGAGGATAATCGGGCCGGGATTGTGCAATATCATGGTGCGCCCGAGATTGGCATCGGGGAGGTCGATGGGAGAGGTGTTGCACGAGGCGAGGAAGACCACAGGGAGGGAGCCGTAGCGGGTCTGCTGTTCGAGCGTGAGAGTGTGGTTGTAATGCGAGATCTCGTTGATGCTGCTGTGGCCGGTGTAGGTGAACATGCGGAAGTCGCCACCGAGGCGCGACTGCAGATATTGTTGCATCTCTTTAGAGGTGCCGGCCGCTGCATTGGAGACCTTGAACCGTGGGAGATGGGTACGGTACAAGGTGGGATAACCGGTGAGGGAGGTGATGATCCCGCCCACTTCCTCGGCCGCCTTGATGTGGCCGTTGCTGTTGCCCTTGCCGCCCGATATTATCGCATGGTTGAATGACCCGGCGAGGAACGGGTCGGAGAGGTAGGATATGCACTTGTCCACGTAGGTTTCGGCCGATGGTGTGTCGACTGCCGGGATACGTCCCACACTGATTTCCACATCATGGCACATGCGGGCGAGAGAGGGGGATATCTGTGGAGCAAGGGTGCCGAAGTATAGGTCGGAACTGTAAATCTTTGTCTCATAACACATCTCGGAGGGGTCCTCGGTGGAGTAGGTTACGAGATATTCGGTGGAGGAACCGCCGGTGTCGCGGGTGGAGTCACTTGACCCAAGTCCGAACAGGAGCAGATAGCGCATGGGGGTGGAGTCGGAGGCAAGGCTCATCACAAGGTGACGGAGGCCGTTGGGGTGAAGCGCTCCCGATGAAAATTCATTGAACACTTGCTCCTGAGTGACTACGCCTACCTTCAAGCCCTGAAGATTGCGGTGGGCTTCGGCCAGACGCAGGGCGGGCTGATAGGTGGCGGCAGTGGTGACAATGAGCATGTCGAGGTCGTGGAGAGTGGAGCGGAGGGATTGAGGGGGGACTTCTCCGCAATATTCAGGTACGGGCAGGGATGATGCCGTATCGAAAGCCACCACTACGGCAGGGGATGATCCTTTGTGCCGGCATGGATGGACGGTGGGTCCCGAGGTGTTTTCGTTACGAATGAAAAGGTCAACGGGGGTGCGTGGATCGGATACGTCCCATGCGTGGAAGCCCGGCGTAGCACCACTGTTGAAATCGAGTACCGCACCCGACGACAGACCGGGGAAATACATCAGGCGACTTCCGTCGGTAGCGTAATTCTCCCTTGTATATATAAAGGTGGTGGAGACAAGCGCGAGGGTAGAGAAAGTTCCGGGGTTTATGAACGATGCGGTGACGCCGGTGGCATTGTCGGCGAGGCGTAGTGTGGCCGAGCTGTTCTGTTTCAATGAGTAAAGCAGGTGGCTTGCCGATGCATTGCTGAAAAGGCGGTCGGGGGTGACAGTGGAGGAAATTACACCGTCGGAGAATGTGACATTGATGCTCTGGGCCGACGAGCGGTCATGCACCCACATGTAGGAATAAAGGAGCGAAGCGGTGCCGGTGTGGCCGTCGGTGGCGAAAGTGGCTTGGAGTGGCGTGCCGGCTTCAATGTCGCGCGAGCATGACGCAAGCCCGCGCCGGGCGGGGCGATTGTCGCGGTACACGCGGTGGGTAATGGATGTGTGGGTGGAAATGTGGTCGGTGATCTGTTCCACCGGAGTGGAAACGGTCATGTCGGGCGAGCATGAGCCGGCAGTCTCACCGATGAAATAGTATGACCCTCGGGAATAGTGATTGTAATGGGTCTCGACTGACAGCGGATCGGTAGTGGAGGGGATCGCCCTGCAATCCCCCTCGCCGAAGAAATAGATGGCATCTACAGTCCTCATCACAGGAAGCACCGGGAGGCCGGAGGGGGCAGTGTCAAGGGTATGGGCCCTTTCCACGCTACCGTAACCGGCCACAGTGATGCGGGAAGGGTCGGAGAATCCCCATTCCGACAACAGGTCGACGGGGAGCCGATATACACCGGTGGAATCGACGTGCACTTTTACCCAACGTCCCTTGGAAAGCAATGACTCGTCAACGGCGGCCGAAGCATTGGCAAGCAATGGCATGACCAGGGTCATTGCCATAATACACATTATATATAAGGTGGATTTATGGAGCACTGCCGTAATGAATGGGGGATGAGGCGTGTGGTAATAGATGAAAAATAATAAAAAAGCCCCGCGCACCCCTCGTGAAAATTAAGAGGCCGGCGGGGCAAGATGCTGTGCTCGAAGCGGGACTCGAACCCGCACGGTCGCAATGACCAAAGGATTTTAAGTCCTTCGTGTCTACCATTCCACCATTCGAGCATCCGAAAAGCGATGCAAAGTTAGTACTTTTTTCCTTAAGATTGATATGTGCGGTGACTTTTTCTCATCTTTTTTGTGTACTTTTGTAGTCCGAACAATAATTTTAGAATAATATCACACTCTTACAATGTCAATCTGGTTCGAAACAAAAGTCCGTTACGACAAGACAATGGAGAATGGTGCCCAGAAGAAGGTCACCGAAGCATTTATGGTAGATGCCCTATCATTCACTGAGGCAGAGGCCCGTATCTCGGAGGAGATCGCCCACTTCACCTCGGAGTACAATGTGTCGGCTGTGAAGATTTCCAAGATTGCCGAGATCTTCCGTCAGAAGACCGGTGACAAGTGGTATCTCGTGAAGGCCGCTTTCATCACCTTGGATGAAAAGACCGCAGTGGAGAAGAGATCAATCACCCAATTCCTTGTAGCAGCCGATTCCTTCAAGGAGGCCTACGATAACTTCATGGAGGGAATGAGCGGCACAATGGCCGATTTCGAGATCAACACCATCCAGGAGACTCCTATCATGGATGTCTATGAGGCCGATCTCAGTGGCAAGAGTTCAAAGGAAGGGGAATAACCTCCACTCATCACACTCACATCCATGAGGATAAGAAACAATCTGCAACGGCTCAACGGCTTGATCCCTGAAGGGGTCGAGCTGGTGGCCGTATCGAAATTTCATCCTCTCGAGGCTCTGACCGAGGCTTACGAAGCCGGCCAGCGGGTGTTTGGCGAGAGCCGTGCCAATGAGCTGTGCTCCAAAGCCAAGGATATGCCCGCGGATGTCAAGTGGCATTTCATAGGGCATCTGCAGACCAATAAGGTGCGCCAGATACTGCCACACGTCGAGTTGATCCATAGCGTGGATTCTGAAAAATTGCTCAGGCTGATCGATGCCGAAGCATCGCGCATAGACCGTAAGGTGAAAGTGCTGTTGCAACTGCATGTGGCGCAGGAGGAGACAAAGTATGGTTTCTCTCCGGCTGAACTTATGGATCTCGTCACGCCCGAGTTGGTTTCGGAACTCCGCAATGTGGAGATAGCCGGAGTGATGGGAATGGCGTCGAATGTTGATGACGACGAGCGCGTAAGGGAGGATTTTCATGCCATCCGCGCCGTGTTTGACCAATTGAAGGCCGGAGTGTTTGCCGGCGATGACTCGTTCCGCACCGTGAGCATGGGCATGAGCCATGACTGGCCCATAGCCGTGGCCGAAGGCGCCAACATGGTGCGCGTGGGTACCACCATATTCGGCGAACGTGAATATTGAAATATGAGAAAGATAGCCATAGCGACCGGAACACGCGCCGACTGGGGCCTCCTTAGCGGGATAGCCAGGGCATTGCGTGAGCGTGAGGACTGTCAGGTGACGATCCTCGCCACCAATATGCACCTTTATGAACGCTATGGCTACACGATAACCGAGATCAGGAACGATGGATTTACCGATGTGATCGGCGTGGCAATGCCTGATACGGGCGATACGCCGGAAGGCACAGTCGAGGCTATGTCGGCGTGCATGTCGGGGATGGCCAGAGAACTCCAAGTACTGAAGCCTGACGTTATAGTGATACTCGGTGACCGGTTTGAGATGCTCGCTACGGCCACTGCCGCTCTGATCATGAGAGTGCCTATAGTGCATATAGCCGGAGGGGAAATTTCGGAGGGTGCTATAGATGATTCGATACGCCATGCCATCACCAAGATGGCCTCGCTGCATCTAACCTCGACAGAGCCTTACCGCCGGAGGGTGATTGCAATGGGCGAGGAGCCTGACCGTGTGATCAATACCGGGTCGATAGGGGTGTACAACCTCATGCATGAGCAATTGATGAGCCGTGAGGAGCTGGAAGCCTCCATCGGGTTCAGTCTGCCTCCCGGATCGTTGCTTGTGACCTACCATCCGGCCACACTCGATAACGGGGATGTGGCTGAAAAATGCCGGATGATGCTTGACGCGCTCGATCGTTTCCCCAAATCGAAGGTGCTGATAACATATCCCAACAATGATGCCTCGGGACGCGTGATAATCGACTGTATAGAGAAATACGCCGCCCGTAATCCCGGGCGAGTGAAAGTGATACCGTCGCTCGGAAAGATAAGGTATCTATCGGCGCTGAGATGTGTCGACGCTGTGGTGGGCAACTCATCGAGCGGAATCATTGAAGTGCCGTCCACAGGAATCCCTACGGTGAATATCGGTATCCGCCAGAAAGGGCGGTTGTGTTCCGAGAGCGTGATCCATTGCGGAGACACGGCCGATGAGATAGCCGAAGCGATATCCTTCGCACTTTCGCCTGAAGGTAAGGCACGTGCGGCCGCCTCGGCCAATCCGTATGCCAAGCCCGACACTCTCGCTCTCTCGGTGGAAGCGATCGCCGAGACTCCCCTGGAGAGATTGTCGGCTAAAAAGTTTTATGACCTGAATCAAGACTGAACATATCATGGACCGTCACATCATATCGCACGATGCTACAATTATAGATGCGCTTGACAAGCTCAACAGCCTGTCGGGCGGAGAGATGACTCTGCTTGTGGTGAATGATGACGGCCGCATGTGCGGGACGCTCACCGACGGAGATGTGCGCCGTGCCCTGCTTGGGGGTGTCACTCTCCAGTCGACCGTGGCCGAGGCCATGCACCGTGATTTCAGCGCCTTGAAGCAGGGGGAGGAATCGGTGGGCCGTCTCAGGGAGATGCGCCGGCGAGGACTTCACCTTGTCCCAGTGCTCGACGGCGATGGGAGGGTGACACGCATTATCGACACTACACTCACCCGTTCGATACTCCCGGTAGGAGCTATACTCATGGCCGGAGGGAAGGGGGAACGGTTGCGTCCGCTCACACTCACGACTCCCAAACCGCTGTTGCCACTCGGCGACCGCCCCGTGATAGACCATAACATCGACGCGCTCGCATCGGTGGGTGTTAACGATATATCGGTGACGGTCAATTATATGGCCGAACAGTTAGAGGCACATTTCTCTTCGCCCGTGAGCGGAGTGAGGGTGAAATGTGTGAGGGAACCGATGCCAATGGGCACTATAGGATCAGCATCGCTGTGTGAAGTGCCCGAGGATGGCGAGACAATAGTGATGAATTCGGATCTGCTGACCACAATCTCATTTGAGGACATGTACATCCACCATCAGGCAGAAAACGCCGACATCACCATAGCCGCCATACCGTATAATGTGTCCGTGCCCTATGCGATATTGGCTACCGACGGCACGAGGGTGACATCGCTTGAGGAAAAGCCTTCGTACTCCTACTATGCTAACGCCGGGATATACATAATCTCCAACCGGCTATTGCGGTCGTTGCCGACTGACAGGCGCACCGATGCCACTGATCTGATAGACACCGCACTTGGTGCCGGACTCAAGGTGACATATTTTCCCATCAACGGCACATGGATCGACATAGGATCGCCTGCCGATTATGCACATGCCCGCGAATTGTTGCGCCATGTGAAACAGTCGGGGCATTGACCGGTCAACCGCACGGTTGACCCTTTCCGCCCGAATGTTGTTATATAATATATGTGGAAGGCCGGAATCAACAACGGTCTCCAGGTCTCAAAAACAAGAAATCATCAATTCACCAATATGGCTGACTCCAACTTCATAGATTACGTAAAAGTGCTCTGCCGCTCAGGAAAGGGCGGTGCGGGCTCGCGACATTTCCATCGTGCGAAATATGTTCCCAAGGGTGGTCCTGACGGGGGCGACGGTGGCCGTGGCGGTCACATAATACTCCGTGGCAACTCCCACATGTGGACCTTGCTTCCGCTCCGTTACCGCCGTCATATCTTTGCCGGAAACGGTGAATCGGGTACCGGCGGACGCTCGTTTGGCAAGGACGGCGAGGATGTAGTGGTGGATGTTCCCTGCGGAACCGTAGTCTTTGACGCGGAGACCGGCGAATTCCTGTGTGAAGTCACGGAGGACGGCGAGGAGATCAAGCTCCTGCGCGGTGGCCGTGGCGGTCTCGGAAACTGGCATTTCAAGAGTGCCACCAACCGCACTCCGCGTTATGCACAGCCCGGCGAGCCGGCTATAGAGAAGAGCATTATCATGGAGCTGAAGCTGCTGGCCGATGTCGGTCTGGTAGGTTTCCCCAATGCCGGAAAATCCACCCTCCTCTCGGCCATATCGGCGGCGCGTCCCAAGATCGCCGATTATCCTTTCACCACAATGGAGCCTCAGCTCGGCATCGTGTCGTATCGCGGTGACCGCTCGTTCGTGATGGCCGATATACCCGGTATCATCGAGGGTGCGAGCGAGGGCAAAGGACTCGGACTGAGATTCCTCCGCCACATCGAGCGTAACGCCGTGCTTCTGTTCATGGTGCCTGCCGATGCCGACGATATAAAGAAGGAGTATGAGATACTCGCCTCCGAGCTCGAGAAGTTCAATCCCCAGTTGGCCGACAAGCCCCGTGTGCTTGCGATATCCAAGAGCGATATGCTCGACGATGAGTTGCGCGAGGAGATGTCACATCATCTGCCCGAGGGTGTGCCCCACATTTTCATCTCGGCTGTGACAGGCCAGGGTATCACCGAACTTAAGGATATGCTGTGGAGCGAGATCACCGATGAACGCAACCGCATAGAGGTAAGTCCGATCACCCACCGTCCGCTCGACGGTCATCACCGTGTGCGCGAGGAGGATGAGTTCATATTCGAGAATGTCCCGGCTATGCCCGAGGATGATGAGGATATGCTCGACGAGGATTTCGAGGGTGAGGACTACGGCTACGAGATGCTCGATGAGGATGATCCCCGCGATTACGAGGATTTCCAGTAAATGATATTTGAGACATGTCGGCCCATAATGAGCTTGGCGAATGGGGCGAGAAGGTGGCACGTGACTATCTTCTCACTCAGGGCTATGCCATCGACGGCGTGAACATACGCATCGGACGGGTGGAGGTGGATTTCATCGCCAGGAAGGATAACAGGATCTGCTTCGTGGAGGTGAAGACCCGATCGACCGATTATGTGGATCCGTGTGATGCTGTGGACAGCCGGAAGCGTGCGCGTATGATACAGGCCGCCGACATGTATATGCGGGCGCTGACTGAACCGCTCGAGCCTCAGTTTGATATAATATTGATCGTTGGCAATCCCGACGGGTATAAACTTGAACATATACCTGACGCATTTTATCCGACGGTATGATACCATATGATTCAGGGAGGGACACTTGCACCAAGTGTCCCTCCCTGAATCATATGTGGGTTGGATATTATATGGCGGTCCAGCCACCGTCGGCAGCTATTATCTGGCCTGTGATGTATTTTGCGCCGTCGGATACCAGGAATAGGCACAGCGGGGCGATGTCGTCGGGGTTGCCCATGCGTTTCATGGGGCAACGGTGATTGTAGTTCTTCACGAACTCTTCATGCTGATGATCCCATATGCCTCCGGGGCACACGCAATTGACGCGGACATTGTATTTCCCGAAATAGGAGGCCAGGTAGCGGGTGAAGTTTATGATACCACCCTTGATGGCGCAGTATTCGGCCGGCGATGTGCCTCCGTAGTCCTCATAGATGGTGAAATCGTTGCCCACTATACCATAGATCGAGCCGAAATTCACTATCGAGCCAAACTGCTGTTCCTTCATCACCTTGGCTATCTGCTGGTCGATGTAGAACACCGAGTTGAGCTGCAGGTCCACATTGTCCTTCCAATGGCTGAAAGGGGTGTCCTCGAAGTGGTATTTACCCCAGTCCTTGGTGCGGGGATAGGCGGCATTGATGAAGCCGTCGATTCTGCCGTGGCGCGACAGGGCAAATTCCACAAGTCCGTCGATCGAGCTGTTGTCGGAGAGATCGAGCCTGTAGGTGGAATACTTCGGGTCGAGTATCTCGGTGGCGAATGACAGGTCGGCGGCTATCACCATGGAGCCGTGTTCCCTCAGTTCCGCTACTATTTCCTTGCCGATAAGCCCGTTGGCTCCGGCTACAATGATTGCTTTATCAGTCAAGTCTTTCATAATTCAGACAGATTTTCAGTATTTCGTAAGCCGTGGCGACACCGTTGTCGGGCTTGGCGCCATGGCCTATCATGTCGATAAAATATCTGAGCTGGGCAGTGTACGTGTCGGCTATGCTGTCATTGCCCTCGTATATTACCGTCCCCTCGGCATCGGTGATGCGGTTGGCCTTGATGTCGAGCGTCCAGGTGCCGTCCTCGAAAACTACTTCGAGGCGCCGGCGGTAATCCCTGCGGTAATAGTTGAGGATTATCGAAGCCGTGAAGCCCGGATAGATGAGCGAGTAATTGGCATAGTCGATGGCCGGGATACCGAGCGATGAGGCGTTGCGGCACAGGCCGAACGACAGGGTGGGGAGCCCGAATATCCAGCATGTATAGTCGAGATCGTGGATCAGGTCGATGTTGACCCCTCCCCCCAGCTCGGGGATGGCGCTGTAACATTTACGGAAGTCGGTGCCGGGACGCCACTCGGGCAGATAGGATCCGCAGTAGACGTTCACCTCGTTGATGCGTCGCGAGGGATTGGCCCGGATATAGTCGTGCATGAATCCGAGACTGCTGAGATGGCGCAGATTGCATGCTACGTAGGTGGTTATGCCGGCCCGGTCGATGTCGGCGAGCAGATCATCGTAGGCGGTGGATTCAAAGACCGGTTTTTCGATGAAGAGCGGGATTCTTAGATCCAGCAGCTGCCTTATGGTTCCGGCATGGCACGATGTGGGGTTAGAAATAATGGCGAAATCCGGTGTAGTCCCTGTCAGCGCATCGAGATCATATATGTCGGTCACACCGTCGCATGATGGAGCGTCGGGCGATGACCGCAGGGCATAGATAGATACCTGCTTGTCGATTTCACGTATCGCCGCGATGTGTTTGCGGGCTATGGATCCAAGACCGATGATGAGGGTATTCATGTCGTCTATCCGATGGAGATTTTGCCGTTTTCGATCAGATATGCCAGATAGTCGTAGTCGGACGGCTCGTCGAGGTCGAAGCATACGTGGTCCATCACATAGGCAAGCGACCGCGGGGTGACTGCCCTGGGGGGCTCGACCATCAGTGACTGACGGCGGTAGACGTAGACTGAGGCGTTCATGTCGTAGACCTTAGGGGCTGACTGGCGGGTGGTGTACATCCCTCCAAGCACTACCGAGAAGTATCCGTCGGGCTGTTGCTGCACCATGTTGAAATATGGGTTGCGGGCACATGGATTCACCGAGAATATGGTGAGGGCGTCGGGGGCATTGTCCATCATTTCCACACAATTCTCCACATCCGAGAGTGTGCGTATAGGGGAGGTCACGTCCAGATCCACCACGTAGTCATATGTCTTGCCGTAACGCTCCTCGGCCCAGAGCATAGCATCCCTGATGGCATCGGGCTTTCCGCATGTGTCGTTGGCGAGAGCGTCGGGGCGGACATACTCGTCGGGCAATCCACATTCACGGCCTACTTCCATGATTTCGGCCGAGTCGGTGGAAAGTATTATGTCGGCATTGTGCTTGTGAGCGAAATTTTTGGCAACATCGGCTGTGTAGGCGAGCAGTGGTCTGCCGGCCACGGGCTTGATGTTTTTTCCCGGTATTCCTTTCGACCCTCCCCGGGCGCATATGGTGACAAGGATATTTTTCATAATGCAGGCAGTGTTGCTGTGATGTCAAAATTGCACATTTCTGTACTTAAAGTGCGAAATTAAGCAATTTTCTTGAATTAACGGGCCTGGAGGATAGAAAAAGTTTGTAAATCGTAGTGTAAAAAGCTAAAGTATGATAATAAATATGGCTTAAAATTTGTGCTTTACAGCATATTTTCATATTTTTGCGGGTAATTTTTAAAAATTGTGAGATTTTTTCCTCGCTAAATTTACAAAATAGTAACAGTATGAAATTCCCGTTGAGAAGCGCAGCAAGCACCGAAGGTCGCCGTATGGCCGGAGCACGTGCGTTATGGCGTGCCAATGGCATGAAGGATGAGCAATTCGGCAAGCCCATCATAGCCATTGTAAATTCATTCACTCAGTTTGTACCGGGCCACACCCATCTCCATGAGATCGGTCAGATGGTGAAGGCCGAGATTGAGAAGCAAGGATGCTTTGCAGCCGAGTTCAACACTATTGCTATTGACGACGGAATTGCAATGGGGCACGACGGGATGCTCTATTCGTTGCCTTCACGCGATATGATTGCTGACTCGATCGAGTACATGGTGAACGCCCACAAGGCTGATGCCATGGTGTGCATATCCAATTGCGACAAAGTGACCCCCGGCATGCTTATGGCAGCCATGAGGCTCAATATACCTGCCATCTTCGTTTCAGGCGGTCCTATGGAGGCCGGAAGGGTAGGGGACCGTGACGTCGATCTTATCGATATCATGATCGAGTCGGCCGACGATACCGTGGCTGACGATCAGGTGGCGCTCCTTGAGCAGAAAGGATGCCCCACATGCGGATCCTGCTCGGGAATGTTCACCGCTAATTCAATGAACTCGCTCAACGAGGCCATAGGTCTCGCGCTCCCCGGCAACGGGACCGTGGTGGCAACCCACATCAACCGCCGCGAGCTGTTCAAGAAAGCCGCCAAGCAGATTGTGGAGAACACCTACGCCTACTACCGCGATGGCGACATGAGCGTGTTGCCCCGCAGTATAGCTACACGCGAGGCTATGCTCAATGCGATGACCCTCGACATTGCCATGGGCGGATCGACCAACACTGTGCTCCACCTGCTTGCAGTGGCACATGAAGCCGGAGCCGATTTCACCATGGAGGATATCGACCGCCTTTCGCGCCGCACTCCCGTGCTGTGCAAGGTGGCCCCCAATTCCCATTACCACATCCAGGATGTGAACCGTGCCGGCGGTATCCTGTCGATAATGAAGATTCTGGCCGATGCCGGCCTCGTCGATAAATCGGTGAACCGTGTCGACGGCATGACTCTCGGCGAGGCAATGGACAAGTGGGCTGTGAGCGGTGACGGAAGCGGATTGAGCAATGAGGCTGACGAGCTGTGGAAGAGCGCTCCCGGAATGAAGCGCACCACCGAGCTCGGATGCCAGATGAGTTATTACAGCGCGCTCGACACCGACCGCTCCAACGGATGTATCCGCGATATGGAACATGCCTATGTCAAGGACGGTGGCCTCGCTGTGCTCAAGGGTAATATAGCCCAGGACGGCTGTGTGGTAAAGACTGCCGGAGTGGATGAAAGCATATTCCGTTTCAGCGGTCCTGCCAAGGTGTTTACCTCGCAGGAGGCTGCTGTTGACGGCATATTGCGCGATAAGGTAAAAAGCGGAGATGTGGTGGTGATCACCCATGAGGGTCCCAAGGGGGGCCCGGGCATGCAGGAGATGCTGTATCCCACATCTTATATAAAGAGCAAACATCTGGGGAAAGAATGTGCTCTCATAACCGATGGCCGTTTCTCAGGCGGAACGTCGGGACTTTCAATAGGACATATTTCGCCCGAAGCCGCAGCCGGCGGTAATATAGGGCTGGTGCGTGACGGTGATATCATTGAGATCGATATTCCGGCCCGCACGATCAACGTGCGCCTCACTGATGAGGAACTCTCCTCGCGCAGAGCCGAGGAGGAGGCTTATGGTGACAAAGCATTCACACCGCGTGACCGCGACCGCCATGTGAGCCAGGCACTGCGGGCATATGCCGCAATGGTGACATCGGCCGACAAGGGTGGCGTGCGTTCTCTGTAAATAAGGTTACACATAATTATTATGAGTGAAAAGATTTTAGGTTCTGATGCTATGTGCCGGGCCTTGTTGGCCGAAGGCGTAAACACGATATTCGGATATCCGGGTGGTCAGATTATGTCGTTCTATGACACACTGTATGACTATCAGGATCGTCTCCACCATATACTTGTGCGTCACGAGCAGGGTGCGGTACATGCCGCCCAGGGCTATGCGCGCACATCGGGCAAGGTGGGTGTGGTGACCGTGACTTCGGGTCCTGCTGCCACCAATGTGATCACCGGCATAAGCGATGCAATGAGCGATTCCACACCTCTGGTTGTAATCACAGGTCAGGTGGCAGTGAATTCGCTCGGTACCGAGGCATTTCAGGAGACCGACGTGATAGGTATCACACAGCCTATCACAAAGTGGTCCTATCAGATACGGTCGGCCGAGGAGATACCCTGGGCTGTGGCCCGTGCATTCTATCTTGCCTCCACAGGTCGTCCCGGTCCGGTGGTGCTTGATTTCACCAAGGATGCCCAGACGGGAACAGTAGAATGGGATTATACCCCCATCAACTATATACGCAGCTATGATCCCGATCCCGAGCCTCAACCTCAGGCTCTGACCGAGGCTGCCAATCTCGTGAACCAGGCAAAGCGTCCGCTTATCCTTGTGGGCCACGGCGTGCTTATCTCGGAAGCCGAGAAGGAAGTGATAGCACTTGCCGAGAAGGCCGATATACCCATGGCCTCGACGCTCCTGGGACTTTCGGCTATCCCGTCGGACCACCCCTTGCACAAGGGCATGGTGGGAATGCACGGCAACATCGCTCCCAATATCAAGACCAATGAGGCCGATGTGATATTGGCTGTGGGATTGCGCTTTGACGACCGCGTTACAGGCCGTATTGACTCATATGCCAAGCAGGC
Source organism: uncultured Duncaniella sp. (assembly GCA_910589485.1). Taxonomy (GTDB): domain Bacteria; phylum Bacteroidota; class Bacteroidia; order Bacteroidales; family Muribaculaceae; genus Duncaniella. The sequence continues at coordinate 143,510 of CAJUSW010000008.1, forward strand.
CAAGATAATCCACGTGGATATAGACTGCGCCGAGTTCAACAAGACCGTTCACTCCCATGTGCATGTACATTCCGATGCCCGCAAGGCCATGAGCTCGCTTCTGCCGATGGTCAACAAGGCTTCGCACGCCGAGTGGATAGCATCGTTTGACGAGCCACGCCAGGTGGAGGAGATCGAGGTGATGCAGCGTGAACTTCATCCCATCGACACCCGCGACGGCGCGATGCGCATGGGGCAGGTGATACGCAAGATCTCCGAAGCCTCCAACAATGATGGCATACTCGTCACCGACGTAGGCCAGAATCAGATGATGGCCGCCCGTTACTTCAAGTACAGTTCACCCCACAGCGTGATCACTTCGGGTGGTCTCGGTACGATGGGTTTCTGTCTGCCGGCAGCCATAGGTGCTAAGCTCGGTGCCCCCGACCGTCAGGTGTTCGCATTCATGGGCGACGGCGGTTTCCAGATGACCATGCAGGAACTCGGCACCATAATGGATTACCGTATCCCCGTGAAGATGATTATTCTCAACAATAATTTCCTCGGGAATGTGCGTCAGTGGCAATCGATGTTCTACCGCGACCGTTTCATGGGCACTCCGTTGCTCAATCCCGATTTTGCTGTGATAGGCAAGGCCTACAACATCAAATCGGAGGATGTCAATACCGCACACGAACTTGACGCCGCCATTGAGCGTATGGTGAAGTCGGAGGAGGCTTACCTGCTCAATGTCAATATCGAGACCGAGGACATGGTGTTCCCCATGGTTGCACCGGGTGCTGCTGTCGATGAGATCCTTATAAATCAGAATAAAAAATATCAGAAATAGGAGATTATGGATAAGAATATGTTCACCATATCGGTATTCACCGAAAACCAGGTGGGTCTGCTCAACCGCATCTCCATCATATTTACCCGTCGCGGCATCAACCTCGAGAGCGTATCGTCAAGCCCGAGCGCCGAGCCCGGAGTTCATAAGATGAACTTCCTTGTGTTCGGTGAAAGGGAGGCTCTCGAAAAGGTGGTAAAGCAGATCGAGAAGTGCGTGGATGTGCTCCGTGCCTTCCTGTACACCGACGACGAGATCGTGTATCAGGAAGTTGCCCTCTACAAGGTGCCCACCGTGCGTCTGCTCGACGAGCCCAATCTCGAGCGCATAATTCGTGTGCACAATGCCCGCATCCTCGAGATCACACGTGACTACACCGTGATCGAGAAGACCGGTCATGAGACCGAGACCCAGGCTCTGTATGAATTGCTCAAGCAATATGACATACAGCAGTTCATACGCTCGGGCCGCGTGAGCGTCACCAAGTCGCCCACCGAGCATTTCTCATGCTTCCTTGAGGAGCAGGAGGCCCGTCGCCGCAGGATCCAGGAGAGCGGAAAATAATCCTTACCCCATTGATTTCTACTCATGGCGAATATCCAATACGTCAACGAATTCTATCTCACAGCCGCCGAGGTTAACGCTCAGGAGGAGATGCCTCTGTCGCGGTTGGTGACGCTCATCATCGACACGGCCACTGCCCATGCCAACAGTCTGGGTTTCGGATACGCCCACATGATGGAGACCAACACTTCGTGGGTGTTGTCGCGACTGAGTGTCGATATTGACCGCATGCCGGGAGTGAACCGCTCCTACAGGCTTGTGACATGGGTGGACTGTGTGAACCGTCTTTACTCCGACCGTCTCTTTGAATTACAGGATGCCGAGTCGGGCGAGACCATCGGTTGGGCTCACACCACATGGATGGCGATTGACATGACCACCCGCCGGCCCACCGACCTGATGTCGCACACGGCTCTCGTGGAGGTGATAAATGATGAGGCCGGATTTGGAGGTGTGAAGAGCGGTAAGCTCCAGCCCCTTCGTGACGGCGCGACCGGATATGCCTATACGTTCAAGGTGAGCGACATTGATGTGAACCGTCATGTCACCACCCGCCGATACATTGATCTCATCACCGACCTGTGGCCACTCGACATGTACAATGAATGCCGGGTGTCGCGCTTTGAGATAGCTTTCAAGCACGAGGCCCGATATGCCGAGGAGGCTGTGACGCTTATGGAGCGTCATGCCGGCGAGGAGAACGTGTACGACACGGAAATCAAGGTAGGGGAGACCGCATGTGCGCTCGCCCGCATAAGTTTCAAAAAACGATAATCATTATTAAAAACACTCATAATATCAGTAATTATGGCAAAGCTTAACTTTGGCGGTATCGAAGAAACCGTCATCACCCGTGAGGAGTATCCTCTGAGCAAGGCTCTCGAGACACTCAAGGACGAGACTATAGCAGTAATCGGCTATGGCGTACAGGGCCCCGGCCAGGGACTCGACCTGCGCGACAACGGTTTCAATGTGATCGTTGGCCAGCGCGAAGGCAAGACCTACGACAAGGCTGTGGCCGACGGCTGGAAGCCCGGTGAAACCCTCTTCTCGATCGAGGAGGCTTGCAAGCGCGGCACTATCATCATGTGCCTGCTCAGCGATGCCGCTGTGATCTCCCAGTGGCCCACTATCAAGAAGCACCTCACCCCCGGCAAGGCTCTCTATTTCAGCCACGGATTTGCCATCAACTGGAGCGACCGCACCGGCGTGGTTCCCCCTGCCGACGTGGACGTGATCATGGTTGCTCCCAAGGGTTCGGGTACAATGCTCCGCGTTCTCTTCAAGGAGGGCAAGGGTACCAACTCATCGTTTGCAGTATATCAGGATGCCACCGGCCGTGCTCTCGACCGCACTCTCGCCCTCGGTATCGGTATCGGCTCGGGCTACCTCTTCGAGACTACATTCCAGCGCGAGGCTGTGAGCGACCTCACCGGCGAGCGTGGTTCTCTGATGGGTGCTATCCAGGGTCTGCTCCTCGCTCAGTACGAAGTGCTCCGCGAGAACGGACACACTCCCTCCGAGGCATTCAACGAGACCGTCGAGGAGCTCACTCAGTCACTCATGCCCCTCTTTGCAGCCAAGGGTATGGACTGGATGTATGCCAACTGCTCCACTACCGCCCAGCGCGGTGCCCTCGACTGGATGGGCCCGTTCCACGATGCCATCAAGCCCGTGGTACGTGACCTCTACGAGAGCGTGAAGACCGGCCGCGAGGCTCAGCGCAGCATCGACTCCAACACCCAGCCCGACTACCGCGAGAAACTTGAGGAGGAACTCAAGGCTCTCCGCGAGAGCGAGATGTGGCGCACAGGTGCCGTGGTACGCACTCTCCGTCCCGAGAACGCATAATTCACGCACACACATAATATAGACCGCACCCCGGGAACAGGATTGATACCTGACCCGGGGTGCGGTGTGTATTGTATGATTAGCGTAACTGTTATCTCCTGGATATGCCCCAGAGCAGTTTGGAGCTGAGCGTGTCGACAAACGTGTGGCCGTCGCGGTGGATCACTTTTACAACGAACGGGGCACGGCGAATGTGGAGAGTCACCCCTACCGGCACCACGAGCAACCGGCCGTCGAGGTTCACGTGATATGAATCCGAGCGGGTGTCAACCTTGGTGGTGATCACATGGCTGTCGCTCACCACAAGCGGACGCATGGTGAGGGCATGGGGAGCCACGGGGGATAGTACCCAGCATGGGGCGGTGGGCTGGATTATGGGACCGCCAACGGAGAGGTTGTAGGCCGTCGACCCAGTGGGAGTGGATATTATAAGTCCGTCACCCTGATAGGAAGCTATCTCGATATCGTCGAGTGAAGTGTGGACAGTAATCATCGAAGCCGAGTCGTGGCGCAGGATGGCCACCTCGTTTAGGGCATATGCCCAGCCTGATATGGCTTGGCGCAGTCCGTCGCCCGAGGCCCTGACCTCGAGCAGGGAGCGCGGCTCGATGAAAAAGTGACCCGACAGCAGATTGTCCACTATCACGGGAGCCTCCTCCAGCGATTCCTCGGCCAGAAAACCCAGATGTCCCGTGTTGAATCCTATGATGGGGATCTCCTTGGGGCCAACCCAGCGGGCTGTGCGCAGAAACGTGCCGTCACCGCCGATGCTGATAGCCACGTCGGCCGTGAAATCACCGCCCTCGAACACATCGTCAGCTTCGAGAGGGATACCGCGTTCGCGGGTCATGGCCTCGTAGAAGTGGCGTTGCACAGCCACCATTATCCCACGGCTTGAGAGCAGCTCAATCAGTGAGGGTATGCGGGGCAGATCCTCCGCACTTTGCCGGCGTTTGCCGAACACTGCTATCTTCATTATCCTGAGTATATTATAGATCGATATATCGCATCAGTTCATTGAGCCTGTCCATGGCGAGAGCGTCGTCGGTGAGAGAGTCGTGCTCTACGTCCACAACCTCGTAGCCGTATCGTTCAAGCGACCTTGCCACGGCCATCGGGCTACGGTGGCTCACCCTCAGCTCAGCTATGATGCGGTTGTCCATCCGCTCGCCGTCGCTGGTGACGTTGAGGTTGAGCAGATGCGCGTCGGCATCCTCCACCGCCCGTGCTATTCTCGATGCGCTGTACTCGGCAGGAATGCAGCCTACCAGCAGCCGGCTCGACTCCTCGCGGTGGGGAAACAACCGTTCAAGCGAGGGAGCATCGGGGAGGACGGGGAGAAATTCGTTGGGCGAGATATAGTCTTTTGAGGTCAAAATTTTTCAGTTTTCGGTTTTTTCTGAGTAAATTTGCATCCGATTTCGGCAACTCTGGTACAAAGTTACGAATTTAATATGACAAATCTAAGCGTTAATATCAACAAAATAGCTACCCTGCGCAATGCACGCGGCGAGAACGTCCCCGACCTTCTCAAGGTAGCGGCCGACTGCGAGGCGTTTGGCGCACAGGGCATCACCGTGCATCCCCGTCCCGATGAGCGGCACATACGCCGTGACGATGTGTACAAGCTCCGTCCGCTCGTCAAGACCGAATTCAACATCGAGGGATACCCCGATCCCCGCTTCATGGAGCTGGTGCTCCAGGTGCGCCCCACCCAGGTGACGCTTGTCCCCGATGCCCCCGACGCAATCACATCCAATGCCGGATGGAATGTCGAGGCCAACATGGAATTCCTCACATCGATAGTCGAGCGCTTGCGCGAGGCCGGAATACGCTCGTCGATATTCGTCGGCACCGATCTCGACAACATCCGCATGGCGGCCAAGACCGGAGCCGACCGTATAGAGCTTTTCACCAAGCCCTACGCCGACATGTATCCCACCGATCCCGAGAAGGCCGTGGCTCCCTTTGTCGAAGCTGCCGACGTGGCCTTCAAGTGTGGTCTCGGTGTGAATGCCGGCCATGACCTCAGCCTCGTAAATCTGGAGTGGTTCCACACCTCCATTCCCCGTCTCAGCGAGGTGTCGATAGGCCACGCACTGATATGCGACGCCCTCTATTTAGGTCTCGAGGAGACCATTCACCGCTATCTGCAGTGCCTCAAGGCGTGATACCGGCCGCTCTATCCCCGGCATAAGAAAACTCACGTCTCACATCCGAATTATAATAATCCATCCCCCCTCTCACCACAACTCCAATCGTTATCATGCTACAGGAACAGTTTGTCGACACAATGTCTACCGCCTCATCGGCCCTGACACCCGCCGTGCAGGAGCAGGCATCCCAGATAGTACAGGAATTATCCATATGGGACCTCACCATGCGTGGAGGCTTCATCATGATTCCGCTCGCGATCCTCTCCATCATCAGCATCTACATCTTTGTGGAGCGTTGCATAGCCATCACCCGTGCCCGCAAGGAGGACTCATCCTTCATGCAGCGCATACGCGACTACATTCATGACGGCGAGATCGAGAGCGCACGCAATCTGTGTGCCCGCACCGATACCCCCTATGCCCGACTCATCCTCAAAGGCATCTCCCGCATAGGCCGTCCCATGAACGACGTGCTTGTAGCTATCGAGAACACCGGCAACATCGAGATAGCCAATCTCGAGAAAGGCCTCCCCTGGCTCGCCACCACAGCGGCCGGCGGCCCCATGATAGGCTTCCTCGGCACTGTGATCGGTATGGTCAACGCATTCTACAATCTCGCATCGGCCGGAACCAGCGCCAACATCTCGGTGCTTGCCGACGGTATCTACGAGGCACTTGTCACCACTGTAGCCGGTCTGATCGTGGGTATTATCGCCCTTTTCGCCTACAACTATCTTGTGGCACGTATAAACAAGGTGATGAATAATCTCGAGGCCAAGACCATGGAGTTCATGGACCTCCTCAACGAGCCCGCATAACGTTATGGCACTCAAGCGTCAGCACCGCATGATGGAAGTATTCTCCATGGCATCGATGACCGATGTCATATTCCTGCTTCTCATCTTCTTCATGGTGACCTCAACATTCGTGTTCCCCACCGCGCTCGAGGTGAATCTCCCCGAGAGCTCCCATCAGACCACCCTCAAGCCCTCGACCCGAGTGTTCATCGACAAGGAGTCGCGCCTCTACGTGTCGCTGTCGGGCGAAGAGCCTGTAGCGGTCGAGCTCGAGAGCCTGGCCGGAGCCCTGCAGGACGCCCGCGTCAACGCCTCGCCCGAGACCGACGATTTTATCGCCGTGTATGCCGACGAGGAAGTGACCTACGGCACTCTTGTGAAAGTGCTCGATCTGGGCGCTCAGAACAACCTCAAGATGGTGCTTGCTACCAAGCCCGCTCCGGCCACAGCCCGTCCGCAGTGATCCACGTATAGAAACCAATCACCAATCCCATCCCCCCTTGCCCCATAAAGGCCGATGACAATGACTCCATCACGCCGCAACAAATTGATAGCCATGCTCGCCACACTGCTGTTCCATGCAGTGGTGGTGGTGTTGCTCGTCACCATGTATCTGCGTTATTCCCCGGCCGAGGAGGCCGAGCGCACATGGCCACCGGTCGACTCGTCCGAAGTGCTCTTTGGCGGAGAATTTGTCATGACCGGCGACTCGCCCGAGCAGGCCGAGAGCACCGATGAGCCCGCGCCTGCCGAGATAGTCGAGCCGGTTCCCCCGGCACCATTGGCCGAGGCGGTGGAGAATACCGGCACCCCCGTACCCAAGCCCGCGCCTGTCATCACATCCGAGCGCCCGTCGCCGGCCAAGGTAGTGAAGGAGAAACCCGCCGAGCCCACCGGTCCCACCAAAGCCGAGCGTGAAGCCGCCGAGCGCGCCCGCCGTGAGCAGGAGACACGTCAGAATATCGCCAACAAGGTGCAGTTTGGAAAAACCGGCACCGGATCAACCGGCGCAGGAAAAGCCGGAAGCCCCAACGGCAACTCCACCACAGGAGTCCTGAGCGGCACCCCCGGCTTCAACCTCAAGGGGCGCACCATGGATTCATGGCAGACCCCTCCCCGTGGTCCCCTTGGCACCATCACCATCCGCGTGAGCGTGAACCGTCAGGGTCAGGTGACAGCCGCATCCTATCAGACCGGCACCGGAGCGGCGGCCGCTAATGCCGAGACCCGCACCAATTGCATCAATGCCGCACGTGCGTCGCGCTTCTCGGTCGACAATGATGCCCCTGCAGTGCAGACCGGCACCATCACTTACCGTTTCCAGTAAGCCCACCTCCCCACACAACTCTAACGTCCTCAGAATTTCGGCGTTACAGATTTGTTACAGAATTATTTCCAATTTTTTGTGAAAAAAGTTTGAATAATTCAAAAAGTTGCTTTATATTTGCCGACGGAAAATGCCTCCACGTGACCGGATTGGCTCTAAATCAGCCGCAATCGGGGAGTCATTGACCGAGACTTTCCCCACATGTAGCCTATCAGAGGGTTTCAGGTAAGGAAAACGCATGAGACATACTTGAAGAAATAAATGTAGAGAGCAACCGCAACAGATTCTTTCCGCCGTACACATTTCCCCGCATATCTTAAGCTTAGCGCGGGTCGTGAAAAACTAATCATTTACTTTATTTACTTCATAATACACCCCCACGGTTGTAGAGCACGCCTTAAGGCGTGAGCTTTGTGGCGCAAACCCCACAAAGCTCAGATACCCTTAGAGACTCCCGTCGTGCCAACATCGTCGGCCCCCTGCGTCGACATACCCCTTTCACCCTGTCCTGATGGCTGTCAGTCAAGGATATAGCCTCAGCGCAACTATTTAGAGATTAATTTTACATATTTACATTCAACTTTCTAAAAAAACTCTTGCATGAAGAACATTTGTCATCAAATGAGTCGGAAAGTGTGGCTTGCAGCCCTCCTTGTGCTGTGCTTCTCTTTCCCTGCTTTAGCGCAGCAAATTACGGTATCAGGTACCGTGATTGACCCTGAGGGAGAGCCCCTCATCGGAGCAAGTGTGTTAGTAAAGGGTGAGACCATGGGTACAGCCACCAATATCGACGGCGAGTACACCCTCTCAGCCCCTGCCGACGGCACGCTCGTATTCTCCTATGTGGGCTATGACACCCAGGAGATCCCTGTCAACGGACAGACCACCATCAATGTAAGCATGAAGGAAAACAGCCTCGTGCTCGGAGAGGTGGTTGCCATCGGTTACGGTACCGTCAAGAAAAGCGACGCCACCGGCTCGGTTGCGGTAGTTAAGCCCGACGATATCGATGCCGGTCTTGCCACATCAGTTCAGGATATGCTTGTTGGCCAGACCCCGGGTGTGGTTGTGACCACTTCAGGCGGTCCGGAAGGCTCGGGTACTATCCGTATCCGTGGCGGTTCTTCGCTTAACGCTTCCAACGATCCTCTTATTGTCGTGGATGGTGTGCCCCTTTCCAATGACGGTGTTCAGGGTATGGGCAACTCTCTGTCGATGATCGCTCCTGATAATATCGAGTCAATGACCATCCTCAAGGACGCATCAGCTACAGCTATCTATGGTAGCCGCGCTTCCAACGGTGTAATTATCATCACTACCAAGAAGGGTCTCAAGGGCCGTCCTCAGGTCAACTTCTCGGCCAATATGTACATCAATAAGGCTCAGAAGACATGGGACGTTCTCGATGCCAACGACTTCCGTGCCATGATGACACGTGTATACGGTGAGGGTTCTACCGAAGTGCGTGCGCTCGGCAACGCCAACACCGATTGGCAGGACGAGATTCTGCGCACTACCGTGTCGTCCGACTACAACCTCAGCGTAGGCGGTTCTGTGGGTACCCTCCCTTACCGAGTATCGGTTACCTATACCAACAGCAACGGTATCCTGAAGTCATCCAAAATGGATCGTCTCACATTAGGCATCAATCTCAGCCCCCGTTTCTGGGATGACCATCTTGCTATTAATGCGAGCGTGAAGGGTTATTATTTCAATAACCGTTTTGCCAACACCGGAGCCATCGGAGCCGGTCTCTCCTACAACCCCACTGCATCGCCTTTCAGCGATATTCCCGTGATAGGCAACAGTGGTCGCAAGAGTCTTTACAATGGTTACACCGCATGGTACAAGGTTTCCGATGGCGACAATATTGTGGCTATCGAGCCTAACGCATCGGTCAATCCCGTAGCTCAGATCGAGGACGTCAACAATTATGCCAAGGTGTTGCGCTCGAATGGTAACATCCAGTTTGATTACTCGTTCCATTTCCTCCCCGAACTTCATGCCAACCTGAATCTCGGTTATGATATCACCAAGACCGATGAGTACAATGAGGTGTATCAGAACTCACCCACATCGTGGCTTAATCACCGCAAGGATGGCGCAGGATATGAGAACTATATATACCAGTCCAAGAGCAATACCCTGCTTGACTTCTATTTGAATTATAAGAAAGACTTCGACGAGATCAAGTCCATGCTTGATGTCACAGCCGGTTATTCATGGCAGCGTTTCTCGGCTCATGGCCGTAACTGGGGTGCTTCATCCGAGGCCGGACGACCCACTACCCCCGGATTCAACTCGATCGTATATCAGGATGGCGAGTATGTCCTCAATGTAAATCCCGAGACAGTCGATCTCATCGGAAAGAATTATGTAAACGATCCTAAGTTTGGCGACGGCAACTACCGTTGGCGCAACCACCTCCAGCTCCTTTCATTCTTTGGCCGTGTCAACTACAGCCTCATGGACCGTTACCTGTTGACAGTGACAGTGCGTGGCGATGCCACCTCACGTTTCTCCAAGGACAACCGTTGGGGCATATTCCCCTCGGTGGCTCTCGCATGGAAGATCAGCGAAGAGAATTTCCTTGAGTCAGCCCGCGGATGGATGAATGACTGGAAGCTCCGCCTCGGCTGGGGTGTGACCGGTCAGCAGGATGTGGGCGGAACCATCAACTATCTGCCTCTTTACAGCATCGCTCAGCCCGGATCATACTATCCCACCGGACAGCTCGACGCTAACGGTAACATCATCTACACAGCTCCTCTTTTCCTTCAGGGATACAACCCTGACCTGAAATGGGAGTCCACCACTACCTGGAATGCCGGTATGGACTGGGGATTCATGAACAACCGCATCACCGCATCTCTTGATTACTATTACCGTAAGACCAAGGACCTTCTGAGCTTTGTGCCCATCGCGGCCGGTTCTTCAACCACCAACATGCTTAACCGCAACATCGGTTCGCTTGTCAACTATGGTCTTGAGTTCAATATCTCTGCTCGCCCCATTGTTACCGAGGATTTCACCTGGACAATCAACTACAATGTGGGTTGGAACCATAACAAGATTACTGAACTGTATGACGGTTCGATCATCAAGACCGGTGGTATTGCCGGTGGTAACGGCAACACCGTTCAGGCCCATGCCGTAGGTCACGCAGCCAATACATTCTATCTGTTCCAGCAGGTATATGACGCTGCCGGCAATCCTATCGAGGGCGCGTATGTCGATCAGAACGGTGACGGCCAGATCGATGATGCCGACAAGATTTTCAACAAGTCGCCCGATCCCAAGGTTACCATGACACTTGGCAACAGTTTCCGTTACAAGAACTGGGATTTCGCTTTCAACCTGCGTGCATCTCTCGGAAACTATGTGTACAACAATGTACTGTCCAACAATATCAACACCTCGACTCTCTACTCGAGCTATGGTATCAACAATGTTGTCGACAATGACGTGTACTTCAGCCAGCCCCAGTACATGAGCGATTATTTCCTCCGCAACGGTTCATTCCTCCGTTGCGAGAATATAACACTCGGTTATACCTGGGATAACCTGATGGAGGACAATCTCCGCCTTCGTCTTTTCGCCGGTGTGCAGAATCCGTTCATAATCACCAAGTACAAGGGTATCGATCCCGAGGTATATGGCGGTATTGACAACAGTGTGTATCCGAAGGCAACAATTTATACCGTTGGCCTCGTAGCTACTTTCTAACAGATTGTTGAACACTATTTAAAAATTGACCATACAATGAAATTAAATAAATTCTTTGCCATTGGAGGTGCGTTGCTCGGTTTTTCGCTTACCGCTTGTGTGGGTGATCTTGACCTCGAGCCCAACGATCCCAACTACGGCAATGCCACCGATTATGAGGCCGTATTGGCTAAGTGCTATTCGGGTATGGCTGTGTCGGGCCAGGATGGTCCCGGTAGTTCCGATATCTCAGGACTTGATAACGGTCGCGGACAGTACACCCGCGCGCTGTTCATGATGAACGAGTTCCCCACCGACGAGTGTCTGTGGATATGGAAGGACGAGGGTGTGTATGACATCTGCACCAATTCCTTCGATGCGTCCAACGGTAATATCTACGGCACATACTCACGCCTGTATTCTCACATAGCAGTATGTAACGACTTCATCAAGTCGGCCAAGGAATCAGCTGATCCCGCTGTGCAGGATATGGTGCTCCAGGCCCGTGCACTCCGCGCCATGAGCTACTATTGGGTAGTCGATATCTTTGGTATGGGCTCGTTCATAACCGAGGAGGCTGCCGTGGGTGAGAACCCTGTGCAGAAGAGCCGTTACGACCTTTACACCTGGCTCAAGAACGAGCTTGAGGATATTGTCGGCCAGTTCAAGAACTCCTCTTACCCCGTGGCTTACGGTCATGTAGGCCTCGACGGAGCTCAGGCTCTCCTTGCCCGTCTGTATCTCAATGCCGGTGTCTACACCGACAACCGCGAGACAGCATGGGCCGAATGTCAGAAGAATTGCGAGGAAATCATTGCCCGTCACAAGGGTGGTGGCTTCAAGGGTTCGGGTCTTGCCAACCATTACCTCTACCTCTTCTGCCGTGACAACCGCGATTATATGCCTGGCGGTGCCAACACTGCTGAGAACGAAATCCTCTGGGGACTTTCATTCGATAACTACTATACCCGTTCCTACGGTGGTGCCAACTTTATTATCTGTGCTTCGATCTCCAACGGAACACTTGCCGACGACGGATATTCAATGTCAGCAAGCCAGTATGGTATGGTGAATCTCTGGACCTGTATGCACGGCCGCAAGGAATTCTTCGACAAGTTCTCCAACGCCGACCTCCGCCAGTCGATGTGGCTCAAGGAGGATGCAGGTTTCTCCAAGGAGAACACCGAGTTCTCGAAATTCAACAACGGTTACGCTACAATCAAGTTTACCAACCTCCTGAAGGGTACCGATGGTGGCTGGAGCCCTCTTAACGGTGGCGTATATGGCAGTGGTGATCCCAACACTCAGGATTGGCCCGATACCGATCTCCCCCTCATCCGCCTGGCCGACGTGTACCTGATGTACACCGAGTGCTTTATCATGGGCAACACCGGTGATCAAGCCAAGGCTCTTGAATACGTATCTTACGTTACTGAGCGTGCCGGACTCCGTGCATGGGTTGAAGGCGACCTTACCGAAGCCAATATCCTCGATGAGCGTGCCCGTGAGCTCTATTGGGAGCTTACCCGCCGTTCCGACCTCATCCGTCACGACAAGTACACCGGCGGTTCATATCTCTGGTCATGGAAGGGCGATGTTGCCGAGGGTAACTCAATCAGCGATCGTTATAAGCTCATGCCTATTCCTGTAAATATCATTTCAGCTCAGCCTGAGTTCAAGCAGAATCCCGGCTATTAATCATTAAAAGACTAAAATAATGATGAAAAAGATTTCAATACTTTTCGCGAGCGTTGTCGCTATGCTGTCTTTTAATAGCTGTAGCGAGACTTGGGATGATAACCCCACGCTCTATGGCGTTCCCGAAAACGCTACATTCACATTGAATAAGCCTACCATGGCCGACAATCTTGTACTGCTTGATCAGGGTGGCACTCTCCATCTCACATGTAATCAGCCTGATTACGGATACCAGGCACCCGCATGCTATGAGGTGCAGGCTTCCTTGACCCAGGATTTCACCAAGTATGAGACTTTAGGTACCGTGCTGTATAACCGTGCCGAGATAAATCCTCCCTGTGACGAGGTGGCCAATGCCGCGTGCAAGCTCCTCGGTGTGGTTGACGAGGTGGATGTGCCCACGACTCCCATATCGTTGTGGATCCGTCTCCGTGCATATATCGACCAGAGCCCCGAGAATACCACATGCTATTCCAACGCTGTTGAATATAAGCAGGTACAGGTATACTACAACATTTCTGTACCGGGTCTGCAGACAGGTCTCTATCTTCGTGGCGATATGAATGGCTGGGGCGTGACCGACGAGTTCCTCACCACCGACGAAATGGGTATTTACGAGTTGGACAACATCACCATCACCAAGGGTCAGACCTTCAAGATCGCTGATGCCGACTGGGGTCCCGTCAACCTCGGAGCCGGTTCAGCTGAGCTTAAGCTCAACGAGCCTTATACTCTCAATGGCGGGGATAATCCCGGCAACCTCTCCTGTCCCGATGATTTCACCGGAAAATTAAAACTTGAACTGCGTGCCGGTAAGTACTATCTTACTCTCATTACTTCCGAAGAGCAGAAATAACAGTTAATGAGTAAACACTTATGAAGAAGTTTAATATATTTCTTGTAGGACTGGCCGCTTTGGGCGTAGCCTCATGTGAAGATGGTCCCGGCATTGCCCAGCCTACTGTTCAGCCCGAACTCCCGGCTTTCACCTCCGGAGATGTGCAGATCGCTCTCAGCCAGGCGTTGGGTGCTTCCGCGATCAATCTTCAGAATTCAGTGGCCGATGGTCTCTCGGTTGATATTGCCGAGGTAGTATCGACTGAGAATCTGCCTGAGGGTGCAACACTTGGTTTCGGTCTCGAAATTGCCGATAACGAAACCTTCGCTAATTATCGTGAGGTTAAAGGTCCGGTCGACGCCGAAGGCTCCGCTGTAGCCTCCGCACTGGAACTCAACAGCGCTCTCAAGGCTGTTGCCGGCAACGTTCTCACTCCTGTTACTGTCTACTATCGTATTCCCGGGTATGTGACCATCAACAATGGTATCTATCGTCTTGGATCGTCCGACAAGTATTATGGTAACGGTTCGGTCAGCATAACTCCTCTTGACAATCCTGTAGTATCAGTTGATCTTGCCGGTGTACTCGCCGCAGGAGCCATTGATCTCCAGGCGCTCACCGATGATAAGGTTGAGACTGTCGAGGTTGTGAATGTTGCTTCGGTGACACCGCTCTATGAGGGCTACACCATGTCGTATAAATTCATTCTTTCGGCAACTCAGGATATGGCTGAGCCGGTTGAGTGCGCGGCTACTGTAGATAATGGTGTTGTATCTGTATCCGTTGAGGATTGGAGCAATGCTCAGAAGAAGTTCTATGGAGTGAGCTCCCAGGTTCGCGATGTTTACTGGGGACTTCAGGCTTTCTATACCTATGATGGAGCCACTTATAACGTGAAGGGTGATGACAACTATGTCAAGACCGGCGTGATAAGCGTCACTCCTCTTGATGTTCCCCGTCACCTTTGTACTCCCAATGACACCCAGGGTTGGGATTTCGCTACCTCCCAGTGGCTTCTCGCCGTTGGCGACACCGAGACTTATCGCGGTTATGCCTACTATGGCGGCACTTACGGTGGCAAGATCGGCAACGACATGTCGGGATCACAGGTATGGTATGGTGCTGTCGACGGTACTCAGGTGACTGATCCCACTACCGGAATCACCACTGTCGAACTTTCTGAAACCGGTGACAATATTCTCTCTAACGTCACTCCTCAGCTCTTCTGGATCGAAGTGGATATGACCGATCCCGATAAGATTACAGCAAAATTCAGTCCTGTAAATACTATCGGTATCATCGGTGGTGCAACCCCCGACGGATGGAACGGATCTACTGCTATGACTCCTTCAGCTGATTGCCTCACCTGGACTATCGATACCACTCTTGGCGACGGTGACTTCAAGTTCCGTGCCAATGATGCTTGGGTGATAGATCTCGGTGGATCATTGACCGATCTTCAGCAGGGCGGTTCCAACATCGTTCCTCCTGTTACCGGTGATGTAACCATTACCCTCCATCTTGGAAGTGTGCCCTACTCGGCTACCATCCAGTCAAGGTAATGATTCAGTAAAACAAACAACCCTCTGATAGCGCCGTCCGGCTGTGCCCGATATTTCGGGCCGGCCGGACGGCCATTTTTGTTTATATCACCGAAACATTGTAATTTTGCAGTGTGAAAAGTGGTTGGTTTTACCTATTTTCGGGTAGCATGCAACCGGTGCATAAGTCTTACTTTTGCATCGCTAACCAATCAGATTATTAAGCTATGGAAATAATCAGGAATAAAGAATTTGGCGGGGAGCGTCCGCTGTTTGCAAGTCACGATCTACAGCTCGAGAATGTCACTTTTCATGCCGGAGAGTCGGCGTTGAAATGCTGTACCGATATTGTGGCCCGTGATTGCCGTTTCGAGGGCAAATATCCTTTCTGGCATGTCAAGGGATTTGAGGTGGACCATTGTGTGTTCACTCCCGGTGCGCGTGCCGCCTTGTGGTACTCCTCGGGTCTGCGCATGACCGATACTCAGGTCGATGCCCCCAAGATGTTCCGCGAGATGGACGGTGTTGACCTCGAGCGCGTCAACATTCCCGATGCCCAGGAGACACTCTGGCACTGTCGCAACGTGAGGCTTCGTGACGTGGACGTGCGCAACGCCGACTACCTGTTCATGCACTCCGAGAATATCGACATAGACCGTTACCGCCAGGAGGGAAACTATTCGTTCCAGTATTGCCGTAATGTTGTGATTCGCAATGCCGAGATCCACTCCAAGGATGCTTTCTGGAACACCGAGAATGTCACTGTGGAGGATTCCTCCCTCTCGGGCGAATACCTTGCATGGCATTCGCGCGGATTGCGCCTGGTGCGTTGCCGCATCTCGGGCACCCAGCCCCTGTGTTACTGCGAGGATCTTGTGCTTGAGGATTGTACCTTCGATGCCGATGCCGACCTGGCGTTTGAGGACTCCTCGCTCCATGCCACCGTTCTCTCGGGCATGACCAGCATCAAGAATCCCCGCTCCGGCTCAATCAATGTGAAGAGCGTGGGCGAGTTGATACTCGACGAAAACATCCTCGCTCCTGCCGACTGCAAGATCACAGTGGCTGAATAACGTATTCTCTTAATACACCCGTAACACCATATCACCGTGTACGATTTCGACTCAGCCCCCTCACGTGTAGGCTCTGGTTCCTACAAGTGGGATGAATATCCCGGCACCATTCCTCTGTGGGTGGCCGACATGGACTTTCCCACCGCCCCGTGCATTATCGATGCCCTCCGCCGCAGGGTGGATCATGGAGTGTTTGGCTACACACTTGTGCGCGATGCCTACTATGAGGCTCTCACCGGATGGTTCGCATCCCACCATGGGTTCAGCTTCACGCGCAAGAATGTGATATGTGTCCCCGGCGTTGTCCCGGCTCTTTCGGCTGTCATAAAGGCCCTCGTCAAGCCGGGCGAGGGGGTGATAGTGATGACTCCAGTCTATAACTGTTTCTTCTCCTCGATACGTAACAACGGGTGTCGCATCATCGAGTCGCCGTTGCTGATCGAGGATGCGGGCGACAGTGAGTTTTCCTACCGCATCGACTTCGAGGGACTGGAGCGCGTGGCCTCCGACCCGTCGGTGACAATGCTCCTGCTATGCAACCCGCATAATCCCGGCGGACGTGTATGGACTCCGGCCGAACTTACCCGTGTGCGTGACATATGCCGTGCTCATGGAGTGCAGGTGGTGAGCGATGAGATTCATTGCGAGCTCACCATGCCGGGATATGAATATACCCCTTACGGGACAATCGACCCCGATGCCGTGTATTGCCTCTCTCCGTCCAAGGCGTTCAACACCGCCGGACTCCAGAATGCTGTGATAGTGTGTTTCTCCGATGAGAAACGTGCCCTCATCGACCGCGCCGTCAACATCAACGAGGTGTGTGACGTCAACCCCTTTGGAGTCGAGGGGCTTATCGCTGCCTATTCGCCCGACGGAGCGGAGTGGCTCGGTGAGTTGAGAGCCTATCTTGCCGGCAACTGGGAATTGACACGCGGATTCTTCCATGATCACTTTCCGGCTCTCCCGCTTGCGAGGCTCGAAGCCACCTATCTGCCGTGGATCGACGTGCGTCCGCTCGGCATGACCGGGACAGAGTTTGCCGATGTAGTGGAGCGGGAATGTAAAGTGAAGATCAACGGTGGTGCCATGTATGGCGACGACCGCTTCATCAGGCTCAACATCGCCTGTCCGCGACCGTTGCTCCGCGAGGTACTTTCCCGATTCAGAGGATTAAAATTGACTGAAGTTTGCTGATTGATAAGATACGTTCAGGAGAGAAGCTCTCGTTTGCACAGCAATTGAAGCTTACCGCCCAGCTGTCGTGGCCTGCCATGATGGCTCAGCTCTCCAGTATCATGATGCAATATATCGACGCCGCCATGGTGGGGCGTCTCGGTGCCGATGATTCCGCCTCGGTTGGACTCGTTTCCACCTCTTTATGGCTCTTTTGGGGCATATGCTCGGCTGTGACCATGGGTTTCTCGGTTCAGGTGGCCCACAGCATCGGGGCCGGCGATCATGCCCGAGCGCGCCGCATACTGCGCCAGGCCATCACCTCGTGCCTCATATTCAGTGTGGCGGTAGCTTTCGTTGGCGCATGTATTGCCGGGCCGTTGCCTCATTGGCTCGGTGGCAATGAGGCCGTGTGCCCTAAGGCTTCGCTATACTTCCTCGTGTTTGTGCTCGCTCTCCCGCTCCTCACCATGAATTATCTTGGTGGAGGTATGCTCCGGTGCGTCGGAAATATGAAAGTGCCGGGCGGCCTCAATGTGATGATGTGTCTGCTCGACATTCTGTTCAATTTCATCCTCATATTCCCCACGCGGACTATCAGCGTCGCCGGATTTGAGTTCACCATGCCCGGAGCCGGGCTCGGTGTGCTCGGCGCGGCCCTCGGCACGGTCTCAGCCGAGATTGTCACGGCCGGACTCATGATGTGGTATCTCTGTTTCCGTCAGGAGGGGATGGCCATAGTCAGGGAGAAAGGCTCATTCCGCCCGTCCCGCGATGTGATACGCAAGGCCCTCAAGGTCTCGGCCCCCATGACGCTCGAACATGCCGTGATATGCGGGGCGCAGATAGCGGTCACAGTCATAGTGGCCCCGCTCGGGGTCATGGCCATCGCCGCCAATGCGTTTGCCGTCACGGCCGAGAGCATCTGTTACATGCCCGGCTACGGCATCGGTGATGCCGCTACCACACTTGTGGGCCAGAGTTATGGAGCGCGTAGGCTCGATCTGGCAAAGCGGTTCGGATACATCACCGTTGGACTGGGAATGGTCACCATGACTGTCATGGGAGTAGTGCTCTACATCGGTGCACCATGGGTGATGGAGTTGATGTCGCCCGTGGGCGAGATTGTCGACCTTGGAGTCCGTTCGCTCCGCATCGAGGCGTTTGCCGAGCCCATGTTCGCGGCATCCATCGTGGCCTATGGCGTGATGATAGGTGTGGGCGACACGGTAGTGCCCGCAGTGATGAATTTCGGCAGTATATGGCTCGTGCGTCTACCGCTTGCGGCACTCCTCGCGCCCACTATGGGATTGGCCGGAGTGTGGACGGCCATGTGTATCGAGCTGTCGTTCCGCGGAGCCATATTTCTGTTCCGCCTCATCCGCGGATCGTGGTTGAAGAAAGGATTGTGACCCTGTCCGCTTATCGGGAGGGTAATTAGCCCGGTAAACATGATTTATGGTCGAAAAATCACTATAATTAGGTATTTCAGTTGACGGATATAATGCCTAATTTTGCACCCGATAAATTGTGTTTCGACTATGAGACTATCGCAACTTACCACCGGGCAGTCCGGTGTCATCATAAAAGTGTTGGGTCATGGCGCGTTCCGCAAGCGCATGATCGAGATGGGATTTGTGCGTGGCCAGGAGATCAAGGTGCTCATGGCCGCTCCGCTTAAGGATCCTGTCAAGTACGAGATAATGGGTTATGAGGTGTCGCTCCGTCGTGCCGAGGCCGATCTCGTGGAGGTAGATACCGCGTCGGGTGAAATGTCCGGTGGGGCGGCCTCCCACACTAACACTGTGACCGATTCTGTAACCGAACCGGTCAGTGCCGATTCCCCCCATGCAGGAGGCAATCAACGCCAGCATGTGATAAACGTGGCGTTGATAGGCAATCCCAACTGTGGCAAGACCTCCCTGTTCAACGTAGCCTCGGGTGCGAGGGAGCATGTGGGTAACTACAGCGGTGTCACCGTCGATGCCAAGAAGGGCTCGTTCAGTTACGGTGGCTACCGGTTCAACATTGTCGATCTTCCCGGCACTTACTCGCTTGCGTCCTATTCTCCCGAGGAGCTGTACGTGCGCCGTTATCTGCGCGACGAGACCCCCGATGTAATCATCAATGTGGTGGACGGATCCAATCTCGAACGCAACCTCTATCTCACCACCGAGCTTATCGATATGGACCGCTCCATGGTGATAGCTCTCAACATGTATGATGAGCTGGAGCGTGCCGGAACCACCCTTGACTACGAGACACTCGGCAGTATGATAGGCGTTCCCATCGTGCCCACCGCTGCCAAAAGCGGCAAGGGCATACATCAGCTCTTTGACACAGTGATACGTGTCTACGAGGGAAATGAACCGTCGGTGCGCCACGTGCATGTGTCGCTCGGCGCACAGCTTGAGACAGCCCTGTCGGGTATCAAGGATGAGCTTAAGGCCCATCCGGCCGTAGAGAGGCATTTTTCTCCGCGCTATCTTGCTATAAAATTGCTCGAGGGGGACTCGGAGGTGCAGCATCAGATGCTCGCTCTACCCGATGCCAGCCATCTGCTCGAGTTGCGCGACAAGAGCGTGGCTGAATATGAGAAATCCAATCCCGGACTCGACATCACCGCCGCTATTGCCGATGAGAAATACGGATTCATTGCCGGCGCGCTTGCCGAGACTATGAAAAAGGAGGAGAATCCCGGCACAAGCTCCACGCATATCATCGACACTATAGTCACCAACAAACTGTTTGGCTTCCCCATCTTCATTGCCATAATGACCTTTATTTTCTGGGCCACATTCTATATCGGTGCTTTCCCCATGGAATGGATCGAGAGCTTTGTGGGCTGGATAGGCGAACTGGTGCGCGGATATATGCCCGACGGATGGCTCAAGGATCTTATAGCCGACGGTATCATCGGCGGAGTGGGTGGCGTGATCGTGTTCCTCCCCAATATCCTAATCCTCTACGCTTGCATCTCGTTTATGGAGGATTCAGGCTATATGGCCCGTGCGGCCTTTATCATGGACAAGCTCATGCATCGGTTGGGGCTCCACGGCAAGTCGTTCATTCCACTTGTGATGGGATTCGGCTGTACCGTCCCCTCCATCATGGCCACGCGCTCGATCGAGAGCCGTTCGAGCCGCATCATCACCATTCTGATCAATCCCTTTGTGAGCTGTTCGGCCCGCTTGCCCATATATGTTCTGCTTATAGGCACCTTTTTCCCTAATCATGCCACGCTGGTGTTCCTGAGCATATATCTGGCCGGTATATTGGTGGCCGGCATCACGGCGCGTCTGCTCCGTAGGTTCTGGTTCGGACAGGATGAGACTCCATTTGTGATGGAGCTTCCCCCTTACCGTGTCCCCACTTTCAAGTCCACCATGCGCCACATGTGGGGTAAGGGTGAGCAGTATCTCCGCAAGATGGGTGGTATAATCCTTGTGGCAAGTATAGTGGTATGGGCGTTGAATTATTTCCCCCATCATGACGATGAACCGGTGATGACCGAGATGACCGCAACCGATGACTCCACCATCGATCCTTCACGCGACTCCTACCTGCAGATGATGGGTAAGGCTGTCAATCCCCTCATGGAGCCGCTCGGCTTCAATTGGCGCGCCACTGTAGCGGCCATAGCCGGTGTGCCGGCCAAGGAGATTGTGGTGTCGACTCTCGGAGTGCTCTACACCGGCGATGAGGAGGCTGAGGAATCCACTCTTTCGGCCCGCATCACCGAGCCCAATCCCGCTACCGGAAAGCCTGATTTCAATATGGCTGTGGCGCTGAGCTTCATGGTGTTTGTTCTGCTGTATTGCCCGTGTATAGCCACCATCACAGCAGTGGTGCGTGAGACAGGCAATCCGCGTTACGGACTCTTCACCATCGTCTACAACACGCTTGTGGCGTGGGCCTTCGCCTTCGTGGTCTACCGCCTGGCGTTGCTTGTGATGTGATTTACGATTTACTCAGTAATTCAAACGTGTCCACATAGATTTCGGTCACGTTATGTTTGATAGTGTTGCGGTCCTCCCATATGCGGTACCGCAACTTTCCTTCTATATACATTTTGGTACCCTTGCGTATGTAACGTTCAGCCACCTCGGCGGCTCCGTCCCACATTATTATATTGTGCCATTCCGTAGGGCCGGGGCGTTCCGAGCCGTCGGGCATGCGCACCGGAGGTTCATTGGTGGCGAGGGGGAATGATGCTATAGGGCGTGTCTCCACATACCTTATATCGGGATCCCGCCCTACATTGCCTATAAGAATTACCTTGTTTACGCTCATGGGTGATTTATTAGGAATGATTTTATTGCAAAGATACAAGTTATTCTCATAAAAACAATAGTGACAATACCGCGCTTTGGATTTAACAATAATTAAATAAAGCGTAAAATTGTAAGTTTGCGGGCCGTAAATCCATCTTTATATGAAAAATTTATTGGAAACGGATAAAATAATTGATAAATTTTAGTCTAAACCTTATGGGTGTAATATTGTCAATATTCAATTTGGGGTAGCTGAGATTAGGATATTTGAGGAATTTGTTATAATTTTGTGAATGTAAGATCAAGACATTATATAATACACTATATAATAAAAAAATCCACTGACGTTAAGTACTATGTGTAAGCTGCGAAGGGGGACCGCGAGGCCGTCCTTCGCTATTTTTTTGTACAATCTGTCAAGGTTTTGAGTTTTTAGTATAGAGGGGAAAGTATAGAGTATAGTGATTAGATTTTTTGACCGGAGGTCCAGAGGGCTTTTATTGTGTCATTTACAGAATCTTTTACTGTATCGTTTACTGCATCCTTTATTGTGTCCTTTACGACAGTGGGCAAGGTGTCAGCAGGCGTTGCGTTGACATGAGTATGGCGGATGGGCACGGTGTCGAGCGGGACATTGATGTTATGGCGGTCAAATATCTGTCGGGCATTCTTTACGAATCCGTCACGGCGTTGCTTGAATGAGGGGTCAACTTCATCCGATTCGGCAGGCAACAGACGGAAATTATCTCCACGTTTCACAGGCGGTTGTACAAATACCATGCGGTAGGATGCACCTTTCACTTCGGCTTTGCCGTCCATGTCACGGCCTAACTGCACTCTTACCATTGCTCCTCCGCGGGTGTCGGTGGTACGCATGGCCGATATGAAATTGCCCAGCGAGTACACCGTCAGTACCGGTCGTCCGGTGATCTCGCTCCTGCGAAGTTCCATTGGCTGTATCACATGCGGATGTCCGCCTATTATCATTTCCACCCCCAGTTCCTCGAGATAACGGGCCAGGGACTTCTGCTCCTTGTTGGGTAGCAGCTTGTATTCATCGCCCCAGTGCATGCACGCCACAATCAGTTCGGCTCCCTTGTCGCGGGCCTTCTTCACATCCTTGGCTATAAGCTCGCGGTCGATGTAATCTATCGCGATAGGAGTTCTTTTCTCTATGCCGTTGGTGCCGTAAGTGTAGTTGAGAAACGCTATCCTGAAACCGTTGATCTCGCGTATCAGGGGCACGATTTCCTCCCTGTGGGCCTCATCGCGGTATACCCCGAGCCAGGGCACACCCATGGCCTCGAAAGTCGAGATGGTGCGTATCACTCCCTTGTCGCGACGGTCGAGGATGTGGTTGTTGGCCGAGAGCATCAGGTCAAATCCAGCATCGGTGAGCGCGGTCACATAGTTGTCGTGGGCGCAGAACATCGGGTAACCTGAATAGGGGGCGCCTCCGAGAGGGGTCTCGAGATTGACGACAGCGTAGTCAGCCGAGCTAATGTAGGGGGTGAGCGCGGTGAAATATGGGCTGTAGTCGAGTGAGCCGTCGGGCTGTCGGGCGGCATCGATCTGGCGTTGATGCTGCATAGCGTCGCCGGCAAATACCAGTTCGGCATGGTCGTTGGGCAACACGAGCGCACATAAGGAAAGAAGTATCTCGATCATGGGAGGGAAGCGGTTGACATGAGAGTGGAAAGAAAGTCAGGATAAGAGGGTAGAGAGGTATAAAATTATGGGGCCAAAGGCTGTCAGACGCCTTATAACCCCATAATATGTGAGTCTTGTAATAAAATTCTTAAGCGTAGATCTCTTTTTTAGCTGCGAGAAGTGTATTCTTCATGAGGGAGCATATGGTCATGGGGCCTACGCCTCCGGGCACCGGGGTGATGAAGGCACACTTGGGAGCCACGTTCTCGAAATCCACGTCGCCACACAGGCGGAATCCGCTCTTGCGTGAGGCATCGGGCACACGGGTGGTACCTACGTCGATGATGGTAGCGCCGGGCTTCACCATGTCGGCGGTAACGAATCCGGGGTTGCCGAGTGCGGCGATGATGATGTCGGCCTCGGCACACTTCTCCTTGATGTCACGTGATGCGCTGTGGAGCACAGTCACGGTGGCATTGCCGGGATCGGCTTTCTGCATCATGAGATTTGCCACAGGCTTGCCCACGATGTTGCTACGTCCGAGTACCACGCAGTTGGCACCACGGGTGGGGACATTGTAACGGCGGAGCAGTTCCACGATGCCGGCCGGAGTGGCTGACATGAAGCAGGGGAGGCCGATGGACATGCGTCCTACGTTGATGGGGTGGAAACCGTCGACATCCTTGCGGTAGTCGATAGCCTCGATGATGCGCTGTTCCGAGATGTGCTTGGGGAGGGGCAACTGTACGATGAAGCCGTCAACATCGGGATCGGCGTTGAGCTTGTTGATAGCGTCGAGAAGTTCCTGTTCGGTGACCTCCTCCTCGTAGCGGATGAGTGTGGACTTGAAGCCGCACACCTCGCACGCCTTCACTTTATTGGCCACATAGGTCTCCGATCCGCCATCGTGACCCACCAGAATGGCGGCGAGGTGGGGACGGCGCATTCCCGATGCAACCATGTTGTCAACTTCGGCCGCAATCTCACGCTTGATATCGTCGGCCACTTTCTTTCCGTCAATCAGTGTCATAAGTTGGATTCGGACTTTTGTCCGAGGGTTATGAGGTTATTGGGTTATAAGTTTCTCGGTTATCGGCGCATGCCTTTCATGCCACGCATCAGGGCCATGGGGTTCTTGATGCCGGTCACTGCCTTCATCATCTTGCGGGCTTCCTCAAACTGCTTGATCAGGCGGTTCACCTCCTGGATGTCGGTACCCGATCCGCGGGCTATACGCTTGCGGCGCGATCCGTTGATGATGTCGGGGTGCTGGCGCTCCTCCTCGGTCATTGACTGGATGATGGCCTCGATGCCCTTGAAGGCATTGTCGTCGATGTCGATATCCTTGATGGCCTTGCCTACGCCGGGGATCATTGAAGCGAGCTCCTTGAGGTTGCCCATCTTCTGGATCTGCTGTATCTGCTGGAGGAAGTCGTTGAAGTTGAACTGGTTCTTGGCGATCTTGCGCTGGAGCTCGCGGGCCTGCTTCTCATCGTAGGCGTTCTGGGCCTTCTCGACGAGCGACACGATGTCGCCCATGCCGAGGATACGGTCGGCCATACGTGAGGGGTGGAACAGATCGAGGGCGTCGAGCTTCTCTCCGGTACCCACAAATTTGATGGGCTTGGTCACCACTGTGCGGATCGAGAGAGCCGCACCACCGCGGGTGTCACCGTCGAGCTTGGTGAGCACCACGCCGTCGAAGTCGAGACGGTCGTTGAACTCCTTGGCGGTGTTCACGGCGTCCTGACCGGTCATGGAGTCCACAACAAACAGGGTCTCCTGGGGCTTCACGGCCTTCTTGATGGCTGCGATCTCCTGCATCATCTGCTCGTCAACGGCCAGACGGCCGGCGGTATCGATGATCACGAGGTCGAGATGGTTGGCCTTGGCATGGCGGATAGCGTTCTCGGCTATCTCAACGGGATTCTTGTTGCCATCCTCGGTATATACGGGGACATTGATCTGCTCGGCGAGCACCTTGAGCTGGTCGATAGCGGCGGGACGGTACACGTCGCAAGCCACGAGCAACGGGCGCTTGCCCTGCTCCGACTTGAGCTTGCGGGCCAGCTTGCCTGAGAAAGTGGTCTTACCTGAACCCTGCAGACCCGACATGAGGATCACTGTGGGGTTGCCCGAGAGGTTGACCTGGGCAGTCTCGCCACCCATGAGTCTTGCCAGCTCGTCATGGACAATCTTCACCATGAGTTCGCCAGGCTTGATGGCGTTGATCACATTCTGGCCCATGGCCTTGGCCTTTACCTCGTCGGTAAACTGCTTGGCCACCTTGAAGTTTACGTCGGCCTCCAGGAGAGCACGACGCACATCCTTGAGGGTCTCGGCAACATTGATCTCGGTGATTTTGCCTTCACCTTTAAGTATCTTGAAGCTCCTTTCGAGCCTTTCGCTTAGATTTTCAAACATATATTATTGAGAGGGGTTCTTACAAGGGGTTCAAGTAAATGGGAATCCCGGGGGGATTATACCCGTGGGGATTATAATTGTACGAGCTTGTTGGTAGCAGTGTCTGGGAATATCACCTTGGGCTTGAAGGTCAAGGCTTCGTCGGGGGTCATCTGAGCATAGCTCATGATGATCACGATATCGCCCACCTGTACCTTGCGGGCGGCAGCGCCGTTGAGGCATATCACTCCTGATCCGCGCGGACCTTCGATGGCATATGTGTCGAGTCGCTCGCCGTTGTTGTTGTCGACTATGTAGACTCTCTCGCCGGGGAGTATTCCTGCCGCATCCATGAGGTCGCGGTCGATGGTGATGCTCCCGATGTAATCAAGACGGGCCTCGGTCACAGTGACACGGTGGATTTTGGACTTGAGGATCTCGAGTGTCATTTCAGGATGTATTTAATGTTGTCAATGAGCCTTACGTCACCGCAGAACACTGTGATGCAACCTACGGGTGTCGCTGAGTCGCTCCATTCGCCTATCGGCTGCATTGTAGCCGCGTCGACTATCTCATAGTACTCGACATTCATGTAGGGGAAGGCGTTGATGGTGTCGATGACCCATTTCTTGGTGTCGGCGAGCGACAGCTCGCGGGCTTTTACGAGGCTTGCCTTCAACACGAGCGAGATGGCCGGGGCTATGCTACGCTGCTCGGGGGTGAGACGGACGTTGCGCGAGCTCATGGCCAGTCCGTCGGCCTCGCGCTTGATGGGGCAGTCGACAATTTCGAGGTTGTTGAATCCCTCGAGCTGAGCCATCTTGCGTATCACGGCTATCTGCTGGAAGTCCTTTTCTCCGAAATATGCCCTGGTGGGCTCGGTGAAGCGGAACAGCTTGCTGACCACCTGAGCCACTCCGTTGAAGTGTCCGGGACGCATGGCACCCTCCATCACTTCGGCTACGGGACCGAGGTCAAACTGGCGGTTGTCAGGCTCGGGATATACTTCCTCGACCGACGGCATGAAAGCGTAGTCAACGCCGGCATTTTCGAGAAGAGCGGCATCGGCCTCCTCGGTGCGGGGATATGTGGCCAGGTCGGTGGGATTATTGAACTGAGTGGGATTGACAAAGACGCTCACCACTACGGTATCGTTTTCCCGGCGGGCTCTTTCTATAAGTGACAGATGCCCTGCATGCAGTGCTCCCATCGTGGGCACAAGTCCTATGGTGCCGCGGGTGCGGGCCTCGTCGAGCTTGGCTTTTAATTCTGCGACAGTGCGAATTATTTCCATTTCCTTTGGTTACTGAAAATTCATGGATTGTTTTCCAATTCAGAGTGCAAAATTAGGTATAATTATCAATTATAGCAAATCTTTTGTAGTCGCGGTGGCGTATGATAAAGAGAAAAATGAGTAATTTTGCAGTCATGCAACAGGAATTTGCCTCAAGATTGCTGGAGGAGGCTGTGACCGAACTGTCACGGTTGCCGGGTATAGGACGCAAGACGGCTCTGCGTCTCGCGCTTCATATCCTCAGGGCCGACGAGAGTGCCGGCGTGGCTCTCGGGCAATCGATCATCGATATGCGCAAGGGGGTGAGATATTGCAGTGTGTGCCACAATATTTCCGAGACGGAGGTGTGCCCGCTGTGTGCCGATCCGCGACGCGACAAGGCCACAGTGTGTGTGGTCGAGAATGTCAAGGATGTGATGAGTTTCGAGAACACCGGCCAGTATGCCGGTGTGTATCATGTGCTCGGCGGTGTGATAGCCCCGATGGATGGCATAGGTCCTGAGGTGCTTGAGATTGACTCGCTTGTGGAGCGGGTGGCCTCGGGGGAGGTCAAGGAGGTGATACTGGCGTTGAGCGCCACGATGGAGGGGGATACCACCAATTATTATATATTCCGCCGGCTTGCCCCTTATACCAATGTGAAGATCACTCAGATAGCCCGCGGTGTGTCGGTGGGTAACGAGATTGAGTACACCGACGAGATCACTCTCGGCCGTTCGCTCGTGAACCGCACATTGTTCTCCGACTCAATTAAGCGGTGACCGGCCGGAGAAGTAGTTGCTTCGGATAATAAGATCGGATATTTCCCATTGTTGCTCCAGGGCGGGTGAATGATCGCCATGGAGCCGGCCTGTGCTGTCGATAGCTCCTCCGGGATGCGCGTCGTCAAGCATCGATGTGCCTATACCATGCCATGCGTAGCTGTCGGTGCCAATGCCCATGATGTGGAGTATAGTGGGGAATACGTCGGCCTGGGCGGTGATCCGGCTGATCCGGCGGTCGATGCCGGTGTTCAGGGCTATGAATGCTATGGGATTGGTGGTGTGCTGGTCCATCCACAGATCGGGGTTCTCCACATTCATGTCGTGGTCGGATGCAATTACGATGATCGAGTTGTCGTAGAGACCTTTCTCATGAAGCGAGTAGAGGAACCTGCCTAACTCGGTGTCGAAATAGTTCAGGGCGTTGAGATAGTCGCGCCGGCTTGATTCCGGGATGGAAGCGTTGATGAAGGGCATTGCCGGAACGCCTGGGTTCCTGAAGGGGAAGTGCATTGATATGGTGGGGATGGTGAGCATGAACGGTCGGCGCAGGGTGTCGGTTATTGCGGACGCGAAGTCGAAGAGAGCGCCGTCGGCTCCTCTTTCGGCAATGTTGTGTCCGGCTGACTCCATGTCGGAGGAGTCAAGCAGTCTCGAGTAGCCGTAGGATACCGATGTGGTGCCGTGGTTCCATACGCTACGGTGTTCGGGTATCACTTCCACCGACACGCGGTCATTCAGGGCATGTGCTATAGAGGGGAAGGCATTGTCACCGTATAGGATAGATGCAGCTCCAGATTTTATAGGGAGAAGTCCGGTGTTGTAGATCATCTGGCCGTCGGATGAGCCTCCTTCAGCGGTCTGCGAGATCATATTCAGTGAACTTACAGTTCCGGCGGTGTTGAGCAGGGAATCAAGCACGGGTGTGACGCTCCGGCCTCCGGCAATGGTGCCGATATAATTGGCGTTGAGCGACTCGACTATTATGAATATGAGGTCTTTATCCTTGTTGTGGGTCAACGCATCGGCATGGCGGTTGGTGTGATTGGCCAGGAATGACTGTATGGATTGCAATTCATGTCGGGTCAATGTAATGTGCTTGTCGGACAGTGTGGATTTCACTTGGGAGAGAGTGAATACGGTGAGGCCTTGTGAGGTCAGTTCGCCAAGTCCCGAGGGCTTGCCGAAAGAACCGTAGTAGATGCGGAAGGTGGTGGACCATGTGTCGCGGGTCAGTCCGATGTCGCCGAGGTATATGGCATGGCGTCTCACCCTCATGACGCCGGCTGAAAAGAACAGGAGGAGCGATAAGGTGATGATCATTAGCCGATAAGTCCGGCTTACGTGGAAATTCATGCCACGCATTATATACCATATAGCTGTCAATGATGCCGGAAGGGCAATGTAAAGAAGATCACCGGGGGTGATGAGGGTGCCGAGTGCGTTCCAAACAAATGAGTTGTAGCTTGAGGGGTCGAGGATGGTGGAGGGGGAGAGCAATGAGCCCCAATAACGGTAGTAGAGGGCGTTGGCTCCGAGCAGGAGGCTTATGCCCCAAATGAGGATGAGGGTGAATCCGCGCATGTGGCGGGGAGAAAGCCAGTAGATGCTCAGTAATGCAAGCACGTCCATGCACACGAACTCGGCCATGTATAACGGTTTCAACGAAAAGTCGACATCCCGGTAGAATATCAGCAGGATGCCGCCAAGCACGATGAAAGAGGTTATGTAGAAGAGTGAAGCTCCCGTTGATAGGTTGCGGGAAATGGTGGTCAGGACGGACATGTAATGGTGTAAGGTGGGATGGCCACTCCTGAGGTGGAGCGGGGCGGGAGGTCACAGCATTTTCTGGTAGATGTAGGCGTCGGTGTAGGTGCCGGCGCGCCGTATCCATGAGCGGAGTCGGCCCGAGGAGGTGTATCCGGCTTTCTCGAAGAGTGCCCGGCTGGCGATGTTGTCGATGCCGGCTGTACAGTAGAGCTGGTGGAGTGACAGGGTGGTGCGGCAGTAGTGGGCGATGGCTTCGAGGGCCTGGAGTCCGTAGCCTTGCCGGCGGTATTCGTTGGCGATGAGGATGCCGACGGCGCAACGGGAGTTGGCCGCGTCGAAATCAAACAGGTCGACGGTGCCTATTGTCTCGCCCGAGGGGAGGGTGATCATGAGCCGGAGCTGTTTGGCCGAGAATATGTCGCCGTCGTAGGAGTCGATGTAGTCCCAAAGCTGTTTTCGCGAGTAGGGAGCTAAAGTAGAGCCGACACCCCACACCGCCGGGTCGTTTTCCCAGCGGTAGAGAGTGTCGACATCTATAGGTTCAAGTGCACGTAGCGTGATCACGATCGTAGGGGTGCTTGCGTAGGATTAAGCATTTTCCATGAGGAAGCGCTCTACATCGAGAGCGGCCTTGCAACCCATGCCGGCAGCGGCGATGCCCTGACGGTAGGTGGGATCGGCTACGTCGCCTGCGGCGAATACGCCGGGGATGTTGGTGGCTGTGCCCTGGTCCTTGACCTTGATGTAGCCCTCGTGGTCGCACTCAACCATGGGACGGAACACCTGGGTGTTGGGCTGATGGCCGATGCCGAGGAAGAAGCCGTCGATGGGGAGGTCGTAGCGACGCTCTATGTCGGTGCCTATGTGCTCAACGAGGTGAGCGCCCTCGACGTACTCGGCGCCGTAGAGACCAACGGTGTTGGTGTTGAAGAGAACGTGAATGTTCTCCTTGGTCTCGACGCGGTGCTGCATGATCTTGGAAGCGCGGAGGTGGGGCTTGCGCACGATGAGATATACCTCGGAAGCGAGGTTGCTGAGGTAGAGGGCCTCCTCGCAAGCGGTGTCGCCACCGCCTACAACAGCGACCTTGCGCTTGCGGTAGAAGAAGCCGTCGCAAGTGGCGCATGCTGAAACGCCGAGGCCGTTGTATTTCTTTTCATCCTCAAGGCCAAGATATTTGGCAGAAGCGCCGGTGGCGATGATGATGGTATCGGCTACGATCTCGAGACCGGTGTCGGTCTTGGCCAGGAAGGGGCGGGTGCTGAGGTCAACCTCGGTGACGATGCCCGGACGGATGTCGGCACCGAAGCGGAGAGCCTGATTGCGAAGATCCTCCATGAGCTGGGGACCCTGAACGCCCTGGGGATAGCCGGGGAAGTTTTCAACCTCGGTAGTCTGGGTGAGCTGTCCGCCGGGCTGGATACCTTCGATGACGAGGGGGTTGATGTTGGCGCGTGAAGCGTAGATGGCGGCGGTGAAGCCTGCAGGTCCTGAGCCTACGATGAGGCAACGTGTCTTGATTTCTGGCATATGATTAAGTATTGAAAAAATTGATGATTTTTTTGTTGATTAATTACGTTATTGACGGTGAGGTGAGAGGGGGAGGAGGGGACGCGTTATCGGAGGTCGACCACGTTGACTCCGGGGAACCGGGCCGGGGAGTACCTGAAATTGGCCACCGGGAGTTTCTTGCCCGTTTTCACATCCTTGATGTTTATGGTCACTTTCTGCTTGTTGGCCATGGTGAGCACCACGCGGGTGGGATAGGATGTGCGGTCATCGATGGTGATCTCGGCCTGGGTGATGTCGCTTTTCTTATTCTTGGCCACCAACTTTACCGTGGAACTGCCGGAAGCTGATTTCAGCAGTGAGGGGGTATAGCCGGTGGAGAAGGACTTGAGAATGGCGAAGGGGTTGATCTGGCTGACCTCCTCGGGGGTGGGGGTGATGATGTTGACCTCGCCTATCTGAGTGGAGTAGGTCCACTGCGATTGGCCGTCGTACCACGACATCATGCCAGGGGAGGAGAGGGTGAACATGTCGC
Source organism: uncultured Duncaniella sp. (assembly GCA_910589485.1). Taxonomy (GTDB): domain Bacteria; phylum Bacteroidota; class Bacteroidia; order Bacteroidales; family Muribaculaceae; genus Duncaniella. The sequence goes on from CAJUSW010000008.1 coordinate 175,261, forward strand.
CCTGGAGGACGAGAGTTCCGGCGGTGGTGTTGCCATCGGCGGTGGCTGTGTAGGATACGTGGAGACTCTCGGCCCCTTTGATCTTGGCTGCCGACCGCTGCAGGAGGGCCGAGGCCGATGTGGCGGCCATCCCTGCGAGGGCGATCAGCAACATTGGAAGAAGGGTGAGTATCTTTTTCATCGTATGGGCGATTGTTGTGAGATATACTTGAGATATATTTAAGAACGGATATTTGCTCTGAATATTACGTTTGAGGGCGGTTACTTGTTCTCGAGTATGCGTTCGAGGGTCAAGGGATCGACAAGAACCTGGCGCGGTTTGCCTCCCTGGGAGGGGCCTACGATACCGGCTGCCTCCATCTGGTCCATGATCTTTCCGGCACGGTTGTAGCCGATGGAGTAGCGACGCTGGAGAGATGAGGTGGAGGCAGTATCGGTGGATACCACGAGGCGCGCGCACTCGTCGAAGAGCGGGTCGCGGTCGCCGAGCGAGGCCACAGAGGCGGTGTCGCCACCTTCGGGGATATACTCGGGGAGGTCGTAGGCATGATCATAGCCCACCTGACCGTCGATGAAGTCGCAGACGGCTGTAACCTCGGGGGTGTCGATGAAGGCACATTGCACGCGGTCGATCTTGCCGTTGTTGCTGAAGAGCATGTCGCCACGACCGATGAGCTGGTTGGCGCCGGGACGGTCGATGATGGTGCGTGAGTCGACCATCTGGAACACGCGGAAGGCGATGCGGCCGGGGAAGTTGGCCTTGATGACACCAGTGATGACGTTGGTGGAGGGGCGCTGGGTGGCGAGAATCATGTGTATGCCCACGGCTCGTGCCATCTGGGCGATACGGGCGATGGGGGTCTCGACCTCCTTGCCAGCGGTGATGATGAGGTCGGCAAACTCGTCGACGATCACTACTATATAAGGGAGGTAGCGGTGTCCGCGCTCGGGGTTGAGGGCGTGGCGCACGAAGCGTTCGTTGTACTCCTTGACGTTGCGCATCTGGGCATCCTTGAGGAGGGCGTAGCGGTTTTCCATCTCGACGCAGAGGGAGTTGAGTGTGGCCACCACCTTGGAGGGATCGGTGATGATGGCGTCCTCTTCATCGGGGAGCTTGGCAAGATAGTGGCGCTCGAGCTTGGCGTAGAGGCTGAACTCGACCTTCTTGGGGTCGATCATCACGAATTTCAGTTCGGCGGGGTGTTTCTTGTAGAGGAGTGATGCGATGATGGCGTTGAGGCCTACTGATTTACCCATACCGGTGGCTCCGGCCACGAGGAGGTGGGGCATCTTGGTGAGGTCGGCCATGTAGACATCGTTGGAAACGGTGCGACCGATGGCCATGGGGAGCTCCATGTGGGTGTTCTGGAACTTCTCGCTTTCGAGCACGGAGCGCATCGATACTGTCTGGGGGTCTTTGTTGGGGACCTCAATACCGATGGTACCGCGTCCGGGGATAGGAGCGATGATGCGTATGCCGAGAGCCGCGAGGCTTAGAGCGATGTCGTCCTCGAGGTTCTTGATCTTGGAGATCCTGACACCCTCGGCCGGAATGATCTCGTAGAGGGTGACGGTGGGGCCTACAGTGGCCTTGATATGGGAGATGGCTATGCCGTAGTCGCTGAGGGTCTTGGTGATACGGGCGTTGTTCTCGTCCATCTCGGTGGCATCCACGCTCATGCGGCTCTCCACATTATTAAGGAGGTCGAGACTCGGGAACTCGAATCTTGACAGATCGGCGCGGGGATCATAGAGGGGACGGTCGCGGGGATCGATGGCTTGCGGGTCGCGGGCAGAGGATCCGGGGAAGAGGGGGGTGATCTCCTCCTCTTCGATTTCGGGCTCGGACTCGGGAGCCTGTTCCTCTGAGTCGGCATCGCTTTCGTCGTAGTCCTCAGGGGCGGTAGTCTCAGTGGCAGTGTCGGCGGGGGTGGAGAAGAGGGAGCCGAGGCCCTTGGCGATGACGGGATCGTCGGTATCGTCCTGAGCGGGGGTGTGGACGGTCTCGGATGCCGTGGAGTCGGCGGGAATGAGTTCGGTGGAAGCAACGGGGGCTGGGGTGACGGTTGCCGGGGTTGCCACGACAGGGGCGGGTTCGGCCGGAGTTGTGACAGCAGGAGTGGCGGGTTGAGATTTGCTCTGCTCCTTGGCACGGGCCATTGCGGCTGCTTCGGCTTTGAGGCGATCGTTCTCGGCCTTGAGGCGCTGTACCTCGGCGTTGGTCTCGGTCTCGATGCGGAGGGCCTGGGCTTTTGCCTCGGCTTCGGCACGCTTGGCTTCACGGCGGGCATGGCGGGTGGCCTGCTTGTCGCGGTAGCCGTCGAGGCTGTGGTTGACTGTATGCCAGCCGTTTTTCAGTTCATTGAGGTAGAGCATGACTACCATTGATCCGAGTATGAGGCTGATGGTGAGAGCACCCCAGAAGCCGGAGTAGGCTATGAGGCGCTCGTTGAGGAGCTGGCCGTGGAGGCCTCCCCAATATACGGGGGATGCTATCTCGTAGGTGACGAGGCCCATTATAACCGACAGGGCAACTGTGGTGAGGAGACACCGCATGGTCATGCCCCAGAAGCCTGGGCGGTAGACGCCGAGCATGGAGAGTCCGCATGCGCCGATGTAGAAGATGAGGATGAAGGCTCCGAGGCCTACCCAGTCGTAGATGAGTGTGTGGGCCAAAAGTGCTCCGAATTTTCGGCCGGCATTTTCGTACATTTCCAGATCGAGTTCGCCGTTGAGGATAGCGCTCTGGTCGGACCCGATGGTGAAGAAGTAGGAACAGCACACGACGAAGGAGTAGGCGGCGAAGAAAAAGAGGATTATGCCGAGGAACTTGAATGTCCTCATGCTCCTGATACCGTCGAGGATGGCGTTGAGGGCTGTGAACCTTTTGGGGCGGGCGTTGGCCGGCGTTTCGGCTTCAGCCTGTGCGGAAGCTGTGGCCACGGTGCCGTTGACGCCGGCGGCGCGGGCTGCGGTATTGTCTACGGGAGCCGAGGGGGTGCGATAGGTGTCGTGTGACGGGGCTTCGGAGGAGGATATGTCGGACCTTTGATCGGTGGTGTCGTCGTAGCGACGAGGATTCAGCATTTCCTCCGGATCAAAGGATGCGGTGTCGGAGAATGAAGATTCGTCGATGGGGGAATATGGGTTAGGCATACTTAGAGGGTGTTTTGAAAAGCAAAGTTAATGATTTAGATTTGCAAATTCAAACTTTTCGACTATAAATCGGATGGGGAATGTGACAAGAATCAGTGATGAATTTAGATGGGGTGACGGGTGAACATAGGGGAGGCGGACTGCGTTTTCTTAATAGGCGTGTGTGAGTGCCGGGCTCATGTCGGCTTGCCATGCCGTGAAACGAAACAAATACAAACAGTTATAGATATGAAAAAGATAGGTATATTCTATGGTTCCACTACAGGTACCACTAAGGAAGTGGCTGAGCAGATAGCTGATTGTCTCGGCGTTGATGAGGCTGATGTGCATGATGTGGCATCGACGGCTCCGTCGGCAGTGGGCGATTACGATGTGCTTGTGATAGGCGCGAGCACGTGGGGCGCGGGTGATCTGCAGGATGATATGGCTACGTTCCTTGACGGTGTGCAGTCGCTCGACCTGAGAGGTAAAGAGGTGGCAATATTCGGTTGCGGTGATGATTCGATGAGGGATACGTTCTGTAATTCAGTGGGTGAGATATATCACAAGCTTCATGCTACGCATCCCGATTTTATCGGTCCGTTCAATAATGAGGGGTTTGAATATAACCACTCGGAGAGTGATGTAAAGGGTATGATAGTAGGTCTTTGCATCGATAATGTCAACCATGCAGACGAGACTTTGTCGCGTATCAGGGAGTGGTGTGCTGATATAAAGCAGGAAATTTGTTAGAAAATGTGAAATATACTTGTCTTTATGGGAATTTTTGCTTAAATTTGCACCTCAAAATGTGGAATAACAAAAAATAAACCATATACGGCAATGAAAAGAACATTTCAACCTTCTAACAGAAAGAGAGTTAACAAGCACGGTTTCCGTGCCCGCATGGCTACCCCCGATGGCCGCAAGGTGCTTTCGCGCCGTCGCGCCAAAGGTCGTCTCCGTCTTACCGTTTCCAGCTCAATCGGCGGAAAGTAATACACAGAAATAAGAAATTATTGCCGAGGGTTGTAGGGTGTAATGTCCTGCAACCCTCGGTGGTTTTTTGTGTTTGGGTTTAGACCAGAGATCTAAGGATCAAGTATAGAGGGGAAAGTATAGAGTATAGGGATTAGATTATTAGAGCAGGTGGTAATGGTATATTGGTGGGGTATAGGAGGTTAGCGAGGGTGGATGCGGTGATTTATAGGACGTCTTCGACGCCCGATTTGGTATATGTTTCATTTTCCCCACGCCTCACCTGTCGGCGCAAATCTTGCCCTGACGGGCGATTTGCTTGTCAGGCTCGTGGTGGGGCTATAACAACATCGCCCCTTCGGGGCTTATTTGGCGGTTAAGCCCCTGATGTGGGGTGGACCAGAGATGTAAAGGTCAAGTATAGAGGGAAAAGTATAGAGTATAGGGATTAGATTTTTAGACCAGAGATCTATAGATTAAGTATAGATGTAGACTATAGGTCCAGAGATCTTTTTATAGATATAATGGCTCCTGCCCGTCACGGGTGAGAGTCATTGTTTCTGTAATAATTGTAGCAGTATGTCAAGGGGCTCTTGCCGAGCTGTTGGGGAGTTTATAGGTTT
>CAJUSW010000009.1 GCA_910589485.1 uncultured Duncaniella sp.
AATGACTCCCACCCGTGACGGGCAGGAGCCATTATATCTATAAAAAGATCTCTGGACCTCTGGTCTAAAAATCTAATCTCTATACTCTATACTAAAAATACTCTATACTATATCAAAATAAGCAAAGTATAAGAGCCTGAGCGGCTACAACTCGGAGGAACATCGTGAGAGGATACACTGTCGAATAAGCAACAGCCGGAGCATCGCTACCTGTCGAGTTGTTAGCATAGGCAAGAGCTGGGGGATCGGTGCAACCGCCCGACACAAGACCCATGATAGTGAGATAATTGATCTTGTACACACCGCGGGCGATAAACGACACCACGATCAGAGGCACTAAGGTGATAATGAAACCCCATATTACCCACCACATACCGGTGGAGTTGAACACAGTCTCGGCAAAACCCTTACCCGAGGATATACCCACCGACGCAAGGAAGAGACATATACCTAATTCTCGCATCAGCAACGACGCCGACGATGAAGTATAGGTCACAAGTTTCAGCTTATAACCGAATCGGCTGATAAGGATAGCCACAACGAGCGGGCCGCCCGCAAGGCCGAGTTTCATGCCGAAGCCCACATTGATTGAACCAACGATGATACCAAACATGATACCAACGAAGATAGTGATTAGGTTGGGCTGGTTCAGACGCTTCATCGAGTTGCCGAGTCGTGTGGCAAGACGCTCGATATCGTTGGGGTCGCCCACCACTACAAGGCGGTCGCCCACCTGCAGGCGCAGTGAGGGGGAAGCCAAAAGGTCTACACCGGCACGGTTGACACGGGTACAGTTGAGTGAGTAAGCGGTGTGGAGACGGAGCGATCCGAGAGCCACGCCATTGTACTTGCTCTGTGTCACCACGATGCGGCGTGAGAGCACGGTGCTCTGCACCTCTTCCCAGTCCATCTGGATCTCATGGCCAATCACGCCCTGGAACTTCATCTCATCGCTGGGGCCGATTACGGCAACGATTTTATCGCCTACATGGAGTTCGGTTTTTGAGGTGGGGATCACCACTTTACCGTCAGCGCCCATCAGTCGCGACACCACGAAATCACAATCCAGGATCTGGTGCAGCTGATACAGGGTCTTGCCGTCGATGAGCTTGTTGGTCACCTCAAACGAGAGGATAAGAGGCTTGGCCTGACCGCCTTCCATCTCCTCCTCGATAGCCTTGATCTCATCATTCACATTGATGCGGTACACTGCCTTGAGAATGAGCATCGACAGGATAATGCCGATCACACCTAAAGGATACGCGGCGGCATAACCCATAGCCATGATGTTGATGGCTTCGGTGGTTCCGGCTGTCTGCTGGGCGGCTGCAAGTCCGGGGGTGTTGGTGACAGCACCCGACATAACGCCCACAAGTGCCGAAATGTCCGTGTTGCCGTCAATATAGAAGATGGTAAGCACTATTGCCACGTTAAGCAGGATTATCAGCACTGCAAGCCCGTTGAGCAATACTCCACCTTTCTTGAAGGATGAGAAAAAGCCCGGACCTACCTGGATGCCGATGGCAAAAATGAACAGGATAAGGCCGAATTCACGGACAAACTTCAACACTTCCGGATCTACTACATATCCGAAATGTCCCATGATAATACCTACGAATAACACGAACGTGACTCCAAGCGAGATTCCTCCTATCTTTAGCTTGCCGAGGAAGATACCCGCCGCGATCACAAATGAGTAGAGCACAAGCGTGCTCGCCAGTTCGGTGTGACCGGGACCGATTAGGTTAATTAACCATTCCATAGAATTAGTAAAATATCAATCAGTTGTTATTGATTCCTTAGGACGTGGTGAGAAGAGGCACCGTTTTCAGCGTGCAAAGGTACTACTATTTTCTTTAACATAGGTTATTTTTGGTAGATAAAATTTGTACCATTTACAAAAAGCGCCGAACTATAGAAAATTGTGGCCGAAATCCGATGATTTATAATAAAAAGTAGTAAATTTGCAGTATTAATCGTAATTTCATCATCGAATCATGGATAAGGAATTAGACTGGGGTAATCTGTCATTTGGTTATATCCCAACAGATTACAACGTTCGTTGCTATTATCGCGACGGCAAATGGGGCGACATCGAGGTTTCTCAGAGCGAGGAAGTGAGTCTCCACATTGCCGCTACATGTCTGCATTACGGACAGGAAATATTCGAGGGCCTCAAGGCTTTCCGCGGTAAGGATGGCAAGATCCGCATTTTCCGTCTCGAAGAAAATGCCCGTCGTCTGCAGGAGTCCGCCAAGGGTATCCTTATGGAGCCGCTGCCTGTGGAGAAGTTCAAGGAAATGGTCATCAAGGCTGTGAAGCTCAATGAGCGTTTCGTCCCCCCGTATGGATCAGGAGCTTCGCTCTACATTCGCCCTATAGAGCTTGGCACTTCGGCTCAGGTGGGTGTGAAGCCTGCCTCCGAATATCTGTTCATGATTCTGGTGACTCCCGTCGGCCCGTATTTCAAGACCGGTTTCAAGCCCACCAATATATGTATCATGCGTCAGTATGACCGCGTGGCCCCCAATGGCACAGGCCGTTGGAAAGTGGGTGGCAACTATGCCGCATCCCTCACCGCCGGTGAGCATGCTCACGAGCTCGGCTATTCGGCTGTGCTGTATCTCGATCCCAAGGAGAAAAAATACCTTGATGAATGTGGCCCGGCCAACTTCATGGCCATCAAGGATGGTGTGTACATCACCCCCGCATCCGATTCGATCCTCCCGTCTATCACCAACAATAGCCTCATGCAGCTTGCCGAGGATATGGGCATAAAGGTCGAGCGTCGCCACATCACCGTCGAGGAGCTTGAGACAATCGACGAGGCTGCCGCTGTGGGTACCGCCGCTGTAGCTTCCCCCGTTGGCGAGATCGACGACCTCGACACCGGTAAGAAATATATCGTGTCCAAGAACGGCGAGCCTGGCCCCATCACTACCCGTCTCTACGAGACTCTCAACGGTATCCGCCTCGGCGAAGTCGAGGACAAGCACGGATGGTGCACCATCGTTGAATGATCATTGTATGATAATTTTCTGATCAAAAGCCTATAAGCACAGTGACTTATCAGGATATAATTGACAAGTATTACCCGTCGGACTCCCTCCGGCGGGTAATATATATGCGCCATTGTGGCCAGGTTGCATCCTTGGCCCTGGAGATTGCCGGAAATAAGAATCTGCCTCTCTCGCGTGAGGCTGTCATGACCGCCGCGATGTTGCACGACATCGGCATATTCATGACCTCGGCCAACGACATTGGCTGCTTCGGCGATGCCCCCTACATCATGCATGGGGTGCTCGGAGGGGAATTGTTGCGGAACGAGGGGATGGGCGAGGAGTTAGCCCGTGTGGCCGAGCGTCACACCGGTGCCGGTATAACCGCAGATGATATCGCCCGTCAGCAACTGCCGTTACCGCCGGGCGATTATATGCCTGAGACTCTCCTTGAGCGTCTCATATGTTATGCCGATAAGTTCTATTCCAAGAGTGGGGCTATGGAGCGCAAGCCGTTTGATAAGGTATGCAAATCCATGGAACGGATATCCCCCGACACGCTCAAGCGTTTCCTCATCCTTCACCGGGAGTTCTCCTGATCATTCCGGCCCCTGTTTTTTGGATCGTATCACGATGTGGTGGCTTTCAGTTATCACCACATCCATGCGCACATCATGCGGGTCGGTCTCTATTCCGTCCTCGATCAGCTGGAAGTCATATCCCACACCGATCTTGGTGGCCGATGATCCGGCGAGCAGACGGTCATAATATCCTTTGCCACGTCCCACTCTGTTGCCGTTCCTGTCATAAGCCACGCCGGGAACCACTATCAGCTCTATCTCATCGATATTGGTCGTGTCATTGCCTGTCGGTTCTTCGATATGGAATGATCCGAGCGAGAGCCTTGATTCATCGTAGGGGAGTATATCGAGATTAACCCCGTTGACCCTCGGCAGATAGAAATGCTTGCGTCCGGCCCATCGGCGTATGAAATCGTGGGTCGACAGCTCGTCGGGCAGTGAATGATACATGAGTATCCTGTCAGCGAGCATGAATGCGGCTGTCTGTTCGAGGATTGAGAATACACGCATGGCCGCCGACGCCTTGTCGCTCTGGTCGAGCATGGTCTTGCGGGCTTTGACTCTGCGTCTGATGTCGTCTTTATTCATTGTTGCTTTCGTCGCTGTTGTTTTTAATCGGGAAAGCTGATTTTCCGGTGTTCAGCGCATCCAAGGCTGCCGTGACGGTGGGATCCGACATGTTCATCACCTCGTAGTATCCCTGCACGCCGTGGATATTCCGGGCTATCATGGCTTTCAAGGAATTAACAAGCAGATCGCGCGAAAGGTTTATGTAGTACCATCTTGGAGCCACGCCGTTGCGCTGGGCATAGGTGACGAAGTCCTGAAGCAACGTGTCGTCATCAGGCAGGAGCGAAAGCATCGACCGCCCGTCGGTACTGTCCGATAACTGGGCGCGGTTACGGTCGGTATAGTCGAAAGTATATTTCTGAATGAGTCCGGCATTTATCACATTTATATAATAGGATGTGATGCCGCTGGAGTCGTTGGGCACGAATATGTCGGGAGTGATGCCTCCTCCGCCATACACCTTGCGTCCGTGCAGGGTGGTGAACTGCAGGTTCTCATCCTGCTTGATGGAATCGGCGCTGTACAGCTCGCCATGTTCGTAGCGGTTCAGCAGTTCACGCTCGTAGTCCACTCCGGGAGCATAATTCTTCTGTATGCAACGCCCCGACGGGGTGTAGTACCTTGCTATGGTGAGTCGTATGGCACTGCTGTCGGGCAATTCCATCTGGTTCTGTACGAGTCCTTTGCCAAACGACCGGCGGCCTACTATTATACCGCGGTCATTATCCTGCATGGCTCCCGCGAATATCTCGCTTGCGCTTGCCGAGATCTCGTCGAGAATCACCACCACCTCTTTATCCTTGAATGTTCCCGATCCGTCGCTGAGTGTCGAGCTGTTGAGGGCCGATTGCTTACCCTTGATTGATACTATCGGGCTTCCGGCCGGGAGGAACTCATTGGCCATGAGCACGGCATGATCCATGAATCCACCGCCGTTACCGCGCAGGTCAATGATGAATTTCTCAGCTCCCGAAGCCATGAGATTGACCATCGAGGTGAGGAATTCGCTGTAAGTGCTTGCTCCGAATTTGTTGATCTTTACATATCCCACTCCGTTGTCAATGAAATAGGATGCATCGATCGATGTGACAGGGATGTCATTGCGCGTCACCTCAAACGGCAGAAGTTTTTCCGAGGTGGGACGCTTGATCCCGAGGCGCACCACCGATCCCTTGGGCCCGCGCAGATTACTCATCACCTTATTATTGGTCCATTTCTGTCCGGCCACTATCGAGTCATTGATGGTCACGATGCGGTCGCCGGGCAGTATGCCGGCTTTCTCCGACGGTCCGCCCGATATCACTTCAAGCACATTGATGGTGTCGCCGAGCATATTGAACGAGATGCCTATGCCCGAGAACGATCCTTCCAGCTCCTCATTGACGCTCTGGAGATCGGAGGCCGGAATGTACACCGAGTGGGGATCGAGATGCGACATCAGCCCCGAGAAGGATTCTTCGAGTATGCTGTCGGTGTCAACGTGGTCAACATAATTCTTGTCGATCATCTCAAGGATGGTGTCGAGCTTGGTGCGCGAGTTCCATCCGTGATAGTTGTTGAAAAATGTTTTGCCTATCCACATGCCGGCTACGAGCGAGACGGCGATTGCTAACGGCATCCAGACGCCAGGATTTTTAAGGCGATTGTTCATGAGAGTTTTAGAGCGTGTCTAAGAGTTATGGCCGGCCTGTTCAGGCTTGGTTGATGTTAAAGGGTCTCAGAAATGTGACGGCACTCAATACCCGCACGTTTGAGAAGGTCTATTCCGTCGGTGATTCGGTACAGTTCGTTGAACACCACGCGGCGTATGCCTGCTTGTATTATGAGCTTGGCGCAATCAAGGCAAGGCGAGGCCGTGATGTAAAGGGTTGCCCCGTCACTCGAATTATTCGAGCGGGCTACCTTGGTTATGGCGTTGGCCTCGGCATGCAGCACATATGTCTTGGTCATGCCGTCGGCATCCTCGCACACATTCTCAAACCCTGCCGGAGTTCCGTTGAATCCGTCCGAGATTATGGTGCGGTCCTTCACCATGAGGGCTCCTACCTTGCGACGTTCGCAATATGAGTTCTCAGCCCATATTCTGGCCATGCGCAGATAACGTTTGTCCAGTAGATCCTGCTTTTCTGAGTGGTCCATAAGGTTATTTCAGATTACGGTGCAAAGGTAATCATTTTAATCGGACTCTTCAACTTTTTTTAACAGTTTCTTAGATGTTGAGTATCTGAGCGGCGTGATTTTTGGTCTTAACCTCTTTGGGCGTGATTATGCGCTCCACAATGCCGTCGGGCGAGATGATGAAAGTGGTGCGGAATGTGCCCATGTATTTGCGTCCGTACATCGATTTCTCGCCCCATACTCCGAATTCATTCACAAGCTTGTGGTCGGTGTCGGTGATGAGAGGGAAGGGGAGCGAATTTTTGGCGATGAACTTCTTGTGCGAGTCCGCGCTGTCCACGCTCACGCCTATCACCTGGTATCCGGCGTCGAGCAGTTCCTGATAGTTATCTCGCAGGTTACATGCCTGTGCAGTACAGCCCGAGGTCGAATCCTTGGGGTAGAAATACAGCGCGATTGTGCGTCCGGGATAGTTGCTGAGACGCACTTCGTTTCCGTCCTGGTCAACGCCTAACAGATCGGCTACTTTGGTTCCAATTTCCATATGTTGTATTTTAAACAGTTTCTTATACTTACTGATTATGTGTCACTGATATTCAACGGCATTCCGTGTCCTAAGGTTCATTCCCTTATGGGGCGGCGCTTGAAGGCATCGATGTATGATCCCGGGGTGGAGTTGTAGATGTTTATACCCCTCGCATCGGCATATCTCCTTATCGCATGATACCCCTTGAATGCTAAGTGGAAGCCGTAGAGTAGCTCATGGAGGCGTATGTCGCGGAACATTGTGGCCACACGGCGGTGTTCCTCTTCTCCATCCTTATAGAAATGAGGCTGTATGCTCACCACTATATTGTCATCATCCACGTCAAGGGTGCGTAGCCAGCTGTGGTCGGCTCCGAGTATGTATATGTCCCTGTATCCGAGCCATATTCCGGTCATAATGGCCGGCACCATTACATTGCGGGGCCTCGGCAGACCTATGCGCATGTCGAACGACATGTCCTGTAGCCATTGGAATCCTTCTACGCCTACGGGATTGAAATTCTCGATACGTATGTGTGGATTGGTTAGGCCTATCGACCGTGCCGTCTTCCCCACAGGCAGAAACAGTGTCATATCCCAGTCCACCTTGTCGTTGAAATTTGCGAACAACCGGGGCACATTGGGATCGGTGGGCGGATTCTTGAAGAAGTGCGGATCCATCAGCAGATAATACTTCGGCCTCAGACTGATGAAGTCAGGAGTATTGCCTGCAAAGTTTACTGCAAGAGTATCGGTCGCGCTCAGGATGTCCATGTCGCGGGCAATATTGTCGGCCAGCGACGGGCCATTGCCGAGTATTATCAGTCGCCGTCCGCCGCGGTCGGCTTTCGATATGGTCGCGTGACGCGATTGCAGGGCCACTTTCACTATGCTCTTCAGCGATTGGCCTGTCTTTGAGAATATATCTGAGATCTTGTCAGCTAACATTGTAGGGATTGATTGTGCGATAGGGGGATGTCGGGATAGATTGTATGATACGGTATTCGGTCGGCAAATTTACCAAGAATCATAAACCTGACCAAAAAATCGGATGCGTATTAAATGAAAAAACACATGTCTATTTTCAACATTTTAACCCTCCGATGCGTTTTAGTGAAAAAGAGTTTAATTCATAAAAACCTTCTTGCTCATGAAAAAAATATCCAATATACTCTTGCTTGCCATGCTGGGAGTTCTTGTTGTGCTGGGCGCTTGCTCAAGCGACGTTTCCGAGGAGTTGCCTTCGGCCGTGTCGCGGTTCACCACCGAATATTTTCCGGGGCTTGGAGTAAAGAGCTACCAGCAGTTGAAAGACGGCGGATGTATAGTACAGCTGTCCGGAGGCCCTACGCTGACATTCGACAGCGATGACCGTTGGCTCGAGATTGACGGAAACGGGTCGGTATTGCCTCAGGTGCTCATGTATGACCAGTTGCCTCCATCGCTGTATGAATATCTTCAGGCTACCGAACAGCAGACCGAGGTTTACGAAATGAAGCGCGACCGCTACTATTATAAACTCACGATGTTCGATACCGTAATCACCTACGACATAGCTACCGGCAAGATTACCTATCCCGGCATGGACACCAGTTCGTCGGCGGGATCACATTAATTGTCCAGCCAACACAACGGCTATAAGCACTGGGGCTATCCATTTTACAATGAAATGGATCAGTCCCAGTGCTCTTGATTTCAGCTCGCCATCGTTGGTGAGTTGTTTGCTGAAGAACGAGCGGGGTGCTACCCATCCCATGTAGATGCACAGGAGTATTCCTCCTATAGGAAGCATGAAGTTGGTGGTAACGGTATCGAGGAAATCAAATATGGTGAGACCGGCGATCTTGAATCCGCTCCAGGGGCCCACCGGCAGTGAGCAGATGGGGCTGAGCACAAGCAAGGGGAGCACAACTGTCATTACAGCCTTGGCTCTGGATAAGCCCACTCTCTTCTGCATGAACGCCACCGATACTTCGGCGAGCGATATCGTGGAGGTGAAGGCCGCCACGGTAAGTAGCAGGAAGAAGAGGGAGGACCATATGCGCGTGCCGCTCATCTGGGCGAATATCTCGGGAAGGGTGACAAACACCAACGCCGAGCCGGCCAGGTCGCTGTCCTGCAGACCAAAGGTCATGACGCCGGGGAAAATGATTATACCCATGAAGAATGCCACCATAAGGTCGAGCAGAGATACGGTGACAGCTGTACGGGTGAGTTTGGCGTCGGAGGGGAAATAGCTCGCATAGGTTACAAGTATTCCCATTGCGAGGCTAAGGGAGAAGAATGATTGCCCGAGGGCATTGATGAATGTGCGGGGTGTCACGGCCGAGAAATCGGGATTGAGGAAGAATGCCAGTCCCTCGCTCGCTTTGTCGAGCGATAACGATACGCAACAGAATACTATCAGCAATATGAACAGCAACGGCATCATGATGTTGGACATCTTCTCAATGCCGGCCTGGACGCCACGGAGCAGCACGTACAGGTTGGCAAGGATCATGACCACAGTCATGACGATGGGGCGGTAGGTGCCTGCGATGTATTCACCCATGCGTTGGCTCAGGGAGCCTTCGTTCACGTCGACCGATGAATACAGGTCGCCGGTGATGGATTGTATCAGGTACTCGAAAGTCCATCCCGATACCACCATATAAAACGAAAGTATGAGGTAGGACGACAGTATGGCGAGCAGTCCCGTGAGCCACCATCCCTTACGCCCGGGGGTGACATTGCGGAATGCACCGGTGGCGTCCGATTCGCCTCCGCGCCCCAGGGCGAATTCGGCTGTCATGACCGGAATGCCCAAGAGGAAGATGCATATGACGTATATGAAAAGAAATACGGCACCTCCGTTGGCCTGAACTTCGGCCGGAAAGCGCCATACATTACCTAATCCTACGGCCGATCCTACGGTGGCCGCTATCATGCCTATTTTTGATGCAAATTTTGGTGTGTTTGCCATTCTGAAGGTTTGCGTTATTCGGTGTGATTATCCGTATTTTGATATTTTACGGAGCTGAGGTTCGTTGAGTATCTTTATTTTGCGTCCATCCACTACGATCAGGTGGTCGTTGACAAACTGTGATAGGGTCCTGATGGCGTTGGATGTTGTCATATTTGAAAGGTTTGCGAGGTCCTCGCGTCCGAGATAGATCTTGAGGGTCATATTGTCGTCCTCCTCGCATCCATAGTTGTCAAGCAGCACTATGAGAGCCTCGGCGAGGCGTCCGCGTATATGCTTTTGAGTGAGGTTGACGATCTTAGTGTCGGATGATCCGAGGTTGCGCGACAGCTCATGAATGAAAAACATGGCAAGCTTGTTATTGTTCATGATCAGGTTCTCGACGATCGACATGGGGATTGACGCGAGGGTGGAGGGTTCGAGGGTTGCAGCGCTGGACACATAGTGCTCTCCGGCGAAATATGCCCTGTATCCGAAGTACTCCACAGGTTTTATCAATCGGATTATCTGACTGCGTCCGCCTATTCCGTCCTTGTATTTCTTCACCTTGCCCTCCATGAGGCACCATAGGAATTCAGGCTCGTCCTTTTCGGCATACACTACTTGATTCTTCTTGTAGTGGTGAATGGTGAAATTGTCAGCGAGAAGATGCTTTTCCTCGCTGCTCAGAAGCCTCCATATTTCGGCAAAATCATCATTCAGTAATTGCTCTATAGTGCTTTTAATCATGGGTTGTGCTGTGAAACTATGTTTTATAACACGCAAAATTACTTAAAAAGTGGATTGCAAAGATTGTTTCTGATATTAAATAATGTTAAATGCCGGATGCCGCTATGTTGCTGATTATGCCATAACATTCAAATTATGATGGATATTGTACAGCCCGTTGATTGTCCGCAGGGATAAAAAGTAAAATCCATGGTGAGACAATTTGGATATTTATTGAATATTGAGTACCTTTGTGGTGCCCAATCGGGTGGATTCGCCTTGGTAGTTCAATGGATAGAATGGGAAATTCCTAATTTTCAGATAGGGGTTCGATTCCCCTCCGAGGTACTTATTTGTTCGTTCATTTTTTGTTTGTTAGGCCGTCGGTCACATTGTTTGTGGCTGGCGGTTTTACGTTCCAGGTCCCTGCGATAATTTTCTCTAATAGGGAGTATCGAAAAATACATTAATCATCATCGATCTTTACATCGGGTAAATGCGTTCCTTTGCAAAGTGAAATTTAAAAGCATTGATTATGAATACTCCATTGTTTACCTGGTGTGCCATCGTGATAGTGATGGCAGTGATGATGATTATAAGATTTGCCACCTCGGCTCATGCCAAGGGCGCTACGCATCACAAGTTTTTTGAGATAGGAAGTGAGCGCGAGGAGATTTTCATTCCCGGCGACCCTATCCATGTCGATGACTTAAAGGACTGTGGCGATGACGACGAATTCTGATGCCGGCACGCCTTCGGTCAAGGAGGTGTGCGACTTCATAACCCGGTATTGCTCATGGCTCGTTGGGTGTGGAGCCACATGTATAAGGGTGGAGAAGAATGTGGGGCGAATTGCCCGGGCCTATGGCAAGGAGGCTGACATATCCATCATGCCTCGGCACGTGCATGTATCGGTGGTTGATGATGATAGCCACGAGTCAATGACTTCGATATGCAAGGTGAAGAACACTCCTATCAGCTTCAATATCAATACCCGGCTGAGCGAGTTGAGTTGGGAGATTGCAGACGGGAAGGTGGATTTCGGTGATGCCGTGCGGCGGTTTGACGAGATAGTGGACAATGACTCTCAGAACTGCTGGGTAGTGCTGTTACTGGTCACGCTTGCCAATGCCTCGTTCTGTCGGCTATTCGGCGGTGATTTCACTGCCATGGCTATCGTGGGCGTGGCTACTGCCGTGGGCTATTTCCTCAAATTGACAATGCTGAGCCGGGGGATAGACATGAGGGTGGTGTTCATCGCATGTTCGTTTGTCTCGGCTGTCCTGGGGGCTACCGATGTGCTTTTCTCGCTTGGCGACACTCCTCTTGTCGCGCTCGGTACAAGTGTGCTTTACCTCGTGCCCGGTATCCCGTTCCTTAACTCGTTCAGCGATATGCTTTACCGTCATTATATCTGCGCCATAAGCCGTTTCACCGATGCAGTGGTCCTCACGTGCTGTCTGTCGATAGGCTTGTGTGGAGGAATGATGCTGATGAATGTGGGGATGTTTTAATTAATTATAAAGAATATGATCGGTCAGATTTTACAAGATGCATTGTTTGCGGCGATAGCCGCTATCGGATTTGCCGCAATCAGTCGGCCCCCACGCAGGGCTTATATCTATTGTGCCATAATAGCGGCCGTGGGACATTCGTTGCGATATGTGCTGATGAATGTTTTGAGCTGGCATGTGCCTATAATCACGGCTACGCTTGTGGCGTCGTTTGTGATAGGTGTCCTCGCCGTTTTCCTGTCGCCGGTGGCTAAAACCCCGGCCGAGACTTGCCTTTTCCCGGCATTATTGCCTATGATCCCCGGAATGTATGCCTACAAGGCCTTCGGAGGATTGGCTATGTGTGTGATAAGGCAGGGGCGCGAGGCTTTCGATTATTATTTCTATCTGTTTGCCGACAATGCCCTCACATGTGGCTGTATATTACTGTGCATGGTGGTGGGAGCGACTATCCCGATATTTATATTCAAAAAAGTGTCGTTCCAGGCTACAAGATAGGGGGATAATGGTTAAATTTGCAAGGTATAAGTAATCGTATGGAACTCCGCCAGTTGAGATATTTTGTAAAAGTAGCCGAGACGTTGAACTTCTCGGAAGCGGCACGTGTGCTGTATGTGACCCAGAGCACTCTTTCGCAACAGGTGAAACAGCTCGAGGTGGAGCTGGACACTCAATTGATGTCGCGCACGAGCCACGGGGTGATGCTCACCGAGGCCGGGAAAGAGCTGTTGCCCTATGCGCGTCGCACACTGAGGGATGCCGACCAGTGCGTGGAGCGCGTGAACGATCTGAACCGGTTGTCGATCGGCGAACTTAACATCGGTGTCACGTATTCATTCAGCCCTATACTTACCGAGACGCTGATGTCGTTCATGAGCATGTATCCTAAAGTGAAGCTCAACATATTCTATAAACCTATGGCCGAGCTTATGGATCTGTTGCTCAAACGGGAGGTGGATTTTGTGCTCGCGTTCAAGCCCACGCGCCCTGTGGAAGGGGTGGAATCGCACATCCTGTTTCAGAATTGCCTGTCGGCGATAGTGGGATTGGGCCATCCGTTGGCCTCAAGGACTTCGGTGTCGTTGTCGGAACTTGAAAAGTATGATCTGGCGTTGCCCTCCAAGGGGTTACAGGCGAGAAATGCGTTCGAGCATGTGATAGCTCCTTATAGCCAGTTCAGGGTGAGAATAGAACTTAATGAGGTGAACATACTCCTTAAGCTGATACGCCAGACCAAGCTGGTGTCAGTGCTCGCCGAGGCTACCATCCACAATGAAACGGGAGTGAAAGCTGTTCCGCTCGATATCCCTGACAATGAGATGGCCGGATGCGTGCATGTGCTCAAGGATGAGTACCGCAAGCAGTCGATGCAGATATTCGTGAAGATGCTGAGCGAGTCAATAGCCGTGAAGGAACGGCAGAATTCCTGGATATAACCGGAGAATAATGCGGGCGTTATAGCCTTATCTGTTCATCCCTATCGAAATCGCTGATAGCCGTGGTGCCGATTACACTGTCCCACATCATGGGCGATAGCCCGTCGCCTGGGCGTTTGGTGGTGATATTGTCGGCGGTGAGAAGTTCCCCCTTGGCTATGTGGCGTGAGGCCACTATGCTCTTGCGGGCTATGGCCATGTTGGGCCGTTCGATATCGGTGGCATGTTTCTCGGGCGATCCTATGGCTTGTTCCACATCGCGGATGGCCTTAACCATCTCGGCCAGTTCTTCGGGGATGAGTGATGCTTTATGGTCGGGGCCCGGCATGGAGCGGTCAAGCGTGAAATGCTTTTCGATTATCTGCGCACCCATTGCCACGGCTGCTATGGGGACGGTAATCCCCTGGGTGTGATCGCTGTACCCTACACCGGCGCAACCCACTTGCCTGAGGGTTTCCATTGCCCGGAGGTTGACCGAACCGGGCGGGGTGGGGTACTGGGTGGTGCAATGGAGCAGATATATTTTTTCGGATGGGAGTCCGCTGTCGTTGAGGGCGTTTACGGCATCAATGACTTCGCTCAGAGTGGACATTCCTGTGGAGAGGATTACGGGTTGCCCCATCCCGGCGATGCGTCGGAGGTAGGGGAGATTGGTGATTTCGCCCGACGGGATCTTCCAATAATCCATGTCGAGCCGGCTGAGGAAGTCTATGGAGTCCATGTCAAACGGAGTGCTCATGAATCCCACTCCGCATCGCCTGCATTCATTGGCCAATGCGCGGAAATCCTGGTCCGAAAGCTCAAGGGCTTTAAGCATGGAGAGCTGGTTGCCCTCCTCTCCGCAGTTCTCCTGTTGGTAACGGGCCTTTGGAGCTGAGGCCGAAACGAGGTTTTCAGCCTTGAATGTCTGGAATTTCACATAGTCGACACCTGCCTCGGCAGCCTTGTGTACAAGTTGAATGGCTGTCTCGAGAGATCCGTTGTGATTTACGCCTGCCTCGGCGATGATGATAGTGTGATGATGGCTCATTTGCGATTGTGATGGAATGGAAGTGACAGGTCGGAGTCAATCATGAAGTCTTTTGGCGGGCGATCCGGCATATGTGCCCGGCGACTTGATGTCGGCGATCACAGCGCTTGCAAGCCCGATCACGCATCCTCCTGATATTGATATCCCGGGTTTCAGGGTGGCGCCGGCTCCGATGTAGGTGTTGTCGCCGATGGTGACGCCTCCGCATATCACGGCTCCGGGACCGATGAATACGTTGTCGCCGATGGTACATTCATGCTCTATGATGGCTCCCGTATTGATTATGGAGTGTCGTCCTATCCTTGTGCCGGCATTTACGACGGCGCGGTGGAATATGGCTGTGCCGTCACCGATGGTTGCCGATGGTGAGATTATGGCTGAGGATGATATGATGACGGGGGATGTGTAGCGCCGGTACATGTCGATGATGGATGCGCGCCTTGCAAGATTGCAGTCGGCCCCGCTGACCATGGTGACCATGATCTCGTGATCGTCGGGGGCACATGAGTCCAGAAATCCGGCATCGTCGCCTAACCACGGAAGCTCCATGAGACGGGACGGGCGGGAATCAACATATCCCGTCGCCATGATTGGCGACGGGATTATATCAAGGAGTGAGAGGGCGTGGCCCCCTCCCCCTATGAGAACGAGTTTTTTGCTCACTTATACGGTTTCTTAGAAAAGATATGCTACCGAGATGGTCCAATAGCGGTTCTTGCCCTCGATTCCGGCGCCTTTCACGTCGCTGTCGACAACCTTGGCGGCTTTGGTGAGGCCGAGGCCGTAGCGTGCGCTCACATCGATGTGCTTGATTAACTGGACACCGATGCCGAAGTTGAGTGCCCAGTCAACCGACTTGTTGGCGAATCCTTCGGTGATCTGCTTGTGGCTTGTAAGCATCGAGATGCTCGGACCGACAGCAACATATGGGAGCACCACGTTGTTGATCAACGGGAGCGAGAAGCTATAGCGGAGGTTGAGGGGGATTTCGATATAGTCGCGGTTGTCCTTGGCTATCTGGTTGCTCACCATGAATTCCGAGTTGCGGCGCACGTACATCAATGAAAGGTCGGCTCCGATGCCGATCACAGGCATTTTGAACTCGGTCATGAGGCCGGCTGTCCAGCCGGTCTTGTTGCTGCTGTCGAATGTGCTGTTGTTGAAGTGGAGCTCGTTGACGGTAAGTCCCACCTTGGGGCCGAATCTGAAAATTCCTCCGGCATTGGCCGAAGCGGTGCCGATCATGAGGGCGATGAACGCTAATGCTACTTTTAACGCTTTCATAAATAAATAGTTTTTGATAATGTGGCGGTTCGTGAGGCCGCCGTTGATGAATGTTGCTGTAAAATTAACAAAAAAGTATGTCAAAAGGTTTAATTGATGTTACTTTATGTTACGGCGGTTAAGCTCCTTCTGATACCTTTTTGCATTGGCCTGGTGTGTGGCATAGTCCACGGCAAAGTTGTGGTAGCCGGAAAAGTCCTCCTTGGCACACATATATATATAATTATGGTGGGGCGCATTGAGCACATCGTCGATAGCTGCACCCGAAGGCACACGTATCGGGCCCGGAGGCAGTCCCTGGATGCGATAGGTATTGTAAGGGGACGCCACCTTGAGGTGTTCGCCCCTGATTCGGCGCAACGAGAAGTCGCCCACGGCATATTTCACGGTAGGGTCGGCCTGGAGGCGTATCCCTTTCTCGAGCCGGTTGAGGTAAAGGCGTGCCACCATAGGCCGTTCATCCTTCTTGGCGGTCTCCTCCTCGATGATCGATGCCACGGTGGCCACCTCGACCTTGCTTAGACCGAGGGCTTTGGCCTTGGCTATGCGGCTGTCGGTCCAGAAATTGTTGCGGTAGTCAAGGAGTCTTCTCACCACATTCTCAGGGGCCGCGCTCCAGTAGAATTCATATGTGTCGGGGATGAACGCCGCCGGATACATGGCGCGGGAGAATCCGTGGGACGGCAACACCTCGGCACATGCGTCCAGAAATTCATCGGGGGTGCATTGCAGCTGAGAGGCTATCCTTTCGGCCAGCTGAGGCATGGTGCGCGTGCCGTTGAATGTTACCCTTACCGGGGTCTGGCGTCCGGTAGCCATGCGTCGAGCTATCCCGAGAGCGGTGTTGCCGACATTTATGCGGTAGGCGCCCTCGGTGCGGGCAGGGTTGTTGCCCATCAGTTTCCACATTATATATACGCGCATCCCCATTGAGGATCCCAACGAGCACTTCAGGCTGTCCCTGACTTGGGCCGGTGTCGCGTCGTGGGGCACATATACCCAGTCACCGTCGCGGTCGGATCCGCCGGTGTAGGGGATGAAAGCAAATGCAAGCACGGCGATGATGCCGACTATCACGGCAATGATGGCTGTCATGATGCCTAGGGAGTGCCGGCGAGCCCATGAATTGGCTCCGTCGGCGCGAGAACTGTTCTTTTTCTTTTTTGTGTTGTTTGTCGAGGCCATCGTCAACGTAGTTTGTGCAGGGAGTCTATCACCGCCTGTATTCTGTCGCGCACATCGGTGAGCCGTTTCAGGGCCGCGGCTTTGCGCGAGATGCCGTCGCGGTTGATGCGTATTTCTTCAAGGGCGGCTTCGATCTTGAGGCCCTTGTCATGGACAAGGTATTTGATCATCCTGGCATTGTCGATGTCGCCCGGGGTGTAATATCGGGTTCCCTTGTCGTTTCGGCGAGGTTTCAGGACATTGAATTGGGTCTCCCAGAACCGTAGGGTGGATGGTGCCACATCAATCATCTCGGCAACTTCGCTTATCTTATAATATTTTTTGCTTGTGGTTTGTGCCATGGGGGGAAGGAGCATATGGCGCTCATGTGCAAAGATACGAATAAAGTGGCAAAAATCCAGTTAAAAAGCCTCCCTTGTTAAAAAATGGGCTTCGGTTTTACGAAAATTTAAATCTTTTCACATAAAAAGCGCCGTGCGCCAAAAAAAATCTAAAAAATACTTTGTCATATCAGTTTTTTGTTATACCTTTGCGCTGTTTTTGAAGCTTAAATATTGTTCAATAATTTAACGAGAAAAAGAAATGAAAAAGTTAGTTTTAGTAGCCGCTGTAGCATTCAGCGCATCTTTGTTCTCCTGCGGTTCTTCTGACAAGGCTGCTCAGGAAGCTGCCGAGCCCGTAGCAGAAGAGACTGTAGTAGAGGAAGTAGCTGTAGTTGACTCTGTAGCTCCCGCTGATTCTGCAGTTGTAGCTGACTCAGCCGTAGTTGCTGAATAATTAGCGCACACCTAACGTAGAAGCGCCGGCGGCGATTAACTACCGTCGCTTCAAAAGGTATCAAGCTGATTGCCCGTAGCATGTTACGAGTGACCAGCTTTTTTCGTTCCCTATATTTCCGTAAGACTATACAATTATTATGGGTAAAACGCATCGCTACATCGGCCTGAATGATCAACAGGTGGCCGAGAGTCGTCGTATCCATGGCTCGAATGTGCTCACGCCCCCGGCTAAAGTGTCGGAGTGGAAACTGTTTCTTGAGAAGTTCTCCGACCCGCTTATATTGATACTGCTTGTGGCGGGAGTGCTGTCGGTGGCGATATCTATATATGAATATGTGGCGCTCGACGAGGGCGGATACGTGTTCTTTGAACCGGTGGGCATATTCATGGCAATAATCCTTGCCACTACGCTTGCCTTCTATTTCGAGCGTAAGGCCGACAAGGAGTTCTCGTTGCTCAACAAGGTGAATGATGACGTAAAGGTGCAGGTGGTGCGCAACGGTCTCACCGTAGAGATTCCCAAGAAGGATGTGGTGGTAGGTGATGTGGTGTTGCTCAACACCGGTGAGGAGATTCCTGCCGACGGACATCTGGAGGAGGCCGTGTCGCTGAATGTGGATGAATCCACTCTTACCGGAGAGCCTGTGGCGCACAAGACTGTTAATCCTGATGATTTTGACCCGGAAGCCACTTTCCCGTCGGATGCGGTGATGCGTGGCACCAAAGTGATGGAGGGGCACGGGGTGATGACGGTCACGGCCGTGGGTGATTCCACTGAGAATGGCAAGGTGTTTGAGGCCGCCCAGATTGACGATAGCGTGAAGACTCCTCTCAATGAACAGCTCGAGGGGCTCGGATCGCTTATCACCAAGGTGAGCTATGCGTTTGCGTTGCTCATAGTGCTTGGCAGGGTGATAATGTATTTCACCAATCCCACCATCGAGTTCGAGTGGGTGCATTTCATGGCCTATTTCCTTCAGACTCTTATGATTGCCGTCACTTTGGTGGTGGTGTCGGTGCCCGAAGGCTTGCCGATGTCGGTTACGCTGTCGCTTGCCTATTCGATGCGGCGCATGATTAAGACCAATAACCTGGTGCGCAAGATGCATGCTTGTGAGACCATGGGGGCAACCACCGTGATATGTACCGATAAGACCGGTACACTCACTCAGAATCAGATGCAGGTGAGCGACACATCGTTCTACGGACTGCCTGATCAGTCCTTGTCGCCGTTGACTGATGGATTGGCCCGCGGCATAGCCGAAGGGATAGCAGTCAACAGCACTGCCCAGCTCGACATGTCGGATCCTGCGCATCCTGTGGCTCTCGGAAATCCCACTGAGGGCGCATTGTTGCTGTGGCTTAACGGTCAAGGGCTGGATTATATGACCCTCAAGGAGTCGGTGAATGTGATAGGGGAACTGCCGTTCAGCACCGAGCGGAAATATATGGCGACGCTTGTGCGCCGTGCCGACGGGCGCGAATGGCTGTATGTCAAGGGTGCTCCCGAGATTGTAGTCTCGTTATGTGGCATATTCCCTGAAGGGGTGACGCGCGAGTCGCTTGACGCCCTCCTGCTTTCGTATCAGAATCAGGCGATGAGGACCTTGGGCTTTGCATGTGGCGAGATCCCGGCTGGCACTACGGTCGATATGCAGGACATCTCAGCGCTTTCTGGCTTGTTGAGGTTTGTCGGCGTGGTTGCTATATCCGATCCGGTGCGTGCCGATGTGCCTCAGGCAGTGTCGGAAGTGCGCAATGCCGGCATAAAGGTAAAGATCGTGACCGGTGACACTCCGGCTACAGCCCGTGAGATAGGTAGGCAGATAGGATTGTGGGAGGACGCTGACGGAGACCGGAATATAATCACCGGCACAGAGTTTGCCGCCCTGTCGGATGCCGAGCTCCGTGATCGTGTCGACGATCTGAAGATCATAGCAAGAGCTCGCCCCATGGATAAAAAACGGCTTGTGGAGGCTCTCCAGGCCCGCAATGAGGTGGTGGCTGTGACCGGCGACGGCACTAATGACGCTCCCGCGTTGAAGGCCGCTCATGTGGGCCTCTCGATGGGCGACGGTACATCCGTGGCCAAGGAGGCTTCCGATATCACTATTATAGACAACTCGTTTACTTCAATAGGCCGTGCGGTGATGTGGGGTAGGTCGCTGTATCGCAACATTCAGCGTTTCATCCTCTTCCAGATGACAGTCAATGTCGCTGCCTCGTTCATAGTGCTTGCCGGCGCGTTCATGGGGATGCAGTCGCCGCTCACTGTCACTCAGATGCTGTGGGTCAACCTCATAATGGACACATTCGCCGCCATGGCGCTCGCCACATTGCCTCCGTCGTATAGCGTAATGGAGGAGAAGCCCCGCTCGCGCTCGGCGTTCATCATCAACAAGGCCATGGCATGGCTGATAGTCGGGGTAGGGGCCCTGTTCTTCTTCATGCTGTTTGCGCTGCTGTGGTATTTTCAGCACACTGACCTCGATTCGCTTACCCAGATGTGGCAAGTGCCTTTCCTCCCTGTCAACAAGGGGCTGTCGCCATATGAATTGTCGATGTTCTTTACGATATTTGTGTTCCTCCAGTTCTGGAACATGTTCAATGCCAAGGCTTTTGCAACCGGGCGTTCAGCCTTGCACATGAAGGGTTGCTCGGAGTTCGTGGGAATAGTGATAGGCATATTCTTAGGGCAGATCGCTATAGTACAGCTCGGGCAGGAGTTCTTCAATGTGGTGCCTCTCAAGCTTGTAGACTGGGTCATCATCATCGGCGGGACATCAGTGGTGCTTTGGGTCGGCGAAATATGCCGTCTCTTTGGCCGAAACAGAAAAAATGTTTAACTTTGTACCCCGAAAATTATAATTTGAATCAATCAGCTCAATAACAATCATAAATCATGTTGACAGCAAAGGAGATACGCGAATCATTCAAGGAATTTTTCCGTTCCAAAGGCCATCACATCGTGCCATCGGCTCCGATGGTGATCAAGGATGACCCCACACTGATGTTTACCAACGCCGGTATGAACCAGTTCAAGGACATTATTTTGGGCAACAAGGCGGCGAAATACCAGCGTGTGGCCGATTCGCAGAAGTGTCTGCGTGTGTCCGGTAAGCACAACGACCTGGAGGAGGTGGGAATGGATACCTACCACCACACCATGTTCGAGATGCTTGGTAACTGGAGTTTCGGTGATTATTTCAAGAAGGAAGCTATCGACTGGGCATGGGAATATCTCGTTGATGTGCTCGGCCTGGATCCCGACCGTCTGTATGCCACGGTGTTTGAAGGTTCGCCCGAGGAGGGGCTGGCCCGCGATGATGAGGCCGCCTCTTATTGGGAGCAGCATCTGCCCGCCTCACATATAATAAACGGTAACAAGCACGATAACTTCTGGGAAATGGGTGATACCGGCCCCTGCGGTCCCTGCTCCGAGATCCACATTGACCTCCGCACTCCCGAGGAGCGCGCTGAGATCGACGGCGCATCGCTCGTCAACCATGACAATCCCCTGGTGATCGAGATATGGAATCTCGTGTTCATGCAGTACAACCGCAAGGCCGATGGTTCGCTTGAGCCGCTCCCTGCCAAGGTGATTGATACCGGTATGGGATTTGAGCGTCTCTGCATGGCTCTCCAGGGCAAGAAGTCCAATTACGACACGGACGTGTTCACTCCGCTGATTGATACCATCTCGCGCCTATCGGGCAAGAAGTATGGCGAGGACAAGCAGGTGGATATCGCCATGCGTGTTATTGCCGACCACGTGCGCACCATTGCGTTCTCCATTGCTGACTCTCAGCTCCCCGGCAACGCCAAGGCCGGATATGTGATCCGCCGCATCCTGCGTCGTGCTGTGCGCTATGCCTACACCTTCCTCGATCAGAAGCAGGCTTTCATGTACAAGCTCGTCAATACACTCATCGACTCGATGGGCGAGGCTTATCCCGAAATCGCCGCTCAGCGCGAGTTGATCATGAAGGTGATCAAGGAGGAGGAGGATGCTTTCCTCCGCACCCTCGACAAGGGTATAGCCATTCTTGACGATGCCATAAAGGCCGCTCGCAAGGAGGGTAAGACCGAGATCTCAGGCAAGGACGCATTTGTGCTCTACGATACTTACGGCTTCCCCCTCGACCTCACCGAACTCATTCTCAAGGAAAATGGAATGACTCTCGACAAGGCTGAGTTTGACAAGGAGATGGAGGCCCAGAAGACCCGTGCCCGCAACGCCGCCGCAGTCGAGGCCACTGACTGGGTTGTGTTGAACGAAGGCGAGACCGAGTTTGTGGGTTACGACTCGACAACCGCCCTCACCCGCATCCTCCGCTACCGCAATGTGAAGCAGAAGGGTAAGGATTTCTATCAGATCGTTCTGTCGGTGACTCCTTTCTACGCTGAAATGGGCGGACAGGTTGGCGACAGCGGTTGGCTGATCAGCGGTGACGAGAAAATCGAGATATACGATACCAAGCGTGAGAACGGTCAGGCTGTGCATCTTGCCAAGAGCCTTCCCGCCGACGTGACTGCCGAATTTGAGGCTTGCATCAACGCTGATGCCCGTCGTGCCACCGAGTGTAACCATTCGGCCACCCACCTGCTCCACGCTGCTCTGCGTGAGGTGCTCGGTACACATGTGGAGCAGAAGGGCTCGTATGTTTCGCCCAAGCTCCTCCGCTTCGACTTCAGCCATTTCCAGAAACTGACTCCCGAGGAGATCCGCAAGGTTGAGCATATTGCCAATGCTAACGTGCGCAAGGCTATTCCCCTCGACGAGCATCGCTCCATGCCCATCGCCGAGGCCCGCGAGATGGGTGCCATGGCTCTCTTCGGCGAGAAATATGGCGAGGAGGTGCGTGTGATCCGTTATGGTGACTCGGTAGAGCTCTGTGGCGGTACCCATGTCCCCAATACAGGTAACATCGGTATGATACGCATCATCTCCGAGTCGAGCATCGCTGCCGGCATACGCCGTATCGAGGCTATAACCGGAGAAGCTACCGAGGAGGCTATGGATAATCTCACCGATACCCTCCGTTCAGTAGGCGAGATGTTCCACAATGCTCCCGATATCCGTCAGGCCATCCGCAAGGCTATCGAGGAAAACGCCGAATTGCGTAAGGAGGCCGAGGAGTTCATGAAGGAGCGTACACGCAATCTTGCCAACGAACTTCTTGCCAATGCTCAGGAGACCGGAAAGTGCAAGCTGATTACGCTTACCGGAGTCCGTGCGCCCGAAGTGGTTAAGAACGTCGCATTCCTTGTGCGTCAGATTTCGCCCGAGGCCACC
The DNA here is from genome assembly GCA_910589485.1 of uncultured Duncaniella sp. Classification (GTDB taxonomy): domain Bacteria; phylum Bacteroidota; class Bacteroidia; order Bacteroidales; family Muribaculaceae; genus Duncaniella. The sequence goes on from CAJUSW010000009.1 coordinate 22,988, forward strand.
GCTTTCATCGCTGCGACTGCCGATATCGCCGGCAAACCCCTGCTTACCGTTGCTCTCACCGATGATCTCGTGAAGTCGGGCCTGAATGCTTCTACGATTGTCCGCGAGGCAGCCAAGGCCATCAAGGGTGGCGGTGGTGGTCAGCCTGGATTCGCCCAGGCCGGTGGCAAGAATGCCGATGGTCTGTCCATAGCATTGTCAACAATCCGCCAGTCATTCTAACGCGATGGTAAAGCATATTGTAACATTCAAATTGTCGGGCACTGCGGAGGAACGCCGCCAGGTGGCCGAAAGATTCCGCGATGCGCTCATGGCTCTTCCCGGGCAGATCGATGTCCTGTCTTCGATGGAAGTAGGAATCAATGAGAACCCTGCCGAGGACTGGGATGTGGTGCTGACTGCTATCGTTCCTGACATGGCATCGGTGGAAATTTATGCCAAGCATCCTGCCCACGTGGCAGCCGCCGGCCTTCTTGCCGGACATAAGGAAGCCCGTGCTTGCGTGGATTATTATTGCTGATATTAGCGGGTTGCGATACCCGATGAAATTTACTGAAACGGCAAACCGTCCGGAATGGATGGTTTGCCGTTTTTGTAAACTCTTTGTGTTGAAAACTTTTTAAAGTTATCCGTTTTATATTTATATACAATTGTGGTATAGGTGGTTATGATTTTGTTAGCTTGCAAAAGTTGTCCAAAACTGAAAATTTAAATTTTATTTTAACAACTTTTTATTTGCAGAATTGATATTATAGGAGTAATTTTGTGCGTCATTCTTTGACACCCTTTAGACGCACTCTTAGTAAAAATAATATCTACATAACTTCACAGATGATACATACAGTGGTTAAGCGCGACGGCAGAATCGTCGGCTATAACGAAGAGAAAATCAAGGCTGCAATCCGTAAGGCGATGCTCACCACCGAAATGGGTGAGGACGAGTCGCTGATAGCACGTATCGCCGACATCATCACAATGACTGGTGGCGAGCAGATGACCGTGGAGCAGATTCAGGATCGTGTTGAACTTGAACTGATGAACTCCCCCCGCAAGGAGGTGGCCAAGCGTTATATCGCATACCGCGATCAGCGTTCCATAGCCCGTCGTGCCAAGACCCGCGATATGTTCCTCGAGATCATTGAAGCTAAGAGCAATGACATCACCCGCGAGAATGCCAATATGAACACCGATTCTCCCGCGGGCATGATGATGAAGTTTGCAAGCGAGACCACCAAGCCTTTTGTGGATGATTATCTCCTTTCACCTCAGGTGCGTGAGGCTGTGAATAATGGCTATATCCACATCCACGACAAGGACTATTATCCTACCAAGAGCCTTACATGCGTCCAGCATCCGCTCGACCGCATATTGAAATACGGTTTTGTCGCCGGCCATGGCGAGTCGCGTCCCGCCAAGCGTATTGAGACCGCCAGCATCATCGGCTGTATCTCGCTCGAGACTGCTCAGAACGAGATGCACGGTGGACAGGCAATCCCCGCGTTTGACTTCTATCTCGCACCCTTCGTGCGCTCTTCCTATATCGAAGAGGTGAAGAATCTTGAGCGTCTAACCGGTTCCGATCTGTCTCATCTCTATCAGGCCGAGATCAAGGATTATCTCAAGGCCGATCTTTCCCAGCTGTCGGGCGATGACCGTTATAAGCAACATGCCATCAATCAGACCGTGTCGCGTGTACACCAGTCCATGGAAGCGTTCATTCACAACATGAACACCATTCATTCACGCGGTGGCAACCAGGTAGTGTTCAGCTCCATCAACTATGGTACCGACACTTCAGCCGAAGGCCGTTGCATCATCCGTGAGCTCCTCAACACCACCTACGAGGGTGTGGGCAATGGCGCGACAGCTATTTTCCCCATCCAGATATGGAAAAAGAAGCGAGGCGTGAGCTATCTGCCCGAGGATCCCAACTATGATCTCTATCAGCTCGCATGTAAAGTGACTGCCCGTCGTTTCTTCCCCAATTTCGTAAATCTTGATGCCACTTTCAATCATCACGAAAAGTGGGATGCCAACGACCCCGTGCGTTATAAATATGAGGTAGCTACTATGGGATGCCGCACCCGAGTGTTCGAGAACCGTTTTGGCGAGAAGACTTCGATTGGCCGTGGTAATATCAGCTTCACCACTATCAATATCGTGCGCATCGCCATCGAGTGCATGAATATTCTTGATCAGGAGGAGCGCCTGAAAAGGTTTTTCCAGAAACTCGACGAGGTGCTCGAGGTTACTGCCAAGCAGCTTAACGAGCGTTTCGATTTCCAGAAGACAGCCATGGTCAAGCAGTTCCCGCTGCTCATGTCGCGCCTGTGGACCGGAGCCGAGAATCTTGCTCCTACCGATACCATCGAGAGCGTGATCAACCAGGGTACACTCGGCATCGGCTTCATCGGTCTGGCAGAATGTCTTATCGCGCTCACCGGCAAGCATCATGGTGAGAGCGACGAGGCTCAGAAACTGGGTCTGCGCATCATCTCCCATATGCGCTCGCGTGTCAACGACTTCTCCGAGCGTTATCAGCACAATTTCTCAGTGCTCGCCACTCCGGCCGAGGGCCTGTCGGGCAAATTCACCTCGCGCGACCGTCGTTCATTCGGCGTGATCCCCGGTGTAACCGATAAGATTTACTATACCAACTCCAACCACGTCCCCGTGTATTACAAGTGCTCTCCCCGCCACAAGGCCGAGATCGAGGCTCCTTATCACGAGCTGACCGGCGGTGGCCACATATTCTATGTGGAGATCGACGGAGATGCCACTCATAATCCTAAGGCTATCAGCGATATCGTTGATCTGATGGATAAGTATAACATCGGTTACGGCTCGGTAAACCACAACCGTAACCGTTGCATGGATTGCGGATACGAGGACGCACAGGAGAATCTCACCGAGTGTCCCAAGTGTCACAGCCATCACATTGACAATATCCAGCGTATCACCGGATACCTCGTCGGCACCACCGACCGCTGGAATAATGCCAAACTCGCCGAGCTGAAGGACCGCGTGGTGCATAAGTAAACTGCCGGTGCCCAGAAAAATTTGTTCCGAACACACTCTAAGCTACTGATAATCTTGAGTAATTTGAGAGTAATTGATATAATCCCGGGGACATCGGTCGATGGCCCCGGTCTTCGTACATCCATATACTTCGCCGGATGTGCCCATAAATGTCCCGGTTGTCACAATCCCCAGTCATGGGATCCCGAAGCCGGCCACGACATGTCGGTCGACGAGATCATGCAGGTCGTGGAATACAATGGCTTTGATGTCACTTTCACGGGGGGAGATCCTCTGTATCAGGCCGGAAAACTGATCCCACTGGCCACAGAACTTCGCAAGCGCGGATATTCCATATGGTGTTATTCGGGCTTTACGTATGAGAAAGCTTTGCAGATGCCCGATATGGCGGAGTTGCTCAGCCATTGCGACGTGATGGTCGATGGTCCTTTCATGGAGGCTCTCAGGGATGTGCATCTTCAGTTCCGCGGCTCATCCAATCAGCGTCTCGTGGACCTAAAGCGTTCCTCGGCCGATGAGATTGTGGAATGGAAGCAGGAATTTTCAGGATGGTGAACTAAATGTGATCGAGGTGTGTTATACATGTATCCTGACATGAATACAACATACTTAAATCATATTACTAAAATGGATTTTCTTACTGAAGATAAGCTTGTCATTGTCGGTGCCGCCGGCATGATAGGCTCTAATATGGCCCAGACAGCGGCCATGATGCGCCTTACTCCTAACATCTGTCTTTTCGATACATATGCCCCCGGACTCGAAGGAGTCGTCGAGGAAATGAACCATTGTGGCTTCAGCGGAATAAATTTCACTTACACTTCCGATGTGGCCACTGCTTTCAAGGATGCCAAGTATATCGTTTCATCGGGTGGTGCCGCCCGTAAGGCAGGTATGACACGTGAGGATCTGCTTCGTGGCAATGCCCAGATCGCCGAGCAGCTCGGAAAGGATATCAAGACTTATTGTCCCGATGTGAAGCATGTGGTGGTGATCTTCAACCCTGCCGACATCACCGGACTTGTGACGCTTATCTATTCAGGATTGAAGCCTTCGCAGGTTTCCACCCTCGCGGCCCTCGACAGCACCCGTCTGCGTACCGAACTTGCCAAATATTTCCACATCCCCGCCGATCAGATCGTGAATTCCCGCACCTACGGTGGCCATGGAGAGCAGATGGCAGTGTTTGCGTCCACTACCACAGTGGCCGGCCAGTCTCTTTCCCAGTTGATCGGTACCGAGGCTCTTCCCCGACAGAAGTGGGAGGAGATGAAGCAACGTGTGATCCAAGGTGGTAAGAACATCATCGACCTCCGTGGCCGCTCGTCATTCCAGAGCCCTGCCTATCTCTCTATCGAGATGATAGCCGCCGCTATGGGTGGCAAGCCTTTCTCATGGCCTGTGGGTACTTATGTTGACAACGGCACCTACAACCATATCATGATGGCGATGGAGACCACTGTCGACAAGAATGGAGTCACTGTCCATCCTGTGTCCGGAACTCCCGATGAGAAGAAGGAACTCGACCAGAGCTACCATCACCTGTGCAAACTGCGTGACGAGGTGATATCTCTCGGCATCATTCCTCCCATCAAGGATTGGTCAAGCATTAACAGCAATCTAAAATAGTCGATCACGGCTATAAGCGATATCAGGCCGGTGCTTATTTATATAAGTGCCGGCTTTTTTTACGGCCGGTCTATGTCACACAAGTTTGGACAGTCCCAGGGAATATACACTGAGCCGAGTGGTGGGCGATGCTTCATGGAGCGTCTCAAGTCCGGCAAGGATCGTTGATCCGGTGGTTATGACATCATCCACTATGAGGGCATGGAGGCCGTCAAGGTCCTCGGGGTGAATTACTTTAAAGGATCCTATCGAGTTCAACCGTCGCTCGGTCGCATTCTTGCGCGTCTGTGTGGAGTGTCTTCTTACGGCCACTAAATTGTCTCCCACAGGTATGCCGGTGGCGTTGCTTATGCCTCGTGCTATCTCCTCCGATTGATTGTATCCGCGTTTCCATAGTTTTGTGAAATGCAGCGGGATAGGGATTATCACATCGATGCCGTCAAAGAATCCTGTCTCCTTGATTTCCCCGGCATGCATTTCGGCAAGTTTGCGCCCCACGCACGGCCGGCGGTTATATTTTGCATCGTGTATCAGCTGTACGTATGGTGTACCGGCGACGTAATGATACAGAGATGTGCCCCGCTCAATGGGCGCTTTCAGGGAAAAGAGCCTGTCGGTTAGCTCGTTCGGATGCTTGGTGTGCAGGTCGGTTCGTGGCAGATTCATCAGGCAGTCGAGACACATCACATCTTCTCCTTCCACGAGCGATGTGTGGCACACGGTGCACACGCGGGGGATTATCACGTCCACGATGCTCGCGGCCATCCTGGAAAGGCTTCTGCTAATTATTCTCGCTCTCCTCTTCACGTATCCGGCGGGCTATATCGTTGATTATTCTTGAGACTACCGCACATTCAAATCCTCGTTGCATGGCATATTTCAGGATTTTCAGTTTTGATTCGTAAGTCGATACTCCGTCCTTCGACATGCGTATTTTGGATTGTATCACACGTGTGGCCACGTCGGTATATTCCTCCTCCTCAATCTCATCCATTGCCTGGTCAATGGAGCTCTTGGGTAGGCGCTTTGCCCACAATCCCTGTATTATCTTTTTTCTGCCCCAGCCCGAGAATACCAGTTTGTCGTGGGCATACGCACGCGCGAAGCGGTCGTCATCGACAAAATTCATCCTTTCGAGTTCGCGTATCACGCGGTCGATATCCCCGGCCGGAAGATTGCGTGCCGACATCTTCTTCCTCAGGTCGGGTGTGCACTGCTCGCATTTTGCGCAAAGCCCCGCTGTGAACGACAAGGCCTCATTATAGGTGAACGGTTTTGTCCTTTTCATCACTCAGGCTTGGTTGCTGTTGCGAAACGGTCTTTGCCATGCATGTCCTTTATCACCGTGACGTTATCCCATCCGTCCCCTGTGAGCATGGAGGCGAGCCTGTCCGAGAAAAGGGGATTGATTTCAAGATACAGTTTGCCCCCAGGCTTCAATGTAGCCATGGAATTGCGCGATATGGCGCTATAGAATTTCATCGGGTCATTGTCGGGGACAAACAGTGCCAAGTGTGGCTCATAGTCGAGCACGTTGCTGTCCATTTCCTTCTCCTCATGCTGGGCTATGTAGGGAGGGTTGGACACAACTATATCATATTTATCCTGTTCATCGGCCACTGGTGCGAGCGCATCTTTCTGTTCAAAATCGATATGCGCTTTACATAGTGAGGCATTTTCGCGGGCCACAGCGAGCGCATCGGCCGAAATGTCGATGCCTGTGACTGATGCGAACGGCAAATTCCGCGCCAGTGCTATGGCGATGCACCCCGATCCCGTGCATATATCCATTACGCTAAGATCCTGTCGGTCTCCGTAGTCCTTGACTATAATATCCACAAGTTCCGAGGTCTCCTCCCGTGGAATGAGAACGGCAGGACTTACTTTCAGTGTCATTCCGTGCCAATAAGTTTCTCCAAGGATATACTGTATCGGTTCATGCTTCAGGAGCCGTGCTATTATGCCGTCATAACGAGCCACGGTCTCGGGCTCCATCTCCCGGTCTCCGTGCAACAGCATGTCGGTGCGTGACATTCCGGTGATGCTCTCCACCATGGTACGCACTATCCATCGGGCTTCGCTCTCATCGTATAGCGGAGCGAGTTGTCCTATCGCTTTATGGGTATATTGGCTTATAGTCATGTGTGTATGTTGTTTGATTCTCAGTTGCCGGACGGATTCAGAGCGAGTCTAAGCGTCCTTTTTTATCAACGGGACTTCGATGGTAAAAGTTGTGCCGACCCCTAATTCGGATCGTTTTATGAATATATGGCCGTCGTGATATTCCTCTATGATGCGCCTTGACAAAGTGAGCCCCAGTCCCCAACCGCGCTCCTTTGTGGTGAAGCCCGGGTTGAATATGTGGCGTTGCATTTTTTTAGATATCCCTTTGCCCGTGTCGGAGACCTCGATCACAGCCGAATCCTTGTCGGGAAAAGCTGTGATAGTGATTGTGCCTGAGCCGGATGTCGCGTCGACGGCGTTCTTTATGAGATTTTCCATTACCCATTCGATGAGCGGTGTCGAAAGTCTTACGGGGAGAGGATCCGGTGATGGCACTGTTGTGAGCTTGATGCGTCGGGATATGCGTGTCGACATGTATCCGGCCGCATTGGCCATCGCTGTGTTCAGGTCTCCGGCTTCCATCGTGGGGCGCGAGCCTATTTTTGAGAATCGGGATGCTATGGTCGACAACCGTTTCAGATCCTTGTCCATTTCGTTGATGATCTCCTTATCGGTCCCCTGGGCGTCGAGTAGCTCGATCCAGGCCATCAGCGATGAGATGGGAGTGCCGAGCTGGTGGGCAGTCTCTTTGGATAGTCCCACCCATATCTTGTTCTGTTCGGCACGCTTGGTGGATGAAACCGCGAAGTAGACTATGGCTATGAATACGATCAGAACTATTATCTGGATGTAGGGATAATAGTTCAGGGCTTTAAGCAGACTCGAGTCCTCGTAATACAGGTATTGTCTCTCCCCATCTCCCATATCAATTTCTATGACATTGGGCGTCAGGACCATTTTGTCGAGCTTGGCGCGGAGAAACTTTTCGTTGCGTTCGCTGATAAAGAGTGGGGCAGTGGGGTCGGGTGGCTCGGGCAGACTGAAATTGCGGTGCATCATGATGTTGCCGTCTCCATCGGTGAGCAGTACGGGGATATTGCGGTTATCCTCGATTATGCTCATAAGGAAATCCATGGTGGAGCTGTCGGCCTGGTCCGATTCATTTCCGGCCGATTTCACAATCTCGCGTGTCGCGTTGGCCCATATCTCCATGCGGGCGCGTTCCTGCTGGGCAAGATCCCTCACGAGCGAGTCGGAATAATACAGGAAAACACCTACGACCGCCATAGACATCACCATGAATATGATGATGCCATACCGGCGTATGTCGTAGATGTTTCGAGACATTATTGTCTATGCGGTGCTCCTGTTACTTTCCCAGGGCGCAAGCTTTGCATTTCTCCGAGATCTCGGTGAAGAAATCGTTGCCCTTGTCATCAACGAGGATGAACGCGGGGAAATCCTCAACCTCAATCTTCCAGATAGCCTCCATGCCCAGCTCGGGATACTCGAGAAGTTCAACCTTCTTGATGCTGTTCTGGGCAAGGATAGCGGCGGGTCCGCCGATCGATCCCAGATAGAATCCGCCGTGCTTGTGGCAAGCGTCGGTCACCTGCTTGCTGCGGTTGCCCTTGGCGATCATCACCATCGAGCCACCTGCGGCCTGGAACTGATCAACATACGAGTCCATACGTCCGGCAGTGGTGGGACCGAATGAGCCTGAAGGCATTCCTTCCGGAGTCTTGGCAGGGCCGGCGTAATAGATGGGATGATCCTTGAGATACTGGGGCATTGGTTCTCCCTTGTCCAGGCGCTCCTTGATCTTGGCATGTGCGATGTCGCGGCCCACGATGATGGTGCCGTTGAGCGACAGACGGGTCGATACGGGATACTTGGTCAGCTCCTGGAGGATCTCCTCCATAGGACGGTTGAGGTCGATCTTCACGACTGCTCCCTCGCCCTGCTTGCGGTATTCCTCGGGGATGAGTTCGCCGGGATTGCTGTCGAGTTTCTCGATCCACAGGCCCTCACGGTTGATCTTGGCCTTGATGTTGCGGTCGGCCGAGCATGATACGCCGATGCCTACGGGGCACGATGCACCGTGGCGGGGCATACGGATCACACGGATGTCGTGGGCGAAGTATTTGCCACCGAACTGTGCGCCCAGGCCCAGTTTCTCGGTCTCGAGTTTGAGCTGCTTTTCAAGTTCGCGGTCGCGGAATGCGTGTCCGAGCTCATTGCCGTGGTCAGGCAGATTGTCGAGGTATTTTACAGAGGCCTTCTTTACAACCTCGAGATTCTTTTCAGCTGAGGTGCCACCCACAACGATTGCGATGTGGTAGGGGGGGCATGCGGCCGTGCCGAGGCTCTTCATTTTTTCCACGAGGAACGGAACGAGGGTCTTGGGGTTGAGGATGGCCTTGGTCTCCTGATAGAGATAGGTCTTGTTGGCCGAACCGCCACCCTTGGCCACGAAGAGGAACTTGTACTCATCGCCCTCGGAAGCATGAATGTCAATCTGGGCGGGCAGATTGCAACCGGTATTTACCTCATCATACATGGTGAGGGGTGCATTCTGTGAGTAGCGCAGGTTGTCGGTGGTATAGGTGAGATATACGCCTTCCGAGATGCGCTCCTCATCGTTGCATCCGGTGTACACGCACTGGCCCTTTTCGCCGTGGCAGATAGCTGTGCCGGTGTCCTGGCAGAAAGGTAGCTGGCCCTTGGCGGCAACCTCGGCGTTGCGGAGCATTGTGAGAGCTACAAACTTATCATTTTCCGATGCTTCGGGATCGCTCAGGATCTTGGCGACCATTTCATTGTGCTCGCGACGGAGCATGAATGCGTTGTCGTGAGTACATGCGCGGGCAAGTACTGTGAGCGCCTGGGGATCTACTACGAGAAACTCGTGACCGCCCCAGTTCTCAACCTTTACATAGTCGGAGGTGAGTTTATAATACTCGGTGGTATCAGGTCCCAGAGGGAACATCTCCTGATATTTGAATGGTTTTGTAGCCATGGTTGGATATGAATGAGTTGATTATAATTGTTGAGTTAAATGTATTGGCAAATGTACGAAACATTTTCGGGTCTTGCAACATTGTTGCCGTGCTATTGAAGCTCTACCACAGTGATGCCTGCGCCACCGAAGCGGACATCCTCATCGCGGGCCGACATGACGCCCGGCACCGTGGACAGATAATCCCTCAGCACCTGCCTCAGCACACCGGTGCCGGTGCCGTGAAGTATGCGCACACGCGATGCATTGAAGCGTATGGCATCATCAATGAAATAGGTGACGGCCTGTATGGCCTCATCGGCCCTGAATCCACGCACATCTATTTCATGCTTGAATTGGAGTTGCCGCTGGTGTCCTGCATCGATTGTCGCCATGCTTATGCCACTCTGTTTTGGCTCCTTGGGCTTGGCGTCAGTTACAGTCAATCGGTCGATCTTCACATTGGTCTTGAGATTGCCGAAAGCCACGATAGCGTTCTTGCCGTTCACTTCGAGTACGGTTCCCACAGTGCCCTGGCCGTCCAACTTCACATTGCATCCTTGCTCCACAGGCCTTTGCTGTGGGGGCACGCTTGTGGTGACGGCTGTCTTTTTACCTTTCTTTTTCTTAGGCGCGCGGGCAAGCGTGGCATTCTCCTTTCCATGCTCCCCGTTCTCGAGAGCCAGTCGCTCCTCCTTGAGCTTTCGGCGGGCCTCGAGGGTTAGCTCACGTTCGGCATTGGCCTTCTTGATCTCGGCTATAGTGCGCTCGATGGCGGCATTGGATGCGTCGAGGATACGTTTGGCTTCGGCCCGGGCTTCATCGATGATCTCGCGACGGCGCAGTCTCAGATTCTCGGCATCATCGGTGTATTTTTCCAGCTTGTCGTCGAGTATCTTCTCTTTCCTTCTTATGTCGGCTCGCTTGTTCTCCCAATATCTCTTGTCGCGGGTGATGTCGAGCAGGTATTTGTCGAGGTTTATGTAATCGCTTCCCACTATCTGCTCGGCCGAGTCGATAATCTCTTTGGGGAGACCTATTTTGCGCGCTATCTCTACAGCGAATGAACTGCCCGGATTGCCTATCGAAAGCCTGAACAGCGGTTGCATCATCTGGCGGTCATATAGCATGGAGCCGTTGATAAGTCCGGGCGTATCGTCGGCCATCTGCTTCAGATTCTGATAGTGGGTTGTGACTATGCCCCACATCCCTTCCTGATTCATCTGTGCGAGTATGGCCTGGGCCAACGCTCCGCCTATCTGTGGCTCGGTGCCCGATCCCATCTCGTCGATAAGGAACAATGTGCCTTTCCGTCCTCTCTGGAGCATGAATTTCATGTTGCGCAGGTGAGAGCTGTAGGTCGACAGATCATCCTCCAGCGACTGGTCATCGCCTATGTCTACGAAAATATCCTTGAATATTCCGAAATGGGAGTTTTCATATACCGGAGGCAGTATTCCGCATTGTGTCATGTACTGAAGCGTGCCCACTGTCTTAAGACACACCGATTTACCTCCGGCATTCGGGCCAGATATCACGAGGATGCGCCGTTCGGGAGTGAGCGTGACATCGATTGGCACTATCTCGCGCCCGTGACGTTCAAGTGACATTTTCAGCCCGGGATGGCATGCGTGATACCATTCCAGTTCGGCCCTGTCATGGAGATGAGGCATGATTCCGCCCACCGCATCGGCATACATGGCCTTGGCCTGTATGAAGTCGAGGTGATATATGATGCCCGCGGCTATGAGTATCGATGGTATCGACGGACGTAGCGAATCGGCTATTGAGGTGAGTATGCGTATTATCTCGCGATGCTCCTCCATCTGCAGCTCTCGTGTGAGATTGTTAGCCTCCACGACTTCGGCCGGCTCTATGAACACCGTCTTGCCCGAGGCCGATTCATCGTGCACTATGCCCTGTATCTGCCGTTTGTGCATGGGTGAGACCGGTATCACCAATCGTCCCTCACGCATCGACGGCACTGTGTCAGGGTCGAGCAATCCCTGGGAAATGGCATTGGCGAGCACACGGCGCAATATTGAGTTGACGCGCCCCGACATGCTACGTAGCTTCGACCTGATCTCGGCGAGGGCGGGCGAAGCATTGTCCTTTATAGTCGAGGTGGATTCATCGACTACTCGGTCGATGGATGATGCGATAGCGGTGGGAATATCCTTGAGCCCTTCACTTATATATGAAAGGCGGGGGTAGGGGGTGTGTCCACCTTCCGTTTGGTGGCGTGAGAAAAATGCCGAGACCTCATTGAAGCATTGCAGCATCCTTCTTACTTTCACCAGCTCCTTTATTTCAAGGAATGTGCCCGGTATGCGTATTAGTGACAGCGAGGAGTCTATGTCATGGAGTCCGCCGAGGGGTATGGCTTCATCGGAATGTAGGGCCGACGACATCTCGGCCGTGGCTTCGAGAGCTGCTTTTATAGCTCCGAAATCAGTCATCATCGACATGTCGGCGCAACGGTCGAGTGCGCCTTGACAGTGACAGCGCTTCGCTATCTGCGCTCTCACTCCGTCAAATCCAATTTTTTCTTCAATCTTATCAGGAAAAATCATGTTACAAAATTAATGAAAATCCTAATTATTATCGACTCTAAGTTTCAAAAAACTTAATCCTGAGCCTTGCCACACGTCCTGAATACTCTTCCAGCCCTCCAAAATTGCTTATTTCAGTATGGCCGTTATTGCCGAATGAAAACTTTTCCGTAACTTCGCAGTGAAACATTAACCTTCACCATAGTCCCAGAAACAAGAATCTATGAAAGGGATAGTTCTCGCCGGAGGTTCCGGCACGCGTTTGTATCCGATCACCAAGGGTGTGAGCAAGCAATTGCTTCCCATCTTTGACAAGCCCATGATATATTATCCTATCTCGACCCTCATGCTTGCCGGGATCAGGGATATACTCATCATTTCCACTCCGTTTGACTTGCCTATGTTCGAGCGTCTGCTTGGCGACGGCAGTGATTTCGGCGTGAGATTCTCCTATGCCGAACAGCCCTCTCCCGACGGTCTGGCTCAGGCGTTCCTCATAGGGCGCGAGTTTATAGGTGACGATTCGGTATGCCTCGTGCTGGGCGACAATATATTTCACGGCGCCGGATTCTCGGGCCTGCTTAAAGAGGCTGTCGATACCGTTGAGAACGACGGGCAGGCTTCGGTGTTTGGCTATTGGGTGGATTGCCCGGAACGATATGGCGTGGCCGAGTTTGACCGCGAAGGCAATTGCATATCCATCGAGGAGAAGCCCGAGCATCCCAAGAGCAACTACGCCGTCGTCGGGCTGTATTTCTACCCCAATAAGGTTGTGGACATTGCTTCGGAAATAAAACCATCGGCTCGTGGCGAGCTTGAAATCACGGCCGTGAATCAGGCATTTCTTGATGATGGCCAACTGAAGGTGCGCACTCTCCCGCGAGGTTTCGCTTGGCTCGACACCGGTACTCACGATTCGCTTGCCGAGGCTTCGATATATGTCGAGGTGCTGGAGAAGCGCCAGGGCCTTAAGATCGCATGTCTCGAAGGCATTGCCTACCGCAAGGGATGGATTTCGGAAGAGAAGATGCGTGAACTTGCTCGTCCGATGCTTAAGAATAATTACGGCCGCTATCTCATGAAGGTGGTCGATGAGTTGAAGAGGGACCAACTGAAGGATCATAACTGATGAGAGTAATCGAAACCGAAATAGAAGGCGTGGTGATAATCGAACCACGTGTGTTTGACGATGCGCGGGGATACTTTTTCGAGAGCTATTCCAAGCGCGAGTTTGACGCCAACGTCCGCCCTGTTGATTTCGTGCAGGACAATGAGTCATGCTCGGTACGCGGAGTGATGCGTGGATTGCATTTCCAGAAACCGCCGTTCGCCCAGTCCAAACTCGTGCGTTGTGTAAGCGGTGCTGTCCTCGACGTGGCTGTGGATATACGCCGTGGCTCCCCCACCTATGGCCGTCATGTGGCCGTGGAGCTCTCGGCCGAAAATCATCGCCAACTGTTTATCCCCCGCGGATTTGCCCACGGTTTCGCAGTGCTCAGCGACAAGGCCACATTCCTCTATAAATGTGACAATTTCTATGCTCCGCAGGCCGAGGGTGGCATCTCCATCCTCGACACAAGCCTCGGCATAGATTGGCGCATAGATCCTAAGGATGCGATATTGTCGGAAAAGGACACTCGCCATCCCATGTTTGCCGACTTCGACTCCCCGTTTTACCTTAATGATAATCTCTATAAATAACTGAAAAATGATTCACAGATTTATTCTCAATGAAGTTTCATATTTCGGCCCCGGTGCCCGAAAGGAACTCCCCGAAGTTGTAAAGCGTCTTGGCAAAAGCAAAGCGCTTATCGTGACCGATGCCGGACTCGTTAAGTTCGGTGTGGCTAAGATGGTGACCGATGTTCTCGATGGAGCATCCATCCCCTACGAGATATTCAGCGACGTTAAGCCCAATCCTACCGTTACCAACGTGAAGGACGGCATCGAGGCCTACAAGAAGTCGGGTGCCGACTTTATCATTGCTGTTGGTGGCGGATCGTCGATCGACACTGCCAAGGCTGTTGGTATCGTGATAAACAATCCCGATTTCTCCGATATCGTATCTCTCGAGGGCTGTGCCCCCACCACTCACAAGAGTGTGCCCATCGTGGCTCTCCCCACCACTGCCGGCACAGCTGCCGAGACAACTATCAACTATGTGATCATCGACGAGGAGAATCACAAGAAGATGGTGTGCGTGGATCCTAACGATATCCCCGCCGTGGCTATTGTGGATGCCGAGCTCATGTATTCGCTCCCCGCGTCGCTCACAGCCGCAACCGGTATGGACGCTCTCACCCACGCTATCGAGGGCTACATCACCAAGGGCGCATGGGCGCTGAGCGATATGTTTGAGATCGAGGCTATCCGCATGATCAGCCGCAACCTGCCCACCGCTGTTGCCGAGCCGTCCAATGCCGAGGCTCGTGACGCTATGGCCGTAGCCCAGTATGTTGCTGGCATGGCTTTCTCCAATGTAGGTCTCGGCCTGGTACATGGCATGGCCCATCCTCTCGGATCGCTCTTCGATGTGCCCCACGGCGTAGCCAACGCACTGCTCCTCCCCACCATCATGGAGTGGAACATGCCCGCATGTCTCGACAAGTATCCTGCCATCGCCGAGGCTATGGGCGTGGATATCGCTGGCATGACCCGCGAGGAGGCTGCCCAGGCAGCTTGCGATGCTGTGAAGGCTCTCTCTATCAAGGTAGGTATCCCCCAGCATCTCTCCGAGATCGGTATAAAGGAATCTGACATTCAGGCCCTGTCCGAACAGGCCATCTCTGATGTCTGCACTCCCGGCAATCCCCGCGATGTGACTATCGAAGAAATCATCGCCCTGTATAAGAAAGTTTTATAATCCCCCCTCTTTATGAGAATCCTCGTTACCGGAGGTAACGGTCAACTTGGAAGCTGTCTGGAAAAGGCGGCTTCCAAGTCCGTTAACGAATACATATTCACTGATGTCGACGACATTGACATTACCGACCCTGAAGCTGTGCGCCTCGGTGTCAAGGTTAATGATTTCCAATATATAGTCAATTGTGCGGCCTTCACCGATGTCGAGCGCGCCGAGCGGCAGGAGGATATAGCCGAGGCCATCAATGCCACTGCTGTAGGCTATCTCGCTGAGGCGGCGAGAGATAATGGTATCCCCCTCATTCATATTTCTACCGATTATGTGTTTGGTGGCGATTGTGGCAACACTCCGCGCGATGAGGATACCCCTGTCAATCCCACCGGAGCCTACGGTCGCACCAAGCTCCATGGCGAGGAAGCCATCCTTAGGAGCGGGTGCCGTCACGTAATCATCCGCACGGCATGGCTCTATTCCGAGTTTGGAAAGAATTTTGTCAAGACCATGATGGATCTTACCGCCACCCGTCGCGAGCTCAATGTGGTGTTCGATCAGATAGGATCCCCCACCTATGCTCAGGACCTCGCCGATGCCATAGTCGACATCATCGACAATGGCAAATGTGATGGCAACTACGGTATATACAACTATTCCAACGAGGGAGTATGCTCATGGTATGATTTTGCCAAGGTGATTTCGGAAATTGCCGGGAATAATGATTGTGACATCCGTCCGTGTCATTCCTCCGAGTTCCCATCGGCGGTTGAGCGCCCCTATTTCTCTGTCCTTGACAAGACTAAATTTAAGAAGAGCTTCCATCTCCCGATTCCATATTGGATGGATTCATTGCGTAAATGTATCAATAACCTTAAGAGTGATGAAGCGTAACGTACTCATTACCGGCGGAGCCGGTTTTATTGGCAGTCATGTGGTGAGACTGTTCGTCAACAAGTATCCCGACTACAGGATAGTCAATCTTGACAAACTCACCTATGCCGGCAATCTTGCCAATCTCAAGGACGTGGAGACGGCCGGGAATTATACGTTTGTCAGAGGCGACATCGCCGACTTTGAGCAGATGCGTCGCGTTGTCAGGGAGTATAGCATTGACGGTATAATACATCTTGCCGCTGAAAGCCACGTCGACCGCTCCATCAAGGACCCGTTTACGTTCGCGCGCACCAACGTCATGGGCACTTTGGCTCTCCTCCAGGCCGCTAAGGAATATTGGGAATCTCTTCCCGAGAAATATCAGGGAAAATTGTTCTATCACATATCTACCGATGAGGTGTATGGCGCGCTCGAGCTCACCGCTCCTTCAGGCATCGAATCCAAGTTCTCCACCATGGCATCATCTCGTGGCCACATGCTTGCTTACGGAGAGGAACTGTTCACCGAGGAGAGCAATTACAACCCACATTCCCCCTACAGCGCATCCAAGGCTTCGTCCGATCATTTTGTGAGAGCATTCCACGACACCTACGGGATGCCGACACTTGTCACCAACTGCTCCAATAATTACGGCCCCTACCAGTTCCCCGAAAAGCTCATACCTCTTTTCATAAATAACATACGTCACCGCCGCCCCCTGCCTGTATATGGGAAAGGAGAGAACGTGCGCGACTGGCTGTATGTCGAGGATCATGCCCGGGCCATTGACACGATATTCCATAAAGGCAAGCCAGGCGACACCTATAATATTGGAGGGTTCAATGAGTGGAAAAACATCGATCTCATCAAGACAATTATCAGCACAGTCGACCGTGTGCTCGGAAATCCCCCTGGCACATCCCTCGACCTCATAACCTTTGTCACCGACCGGGCCGGACACGACCTGCGCTACGCCATCGACTCGCGCAAACTACAACGTGAATTAGGCTGGGAACCCTCTCTGCAATTTGAGGAAGGAATCGAAAAAACTGTAAGATGGTATCTCGACAACCAGCCTTGGATGGACAACATCACCTCAGGCGACTACGAAAAATACTACGAAGAAATGTACTCCCATAAATACTACGAGGAAATTTACTCCCATCGCAAATAATCTCCATCCGCCCCTCCATAACCCCGCACCCCTTAAACCCCACCCTCCCGTACCCCTTAAAACCCCTCCTCGCTCAGCCACCCTCCCGCAGGCCCCCTCCCGCAGGCCTCACCCACTAAGCCTCGAAGAGGCGATGAAATCGAAGCCACCACGAATCGGCCACCCAAATCTCCCGCAGGCGCAACCACTAAGCCCCGAAGGGGCGATGTAGTTATAGCCCCACCACGAGCCTGCCGAGCAAATCGCCCGATAGGGCAGATTTGCGCCGTCGGGCGAGGCGTGGGGAAAACGAAACACATACCCAACCGGGCGTCGAAGACGTCCTATAATTCCCCTGCGTCCACCCTCACTAACCTCCTATTATCCACCCCAATATACCCTTTTTGTACGTTTGACTTGTCTTTGATTGATTTTGCCGATGGTATGTCGAGTGAGAGACAGGAAGGAAAGACCGACAATGAGGGTGAAAACACAGGAATCCACGAACTCTTAGGGGTAGCCATCGGGTGTATCGGCATGTCGTTCGATGACTTCTGCAGATCAGAAGTACCATGACTCATGGGAGTGCACACGCACACTCGATACAATCTCATATAAAAAGAGGATCTTTCCGCGTCAGCTCATACTGCTACCATGGGATGACAAATCTCACAAGCCACATTCCACGAAACTCACACTCGAGGAGAGACGGACACGGTTTGAACAGATTGCGAAAAAATGCCATGTCCGCATCTTAAAGCCGATTATTGAGTTTAGACTTCCGTTTATTGGGATTGGGTAGGCCTAAAAACCATTCTGTATCCAAAAAAAATGCAAAAACGAGCAATCCAACTATAAATAAGCCAATTAGTATAAGCCCGCAGTTTTTTATCACCCATATTAAAATGTCCCAATACATATACTCTATGTTTTTTGCAAAGATAATACATTTCATTAATTAAACAAAAAACATGGCCTCAAATAGCCCCACCACGAGCCTGACAAGCAAATCGCCCGTCAGGGCAAGATTTGCGCCGTCGGGCGAGGCATGGGGAAAACGAAACACATACCAAATCGGGCGTCGAAGACGTCCTATAAATCCCCGCATACACCCTCGCTAACCTCCTACATCCCATCAATATACCCCTCTAAAATCCCCCTGATCTAAAAATCTAATCCCTATACTCTATACTTTCCCCTCTATACTAATCCCCCATCCATCGAAAATCTCTTGCGGCACATAAAAATCAACATCCTGCAACATAAATTGTTGCAGGATGTTGATTGAGCCGCGAGTGGGACTGATACCGTAATTTTATGGGGATAGTAAGGGAAACTAAAAGTAATTAAAGTGCTTAAAATTAGGAGATTATTAAATTCTGTTGTTGCCGGTAGATCGCTTTATTTACTCTTATTTTCTTATGTTTTTGCGAAAGTTGCTTATTGGTTGCTTATTGGAATTTTATTTTTATTACCTTTGTAACCAAAGAGAAACCAAGAGAATTTAAAACGAAAAAATATACATACAGTGGCAAAAAAGGAGTATCGTGGCAACAACACATATCTGATAGAGGGTAATGCGGGCGACAATCCCAAACTGATGGGACAGTCGCTGAGTGATGGACGTGACAGCCTGTATCTGGAGTTTTACCTGGGTTATGAAGTCGTGGAAAGCAGGAACGGAACCACATATAAGAAGAGCATCAGGCGTGCAGAGCGTTTGGGGTTGTATCTGTGGCAGGCACCCCGCTCGCCATTGGAGCGTAAACAGAATAAGGAGACGCTTGATCTTGCCAAGCGCATAAGGTTCGAGCGTGGCCAGGATCTGCTCGAGAGCGTTGAGGGATACCGTCTAAAAAAGGATAGGATTGTGAATTTCCATAACTGGTACCGTTCCTACTGCGACTCATATACAAAAACGGACAAAGGCAAGATCCGGAGGGCTCATGAATGTTTCGTGGATTTTCTCAAGATCACGCCTGGGTATGATCGGTTCGTAGATCATATAAAGCCTGAGCAGTTGACAAAGGATATGATGACGGGATTCACGGAATATCTGCAAGCCAATTTCAACGGAGAAACTCCTCACACGTTGTATGCGCGGTTTAAGAAAGTGATAAAGGCGGCTGTCGATAAGGATGTGATACGGAAGAATCCGTGTGCCGGAGTTTCGATAAAGATTGATAAGAACAAGCTCACTAAAGATGTGTTGAGCACCGATGAGGTCACAAGGCTCGTCGCCACTCATTATAGCCGGGAGAACCCCGATATACGCCGGGCGTTCATCTTTTGTCTGTACTGCGGGTTGAGGTGGTGCGATGTGAAGGATCTTACGTATGCTAATGTCGATTATGCCAATCGGCTGTTGAGGTTCGAGCAGAGCAAGACCAAGGGACATAGCAGTGCGAGCGGTGTGGTGATACCTCTTAATGACGGACTAATGAGGCTGGTCGGATCCGGAAACCGAGATGAACGGATATTCCCGTTGCCGTCGCATACCATGTGCCTTAAGGCATTGCGCAAATGGGTGGCCAAGGCTGGTATAGACAAGCACATAACCTGGCATTGCGCGCGCCACTCGTTCGCCACTAATATCCTCAGCAATGGGGCGAATATAAAGACCGTGGCCAGCCTGTTGGGTCATAGCGACCTCAGGCATACAGAGAAGTACACACGTGCAGTGGATAGTCTGAAACAGGCGGCCATAGACAGCCTCCCTGAGTTGGATCTGTGAACGTGACCTTCTTATAGCTTGTTGATCCGGAGCATTGTCTCTCTGACTGCCACTATCAGATCATCACCGGTGGTTATTATCAACGAACTGTTAAAGGATTCGTCTCCGAAATTGGTGGCGCACCCATAGAAGCAGTAGAACCGGTTCATGATGTTTTCGACAGGTACGCTCTTGCCGTTGATTTGGCATGTGCGCTCCAGACGTTTGAGCAGTCCGTGCAGCTGGTGGATTGATGGTAATATGTCGGGATGCGTTCCAGCTTCGATAGGAGTCTGGGCCGTTCTGACTATCGATGCGATATTGTCCTCGATTTCCTTAAGATCATCGATCGCGAGCTCTTTGGCATAACGTGCCTCGTTGAGCTTTTTGGTAATGTACCATGCGGCTGACAGGGTTACGATAGCGGTTGCTGCTATATTGATTATGTCAGCCAGCGAGATCTCGTTCTTATATTCCATTCCGGGCGGAAACACTGATGAGGTGATATAGCCTATCGTGAACATTAGTATCCCGGAAAGGACAATCCAGAACATTGAATGTCCGATGACCTGCCTTATTCTGTCTTGTCCCATATCTCGCGTGAGATGTAGTCTGCGACCCATGCGAACACCTGGGCCTTAAATTCAATAGTTTCCTTCACTATGTCTTTCCCGTAATTTCTTGCGAGTTCTCCAAAGGATTGATCCAGAAATGAGCTCGGATAACCGGTGGTGCCGTCAAGCTCGATGCAGAGTTTGCCACCCTCATCCCGAGCTTTGATGAAACGGGGCTCAAGGATCCTATTGTAGAAGTCTTCACCGGAGAAATCTCCAAGTCGGATCCAACGTCCTCCTAAGATTCTGCTATAGTCTTTTGCGATGTTGACCACGTCTGCCATTTTAAGAAATTTTCTTTAGTTATAGTCCAGGAGTAGTATGTCCCTACAAAGTTAGAGTGCCTGATCGAGACATACTCCCCCTTATTATAACGCAAAGTTACTTTATTTGTTATTAATATGAAATTAGAAATGAAATTATTTCTCACCATAAGGTCCATTTGTGGCAGGCCCTTCCCTCGGTTAGGCTTCTTCGTGGAGGAACCGATGTCTCCGTTCAGAGCTCGTTTCAATAGTTTGCCATCGCTTGTCAGTTTCCCTATTCCGGCTTTCCGGTAGGATGTGGCAATTCCTGTCCCCATGTCCACGAACACCATTTTCAATGTGCCTCTTTCCACATAATGGTGCATCCACCAGTTGATGTTCTGGTCCCTGATGCCGTGCTCGATGGCATTACCGATGATTTCGGTCACCAGGGTGTTGAGATCGTAGTAGTCCCTGATGCCGATTCTCTTAAGTTCCTTCTCTACGTTGCTTACCAATTCCGGTGTGATCTGGGAGTGCTGTATAAATGTCGATTCCTTGCCTATGACGTGTTGATGATGTGTCCTGATGCCATTTTTCTTCAGCATGAGGGTCTGTGCCACATTTAATGACAGCGACCCGGAAGTGAACATGAATATCCTTCGTCCCTGGTCCTTGGCCTTTTCTGCCTGTGCGCAGATGACGAGATGCGTTTCATAGGGGAATTCCTCAACGTTGCATAGGTCGAGATTTATATCCGTGCAATTCAAAGAGACCATCTTATCCAGGCATTTTATGAGGGCTGACGGATGGTCGTATTCTATCATGCAGTATTTCGGCAGTACTATGGTGCTGTTGTCATCGTTTTTGTTGGAGATTACGTATCTCACTATAAAAATGATGGATATGGCGGATACTAATCCACCTAAGACTATTATGTCCATAAATATATTCGCATGGCGTGTTTGTGATGTGCAGTTCCTGTTGTGCCGGTCATCTGTTGCAAAGATAGTCGGCAAAGTTTGTCCGGCAAAATGCCTGATTGATTGTTTAATGAATTTTAACAACCGAGCCGTTGTATGGCGGAGCCGAAAATCTTCTTGAAATAATCTCCAACAGCAACAGCAGTCGCCGGCGATTCATCGCCGGTTCCTCCTATCTGCTGTTGGATATTATTTAGTTATATTTACTTTCTATTTTATTTGTGGTACTTTCCCCGGAGTTTATGCGTATTTCCTCCCGGGAAATCGGGATTTCTCCGGAGGAAATCGTTTTTCCTCGGAGGAAATAAGTATTTCCCGGGAGGAAATAAGTATTTCCCGGGAGGAAATCAATCCGGAGATCTCGATGTCCCCGGCATAGGCTCGGCTTCGGAGCGGGATAGATCCTGGCGTTTTTTTACATAAAATTATTTCCCCGGAGGAAATGCCGATTTCCTCCGGGGAAATAATTTGCTTTGCCACGCAGTATTTGGCAGGATTCTTATTAGTGTTTTTTAACGTTATGCCCGGTGGGAATATGCGGGTGTTTCATGCCGTAATACGTTCCAGCAGTCTGTTTTTGTTCGCGGTCCAGTTTATAAGCTCTTCACCTTTGCCTTTATTGACGACCGTATCTGATATAAGGAGTACAGAACGATTTCATCCCTCCCATCGCTCGGTAGACGATGGGAGGGATGAAATAATCATTGATTTAAAAATCATCTTTTAAATCGCTGTTTACATTTTTTAATCTCTTTTTTTGGGTGGCGAGCACGTTTTTGTATGACTCCTTTAGTTGCTTAAGAACTTTTTTACCATGCTTCTCGCTTATCTCGTAATCCAACCGGTTTCCGTTGGTTAACTCGATCCGAACTTTTGTTATTGGGTAAGTGAGCAGCAAATCGAGTTCTTTATCTGGCAAAGTGTAGTCTCTTCCTGTGTGGTAGACATCTTGTAATTTTGTGCCTATGGAGATGCACTCGTAATATTTCTTGACTTCGCCGAAGCTCTTCAACTCTAAGATGGAGTCATTGCTGAGTTTTAGAAGCAATCGACTCTCCGGGGGATAATTCTGGTAATCATCGGAGGTCTTTGTATATAAGATTAGCATATTCAAGACTCCAACTCCTCCGTCGTTATCATCGTACTGAGACAACCTCATATAAGGATGCCACAAGCTACCAACAAAGCCGGATTGGAAGTCAATCGCTTTCCCGTAGGTATAAACTCCTTCTGCCATCAAGGAGATGAAGGAGAACATTAACGTAATGATTATACTTATCTTTTTCATAGTTAAAATGACTTCATTGTGCCCATGATGCGGTAGACCGTTTGCCCGAACTGGACCTATAATAAATTAAACAATAGTTTCTAATATTATCGGAATATATCTTGCAATGTTGCCGTACTTATCCGCTTCCTCACAGGCGGCTAAGGCTTCTTCCTTACTGTTAAAGATTGCAACTTCATAAATGACCTGCACACACGGCTTAAAAGCGTATGGCACTGTGCGATTTCCCAACTCCGTATCTGCGACAAGATACATATTGGGAGTTTTATCTGATTTTACGATATATTTTATTTCCATGTTTATAATGATTTTATAATGGTGAGTTGCGAAATTTAGAGCCTTAATATTACCAAAAACAATGTGATTGTTTGGATTATTGATGCTGCCAACAGTATCGAGATCCGGCTTTCGCATTTCTGGAGCATCTGCGTCCTTTCTTTGTGGTTGCGGCACATTGCGTTGATGTGTAGTTGCTTGATGATATTTGGGAGCGGTTAGTCTTATTGGAAGATGTTGTAGCTTTGGGTGAATTATTATAATTATGTTCCGTGGGAAGAATCGGGAGATCCGTTGTTGCCCCCGTTTGTGGATTTGATACAGGTTGGGAAGAAAGATCCAGTATTGTAAGATCCTCAATCGGATTGACAAGTGTGTCCAACACTACATACCCCCTGATTATTACTTTTATGCGTTTGAGTGGTTGGGTCTGACCAAAAGCGAACGAACATGATAACAATGTTGCCACTAAAATGGTTAATACTTTCTTCATTTGGCTGTATTTTTTAATAATTAAAATGTATAACGATATGCGGTTTAATGCTTATATGTGGTGGCTACCAATCTTCATTCTCGGATTTTGGGAATAGTATATTATTGATAAAAGCATTACTAACATCATTGTATGTGTCGAATCGTCCCTTATTCGATACTTCGCCTGTTTTGTTAAAGCACTTAAGTCCTCCTTTTGATAGGAACGTGTAGGGGGCTACTTTACTTGTGTTAGCCCATAACACATCAACCCAAGCTGCTTGAACTCTCATCTTACCTTGCTTAAACTCTATTTTCACACAAATTTTAGGGTTTAATTGGTGATTCAATAATCCATACTTCATGGTTGTTTCACCATATCCTGTAATTGAAATCATCTCGTTTTCAACAAATGAAACGACATCATCCGGATGAATAAATATCCGATGTGCATTTTTAAGTATAGATTTATATAATTCCTCCTGCGAACCTTCTTTCTGAATAACCATATATTCTTTGCCGGAAGTAGCATCGACTAAGCCTCCGGTAGGAGTTATTCGCCATTGGGCATATGCAGCGATATTGAGTAGGAATACAAAAATAAATAAGCCAATCCGTTTCATAATTAAAAAGATTTCATTGTGCCCATGACGCGGTAGACAAGGGCGATTTTGTTGATAGGTATTTCTTGTTCGTCATACTCTTTATTGGTTGGGATGAGACGGTAATATCCATCCTTGTTGCTTCGCCCAAGGCGTTTGATGGTGCGCATACCGTTTGTCGTGATGAAACCGTAAACATCTCCGAATGGCAGAAACGAAAAATCTTCGATGCGTTGGAGTGCTATAATGTCTCCGTTGTTTATTTCTGGCTCCATAGAGTGGCCGGAAGCATTGCACCATAAAGTGGCTTTTTCATATCCCGGCATCCTGATGAGGAAGTCGGGATTTTCGCTACTGGGTTGTACAATTTCCTCAAAGCCCAGTAAGAAATCTTCATTATAATATGGCACGCCGTCAGTGTAGCTGATCTCGGGCTTTGATGCCTCAGAGAGCATCTCACCTTTGCCGGTAAGTAGCCATTTTTCACTTATATCAGGGAAGCGTTCGAGAAATAGCCTTATAGTGTCCTCTGTTATCGTAGCCCCCTCATTGATTTGCCGTTGTAATCGTCGTTGTAAAGCTTTATCACCTTGAGATATGGCATTAACATTTGTGCCATAATGTATAAGGATCTGCTTTATAGCCTCTTGTACTGAGATTGCCATAGCGATTTAAGTTTATAACTGTTAATATTAGACAAAAACGTCTTAATATATTTGGTATTTAAGATGTTTTTGTCTTATCTTTGCAGAGTAATTCAAAAAAGAGACAATACAAGAAAGGCTGTCGGAATATTTGCCAACCTCCCACATATCGTTTTCACCCGCAAATATACGACAGTTTTTCTTTTCTGAAAAAAGTATTAATAAAATAATAGAATAATAAAAGAATGGAAGAGACGATGATTAAGGCTGACCGTGTCACCACAGTGATGCTACGGTCGATGAGGGTAGGCGAGACCGTGGAATATCATCTGCCGAACAATGATGCCTGCCGCATGGGCCGTCTGCTGGCCCATGCACAGGCAAGGGCCCTGCACTGCCGCTTTGCCACACGCACCAACTACATAGACAATATACTCACCCTCACAAAACGTCCTGAAGCATGACCGGATTCCCTGAGGACCTGCTCAACTGCATGGCCCAATTCATAGCCGACAACTGGGAGAAGAAGAAAGGGAACATATCCTATTTCGTCAACAAGGTGCTCACCGTGCCCCTTACTACCGCCGATCTCGACAAGTACCTGCAAGAGCAGGGCGACACATGTCCCGAGTGTGTCAACAATGTGTTTGCCGCTATCGTATATGCCGATTTCCTTGAGAAATGTGGCGATAAGGAAAGTGCTTCCGGCAAGGACTATGTGCAGGCCCGGGCCACTGAATAAGAATTACAATATGAATACAGATCAAGAACCTATGGCATTATGATAACAAAGGAACAGATAAAGGAAATGGCCGACATGATCGCCGAAAAGACCATGTTTCTCTCCAAGGATCTTCTCACAGCTGAAGAGGCCGCAAGATATATGGGCGTAGCTAAGAGCTATCTCTATAAGCTCACGATGAGGCGTAGCATACCGCACTACAAGCCTATGGGCAAGATGTGCTATTTCAAGCGCACCGAGATAGACGAGTGGCTCACCCAGAATAGGGTAAAGACCGCCGAGGAGGTGGATGAGATGGCTCTCGAGTACTGTTACAGCCGCAAGATGAGGTAGGGCAGTGACAGCTGATGACAATATAGGACTATACAAGTACTTTTTTTGCAATAGGTTAAAGAATGAGGCCGTGGGCCGCTGTGAAGCGTTGACGGCCTTTATGAAGGGAAAGTAGCTCAAGCCAGTAAGAGCCCTCGCGGAGATTGTTTTAGGAGCCGTTTGTTTTAGAAGCTGATGATCGTTTATGGTAGCATGGTTTATTTTCAGTCGCGAGGTGATGCAGGGGCGGATCCTGCCTTTCCCACCAATACAGTAAACACTCCCTATATATCCTATAATGACACAAACATCCCATAAAGAAGCCCTCGGCTCGGCACGGAGGCATGAGCCTCCCAAGCGGAGCAGGCCCATGAGCATAGAGGAATACCGGACCCTTGTCGCTGATGAATGTCACAGACGCGTCAACGGCGGTCGCAGGAACAAATATCATGCCGAGAGGACCGGTGGCCATGCATCGAGAAAGGAGCACGCCAGAGCTGGTGAGCTGAGGCTGATGCAACGCGCCGGCATCATCTCGGGACTGCGCGAGCAGGTACCTTTTGTCCTTATACCTGCCCAGCGCGACAGAGAGGGGACCCTCCTGGAGAGGATGTGCCGCTATATCGCCGATTTCGTATATACCGACGGCGAGGGGCGGACGGTAGTGGAGGACACGAAGGGTGTGCGCACCGACGAGTATGTGATAAAACGGAAACTGATGTTGCATGTGCATGGCATACGCATCAGGGAGATATGACCAACCGTAAATGACCAAGCCATGGGACGTAACAAAAAGAAGGGCCTCGACTATTTCCCGTTCGATGTGGATCTCTTCCAGGACATACGCATAAGGAAACTTATCAGGCGACAGGGTGGCGATGCCGTCACGGTATATGCCGTACTGCTGTGTATTATCTATAAGGATGGATACTACATGAAATGGGATGAGGACTTACCATTCATAATCTCGGAGCAGACAGGTTATGATGAGGATTATATCCTGGAGGTGTTCAACTGTTGTCTATCTCTCGGGCTGTTCTCCAAAGAGCTGTTCGAGTCGGATGAGGTGATAACCTCCAAAGGGATACAGGAACGGTATCAGAAGATATGTGGCACGCTCGGCCGTAACCATTGCGCCATATCGGAGTATTCGCTCATTTCTCCTGAGGAAACGGCGGTCTCCACCGAGGAAAGGGTAATAACCTCAGTGGAAAGCGCTCAAATAAAAGAGACTAAAGATAAGACTAAGACGGCTCCTCAGCCTGTGGGCCGGAAGGAATCAGGAGAATCACCGGTGGCCAATGTCGGTGCCACCGGAGAACGGGCTGGAAAGGTCTCAGCTCCTCGATGCTACGGAACTATGCCGGCCTCGTTCGATCAGATCGATGAAAGCATCCGATGGGCGACAGGAAAGGCCGATGTGCTTGCCCGGCAATTCGGGGTTGATGCGTCCACCGTTCTGCGGTATGCCAACGAGGTGGCCGCGAGCTGGCGGATCACAAACGAGTATAACCGCCAGAAACCGCACACCCACATGTGCCGGACCATACGCAGGAAGATCCAGGACGAATCACGGACACGTGCCCCGGGGATGGCCAGGTCTCCCTCGGCAGTAGAGCTCCGCATAGCCAAGGAACGCGAGCTGGAGAGGCTCGAAAGGGAACGTGCCCTGAAAGTGGATTCACGGGCGGCATTGCAGGCATATCTCGCATCCAAGGGACTTCCGTCCGATGTGAGCCTCGTGTCGACGGTGGGGAATAGGCCACCCGCTATAAATTGACAACATCCTTAGATCATATATAACCCATTAATCCGAAAAAAAGAAATGTCAGAACCAAGACTCAATCCGTTTGAGAAGTCCATAAAGGATCATCTCGATTCCGTGGCGGGGCAGGATTCCCGCTTTGCTGAGAAGTATAATTCATCAGGGAAGACCATAGCCCAGTGCTGTGCCTTCATCTGTAATGAGGTCAAGAGGCTCAACAGGCCGTATATGACGCATCAGGAAGTATATTCCCTCGCCGTCCATTTCTACGATGAGGACAGTGTGAAGGCTCCGGATAAGGCTCCGAAATGCAGGGTGGTGGTAGCTACCGGTGACGATGAGGTGCAGACGGCATCCAATGCCACACCCGGCAAACCGACACGCAGGCGGAGAGGCCGGAAGGGCAGCATGAAGGAGGCTCCGCACCCGCCTTATGTGCAGATGTCATTGTTCGATGAGGAAACACTTAATGCCTGCCAGGAGCCATGAAGCCGAGGAACGATAGGGAGCGCATGTTCTGTGCCCTTGCCGGTAAGCTCCCGCCTATCAGCAAGGCCCAGCGGGAATATGCTTTGGACCGGTTCATCCCGGAGGGGCTGGTGCGCCGTCGCCGACGTGAGATCAAGTGCCTTCATTGTGGCAATATAGAGAGTAATATCGGCAAAGACACTATGGACTATTATATGTATTGGTGCCCGGAATGTGGAAAGGAGATGGGACTGAAGGAATGGATGAGGAATGCACCGCTTAAAGAGGAGAAATTCTTCACGGTAGTCACTACTTTCCATGGCTACCAGGTGGCGCGTACATTTCTGGCGGCAAGATACAACACCAATACAAACCGTCCCACATGTTACAGCGTGAAAGAAGTGTTTCAGAACTGGCTGGATGATGAGGGCAGGGAGACCATTACCGGGCGCCGGTACTCGAGATCGGCATTTACCGGAGTCGTTTGGGATATGTCATCATCTTATGACATCAAGCATCACAACGGCTCGGCAACGGGGTGCTTTGCTTATGATGATCTTTTCGATTTATCCGGAAATTACTTTTATCCCGATGTCAGAGTGTCGGACATGGTGAAGCGCAACGGCTGGAACGGTCAGCTTTCCCGCATGGTCGGTAGACACGGGGTATCACCCATCGAGACTATGAGGCTCATCCTTACCGATCCCCTTGCCGAGATGCTGGCGAAAGCGGGACAGGTAGAGTTGCTGTCATATATGGCACGCGGACATGTCGACAATATCAAGGCAAACTCACGTTCCATAAGGATAGCAAGCCGGCATGGCTACATAGTGGACGATGCTACCTTATGGCTCGATTACGTGAAGATGCTCTCGGATCTCGGACTCGACACCCATAATCCCCATTATATATGCCCGGAGGACCTTTCATCGGCTCATGACAGTATATTGCGCCGGCATCAGCGATGGGAGAGGGCCCGCATGCGCAAGGATGAGGCCGAGAGATTAGCCAAGGCGGAAAAGGATTATAAGGATAGCAAAGGCCGGTATTTCGGGATATGCATATCCTCGGATTCACTGGAGATCCGCCCTATAAGATCGGTACCGGAAATGCGCGAGGAAGGACGGGAGATGCATCACTGTGTGTACCAGATGAAGTATTACGGTAAACCTGATAGCCTGATTCTGTCGGCCAGAGACAAGCAGGGGCACCGTATTGAGACGGTCGAACTCGATATAAAGAACTTCAAGGTGATTCAGTCGAGAGGTGTCTGCAACACTTTCACGTCTCGTCATGACGAGATAATCAATCTGATCAACCAAAACATCAATAAATTCAAAAAAATACCATCATGAAGCCTTATGATCCGATAAAGTATGGCATGAATTACAAGCCCGTCGAATGGACTCCGGATATGGAGAACCGTCTGGCTAAATGTTATCAGGACAAGACCACCAAAGAGCTTGCCGGCATGTTCAATTGTTCCCAGAAATCAATATTCTCCAAGGCGCGTAACCTCGGCCTGCGCCGCAAACCTCGACCGCCCATGAAAGTGGCCGCCCATCCGTTGGGATGGAATAAGAATACGGTGTTCTACCAACAGTGTCTACCGGTCAAGGTGGTCAGATGTATAGTGCCGGCAACGAAAGAGCCTGGCAAAAATGATAATAACCATTAATGTTTACGCGATGAGGAAAATGCTTGAGGACGCCTATAACGCATATATGGCACAAAACAACGATTGGTATAACCGGGAGGAGGACGCTGAGGTGTTCCGCGCCGGAGCGGAATGGGCCATAAGGCACATGTGGCGAAAACCCGAACAGGATCTCCCTAAGGACGGCACTCCTGTCATAGTGAGGAGACGATACATGTGTGCCAAAACCAGACATTGGCGCATACATATCACCAAGGAATTGTTTTTCCGTCAGGACCGCGGATTCATCGGCATGTGTGACAAGAGTATCCAGGAAACCATCACCCATTGGATGCCGATACCTCCTATCCAGGAAAGAGAACAGTACTGAAAGTATGTGGCATGGCAAAGGATAAGGACTATATAAAACTGATACATTCGTCGCAATGGGTAAAGCTCAGAGCGGAGAAGCTCAGAAATAATCCGCTGTGTGAACGTTGTCTCGAAGCCGACGGTATAATCACTGTGGCTACTGAGGTGCATCATGTCAGGCCGGTTGAGGAATCAGTGACAATGGCCGATAAAGAGCGGTTGATGTTCAATTACTTCAATCTGATGGCTGTGTGCCATCGGTGCCATGTGGAGATCCATACTGAGATGGGTCGAAGCGGAAAGATGGCCAATAAGGAGAGGAACAGCCGTAAGCTGGATAATTTTGTGCAGAAATTCTTCGGCGATTGACCCCGGGGGTGATTTTTTTAGTGGGGGTGCCCTGCCGTTAAACCTCGCCCCCACCTTTCTCCACACGCGAGGAGAAATCCGGGGCCGTGGGGGTGACTATTCTTTGTCGTTTTTTACGGTGAGCCATGTGGAATGTGGGATATGCGGAATCGACATTCTTCAGGCAATAAGCATGGACCGATCATTATGAAATTCAATATTTTGAAATATGAAAAAGAAGAAAATAGGGAAGAGGGATAAGAGTTTGGCCAAGAAAGTAGCAAAAGCTACTGCTGACACATCTGTGGATGTAAAAAGCGGCGGGAGTGATAGCGCGACTACCAAGAGCGCGACTACCGATTGGAAGGCTAAGGTTAAGAACAAGCGGGATACCATAGTACGGGTTCTTAAAGCCGAAGGTAAGTACAGCCCGGAAATGAGTCTTCAGGTGAACATACTGGCGCAACTGTGCATTAAGGCTGACAGGCTGTTCCAAGATACAATGGACGAGAACCCGGTAGTGGTTGAAAAAAGCCGGGAGGGGGATAGCCGTGCCATGGTAAGCGTGAAAGAAAAATTATTTCTCGATTATATTGACCGGGTACAGAAGGCGATTAAGGCTTTAGGCATGAATTGGGATTCCCGCGACCGTAAAACAGAATCGGATGATGGTTTTAATGCGTTTCTAAAAGAATTTGCCGAGGACGAGGATTAAAAGTTTCATGTAATGACCATCGAGGAACGGAACCAGCTGACAGAATTGAAGGATCAGACTGCGCTGAGGCTTCAGAGCAGTCTGAACGATCTTCATGCTCGGTACTCCTATGCCCTGAATGAGACAGATCCTCGTATTACAGAGTATGTGTCAGAAGTGATAAATAATCCATCTGGGCATAACCTGTATGAAATCCTTGGTGTGGCCCGGTTCTTCAAGCTGTTGGACCGTTTTGACTGGAAGGCTGGAAAAGTAAGAAAATTTTTCAAATTCTATGAGTTGCTGAAGTTCAACGGACAGAGTGGCCGGCGCCGTTACCGCCTTACACCGGTGCAATGTTTCCAGTTTGCCAATATATTCGGCTTCTATGATTCATATGGCCGTCGCGTCATCAGGACCGCTTATATATTCGTACCACGAAAATTCAGTAAGACCACATCTGCAGCTTCATTAGCTGTATATGACATGTTGTTTGGTGACAACAATGCCCAGGCGTTTGTAGGAGCCAATAGCTACGAGCAGGCTAAGATATGTTTTGATGAGATCCGTAATATAATGAGGGATCTCGACCCTGGAGAGAGGCATTTCAGAGTAAACCGTGAAAAGATTCATTTTCTGGCCAGGGGGCGTGACAGCTTTATCCGTTGCCTGACGGCCAATGCTAAAACCCAGGACGGATTGAACGCCTCGTTAGTGATCATGGATGAGTATGCCCAGGCACGTAATACCGCGGGGAAAAACGGAGCTGATCTTAAAAATGTGCTGACGTCATCCATGGGTGTTAGGAAAGAACCGCTTACGGTGATAATCACTACTGCGAGTGAAGTCATTGATGGCCCTTTTGCACATGAACTCGATGGTGTAAAGAAGGTGCTTAGAGGAGAAGCCCAATCCGATACTATATTTGCCTCGTTGTTCATGCCTGATGTAGGGGATGCCGAGGACGATCCCGCTACATGGGCTAAGGTGCAACCGCATTTGGGCATTACTGTCCAGCATGATTACTATGCTAAAGAGTGGGATAAGGCTAAACTCTCGGCTGACGATCGGTTAGTGTTCCGCACGAAGCTATTGAATATATTTGCCGTGAATGAAACCAAATCCTGGTTCACACTGGAGAAAGCACGGGAGCTTACAGGGGCTTTTAACATCGATAGGATAGAGGGACGGCCATATTGTGCGGTGGCCTTCGACTTATCGGTGCATGATGATTTCAGTGCTGTAAGCTATACATTATATTCGAGTAATTCCAAAAGGTTCTATAGCCATACTGATTATTATTTCCCGGAAGGAGCATTGAAAGGTCATCCTAATGAACAATTATATCGGATATGGGCAGAGCAGGGATACTTGAAATTATGCTCAGGGGATTGCATCGATGTAAGAATGATCGCTTCTGATATTTTTGGAAGAGCAGATAGGGTGAATATAATAGGTATCGGATATGATTCCTACAAAGCCCAGGAACTGGTGAACCTTCTCTCGACAATGGGGGCATCGGAAGTCCTCTCACCATATTCGCAGACATTCGGCAGTTTTAATCTTCCAGTGGAGTCATTTGAACTGATGGCATATTCTTCCCCTCCAAAAATCACAATAAATGATAATCCCATAAATGTGTATTGTCTTACCAACAGTCTGATCATGGAGGATACTTTGGAGAATAAAAAACCTGTAAAGATCTCACATAACAGAAAAATAGATGGAGTAATAACCATGCTCATGACGATAGGTATGTTGAATAAGATAGAAAGATGAGGTGTAGGGTAAAAAAATTGTATGAAAATTATTAGGTATTAACTTTATCGGTTATATTTGTGGCACTTAACATTTCAATAAAAGTGAAATGGGGATTATAGGGATATTTCGATCTCTCTTAAGGGGAGAGGTCTCTTCCGGCGCTGATAGGAAAGGCTCGGAAGATGGAGGAAAGACATATCGCACCGGTGCGATGGATGTACTTGTGCTGGGAGGTCCGGCAATGAGGATCAGCACTGTGTTGCGATGTGTCAAACTCCTTTCAGATAGCGTAGCGGTCCTTCCGATGCAATATTTGCGCCGGAAGGGTGATATTTTTGTGCCTGATACATCTTCAAGGTTACATTACCTGTTGAATGTACAGCCTCATCCCGGAGTAAGTGCATTTGATTTCTGGAGACAGACAGTAATAGAAATACTTCTTGAGGGGAATGCTTATATAGTGCCGGTATATAATCCGGCCAGTATGGATATCGATAGGATTGTGCTGTGTGCCCGAGGGACTGTACAGCACGATACGACAAATGACATATATACAGTGTCGGATGCCGATAACGGTGTATATGGTGAATTTGACGAGTCTGAGATCATCCATCTTAAGGGAATACCATCGGAGAGCAACAGCAAGCGTGGGATCAGTGTCATCACTCATGCACGACTTACTATAAATATTGCCGAGACAGGGGCGAAGGAGACACTAAACCGATTTGCCAACGGTGGAAATGTACGTGGGTTCCTGCATGGTTCCGCATCCGGGGTAAGGGGATTGGGCAGTGATCAGGATGAGCAATTAGAGAAACTGGCTGCCAAGACTCATGCCGGATTCAGCAACGGAGATCCCATACAGACGTTGCCCAAACACATAGAATTCCAGCCGGTATCGCTAAGTTCTACTGATATGCAATTTCTTGAGACATGCAAATTTAATGTGCGTGAAATCTGTCGGTTCTTTGGGGTGCATCCTTCATTTGTCTTTGATGATACGAGCAATAATTATAAGAGTGCGGAGATGGCTAATGTTGCTTTCCTCAGCACTACTCTTAATCCATTGCTGAAGAATATTGAAAGCGAGTTCCAAAGGAAACTCATACCAGAATGGAGAAATGGTAAGAACAAGTTTCAGTTTGACCGAAGATCCATATACGCATGTGACATGGAGGGCCGCATGAAATATCTGACACAGATTCTGGGAATAGGAGGCGCTACCGTCAATGAGCTGAGGAGGCTTGAAAACATGTCACCGGTACCTGGTGGCGATACCGTGCTTGTATCAGCAAATCTAAGGAATATCAAGGAGCTTAACAACCAATCAATAGATGAAGGAAAACAATAATATGTCAATCAGACATGCCATCCACATGTGTACTTCACTCCAAGTGAGGGAAACATCTTCGGATGAAGGAGCCAGCCGTGTAATATCAGGATATGCGGTTCTTTTCAATACAGAGTCGGAGCCATTGTGGAGTTATGATGATAGTGAAGCGCGCGAAATCATAGCTCCGGAAGCGATTACAAAAGAGTTCTTGGATGGATGTGACATCAAGTTCACCATGTTTCATGACCGGCAACTTATCCTCGCCAGAAGCAATAAAGGATCGGGCTCGTTGACTTACGATGTGGATGAAAAAGGTGTCCGATTTGAATTCTCCGCACCACGCAATGCTGATGGGGATAAGGCTGTGGAACTGGTTAAGCGAGGAGATGTCTCCGGATGTAGTTTTGCTTTTACCACGCGCTACTATGACCGTGATTATGTAGAACGTACTTCCAAGGTGATAAACGGGGTGAACCACATATTGTACAGAGTAAAGGCTGTGACTGGAATCTATGATTTTACCTTAGCTGCTGATCCTGCTTATCCCGCGACCTCGGTGGAGGCTCGTCAGCTGAGAGAGATGATTGTCTCTGCGGAGGAGCCTATGGGAAGGGAGGATACTTCGCTTAATGAGCGCGTAATGAAGCAGATCAATGAGATGAGGGAAGTTGCATCGATTAGTTTCGTATAACTATATAAATATTTTATGATGAAAAAGAAGAATTTAAACTTGAGAGAGTCTGTCCACAAGTATCAGGCCAATTGCTCACGTATCGGTGAGATCGCAGAACTGTGTGAAAAAGAAAACCGAGAGCGCAATCCGGAGGAAGAAGCCGAATACCGTTCTCTGGTAAGTGCTAATCAACTGCTCAGGATGCGTATGGACGCGGCATCAGCCGACAACCTCAGGGAGTCATCGATGATGGATTCTGACCGTATCCTTCGCGAAACTCTGTCAGCCGAGAAGAAAGTCACCATTATGCTCCAACGAGATATCCAGACCAGTACCGCATTGGAAGGTACTGGTGTGATTCCTGTCGCGGAGCAGGAGATGCTCAAGCCTATCCGCAAGGGATTGATTTATGATAAGGTGGGAATCAATATCCGGAGCGGTCTGTCCGCCGGAAAGCTCCGTTGGCCAACGCATACCAAGGCTGTGGCCAAGTTTGCCGATGAAGGAGAGCGCCTTACTGATAGCAGTATAGATTTCTCGAAACTCGAGGTCAAGCCTGAGCGTATGGGTATCGCAATACCCATCTCACGTGAGGAGCTTGACAGCTCGCAGGGTATTGTCGAGAGTGTGGTGCGGGAAGAGATGCCCAAGGCGATCATAGACCTTGTCAACGGCGCATTGTTCACTACTGTCGGTACATATAAGACCGTGGAGGGCGGCACAGAGAAGACCAAGGATAAGAAGGTTGTCGGACCGTTTGTCGAGGCTCTTAAGTCCGTTAAGGTGTTTGCCGGAGAAGTTCCGACGCGTAAGGAGCTTTTGCAGATGAAGGCGGCTGTTGCGTCAGGAATAGAGTTGCTGGCTCCATGCTGGGTTATGACAGAAAATATGAAGGCTGAACTCGAAGATGTGAAAATCGATGAGGGCAGTGGCCGTTTCCTTTGCGAAAATGACAAGGTGCTCGGTTATCCTGTGTTTACATCTGCCGAGATCGGTGAAGGTTTTGTCGGATTCGGAGACTGGAGTTATCAGGCTGCCGGTTTCTTCGGACCGATGAATATGGTGGTGGATCCGTACACCCTTGCCCGTAATAATGCGACGGATTTTGTTCTGAATGGCCATTTTGCTACAGTGACATTGCGTCAGGAGGCATTCTCTTTGGGATGTGCTAAAAGCAAAAAGCCTGCATAATTTCATGAGTCATGGGATGTGTTAGCATAGATCTATTCAAAAAACATACTCGGACCGATGATTTCGATTCCGATGACGATCTGTTGCGTCACTATCTTGAGGCCGCCGAGGACCATGTGGTATCTGCAACCAGGAGAGCGCCTAATGAGTTACTGGAAATGGGGAACGGATTTTCATATCCGGCCCCATTGACCCAGGCCATAATGATGCTTGCTGCTCATTGGTATAATCAGCGTGAAAGCTCTGCAGGCACACAATTCCATCAGGTCCCTGATGCCCTCGACTCCCTCATCCTTCCTTACCGAAAACTCGTGTAGATATGATTGCTGGGAAATTAAGGTATCGACTCCGGATAAAAAAGCCGGTCAGTGGCTCTGATGGATTTGGAGAGGAAACGCCGATATATAAGAATGTCGGGATTGTCCATGCCGAACGAGTCAAGATCAGTGGAGCACGTAAGGATGAGGTTGGAGAGCATTTTCCTGATTACCGGGCAGAGTTCAATATTCGTGTTGCTCATCAGATAGATGAAAATTGGCGAGTCGAACAGCTTGGCGGACATGAATACACTGTCACCAATGTCATACCAAATCCTGAACGAGGAATGAAAACTCTTATTTGCGAACGTGTAAATCTTTAGGGTTCATGATGACTTATGATGACAGAAATCTGCAAAGAATGTTTGCCGAGCTGGACTCAAAACACCGTATAAAAGCTCTTAAAGGAGCTTTCAGGCGTCAGGCCTCCAAGGTGCGCCGGACGGCGGTCAACAACCTGCGTGGAAGCATCCGAAGTCAGAATGACCCAAAAGGCCTCGAAAGCGGTGTGAGAGGAATAGTGTTCAAGCGTAAGGCCGGCTTTAGAGTCACTGTAGGCACTAAATCGGCAAATAAGAAAACCGGCAAAGGGGAGCGTGGATTCCATACTAACCGTCGCGGACTTAAAAAGCCGATACTTATATGGGCCGAGGAAGGAACGAAGGATCGTCACACCAAAACGTCCACAAAGGTATTTGCACGCTCTCGCAAAGGACATAGCACTGGCCGTATGAAACGATACGGTTTCATGCGCAAGACTCTGAACGAGATGCGCGGTCTCATTACCGATAGCTTGCGTAACGAAATCATACAAAGTATAACCCGAACAGCAAAAAAATATGGCTGTACCTAAAACATCATTAAGCGTCGGCTCTATCATAAGGGCCGTACTCCTGGAGGATCCCGATGTAGCCGGTAGAACTAATAAGGTTTTTCCTGTAGTTACCGACTCCGCCGAACTACCGTATATCGTCTACCGTAGAGCGGAATTGGCGGCAACGCCACAGAAAAGGGGACAGCCTGGAGCTGACGAAGTTCAGGTCGAGGTATTGTGCTATACCAGACGCTACGGCGAGGGTGTCGAATTAGCCGAGGCCGTGCGCGGAGCGCTCGACTACGTAAGTGCGGAGCATGAGGGGCAGACGCTCCGGAGTTGCTACCTATCAAACAGCGAAGAGGCATATCAGGATGATGCCTTTGTGCAACAGCTTGTTTTCACAGTTAAAGTCTAACCAATTTAAACAATTAAAAAATAATGGCAACAACAACCAAAACCGGCTACTGTAACGGTAGCGACATGCTTCTTTATATCGGAGGCAAAGCCGTGGGGCACTGCACCACTCATACAACCACCATCAACAGCGAAACAAAAGAACGTGCGGTAAAACCCGTGGCCATCGAAGGCATCTCAGCCGGGCGGTGGAAAAACAAAGGCGTGGTTGGCCTCAGTGTGTCAATCTCTGCCGAAGGTCTCGTATTCTATCAGGAGTCCGAGACCGGCTACAAGTCGTGTCTTTCCATGATAAGCAAGGGGCAGAGCGTCGAGGTCAAGTGCATGGAGCGTGAAAATGCCGACAAGCCCTATCTTTCGGGCAAATTCGTGATCGCCTCGCTTGAGCGTGTCGATGCCGCCCAGGATGACGCTACCTATAGCATCAGCCTTGAGAATGACGGGGTGGTGGAGTTTGACGAAACCGCGATTACTGAAACCGCTGAATCAACCGTCGAGGCATGAAACGTATCGAGGTTATAATTAACGGAGTGGCATACCCCTGTAGTCCCACTATGGGGGCTATGCTCCGTTTCAAGCAGGAAACGGGCCGTGAGATTACAGAGATGGACCCAAAAAGTTTTACCGACTTATGCACATATCTATGGTGTTGCGTGGTGTCGGCCTCGAAGCGTGAGGGTAGGGCGTTTGACTTGTCTTTGATTGATTTTGCCGATAATATATCGCCCGATGAAATGAACCGGTGGAGCGAGGCGGTGTCGACCGAGAGGCAGGAGGGAGAGGCCGACAATGAGGGTGAAAAAAAAAGCCCGCAGGAATCTACGAACTCTTAGGCGTGGCTGTCGGGTGTATCGGCATGTCGATTGATGATTTCTGCAGATCGGAGATTGACGAGTTTGAGAGCATCTGTGATGCGTGGCGTAAAATGCGGGAGGCGCAGTATCATGACTCATGGGAGCGCACCCGCACACTCGCCGCCATCTGCATACAGCCCCATATAAAAAAGAGAATCACCCCGCGTCAGCTCATACCGCTACCTTGGGATGACAAATCTCACAAGCCACATTCCCCGAAACTCACACCCGAGGAGAGACGGATACGGTTTGAACAGATTGCGAAAAAAATGCCATGTCCGCATCTTAAAACCGATTATTGCGTTTAGGCTTCCGTTTGTTGGGATTGGGTAGGCCTAAAAACCAATCTGTATCCAAAAAAAATGCAAAAACGAGCAATCCAACTATAAACAAGCTAATTAGTATAAGCCCGCAGTTTTTTATCACCCATATTAAAATGTCCCAGTACATATACTCTATGTTTTTTGCAAAGATAATACATTCCATTAATTAAACAAAAAAACATGGCCTCAAATAGTTCCATATCAATAACTTTTAATCTGAAAGATGAATCAAACGGACTTAAAACGCTGACTCTTGGTGTCGCAGACCTAAGAAAAGTTATGGCGGCGACTGTTGAAGAGGCTGAAAAATTACAGAAGCCTTTTATAAACTTCGCCGCGGTCTGTACAGGTATAGACTCCCTTTCAAATACGATCACTAACTTGCAGTCGACATTACGAGGGCTGTCAGATGCCTATGCTTTACAGGTAACGGCAGAGACGCAGTTGGCCGTCAATATGCGCAACACCATGGCCGCCCGAGAGGAGGACATTCAGAGTATAAAGGATTTGTGCTCAGCTCAGCAGGAATTAGGTGTAATCGGCGATGAGGTGCAGTTGTCGGGCGCGCAGGAATTAGCCACTTATCTAAGTGAGAAGCAAAGCCTTGAACAGCTTATTCCCGTGATGAACGACATGCTTGCCCAGCAGTATGGCTTGAACGCCTCGCAGGAAAACGCGAGTCAGATAGCCACCATGCTTGGCAAGGTCATGAATGGTCAGACAGGAGCACTGAGCCGATACGGATATAGCTTTGATGACGCGCAGGAAAAGATCCTGAAATTTGGTACGGAGTCACAACGTGCCGCAGTGCTTTGTGAGGTTGTGAAAAGCTCCGTCGGTGGTATGAACGCCGAATTGGCAAAAACCGATGTTGGCAAACAAAAGCAGCTTGAAAATACCCTCGGAGATATAAAAGAAACACTCGGGGGAGCGACCCAATGGGCATTGCCATTTGTTAGTATTGCAGCCGCGACGACAACAGCGGTAGGTGGTGTTATTAAATTAACCAATGGATTAGGGGTATTATGCTCCTCTGCAAAAAACACGGCGGTAGCTATGCGTGTTTTTTGGATTGCCACAGGCAACCTGACATCTGCTACCACAGGGCTAACAAAAGTTGTAGGTACTGCGAGATTGTTCATTTCTCAATTTTGTACCGCACTTGGACAGGGCACCAAAGGCCTTAGACTTTTTGCGATTGCTTGGAAAGGTATGCTCGTTTCTACAGGGGTAGGTATAGCTATCGCGGCTGTAACCTCAGTGATTGCATACTTCGCGTTGAAAACAGACGAAGCCACAAAGTCCACTAACAATCTTCTGAACGCCGAGGAGCGTGCCAAACGTAATGCAGAACAGCTGGAGCTGCTACGCCAACAGGAAAACTCAACGTTGACAAGCACGCGTGCTGCGCTTGAAATCAATATCAGCAAACTCAAGGAGTTCAACGGCACCAAGGAGCAGGAGAAAAAGCTCGTCAACGAAATGAACGATACCTACGGTGACACCATGGGCTATTTCTCCAGTGTGGCCGATTGGTATGACGCCCTCATAGCAAATAGTGAGGCTTACTGCCGTCAGATGGTATTGGAAGCTCGGACACGTACACTGGCAAATCAAATTGCCGAGAAAGAGCAGGAAAACTATAATCTTATATATGACGATGAAGGCAAAATCCGTCGGTATGGCAATAAACGAGAGACTCAATCCGTCGGAACTGGAACTGCTACTATTGGAGCTGGGGGAGGCTTCTCTGCTAATATTCAGCAGACACACGTGGAGATTCCAGGTACATCTGAAGTAGAAAAGGTAAGAAAAGTAATATCGGATAATGATGCAATAATAAAGAGTCTGAATACTCAGATGGAAAAAGCCGTAAAGGAGGCGGCTGGTATTAACTTTAAGGTCGAAGGTAGCAAAACGCGTTCGACTGATAAAGATAAAAAAACTGACACAACATCTAAAGCCACATGGACCGCTGATCCCAAGACCCTGAAAGAATACACCGACAATATTAAAGTGCTCGATGATAAGTTGCAAAATGCGACTAAAGATGAAGCCACTTTGATTAATCAGCAGAAAGCAGCTTTTCAAAAAGAAGCTGATGAGATACGAAATGCCGGCATAGCTCTTGTTGATCCCAAGGAACTTAATACGCTGGATGATTTCGATGCCAAGTTGCGTTACTTGAATGACAGGCGCAAGAAAGCGTCAAAGGAGCAACTCGCATCGCTGGATAAAGAAATAAAACGAGTAAAAGAACTTCGTGATGAGTTTGAGGGTGTATCTAATGTGCCCGAACCTCCTGCCCCAATTAGGTATCATAACACCCTTGAGGAGTTGTCGAAAGCCGAAAGTACATGGCGTGAGATACAGCAAAAAGGCTCAGTCGAGGAAATACTCAATGCCCAAAAAGAAATTGACAAGATCAATGAGAAAAAAGAAGCACTGTTGGCTCTGACCAATCTCCCGTCCTTGCAGCTTAAGACCGATCAGATAGAACGCAATCTCAACAATCTCAATGGCCTATCAGGCAAGGATCTGATAGTAAAACTACGGGCTATGGGGGTAGACCAGATTCAGGATCAGATTGATACAGTGAGTCAGATGATAGAAGCCTTGTCAAAGCAGATGTCTCTTGTTGGTATCGGCGATGAGTCCTACAATGGGCTGAATGACCTGAGATATAAATTGCGAGGTGTCAGGGATGAACTTGAAGGTTACAAGGAGCAGGCTAAAAACGCTGATGAGATCCAAAAGGCACAAAACGGGGCCGTGAATGCATTGACCGGTTCTTTCAGCCAGCTCGGGAGTGCTATAGGAGGAGCCGCCGGGCAATGGCTACAATACGGAGCCAATCTCGCTCAAACAATAGCAGCCGCCATACCTAAGCTCACAGCACTCGCCTCCGCCCATAATGACAAGGCCAATGAGGAGACCAAGGATGCTGCAGCCGGAGCTGCCGCAGCTGTGGCGGGGATACCGTTTGTAGGCCCCGCTCTCGCCGTAGCTGCCGTAGCTTCAATCATAGCAGCCTTGATCTCTATACCGAAGTTTGCCAATGGTGGTATTGTCGGTGGAGCATCCTTGTCGGGTGACAAACTCATGGCGCGAGTAAACAGCGGGGAAATGATACTGAACCGATCCCAGCAAGCCTCTCTTTTCAAAATGCTAAATACCGGCTCGATGTATGACCAGATTAGGAATCTGGCTTCCGCATCTACTGTTGCTGACAAGGTCACATTCAAGATTGAGGGCCGTACATTGGTAGGAATATTGGAAAAGGAAAGCAACATTA
The DNA here is from genome assembly GCA_910589485.1 of uncultured Duncaniella sp. GTDB lineage: Bacteria > Bacteroidota > Bacteroidia > Bacteroidales > Muribaculaceae > Duncaniella. Next base: position 65,304 of record CAJUSW010000009.1, read on the forward strand.
AATACCGTAGCTGATGGCAAAATATTTAAGATATATGGGTGAATTTCTCAGCCACGCAAGTATTGTGTGGCGTGTAGAGATATTGCAGTATGCCGACGCACCGTTTGAAAAAATAGGCCCTCTTGTTTTCGATGCAGATGAAGCATTGGTTATAGAATGGAATCATGCCGAAAAGGAGGAGGCGGTGTGCGGGAGCACGGCGACCCTGAGGGTGATCAGCCCCGGGGACAGGACGTATGAGGACCTGTACACCGAGGAGCCGGGCAGCATAAGGCTCGATGTGTACAGAGAGGGGGAGCTGTACTGGAGCGGCGGGCTCGACGCGGAGTTCTACGAGGAGCCTTATGAACGTGCGGAGGGATACACCGTGGGGCTTACCTTCTCGGATCTGGGAGTGCTGGACCGCCTGAAATGGGATCTGGAAGGCATGGTGACACTACGGGAGATAGCGGATCATTGCGTGGCTCGTGCAGGAGTGAACAGCGTGATCGATGAATCGCTGATAAGCACAGGGCTGACAGACGGCGACGGAGGGATGGGGCTCGACGAACTGAAGGTGAGGAGCGAGAATTTCTATGATGAGGACGGGGAGGCCATGACTCTTAAGGAGGTGCTCGAGGGGGTGTTGCAACCGCTGGGGCTGAGGGTGATACAGAGGGCCGGGCGGATGTGGGTGCATGACCTGAACGGACTGTACAGAAGGGGAGTGAGCGTGCGCGCCGAGTGGGCCGGATCGAGTCAGACTCTCGGGACGGACAGGGTGTACAATAACGCCCGGATCACGTGGAGCCCTTATGTCCAGGGTGGCGACCTGACCGACGGGGACTGCTACACCGGCGAGACGCAGGAGGAGGAAACGGCGCTTGCGTTGATCGACGGAAGGCAGGTGGGTGATGCGCGGGTGTTCACGTACCAGTGCACGACGGAACAGCCGATAGATCCGTATGACCTGGGGTTCTCGATATGGCTCAGGGAAGAGGGGAAGAATGTGGAGATCGCGGACAGGCGTGCCCGCTACTACCGGATCGTACCGCATTATGACGGACAGGAGAGCGAGGGGGTCGCCCTGTGCTGGCCGGGTGTAGGCTACCTGCCGGGAACGGTCAATACGGGATTCTCGACGACGTTCAACGGGATACCTAAAGAGGAGTTGGCTCTGGCGGCTTATCCGCCCAAGGCCGGAGGCGTGATATTCCGTACCGGGGAGATTGAGATGCCCAGGATAGGGGACGCCAACAGACACGGAGTGAGGATCGCTGTGGAGATGCTTATGGACGGGAGGTTCAATCCGTTTGAGAACGCGTTCGTGAACTGGGACCCTGACCACCGGGAGTGGGGCCAGAACCATGAGTGGTTCGTGACCTGGTGGGAGACTTACGGAAACATCGTGTACATGCCGGTTACGCTGCAGTACCGGGATAACGAAACGGGAAAGCTGTATGTATGGACCAACCGGGAATACGTGTCGGGAAGCCAGAGCGGAGTGAGGCACACGGATGTGCCTTACCTGAGGCTTACGACAGGTAAATGGGTTGAGAACCTGGGAAGCGAAGAAGATCCGTCGGATATGGGTTATCTGACTTACTACCAGAGCGAGAAGCGCGGCGACGGTGTCGGGGCCGGCATATCGGGATGGTGCCGTAACCGCCCGGGGATACCTCCGACGGCGGGGTGTCTCGGACTGACGGTGACGAAAGCCCAGGACGGGCAGTATGTGCCGTATCCTGATTTCGGCCGTGAGGGGGGCCGGATGTGGATGGAGGTGAGGCTGGGTGGCTGGACAGTGGTGGACGTGGCGGAGGGCATGGGATTTGCGGCCATGCTGAACGCCCAGGCGTTTGCGCGGTCGGTCGGCGATCCCCATAATTTCTTCCGGTATAATAAATTCAATTGGCTGTTGCTGAAGGTACCGCAGATCGAGGTGGTGAATATGGGGAACCTCGGCAAGGGTCTCGACACGGGCGATGTGGAGTACAGCGGAGTGATCAATGCCCGGGCAAAAGATGACATAGAGCTGGACACGATATGCGGAACGAGCGCTGAGGGGGTACCGCTGGCGCGCGGGGCGTACTTCAGGGCTGATACCGGTGAACAGGTGAGGGAGCTGACGCGCGGAGGACGGCGGTCGCAGGCGGAGGATCTGCTGATAGGCACGCTGTTCAGCCAGTATGGCACCAGGCATGTGAGGCTGAGCGGAGAGATGGAGATCGCGTGTGGAGCATGGGGGACCTACAGTGAGGCCTGCCAGGGCGACCGGCTGTTCATGATAACGGCCGACAGCCAGGATGTGATCGCCGACACGAGCGAGGCGACGCTCACGGAGCTGAGCCCGGATGAGTACGAGCCCAGAAGTGGAAGATGAGACATGAAACAAGCATAATGAGAGATACCCGATAGAGATATGGCAAAGAAAGATTACACGCTGATAAGGAATGTCAGAGACGCGCGACCGCGTAGCAGACGCCTCCAAGAGAGCGGCGCCGGAAGCGGTGGCGGAATGTCGACTGCAGTGGTCCCGGGCTCAGGTGGCGCGGCGGTTGCCGGCGATGGACATACGCACGATAATAAGAGCACTCTTGACCGCATTAGCGCGGATGAGGAGGGTTATCAGTATCTGACCCGCAATGAAGAGGTGACGGATGAGGAGATCGGAACGACTACAGTGGAGCCTGTCGCACGGAAGGTTAAGGCCGGGTATGCTGACGAGGCGGGACACGCGGAGATAGCGCATGACCTGGATGCCGACAGCCCGGTAAGAAAGGAGTTCCTGTCGCGGGTCAAGGATGACCGGAGCGCGGGGAAGGTGGCCTCGGATGTGGGATTCGAGGTGGGTGACTTCGTGCCCGGCGCGTCGGGCGCTAAGGCGTGGCTTGACGAGGTGACTGGGCTGACGGGCGCCGAGGTGGACAAGCTGTATGTGAGGGTGAGGGCTTATTTCGAGGCTCTGAGCGTGATCGAGGCCGAGGTGCTGGCGGGGAAGCAGTACATCACTCCGGGCGGCGGGGTGAAGTGCACGCGGGTGGAGGAGACTGCCGGCGGATGGCGTTGCTATTTCCTCACCGAGCAGGACGGGGAGAAAACTGAGGGGAAATTCGTCGTGGGGGACATGGCCATATCGGAGTTGTTCAACGCCAAGGCGGGCACGGCCAACAAGGTGAGTAATCACCGGTACTGGAGGAAGGTGCTGGCGGTGAGCAATGATGCTTACACCGATGATTCCGGGAACCGCTACGACTATATAGAGCTGTCGAGGGGCGACTGCGAGGCGGGGAGCGATACCCCGAAGGCGGGCGATGAGATATGCCAGCTGGGGCATGAGTCGCGCCGTGACAGGCAGACGGCGATGATATTCTCGACCGTGGACAGCGACTCGCCGTGCATAAAGCTGTACACGGGGATCAATACATACAGCCTCGCGGGAAAGGATATTGTGGCATACGGCTACAATACGGAAACGGGGCGCGCATATTTCCGTTGCTACGGCGACCATTATGTGGGTGCGCCCGACGGGTCGTCGTCGATAGAGTATGACAGCGTGGCGAAGCGTTTCACCCTCAATAACGTGACCCTTACGCTGGGATCGAAGGTGGGTGATAAGGTGCTCGGGGACATAATCAACAAGACGGATGCGTCGATACTGGATACCGATGTGCTGTACATACAGACGGCCTCGCGGACTCAGAAGCCGAATCTTCCTGTGCTCGACAGCCAGGGCGGGATCTCGGACATGAACGGGTGGAGCACCGATGCTCCGGCGTGGCAGGCGGGGATGTATATATGGCAGACCACGTATGTAAAGAAAGGGGACGGCACGGGGTCGTTCTCGGATCCGGTGTGCATATCGGGGGCGGACGGCAAGCCCGGGCAGGGATATTCGCCGAACCTCATACCGTCAAGCTACTATAACGATGCGTTGCCGGGAGCGAAGCTGACCAAAGCGGTATGGCTCCCGAAAGAACCGATAACTAATGGCGTGTCGAACAACCGATTCAATTTTGTGACCGGAAAGATTACTGAGCCCGGGTGGTACTCATATTCATTCTGGTATAAACTCGATCATGGCACAGGCCATATGCTATGTGATATCAACGATAGCAAAGACCGGATAATTACAAATCCTGGCGACAATGATTGGCATTATGCGGAGGGATCGATATATGTGGACACACTAATAGGCGCTTACGGCTTCTTCGATATATTTATAAACAATAGTGACACGGCTTACTACATCTCAGACATTGTAGTCGTAAAGGGTGAGCATCCGCTATCTTCATGGGTGCCTACGGCTGATGAGATGAAAGGCACTTCCGGAACTTCGGCAAAGGTGGTGACGGTAAATGCCGATGCCACGGCGTTCATGTATGAGAATGACTTCAAGACACTGACAGGGCCACAGAAAATCACGCTCACAGCGGAACTGCAAGGGACAAACGGATATGCCTGGAGCTTCAAGACTCCGAGCATGGCTGATTTCGTATCCGTAAAAGAGACGGACAAATCCTTTGTTCTGTCTCATAATGCCAGCGGATGGGGTAATGATAAGTCCATGACATTGCGTTGCACCTCGGGTGGCGTCCATGACGAGGTGACCATCGTAAAGGTCTCGAGCGGAAGCAACGGTACTGACGGTGCCGACGGGTCGAGCTATACAGAGAATCTCCTGCTTAAGTCGAATGAGCGCAAAGAGAACAGCAATTATCCCGTAGGTGCATGGTATTTCGGTGACACTAAACCTGTAGAGGGGGAAGTGTACACGCTTACCGCCTGGGGCGTGAATCTGGCCGAGGGCGTTACGGATCTGCGGGCTTTCAACAGCGGAGGTAACGGATATGACGGATCGGTACTGTTATATAAAATCGCCGATGGCCTGTACCGTGGCTATTGGACTTGGAAGAATAAGACCGACGGGAGCGTCGGAACGCATATAAACATATATGCGATGCCCGGCGGTAAGGGTGTCAGCATAATCGAGAACGTTAAAAGAGAAAGGGCGCAATGAGAATCCCGTGTGGTCGCCCGCTCCCTCGGAGATGCTGGGCACCGCGGGGCAGGATGCCTGTACGGTTGTACTGTCGAACGAGAGCCATGTGTTTGAGGGGGATACCCAAAAGGCGGTACCCTCGAATACCTCGTGCGGTGTGATAGCCTACAAAGGCTCGACAAGAGTTCCCGCTACCATAGGGACAGTCTCGGGGATGCCTCCGGGGATGAGCGTGGGCGTGGTGAACAACGGCACCGTGACAGCCGGCATAACCGTAAGCGTGACCGATGGCCTCACCACGGGCCAAGGGGAGCTGACCATACCGATCACGGTGGAGGGTATCACATTCGAGCGCAAGTTCTCATGGTCGCTGTCGCTGAGGGGTGAGGGTGGTGCGAATTACACCAATAACATGCTCCTTGGAACCGAAGCGGGCCCAGGGGATGGGCACGTCAAATTTTTAGCCACACATACCGCCGACGATATTGACGGTGTGCCGACGATGGTACTACAGCCTACTAACACGACCGGAGGAGTGTATTATCATAAAACATTCATAGATGGCCTGCTCACCTTCGGAAATAAGTACACCCTTTCCGTGGATCTTTACCGCGAAGAAGCAGGGATGGTACAGATAGGATATGAGCATGGTGAGCTGCTTGAAGTGACTATCCCTGCCAAGACTTGGACAAGAGTAAGCAAAAGTTTTACATATAGTGGGCCTACATGGGGTATTGTGATCTATTCCATGGATGCGGTAGGGGAAAACTTTGCGATCCGGCACGCCAAAATTGAGGAGGGGGATAATTCCGCTCCTCAATGGACTCCGCATCCCTCGGAGATGGTAGGCACCGATGGAGTCGGTATCGACCGGATCGTGGAGGAATACTACCTCTCCACCTCGCGCATCACTCCGCAGGGCGGGTCATGGTCGGCCACACGCCCCGAGTGGGAGTCGGGCAAGTTCTATTGGACCCGCTCGCATATCTACTATACCGACGGCACGGAGGCTATAGTAGGCGAGATATGCGCCACGGGTGCTTCCGGAGCTGACGGCGCGAGTGTGCTCGCCCGTTATTCGGCAGACAAGGCTACGTGGCACATGGGGATGCTGAGTACCGATGTGTGGATGCAGACCTCCTCGGACAACGGCAAGACATGGAGCGAGGCTGTGAGGATCGCAGGAAAGGATGGTGCCGACGGAAAAGACGGCTCCTACCCGAAGATGCAGTGGGCGAAGAACAATTCCCCGACGACTGCCCCGACAAGCGGATGGCAGGACACGCCCATGAGTGCGAACGAGGGGGAATACGTGTGGCTGAGGACAGGCACCGTGATTCCTCCGGCCACAGCCCCGGCGAGCTACGGTACGCCCGTAAGGCTGACCGGAGACAGAGGAGTGGACGGACAGAGCGTGTATCTGCTGGATCTGACCAACAGCATGGCGGGCGTGGCATGTGATGCCGACGGTAATCCGGTGGGCGCATTGCCCTCGACCGGGATACAGGTATATACGGGAGGTACGGCCGACAACACGGGGTGGAGATTCTCGGCCTCGCCTGACGGATGTACGTGTACACTGTCGGGGTGGCTGCTTAATATCACCTCGGTAACAAAGGATACTGCCTCGGTGACCATTACGGCCACCAAGGCGGGATGCCCGACGCTGATAAGCACATTCAGCATCTACAAAGTGAAACCCGGACAGAATGGAGCGCAGGGCAAACCGGGCACGGATGGTAATGACGGCGCTCCGGCTGTGGTGTATTCCATAGATCCGAGCGTGAACAATATTACCCGCTCCTCGACAGGGAGACTCTCGGCTGAGTATGTGACATGCTCGGTGTACAAGACCACGGGAAACTCGGCCCGCGTGCTGACCTCGGAAAAGACGCTTACATACCTGCGTATGCCCGACGGGGCCACGGGGACGCTGAGCCATACCGGGGGCATATCATCGCAGATCCCCATATTGGCCGACACGGAGTCGGTGATATTCGAGCTTAAGGACGGAAGCACTCTCCTCGACCATGAGAGGGTGCCGGTGATGAACGATGCGAGCGACCTCACCATATACGCCCGCGGGACGGGCAACAACAACAGCGCCAACCGCGTGGTGAAGGTGGGGGGCAAGATTGTGGTCAACGGTGATGGGCGCGGACTGGCATTGACGGTGATCGACCGCAAGACGCTGGAGGTGGCCTATACAAGATACTTCGATGTGTACGACGTGGAGGAGCACCGCACGAATCTCGCCACGGTGCTCAGATCCCTCACGACGGATGTTTTCGTTGTGATCACCTCGCATGATGCGTGGTACCATAACAATAACAAAGATATGATCGAGGCCATGGAGGATTTCGGCGGGTCGCAGTTCATAAGCTCGGATCAGTTCAAGGCGTTCCGCTGTCCCTACGTGCTCATAGGCATGAAAGGTCTGGGACGCGGTAACGGCATAGAGCGCATGGAGGGGCAGGAGAAGACGGATCCGTATGCCGAGGTCACGACCACGATCATTGACGGGCTGTGCCCGGGATGGAAAGCTACGAAGCCGTTCAATTATCTCACCGCAGCCTTGGAGCAGGAGACGGAGATCAACAACGGGCTTGTGCTCACGTCCCATGTCGCTGTGGGATATAAGAACACCGATGGGCAGAGGGTGACCACTGCGGGGCTCAACGGGCTGATCGATCCGGAGGGTGAAAAGGATGATCTTGCCGTGTGGGCCGGAGGCGAGATGATAGACCCCAAGAAAGCCACGGCGGGTCAGACACCCTCCACCTCGGGCATACGCATGAACGGCACGGCATATTTCTGCGACAATGTGATCCGCCTGGAGAAAGACCATATGATGGTGGGCGATAATGTGAGGCTGGACAAGGAGGGGCTTAGGCTCCTCTCCGAAGGTAATATCGCCCTGGAGATCTCGAATACTCCTATAGATGTGGATTTCGAGGATCTTATCAGCAACCAACGGCAATTCACACGCTCGTATGGGTTGCAGATCCCTCTCGACATTAGCAACGCGCAGACCTTCATACGGGATGATACCTACGTTAGCATCCCCCTGGGAGAGCTCACGGCAAATTCGACCATAGAGGTCACGGTGGAGGCCGGAGCGGAGCAAAACATGAGCAATTATCGCCCCGGCATAAACGGCGAATATCCTCTCGACCAGGAACTGCTGAGAGTGAGGCTGATCAAGGACGGCTCGGAGGTTAACGGCGACATGTTGCCGCTGATCCCCAGCTCTATGCACACGGGCAATGGTCAGACCGCATACCCGATACATTATTACAAGGTGGACAAGGCTCTGGTGAGGTATTCGACTCCCGGGGCGGGAAACTATACCATAGAGATCGGCGTGGACGGAGGCATGGACGAGGTCAAGCAAACGATGATGATGAACATGTCGGTGTACGCCACATTCCTGATCAAGGAGAGCTTGAGCAATCAGATCACCCTGGGCAACAACGGCGTGTCGGTGATGCGCAACAACAACGCTATGGTGGTTAACGACAGGATGGTGATAGCAAGGGCCCAGAGCTACGGCCTGATGCTCCATCCCACTGACGGGATCCGCGCCACCATAAACGGCGGGCAGACGTGGTACAGACTGTCGCTGAGCGGATCGCAATTGATATTCACAAGAGTCTAACCAATTAATAACTACAATCATGACAGATTACAACAATGTAGAAGTGACCAGAACCATCTCCAAGGTGGAGGAAATGACGCTCAGAACCGGCAAACATGTGCTCAAAGGCGAGGTGGAGTCCCGCGAGGGGGCGTTCCGCTCGGTGAGCAACGGATCGGTTACCGAGGCGGAGTCGGGGACGTATCTCGGCTCGTTCAGCGCCCAGGGGCCGATGTCGCTCAACGTGAGCATACAGGGCGCATCCACCCGTGCGGAGCGCGAGGAGATATACAACGCAGTGGAGAGCTTCAAGGAGGGCGCCGTGGCCCGGGTGGAGACGGAGGATCACGCGGCGGAGTGACCGGACCGGGAGAAGGGGCATGCCCCTTCTCTCTCCCTCTCCAGCCCCGGAACCGGAGAGGGGATTATAGAGATAACCATAAATGACAATAGAGATGGAACAGGTGAATTACAGGAGCGGCGTGGATTATATCCTGGTGCTGAAGGATGCGCGCGGGAATGATATAGGCTGGCCGGATTACGACTGGTCGGCCAAGGTGTACACGCGACGGAGGATGTGCGCCGTGGAGGTGTCGTGCCGCGGAGGTGTGCCGGTGAACTGCTGGAACGATAACGGGAGGGTGCATGTGGCGCTGAAGGACCATAGGCTCGAGCCGGGTGTGATGACGATAGAATTTACCGCCGAACTGCCTGACGGGCATTTCCCTGACGGGTCGAAGCCGGTGGCTGTGCCCGTGGAGGTGGGGCTGGAGCTGGTGAGGGGCGCGGCCCCCTGCCCGAAGCAGATGCAGATAGAACTGGTGTTACCCTATATCAAAGGAGACCCGCTGACGTGGGAGGATCTGACTCCGGAGCAGATGGCGGAACTGCAGAGACCGGCCAAGGAGGCGGCGGATGCGTTTGCACCATTCGCCCGTGAGGCCAAGGAGGCGGAGGCTACCCGCGTAGCCAACGAGAAAACCCGCGTGGCTCAGGAACTGGCCCGCACGGATGCAGAGACTGAACGCACGAAAGCCGAGAAGCTGCGCGCCTCAGCTGAGGAGTCGCGAGCCAAGGCCGAGAGGGGACGCGTGACGGCAGAGGAGGCCCGAGTGTCAGCCGAGCAGAAACGCGCCACGGAGTATGCAGGGTATAAAGAGGCGATCGATGCCAAGCAGGACAAGTTAGGCACTACAGAGGATCTTAGCCTGGAGGACGGGGTGCTCTCGCTTACAGATCGGGCGAAGCAGAGGCTTTTCGACGACTTGTGGAAGGTGGCGGTAGGGCCTTATGGTGACGTCGACCATACCCATGTTGAGCCGGATGGCGTGGAGAGGCATTATTATCTCAATGAGTTGTGGCTGACGTATGAGGAGGCGATTAAAAGCTATACGGCCTATGCTTACAACAGGGACCAAACAGAATGTGGAAGGTTTACAGGAAGGACTAATATCCCGGTGCGTCTACAATGGAATGGTACGTTTGAGCGATGGGCGCAAGGTAATACAGAGCTTGAGGTGGCTGTGATTGGTCATTTTCAAGTGGGTTCCTTGGCGCAGGCTTTCTACGGATGCACAAATATGCACACTTGTCGTATCTCGGGTACTCATATTGTAGGTAACACTGATTTGACCGGAACGTTCTACAATTGCCGTGCATTGCGGAACCTTTATTTCAAAGGATGGGATAAAGACCTTTATCTGGAATATTCCCCGCTTCTGACTCTCGAGTCCATGCGTAACATTGTCAACGGCAAGGCTTCGTCAATGGCTACGGCAACAGTATTTGTCCATCCGGACGTATATGCTAAACTGGCGGATCCGGAGAACACGGAGTGGCATAAGGTGCTGACCGATGCCCTGGAAAAGAATATAAGTTTTGCTACGATTTAAAAAATCAGATTATGGAAGTAAATATAATTGGCAATAAATCAGAGATATACGTGGGGTAAATGGCTTACTGAGAATAAGGCCACCTGTTTCCCGACATTCGCCAAACGGAGATTTCTGAGGCCCGGAGAGACCATTGAGGATTTCAAGGAGGTCTCCGATGCGGAGAAAACTGCTCTGGAGAAATTGAGGGACGGATGGACGAGGCCTCCGCAGAGTTTCATTGATCGGTGGAATCGACGGGTGGCAATATCGACATGTCTCGGATCAAGGAACGGATATAATGAAAGTACTGGCTACTTTGAACTTAATACGTTGACAGATTTGACATACAAAGATGCGCTTGCAATTTTTGAGACTGATTATGTAAGGCCAAGCGAGCGTAATGTGCTAATTTATGGTGGTGGCAATAACTGCCGGACCAATTTCTGCGAAACGAAAGGATTTGGCATTTTCCCAATATTTGATCGATCCTACCAGTCAAATAGGTCTATAGAGGTCGCCGTAGTTTACGGAGTTGTCAGTATCGAATGTTTTGAAAATAATGTCAAACTGCATACGATAAGAGCGAGAAGTATGGACGCAAGTAGCTCCGTTGGTAGCAAGGTGTTTGCCAGTCTGCCGAATCTTGTTGATCTGAATTTAGGCATATTTGAGTACCGTGCTAATCTTGTTGCGGATCTCAATTTAAAAGGATCTCCATTAATATCTCTCAAAAGTGTTAAGGGTTTGATTCAAGGTCGTTCCGCAACAAATCAGATAGCGATTACTGTCCATCCCGATGTGTATGCCAAGCTCACTGATCCCGATGATTCGGAGTGGTATGCCCTGCTGGATCTTGCCTCGGAAAAGAATATAACATTTGTAACAATTTAAAATAGCAGTTTATGGATATAAATACAATCGGCTCATTTACTGAGATTTGTATATCTGGGGGGGGGTAATTTCCTCTCTGAGTCTCGGCCGACGAATTTTCACCATTTCTACACTCGCAAGGCCCTCGCCAAAGGTGAGCGCCCGGAGGACTACATGGAGGTGACGGCTAAGGAGCGGGAGAACATCGAGCAGAGCGATGCCGCATGGCAGAGGCCTCCGCAATGGGTGATCGATGAGTTCAATGCAGATCCGCATGGTAGGTATAATGAAGATACGGGATACGGAGAACTCAATGGACTGACTAACCTGTCGGCACAGGAAATGATGGATATTGCCAAGTATGGCAACAAGATCACGGGTAATAGTGACTTTTGTGTAACCGGAGGCTCTGTGTCTCCACTCATTCGGACTAATCTGACTCCCATCAATGGATCGAACGGAGCATACGTGGCTTCGTTAGGCTATCTTTTTTATGGACAGTCCAAACTGGAGGTGGCCTCACTATCCAATTGGAATAACCACGATGGCACAGATATTAATATGGGATCGCTTACAAGCGCAAACGGCGATTCATGGTTGATTTTTGGCGATTGCAAAAAACTAAAAAAGATATTGGGCAGGCTTTTATTGGTCTATTCTGATGCTATTACTACATCCCGAAACAGCATTTTTAGAGGCTGTGGGAATTTGGAGGAGGTGAGAATATGCCGACTGCGGACATCGCTTAATATGCAGGATTGTGGAAAGCTGTCGTTTGAGTCATTGGATTTTTTAGTATCCAACGCTGACAGGGATTGCAACATAATCGTTACTCTCCACCCTGATGCCTATGCGAGGCTCACTGATGAGCTGATAGCCAAGGCCAGTGAGAAACAGATACAATTTGTAACAGTATAGAAAACTATGATAAAGATAGATAAAAGACAGGTATTTTCGACCGACGGCAAGTATGTGCGCCGGATCGGGACGGACGTTTGTTTCAAGCGCGGAACAGTGCTCTCAGGTGACACGGCGGAGGCATTTGAGGAGGTAGAGGAGATTCCGCCATACACCGAAGCCGAGCGTAAGGCCAAGACGGTAGAGCTGATCAGGGAGAGGTATGATGCCAACAAGGAGTTTGAGGTCCAGCGGGAGCTACTCAATGCGCTCCTGGATCCTCAGGCCATGACGCTCGATGAGACCGGGGAGGACTCAGGAGAACCCGAGGCTGTGAAGGCTTACCGGGAGTATAACAGATATGTGGAGCAATGTATCGCCAGGGCTCCACAGGCTGTAATCGATGAGAAAAGGCAAAGAAAGGAGGCAGAGGCCCGCGATGCGATCGGGCCGGATTATAATATATAGATAAATGGAAACGACAGATCTGTTAACCATTTTAGGCGGTATCGGAGGCATACAGGGCGTTATCGAGCTTGTAAAGTGGTGGCGTGGCCGCAAGGTACAAGACCGCCAGGATGTAGCCGAGGTAGTAGCCGCCGAGAACGAAAACGAGCGAAAACAAGTTAGCTGGCTGGAGAACCGGTTAGCAGAACGCGACAAAAAGATAGATGCTATATATGCCGAGCTTCGAGCCGAGCAGACCGCGCGGCTGGAGGAAGTACACCGCCGCCACGAAGTTGAGCTAAAATTAGCCGAGGCAGAGGTGAAAAAATGTCACAAACGAGGCTGTGCGGACAGAATACCACCCAGCGATTATTAACCTATAAACCAAATAATATTATGGCAAACGTAGAAAAAATCGTGCCTTTTATCATCCGGTTTGAAGCAGGGGTAAACCCTGCCGGACTGACAGGCGAGCAACTTTTTGAAAAGGCCCGTAAAACCGGGTATGCAAACGACCCCGACGATTTGGGCGGTGCAACTATGGTAGGCGTAACGCTGGCTACCTATACGGAATACTGCCGTAAAAAAGGCTATCCGCGTCCCACCGTCGAGCGTCTGCGCGGCATGACATACGCCCAGTGGCTCGACATACTAAAAAACATGTTTTGGAATAGGTGGAGAGCCGACGAAATCGCTAACCAATCTATCGCCGAAATATTGGTGGATTGGGTTTGGGCTTCCGGCAAATATGGTATCACCATACCCCAACAGGTATTAGGCGTTACCGTTGACGGCGTGGTAGGGCCTAAGACATTGGAGGCTGTCAACAGGCAGAACCCGGCTCAATTCTTTGCCCGGATAATGGCCGAGCGTAAAGCGTATATCGACCGTATTTGCACCAGCCGCCCGGTAAACAACAAATATAAAAAGGGTTGGTTACGTCGGCTTAACGCAATTACTTTTCAGCCATGAAACGGTTAACGCTCATAGTCGCCGTAGGTGTGGTGGCGTGCCTGTTTTCCTGCCGGACACAAAAGGCAGTGATAAACACCGACCGGGATAGCAGCCTGTCGTATGCTGACACCACTAAGACTGTAGCCGACACCATCGGGCGTAAGCGAACCACGACCGATACTACTAAGACCGCAGCAGCCTATGAGGGCGCCGGGGTTATCGAGTTTGTCGAGGGCGGTGGCAAAGTAAGTATTGACAGCGCAGGCAACGTAACCTTTGAAGGTGTAAAGAATATCAAAGGCCAGCACAAAGGTAGCATCGCACAGAATAAGGGTCTAACCCAAAAAACCGAAGAAACCGTCGGACACCGTGAGCGGCTTAACGGTGTGACTTCCGACCAAACCCAGCGCGAGAAACGCACCGAGGAAAAAGCCCCGGCGCAGAAATGGTATGAAACAGCCTTAGCCCGGTTAGGGCTGGATGTATGTATCGCCGCGCTTATGTGGCTACTTTTCCTATATATCAAAAGGAAATTTTAGCAATCCGTAAATGATCCATAAAAAGGCCCGGATTATTCTGAGCCTTTTTTTATGTCTATTTCGATAGGTTTACCGCAATGGGGGCAAGTTAGTGAATGGAATGGGGGAGTAGCATCCGGGGCTTTGAATAGCTCCCAGAGTTCTACTCCTAAAGCATCAGCGATGTTTGTTAATACTTTTACGGATGGGTTTCCTGATATACTTTGATTTAAAGCACTTTGTGAAATTCCTAATTTATCAGCAAGATCTTTTGTAGTTATACCTTGCTGTGATATTATTTCTCTAATCCGCATTTATATTTAAAGTATAAGTTATTACTTTTGCAAATATACATATTTTTCATAGCGAATAAGATATAACTTGTCTAAAAAGTGTTAAAACAAGAAAAAACTTACTGAAAAATTTGCGCAAACAAGATATAACTTGTATCTTTGTAGTGTAAAAATAAAACATCAACCGCTTAAAAAACAAGATATGAAAGCTCTCGGATACTTCACCACCCCCAAAGTCACAAAAGCCGCATACAAAGCAACCGGCCTCGACACCGCTAAACGCTCTGCCGACATTCTTCTCCAGGCCATAGACGGCAACTATTACACTCTTTGGCTTAATAGAGAGATCGAACTTAAGGGCCGCGGATTGAAGGAACGCAATGGAAGAATAGCTGTCGTTACCGAGAACTATTACGAGAAACTGAATGCAAAATATAACGTTTTAACTGATTTCTGAAAACCATCGCTAAGATATTGATTAATCATCATGCCCCGAAGGTTTTACCACCCTCCGGGGCGTTTCGTATCGCAGTTCTGCCATGGCTACTTTTCCTCTATCTTAAGATACGAAAATAAAAATACGTAATTGATTAGTTTTTTAGAAATGCGTCAAGCCGTGAGGTTAGGCGCCTTTTTGTGTAAAAGTTGCTTATTCGTTGCTTATTGGTAAAATATAAACCCCTTAACTTTAATGTGTTAAGGGGTTTATATTGAGCCGCGAGTGGGACTCGAACCCACGACCTTTTCGTTACGAATGAAATGCTCTACCGACTGAGCTATTGCGGCTTGATTGCTTTCAGCAGTGCAAAGGTAAGAAAATTTTCTTAATTTTCACACTCCGGAAAGCGATATTTTCATAATGTCTGCTTGCTGAACGAGAAGTCTATTTTAGCGTTCTCGAAATCAAGCTTAGCCATTACAGGTTCGGTCACATAAGGAGTGATGGAGCTGATCTGAGCTGTTGCCGCACTGGCATACCCATAATAATAGTATGAGTAATAGCTTGATGAGCTCGATGTGGGATAGTATGACACATTCACGGGGCAGATCACAAACTCCTCATCCTCGGCCGTCACTTCATCACGCTTGATGATATCGTTGATATAGCTGAGCATCGATGAGAAATTGTACATGCCGGTCGATGAGTTGTAAGCCGCGTAAAACGACGACATATTATCATTCACATTAATCGAAGAGAAGAACTTTTCCTTCTGTGACTTCTTCACCATGAGAATGTAGGGCGGAGGTGTTATGCCATAATCGTTCTCAATAGCCGACGCAGGAATGGAGAACGACAGCGAATTGACAATGGCAAGCTCTCCTGCCTGGGCGCGGTATCGGCTGAGGATCTCACGGGCGGGGAATTTGAACTCCACATCGTAACCAAGCGGGCCTACAAGAATGGACTTTCCGTCCGAGGCCATGCTCTTGAGATCGGGGCTCATGCTGTAAGAGATGTTATTGTTGTTGTACACCTCGGGAGTCACGGCCATGTAGGAGCCCACGTGGCGATAAGTGGTGTCACGCGGATTCTCGGTGCCACCGATCTTTTCGGTGGTGTGGTAATACACCATGATGGCATTGTTGCTGATGCGGGTCATTCGGCCCGATCCGAAGGATGTGGTGATGTACAGTCCCGGGAACCATTTCGCAAACGCCTGAGGGCTGGAGAGTGTCTCGGGAGAGTTGAGATACAGGTTGTAGAGATCAATGCCGAGCTGTTTGGGCATATCGACAACGATCTGCTTGTAGATGCTTCCTTCGGAATCCACGCCGGTGTCGAGTGAGCCATCGATGAGCGCTGAGTAGGTGGTGGATGCCATCGGGGTGGGGTCGTAATATCCGGCCGGATCGAAGTCACTGCTCATGTTGGTTGGCAGCTGTGACGTGAGCTTATGCACGGTAAGTCCCATAGGTACGGCGGAATCACCCACGAACGCTCCTTTATACATTAATAATAGGAGCTTCACGGAGTCGATGTCCGTAACGGCCACACCGGCTGTGTCAATATTGGCGGCTGGCATATACTGGCACACGATATCTGATGATATGTCGCCGTAGCCTTTGGCGTTAAGACGGCCGAGAAGCTGGAGTACGGTGCGCGAGTGTACGGATTCGTTGGGGTTGGATATTCCGTCGACTTTGAATGATGAGTCGTCGATAATGGCCACTTCATCCTCGACAAGCGAGGTGCCTGCCTGGGAGGTGGATTCCTCGCACGACTGTAGCATTGTTGCCGACAGTCCGAGCATTATGAGCGGGGAGATGCGTTTCATGCGTTTATGACAATTCTGTCTCAGATAGTTGAGCTATTGCTTGTTTTGTGATGCTGTCGAGATGAGGGGATTATTCGTCCTCATCCTCGTTGATTAGCGAGCGGTAGAATTCCAGCTGCGCTTCCTTGCGTTCTTCGGCAGGAGTGTAGGGGAGGAACGGTTTCCCTGACTGCTTGGCATACTCGATCAGCTCGGGTGCGGTGTCGTCGGTCACCTGCATTATAGCATCGGCATAATCAATGGCGAGCTTGTTGAGCGCGATGAAGTCGACAGGTCCGGCTGTGAGCGCGGCGAGGTCTTCGTGGGCAAATTCGTTCATTTCAAGTTTCTCCACGAATCTTTCATCAAGATTTCCCTCGAAGCTTTCCGGCTGCAGTGCATAGACGATCTTGGATGAACGGAATGTGGGATCGTCGGCATACTTTCTGCGCAGGTACAGGGGCGACAAGGCCGATACCCAGCCGCTGCAGTGGATGATGGCGGGAAGCCACCTCAATTTCTTGACGGTCTCCATTACGCCTGCTGTGAAGAACATGATGCGTTCGTCATTGTCCTCGGGTATCAGGTCGGTCTCGAGACCCTTGTCGGGCATGGAATGGAAATAGTCGTCATTGTCGATGAAGTACACCTGCATACGTGAGGGCAGGAGGGTGGCCACCTTAATAATAAGGGGGTGGTCATTGTCGTCGATCATGAGATTGAGTCCCGATAGACGTATCACTTCATGAAGTTGGTTGCGACGTTCGTTGATGCACCCGTATTTGGGTGTGAATATTCTCACTTCAAATTCACGTCCATGAATTGACTGGGGGATCTCGCATCCAAGCTTGGACATGGGGGTGTCAGGCACATAGGGCGACACTTCCTGTGAGATGAATAGTACTTTTTTAGCCTCCATTGAGATGGTTGATGGTCGTTGATAGGAATACGGATGCAATGATCCGCTCCACAAAGTTACGAAAAATCCGTGAAAAATGCACTATGTTGAAGCCAATATAGGCGATATTTTCCGCTTTATTAAATTTTAAGAGCAAATATGGGGCCGTTTTCACAATAATTTGTTAACTTTGCACGTTAATTGTGCGTTAAGTAAGACATGAGACAATTAAAAATCACAAAATCAATCACCAATCGTGAAAGTGCCTCGCTCGATAAGTTCCTTCAGGAGATCGGGCGTGAAGAGCTTATCTCTGTTGAGGAAGAGGTAGAGCTCGCGCAGCGCATTCATCAGGGTGACCAACGCGCTCTCGACAAACTTGTGCGTGCCAACCTTCGCTTCGTTGTATCAGTGGCAAAACAGTATCAGAACCAGGGACTCAGTCTCCCTGACCTAATCAACGAAGGCAATCTCGGCTTGATTAAAGCGGCACAGAAGTTTGACGAAACGCGTGGATTCAAATTCATTTCCTACGCCGTGTGGTGGATACGTCAGTCCATCCTCCAGGCATTGGCCGAGCAGAGCCGTATAGTGCGACTCCCGCTCAACCAGGTAGGTTCCCTCAATAAGATCAGCAAGGCACTCTCGAAATTCGAGCAGGAAAACGAACGTCGCCCCTCTCCCGAGGAGCTGGCCGAAAAGCTCGATGTCCCCGTCGACAAGATCGCCGATACACTCAAGGTGTCAGGCCGTCACATCTCGGTGGATGCTCCGTTTGTGGAAGGCGAGGACAACAGTCTTCTCGACGTGCTGACCAATGACGATTCTCCAATGGCCGATGCCACCCTCACTCAGGAGTCTCTTGCAAAAGAGGTGGACCGTGCGCTCAAACAGCTGCACGACCGTGAGCGTGAGATTCTTAAGATGTTCTTCGGCATTGGATGCCAGGAGATGACACTCGAGGAGATCGGCGCAAAGTTTGACCTCACCCGCGAGCGTGTACGCCAGATCAAGGAAAAGGCGATCCGACGTCTCAAGGGGCAGAAGAGCCATCTGCTGAAAGCCTATCTCGGGCAATAGCGGTTTAGGCAACTTCAGGTCGACCTGTCAACCAAACAGGGCACAAAATGTCAATATGACTCATGGTATATGAGAAGGTATTGTATTTTGTGCCTTTTTCACATTATTTATGAGTAACACCTGATTAACGATTTTCATACCATGATACCTGCATTGATCACAGCATTGCTTACTTCATTGTCGGTCACAGTGACCAACCCCATATCCGAATCCCGCACTGATGTGCCGGTAGTCGTCCCGATCCCATCATCGGCCGGCGACGTGAAATCAGCCACCATAACCGGCATTACAGGAGTGCCTTATCAGCTTGATGATATGAATGCCGATGGCATTGCCGACGAACTGGTGATGATGGTGAATCTCAAGCCCGGCGAATCCCGCACACTCAACGTCAAGCTGTCCACCCGCCCTGCGGCAAATGATGTCGAGCCCGGAACATATGCTTACCTCAAGCTCAACGACAAGAATAAAAAGTATCCCGAGATCACGGCAATAACATATCCCGGCGATGTGGACAACCGCGAGATGTACAGCAGCATATATGGACACGGAGCTGTCCTCGAGGGACTCTACAATGCTATCAGGGTGTATATGGACAACCGCCAGAGCGTTGACCTCTATTCCAAGAATAAGCCTCAGCTCGAACTCGAGACCACCGGATTCTATACCACCCGTCAGCAGCTTTCCGAGGGATATGGCCGTGATATACTGTGGGCCGGCACTTCGGTGGCGATGGGGTCGTTCCGCGGATGGCAGAACAATGCTCCCACGACAATAGACACCGTGGCGACACGTGGTCAACGCATTGTCACCACAGGCCCGTTGCGCTCAGTGATCGAGGTCGAGGACCGCGATTGGGTCTACAATGGTACTCCTGTAAATATGGTGCAACGTTACACCGTATATAAGGGCCATCGTGATTACGATGTTGAGATCTCTCTGAAAGGAGCGCCGAAAGGTTCGGTATTCGCCACCGGAGTTCAGAAGATCATGAACAATAATACCGGATTCATAGACCGTGACGGACTTGCCGGAAGCTGGGGCGACAACCTCCCCGACAAAGGCATGCCCGAAGTGACCGATACCTTGGGCCTGGGTATATATGTCCCCGCGCCTTATCTGGTAAAGACACTTGAGGACGATGTGAACTACCTCACACTTGTATCGCCCGACAAGAATGGCAAGATAAAGTATTCCATAACGGCTGCCGCTTTGCGTGATGAGACTTCGCCTCGCTCCGATAAGGATTGGTTCGCATACCTGAAACAATGGCGCCGCCTCCTTGCCAACCCTGTGAAAGTGACCGTGAAGAAGAATCGATAACCCCGACTTTCAATAAAAGATAATATCTACCATGAAATTTTTAGCTACATTACTGGCTGCCAGTGTGCCGATGATGGCTATGGCAATGCCTGAGCCTACCGATACGGTCACAGTGTTTATGATCGGAGACTCGACCATGGCCAACAAACCGCTCGCGAAAGAGAATCAGGAACGAGGATGGGGGCAGATGCTTCCGATATATCTGCAAGGGAAAATCAAGGTGGACAATCATGCGGTCAACGGTCGTTCCAGCAAGAGCTTTATGGACGAGGGCCGATGGGATAAGGTGATGGAAAAACTGCGTCCCGGCGATTTCGTGATTATCCAGTTCGGGCACAATGATGAGAAAGAGAAGAGCCCCGACCGCTACACCGTGCCCGGCGGGAGCTTCGACGATAATCTCCGCCGATATGTAAACGATGCCAAAAGCAAGGGTGCCACCCCTATATTGATGAATTCGATTGCTCGCCGTAATTTCCCGCCCAACGCGGGGCTTGACATTGCATCCGAGAGTGATGACAAGCAGAAGGACTGGAAAGGCAAGTACCCCAACGAAGGTGTGATACTGGTGGATACTCATGGCGCATATCTGGATTCACCCCGCAATGTGGCTGCCGAGACAGGGGTGACATTCATAGACATGAACAAGCTCACTCACAAACTTGTGCAGGAGCTTGGCCCGTCAGCATCGCGCGACCTGTTTATGTGGATTCCGGCCGATACATATGAATTCTGCCCGAAAGGCAAGATCGACAATACTCATCTTAATGTGCTTGGCGGTATCATGGTGTCGCGACTTGCGGTAAATGCGCTTGCAGCCCAGGTCCCCGAGCTTCGTGAGTACATCCGCCCGGAGGTATATAACCTTAAGTAATCTGATTCAGACACACGTAATATTTTATAAACCAATGAAAAAGATTTTCCGTTTACTCCCTGTGGTCATCGCCATGATGATAGCTCCGTCGCTATCGGCAAAGGACTATATAATTACATCGCATGGAGTGAAGAAGGATAGCACGAAGGTGCAGACCAAGGCTATCCAGGCTGTTATTGACAAAGCCGAGGCCGACGGTGGAGGCCGCATAGTGGTTCCCAAGGGTACATTCCTTACCGGTGCATTGTTTTTCAAGCCGGGCACCACTCTTCATCTCGAGGAGGGTGGATGTATCAAGGGATCTGACAACATCGAGAATTTCCCCCTGTTGCCGTCGCGTATGGAAGGTCGCAGCATCTACTACTATGCCGCGCTGATTAATGCCTATCATGTCGATGGATTTGAGATCACCGGTCCGGGCATGGTCAATGGAAACGGATTGAAATACTGGAAGCAGTTCTGGGCATTGCGCGCCGAACGTGCCAAGGTCAACAAGTCATGTACCAATCTCGAGGTTCACCGTCCGCGACTGGTGTTCATCTGGGGATGCGATAAAGTGAAGCTCAGCGGGCCCACATTGTGCAATTCACCATTCTGGACCACACACCTGTATCAGTGTAATGATGTGATTATCGAGAATTGCCGCATAACTGCTCCCCGCGAACCGGTGCGTGCCCCTTCGAGCGATGCCATTGATCTGGACGTATGTTCCAATGTGGTGATCCGTGACTGTTATCTCAACTGTGATGACGATGGTGTGTGCATCAAGGGCGGTAAAGGTGTGTATGCCAACCGCTCGGTCGAGAACGGTATTGTGGAGAATATTCTTGTCGAGCGCTGTGTGTTTGGCTCCAATCTGCATGGCACGCTTACTCTCGGTAGCGAGTGCATACATGCACGCAACATTGAGGTGCGCGACTGTGAGGTGAACACCGGCACAGCCATCCTCCGATTGAAGATGCGTCCCGACACATATCAGATTTACGAGAATATCATCGTGAAGAACATCACCGGATCGAGCGGCACTGTCATTGACATGAAACCCTGGAAGCAGTTCTTTGATCTCGAGGGATCTGATGAAAAGCCCTATGGAGTTGTGAGGAATATTCTCATCGAGAATGTGGATGTCAAGGTTAAATCGCTCGGAACCATTGCCGGTAATCCTAATGACACTGTGGAGAACTTCGTGCTTAAGAATGTCAAGGTCGAGGCTTCCAATCCAGGCTTTGAATGTGTATATCCCGCGGTGAAACTTGAAAACGTAACGATGAACGGACAACCGGTGACCAATCCGGCAAAATAAATACCGACTTACATATAGCGGTTAATTTTTAAGACTTGCTTAATTTTGATGAGCGTTATTGATACCGTCTCAAATTTTGTAAATAAGCACCTCCCTCGGTCCGGCCGCGTTATCGTCGGGCTGAGTGGAGGTGCCGATTCTGTTGCACTTCTGGTAGCACTTGTTGATGCCGGGGTGGAATGTGTGGCGGCGCATTGTAATTTCCATCTCCGAGGAGAGGAAAGTAATCGTGATCACCGTTTTTGCGAGGAGTTATGCGGACGGCTGGGAGTCGAACTCCTCTCTCGGGATTTTGATGTCGCTGCCCGTCAAGCCGAGACTTCTGAATCCGTTGAGATGGCATGTCGCTCGTTGCGCTATGATTGGTGGCGAGGACTGATTGAGGCCGGTAAGGGCGATTTCATCGCTGTCGGTCATCACAGAGAGGATAATGTCGAGACATTCTTCATAAACCTATTAAGAGGTAGTGGCATCACCGGGCTGAAGGGGATGTTGCCGGTCAATGGACATGTAATACGTCCGATGTTGCAATTGTCCCGCCCGCAGATTGAGGAGTTCCTCACGTCGCGTGGTTACACGTGGGTTGTTGATCGCACCAATCTTGAAAATGAATACAGGCGCAATAAGTTGCGGAATATTATCCTTCCGGTAATTGAACGGGAATTTTCCGGAGCGATGGACTCCATCGAGAGGTCCATTGAGATCCTGAGGGATACCCAATCGTTTTATGCAGATGCGGTATCATCGGGCGTTGGCAGATATGTCCGTGAAAATGGAGATGTGGATGTGAAGACGATGGTTGAGAACGAGCCTCATCACTCTACGCTGTTGTATGAATTGCTGTCGGAAAAGGGTTTCTCTTTCTCGCAGATAAAGAATGTCATTGATGGTGTGAAGGATGGTCGTTCTGGACAAGTCTTTGAGGTCAAGGAGCAGGAATATGTGCTTGACCGCGGGATATTGCGCCTCATGGCAGATGAGTCGTGTTGGCGCGAGGTGTCATCGACCGATCTGCATGAATTGCCCCTGTCCGTGGAAACAATTCTGGCAGATGTGTTTTTTGAGAAGATGAGGACTAAAAGTCTCGATCGTGATTCTCTGTATCTTGACTCTTCGGCACTGGAGGGAGATCCTGTATGGTCGCTCCGGTCCTGGAGTAAAGGTGACAGGATATCGCCGTTCGGAATGAAAGGTTCACGTCTGGTCAGCGACCTGTTCAATGATGCGAAGTATTCGGCCATCCAAAAAAACTCGACCCCGCTGTTGTTTCGCAACCGGGAGCTGCTTTGGGTTGTTGGATTAAGAACATCCCGTCATTTCCAGGTGAGGGAATCGTCGGGCTATGTGATAAAGATTTCAATGATAAGTAAGTCGTAAAAATTAATGCACAAATAACTGCGATTTATTAGTGCAAGCTCTTTAGGACTTACATATAGCGGTTCTTTTTAAGACTTACTTATGGAAATAATAATAAAAGGTATGGTATGCCACCACTGCGTGGAAGCGGTGGGGCGTGTGATAAGGTCGGCCGGCCTGACCCCGGTGGAGGTGACTTTGGGGCGGGCTGAGATTCGCGAGCATCTTGATGATAAATCTCTCCACATGCTCGACAGCCTTCTATCCTCCGAGGGCTTTACCCGTATTCTCGATTCGGAAAGTAAACTCGTTGAGGAGACCAAGCGGGCTGTCATTCATCACGTGCGCCAGCCCCACGAGTGCAGGCTCAACTTATCAGTGTGTCTGGAGAAGCAGTTGTCAATGCCTTACGACACTATCAGCCGAGTGTTCTCTGCTCACGAGGGCAGGACCATTGAGAAGTATCAGATGGCCCAGCGAGTGGAGTGGGTGAAGGAACTGCTTGGCTATGGCCAGATGACCATAAGCGAGATTGCTGATTCCACCGGATATTCGAGCGTGGCTCATCTGTCGCGCCAGTTCAAGAATCTTACCGGTATGACACCCACCGAATATCTGCGTTCATCAATGCACCGGTCGGGACTTAATGAGGTATAAACACAATAGAGAGATCAAAGAAATAAAAGCATGTCGTTGCCGTTTTTCATATCGCGCCATCTGTCGTTGAGGTCTTCCGGACAAAGTGGATCTACAGGTATATTGGTTGCAGTGACCGGAGTGTCGTTGTCGGTTATAGTCATGATAATATCCATATCGGTGATGATGGGTTTCAGGCATGAAATCAGGCAGAAGGTCATAGGATTCGATTCGCAGATTTCAATCGGGGTGAGGCCGGTGGTCACATCCGATACCGTGACCGATATAGCATCCCAGACGTTGATCTCCCGCCGGGATCTTTTGCCGGTCTATGATGTATTGCCTCGCGATGCCAAGGTGAATTTTTCGGTCAGGCAACCGGCTATTCTGAAAACTCCCGACAATTTTTCCGGCTCGGTGATAAAGGGAGTCGATGCTGATTACGACTGGAGCTTTATCCGCGGAAATCTTGTGGAAGGGGTTGTGCCTGATTTCAATTCTGATAGCACTATGTATCATATTGTGGTGTCGCGCACCTTGTCGCGGACACTCGGCTTGGAACTTGGCGACAAGCTGGACGCCTATTTCCTCGGCAATGATACCTATCGGGCGCGCCGGTTGAAGATATCGGGAATATATGATACCCACTTCAGCGAGTATGACCGTAACATGGTGTTCGGCTCCCTCGGAATGTTGCAGCAGGTTGCCGGTGTCCCCGACTCATGTGCCACGCTCGTTGAGATAAATGGATTGCCCGACGATGATGCTATTGACGCCACAGCCTCGGCGATTGCCAATACTTACATCGAGCAGCTGTACACGGGAAAATCCGACAGGCATTATGCTGTGGTGAACATCCACGACAGCGCGGCGATTTTTTTCAATTGGCTACTCTTGCTTGACACAAATGTATCGGTGATACTTACGCTCATGTCGTTGCTCACTGCTCTTACCTTGGTGTCGTCACTGTTCATCCTTATTTTGCGCAGGGTAAATATGATAGGCATTCTGAAAGCGCTCGGTGCATCCAACCGCATGATAAGATACACATTCGTGATTCTTGCTACCCGTCTTCTGATTGTGGGTCTGCTTATCGGGAATGTGATAGGAGTGGGGCTGCTATATGTACAGCGGGCCACCGGACTGGTGCCATTGGATCCTGACGCCTACTATCTTGATCACGTGCCCGTGATGATTGATTGGGGGACGATAGCGATACTCAATATCTCGATAATAGCCGTGTCGTTTCTTGTTCTGCTGATTCCGTCGGCGATAGTGACCACTATCCCTCCGTCCAGGGCTATAAACTATGAATAATGGTCGCGGCCGATCAATGGCGCGTATATAGCGGTCCCAAAGGGGCTATGTGGGTTGCTAAGGATTTGTCCCGGTCTGTATCATAGGGCATCCCCATCCTGAAAAAGCCTACATGGTAAATACCAAAGAGGCAACGCCGTCACGGAGTCGCCTCTTTGATAATAAACCAATCATTATCACATTTCTTGCAATGGAAAAAGTAATCTTGCTATGTACTATTACAACATAGCATGCCGGAATAATGTTCACGGATAATTGATTTTTCCGGCATTTTTCTTTTCCCATCCATTGAAGTATTAACCGCGTTAAAATTAATTATATATTTCGTCCTGTACAAATTTTAGAATAGGGGTGTCATGCGAATATGTGTTAATATTCCGGTTGCAAAATCAAAATTTGGCAATTGAAACATCTCGAAAATGTTTGACCCACGAGCTATAAAAGAAAAATCAAGCGATTTGGCTTTCGCTAATCGCTTGATTTCCAGGGAGCGGTAAACGAGGCTCGAACTCGCGACCCTCAGCTTGGGAAGCTGATGCTCTACCAACTGAGCTACTACCGCATGACGGAGTTTCTCTGATTTCGATACAAAATTAGACATTTTTTTTGAAATCCCCAACAGAAATTCTCTTTTTAACGGATATTTTTACATATGGGATTGCGTGGCCCCTTAGGTCAAGAAACAAATATTAACTTCTGAAATATTTTCAGGGTTGCGCCTATTGTGTAATTTTGTAATGCAATGGATCGACGTCGTTTTTGTAAAATAGCTACACTCGCAGTTGGGGCGCTTGGCCTGAGTGCCGTTGATGCGCAAGCCTCGCGTCTAAGCGGGCAAGCCACGCCATCTCTAAAGATGCCGTGCGCGTGCCGTGTGACGGTAATACGCAAGGAGTGTTACATGGATATTCAGTCGCTTTATCTTGATGATCCTGACGAGGGGGCATGCCCTGCTTGTGAATGTGGCGACACGTGGACGTTTAGCTGCGGGAGCATTTGTCCTGAAGGTTTTTGCCGTCAGGCGTGGAGTGCGATAGTCTCAATTATGAATCTGGAATGTAGCAAGGGCAACGATGGTGTGAGGGTTGTGGCGTGTCCCGACGGCGCGCGCCCCGTTGTGTTTAAGGTCGTGCGGTTGTAAAGAATGCGATTGTAAAGAATAGGTGGCGTAGTGGGGCGTCAGCGAATGAATGGTATTTTTGCGTCAGGATCAGGGATGAACGATTCATATGTCGAATCACTGTAGTAGACCACAATTCCGGTTACACATTTTCCCTTCTCGGGGGTGACGGTTATGGTGTTGGCCTGTGGCGCCTGCGTCATGTTGGCGGAATCGTTGTCGCGATTAGGATCTGTTGGTGGGTTGACCATAGGGGATTCATTTCGTGGCTCAATGTGCGATGTTCCGTGATTAGGCCCGAATGTGAAGGTCGTATCGCCGAAGTAAAAGTCTTCGTTTGCAATTTTAGCGGATGCTGATGTATTTGCGTCAGAATCATGCTCGCTGAAAATGTTGTCTTCAATAATTGCACTATCTTGAGATTCAATGCATTGAGGTCGATTCTCAGTGCCATTTTTATCTGTTTGAGGCTCTGAGGTTTTAATATTTGCATCGGCAACCATATCTCCCTCGCCAAACATCAGCCACGAGACTGATAAGTCGGGGTAGGTGTAGTGGATTTTGCCAATGATCTCATCACTGACCTTTTTGTTACGTCCGGCCAGAAGCTGTGAAGCGGTCGGGCGGGGGATCTCACATTCATCTGCAAATTGTGTGATGCTGATACCTCTAAAGTTTAGATACTGTTTGAGCCTTGAAACAAGATCCATAAATTGCAAACTTTAATATTCTGAATTTTTAAATATGTGTGCAAATGTAATCATAATTTGTCAAACATCAAAATTTATGTATGTAAAATATGGTTTGGAAATCGGAATAAGGGTGCTTCATATTTGTAAATATTGGTTTGAAAACGTAAATGATGACAATTCTTGTTTGCAAACAGATTGACTGGTTGATTAGCTAAATATCAAGTATTTATTTAATTATATATGTGTATAATTTTGACATGCTGATTATTAGCGTGGTATTTTAGGGCGAATTTGGCATTAAGCGGAGAAGTGTGCGGATTGTTTAAAGCGTCACATTAAAAATATTTATTATTATACATACAATCAATAATATAAATAAATTGTATAAAATATATAATGCTTGATTTTGGTCTTGGTTTTATTTTGAATATAGTTTGGATATGCAAAAGATTGGCAGTTTGCGTAAGGGAAATTCTAAAATCGAAGTGATTCAATTTACAATTCTGAATAATTTGTAAGGTTGCAATTCGCAACTATAGAAAATGCAATCAATGCTCAACGTGATTGTATTTGCAAATCTTGATGTGTTTACGTTTTGAAACAACAACTTTGGTTGCTATTTGCAAACTCGATATGGTGAGTGAAATTCAATATACCCAAACCTAAATTCTTAATGTACTCATTATTGAAATTATCCATTTCTTACTTTTACAACAATTGATGGTTATAAAAGTGTCTGATAATGAGGATATTTAACATATGCAAGTATTTTAGATAAAATTTTAGCTGTATATTGGCGAAAATTTGCATATTTTTCACTTCCTGCGCTTTAAATGTCAATTTAGGCTAAACTATCGGCGCAAAAACGTCTTCCTCTCCTCTCCATCAGGTACATCCCTACAATGAAAAACGGCACAGTATTATAAAATACTGCGCCGGAAAATAAAGTGATTCAACGCGGGACTATCCCCGCTGCTATTAGCCTACTTCAGCGATAACCTCGATCTCTACAAGTACCTGCTTGGGGAGCTCACGCACAGCTACGGCTGAACGTGCGGGGAAAGGTTCGGTGAAAGTGCGTCCGTAAACCTCGTTCATGGGGCCAAAGAGGCTCATATCGGCGAGGAAAACGGTGGTCTTGATTACGCGGTCGATGCTTGTGCCAGCCTCGGCGAGAAGGGCCTTTACGTTAGCGAGAGACTGTTCGGTCTGGGCCTGGATGCCTTCGGGAACTTCGCCGGTGGCGGGGTTTACGGGAATCTGACCTGAGCAGAACAGGAGAGATCCACACTTGATAGCCTGGCTGTAGGGGCCGATAGCGGCGGGAGCCGCAGTTGTTGAAATTACCTCTTTCATGATAGTGAAATGATTAATAAATTAGTATTGGGGTTATGATATTATTCGGTTGTATTCATGGTTGTGTAGCGGCTTTACAGGTCGGTCAGAAGTATGTTTCCTTCGGCCTGGTATATCTCATCGTTTATCTTGTTGCAGGCTGCTATCACCCGTGGAAATTCGGCGTTGAAGTTGGGGATAAAGTCATCTTCTCCAAAGTCTCGGAGTGTCCTTATCACGTAGGACAGGGTGTAGTGGTCTATGCTGAGCGCCGGCTGTACGGGCATGTCATCGGACAGCTCCTGTTCTCCCTTTGGCGCAATTCTCACGAGCAGTCCGCAGTTGAGCAAACGGTCCACCACTACCGCGGCAAGGCGTGTGGGCATATTGCATTGCTTTGCGATCTCCATTGGGGTCATGGCCTTCTCTCCGGCTGCAAACCTTTTTACAACTACCGAGAGCATTGCGATGGAGACTTTGCGGCGGTAGTTTTCCGAGATATTCACGATCTGACGGTTGAAACTGAATAGCGATATATTCTGTGCCGAACAGCATATCAAGGCTCCTGCGAGCGTTATGAGCCACGAGAGTTGCATCCATATGAGCATCAACGGAAGGAATGAGAACGAGCCGTAGATGGCGTTGTATTTGGACACGTAGAGCTGTCCGGTGACAAACAGCCACTGCAATGCCTGGAATGCGGTTCCTGCGATTGCTCCCGCTGGAAAAGCATTCTTGAACTTTACCTTGGTGTTGGGGATGAGCATGTAGGCTCCGGTGAAGAACAACCATGCAAAGAAGAAACTCAGGCAGTCGAGCGCAAATTCCAGCAACGGGGTCACGAATTCAAATGGAAGCAGACGCTGGATTGCTGTTGACATAAATATCTGTAGACCTCCCGAGCATATCATCAGTACGGGGAGGATTATACAGATGGCCAGATAGTCGGTGACTTTTCTGAATATGGAGCGGTCAATGGTGACGCCCCACACCTGGTTGAATGTCTCCTCTACGCTGTCGAGCAACGATACGATGGTCCAGAAAAGGAACACGATGCCTACGCCTACAAACAGCCCCTCGGAAGCCTGTGCAAGGCAGGAGTCCACGAAGGAAAATGCCATCTCCAGAGCTTTGTGCTGAGATGGGAAATAGCGGTACAGCTGTGATTGCAGCAGGTTCTGGAAGCCGAATCCGCGTCCTATGGCGAATACCAACGCGAGTGCGGGCACTATCGCCAGGAGGGTGCGGTAAGTCATGGCACAGGCTTTGCTCTGCAGGTCGGTGCTCATGAAGGTTTTCACCGTCAGGTTGATTGTTTTGATAGTGTTCACTTTCAACGTGGTCCGGTGGTCTTCCCATATGCCTTCCGACCAGTAGGCCCACGTAGAGGTGGCACGGGCGACGAGGCGCCCGAACTTATCCTTCATCCGTTCGGTGAAACTCTTGTTATTCTTCATCCTCGGTCTTCTCTACAAATGTTTTGGCGGCCTGGGTTCGTGAGATGTCTATTGCTCGTGTCAGTTTCTCCTTCTCAAGCGAGGCCAGTTTGGCGCGTCGGAGAGTTACGGCGTAATCATAGAGCGTGGCTATATTCTGTGCCTGTGCTTTAGGCAATGGCATTTTGTAGGCCGATGTGCCGTTGAATGTCAATGTCATTGGCTGATTGACGTGCTTGGCGATGAATACTGCCACCGTGTCGCACTCCGGGGCCATGAACGTTATTATCTCAGCACCCATCGACCTGTCGTTTCTCTCGCCGTCGTGTGCTATTGTCGAAGTGGTGGCGCGCTCTCCGTTACATTCCACAGTCACTGACGTGCTCTTCACCTGCTTTGCCTTCAGCGAGGATATCATATAGAAGTCCCCTGAGGGGGAGAGGCGGGCCTGAAGGCCGTTTGAGCCAACGATGTTGCCGTCTTTCACATTTCCGGCTACATAATAGCCCTCTATCGGGTTCTCCACGAATCTCACCAGCCGGCTCAGTGAATCGCCTCTTACACCGAGCACGGCGAGGAGTGAGTCGGCTGTTTCAAGTCTTTTCAGGGTCAGTCCCTCGGTGGCACGGGTGGACAGATGTAATGCTTCCCGGCGAATGTCTATTTCCGACGGGTAGGCCGATCTCAGCGAGTCGGTAAGTTCCAGGGCCTTGGTGTAGTCGCCGTTCTGGAATGCTTCAGTTGCGGAATCAAGCAGGGCCTGGGCCTTGGCTTTGTCCCCTGATCCGGAACATGAATTCAGTGAAAGCAGTGAGATCATCACTGCCAATATGAGATATTTTGTGTCAGTTACTACGTTGAACATCTTTTACACCTTTTACGGTTTTGATTTTCTTTATGATGTTATTGAGAGCGTCGGTATTATTTATGCCGAGCACAAGGAAGCCCGAGAAGATGCCGTCGTGCGATTCGATGGATATATTTCGCATGTTCACATCCTTCTCCTTGTTGATTATCGAGGTTATGTTGGTAACGATGCTTATATCATCGTTGCCAACGATGCGCACTGTGGCGGCAAATTGGCTTCCCGCTTTTCCCGACCATCGTGTGCGGATGAGGCGGTAAGGGTAGCGCTCGCGTATGTGTCGTGAATTGGGGCAGTCGGTGCGGTGGATCTTTATGACTCCCTCGGATGAGACGAATCCGAACACCTGATCGCCGAAAATGGGATTACAGCATTTCGACAGTTTGTAGTTCACTCCCTTGATGTTGTCGCCTATCACGAGTATATCATCGTTGCCGTCGTTGAGCCGCTCGTTAGGATCCATCAGCTCAAACTCCTCGGCGCTTCTTCGCTCGATCTCCGCCTTATGCTCGGTTGAGTAAAGCAGCTCGTAGTTTGCTATCACGTCGTTGACATCGATAGTCTCGTCCGCGATTGCTTTGTAGAAATCGGTCACGGTGCGGAATCCCATCTTCTTGATGGTGCGCATCAGCATGCCTTCCTCGAGTTCGATCTTGCGGTTCTTGCAACGGCGTTGGAGCAGTTCCCTGCCGAACTCCGATGACCGGTTGGCGCGCTCATTGATGGTCTGCTTGATCTTGTTTCGGGCCTTTGTTGTGACCACAAAGTTCAACCAGTCGAGTTTGGGCGTCTGTGATGGGGAAGTGGTGATTTCCACGGTGTCGCCCGACGTGAGCTTATGGTTGAGTTTGCGGTTCCGGCCGTTTACTTTGCCTCCCACGCATGAGCATCCGAGCTTGGAATGTACGGCAAAAGCGAAATCGAGAACCGATGCACCCATAGGCAGTCGGTATAGATCGCCCATAGGGGTGAACACGAATACCTCTTTGTCATACAGGTCCATCTTGAAGTTCTTCATCAGCTCCATCGGGCCGTCGGCGGTCTCGAGAATGTCGCGGACGTTATTCATCCATGCGTCCAGCTGGCCCTCGCTTTTGATGCCTTTGTACTTCCAGTGGGCTGCGAGGCCTTTTTCGGCTACGAGGTCCATGCGCCGGGTGCGTATCTGCACCTCTACCCATTTGTTGTCGGGGCCCATCACCGTTGTATGCAACGATTCGTAGCCGTTGCCCTTGGGGATTGATAGCCAGTCCTTCAGTCGCTTGGGGTTGGAGGTGTACATGTCGGTGACAATGGAGAATACCCTCCAACATTCAGCCTTTTCGTCCTCGGGCGGCACATCGAGGATGATGCGTATGGCGAACAGGTCGTATATTCCCGAAAGTTCCACCTGCTGTTTGCGTAGCTTGTTCCATATCGAGAATATGCTTTTTGTACGGCCTTTTATTTCATATTTCAGCCCCGTCTTGTCGAGTCTCTCTTTGACGGGGGCGATGAACGACGCGATGTAGGCATCGCGGGCGGCCTTGGTCTCGTTGAGTTCCCGGGCTATTTTGGTGTACGTGGCGCGGGCGGTATATTTCAGCGACATGTCCTCCAGCTCGCTTTTTATTTTGTACAAGCCAAGGCGATGGGCAAGAGGCGCGTACAGGTAGTTGGCCTCAAATGCCGTATCGATCACGAATTTCTCATCGGGATGATGGTTGATCGCTCTCATGAGTGTGAGGCGGTCCACGATCATTATGATGATCACTCTTATATCATCGGCCAGGGCCATCAGCAGTCTGCGGAAATTGTCGGTTTTCACCACGGTCTGTTTTCCGTAGAGGGTCGACACTTTCATCAGGCCGTTCACGAGATGGGCCACGTCCGCATCCCATAATTGTTCCACGCGGGTGATGTCGATCACTCCGGCGGCACATAAGTTGTATATCAGATTGGCAACGATCATGTTTCGGTCGGGCGAAACCATTTCGCATAATGATATGCAGGTTTCGAGCGATCGCCTCAGCGGATCTATGCCATGGGTGTGGGCTGGAGAGTAGCCTGCTTCCCGGGCTTCTTTGTAGATTTTGCGAAGAGTTGTGAAATCGGTTGGTTCGCTCACCACCGAAGCGTCTTTGGCGAGTCGGCGTGCCAGCTCGCTGATATTCGGTTGCTTTTTAGTTTTATCCTCCATGTCGTGGATTTGCTTGGTGAGATTGTGATATGATTGGCGTGTGCAGGATCGAGGAAACGGGGGGTTATTCCCTTCTCGAGATGCACGCTCCGGCCGAAGCCAGGCGCGTGTCGATAGCCTCGTATCCGCGGTCGATCTGGTCGATATTGTCGATTACCGACATGCCTTTGGCGCTTAATGCGGCAATGAGCATTGCGATACCGGCACGAATGTCGGGCGAGTGCATATTGTTGGCTCTCAGGGGCACCTTGTGGTCAAGGCCGATCACCACGGCGCGGTGAGGATCGCACAGCATGATCTGGGCTCCCATGTCGATGAGGCGGTCAACAAAGAACAGTCGGCTCTCGAACATCTTCTGGTGAATCAGCACTGATCCGCGACACTGAGTGGCCGTAACGAGCATCACCGACAGGAGGTCGGGAGTGAGTCCGGGCCAAGGAGCATCGGCTATAGTGGGGATGGAGCCGTCGAGATTGGTCTCGATTTCATAAACATCCTGTGCGGGGATGAAGATATCGTCGCCCCGGCGTTCCAGCTTGATTCCGAGACGGCGGAAGGCGTCAGGGATAATGCCAAGATTGTCATACGACACATCCTTTATGGTCAGGGAGCTCTGCGTGAGGGCGGCCATTCCGATGAAACTGCCCACCTCGATCATGTCGGGGAGGATTGTATGCTCAGCTCCTCCCAATTTGTCGGTTCCTGTGATCCTCAAAAGGTTGGAGCCAATGCCGTCGATCTTTACGCCCATGGCTGTGAGAAGCTTGCATAGCTGTTGCACATAGGGCTCGCATGCGGCGTTATATATGGTCGTGGTGCCCTCGGCGAGCGCAGCGGCCATAATGATGTTGGCAGTACCGGTCACTGAGGCTTCATCGAGTAGCATATAGCATCCCTTGAGACCATTTACGGTGACGAGATAATAAGCCTGGCGGGCCTCGTTGTAGGCTATCATCGCTCCGAGCTTGGACAGGCCGGTGATGTGGGTGTCCACCTTGCGTCGTCCTATCTTGTCACCTCCGGGCTTGGCGAAATAGGCCTGTCCGAGTCTTGCAAGCAGCGGGCCCACTACGAGCACCGATCCGCGCAATCCGGCACAGCGGGCCACGAAATCGGCGCTGGATATATAATCTTCATCGAGATCATCGGCCTGGAAGCGATAGCTGTGGTCGCCAATCTTTTCAACCTTTACATTCATTGCCCTGAGCAGGTCAATGAGGTTCTTGACATCAAGGATATTAGGAACATTATGGATGGTCACAGGCTCCTTGGTGAGCAGCACTGCGCTTATCACCTGTAAAGCTTCGTTTTTTGCTCCCTGGGGTTTGATGTCTCCGCTCAGGCGGTGTCCGCCTTCAATAATGTACTTGCTCATGGGTGGTAGGTTTTTGTGTCAAAGTGGTTAGACTTGAACGTGAGGGTTAGTGAATGTGTGATGTTGAATCTGTAGCGGAAGCGAGCTCCGATATATGTTGAAACACAAGGATTGTCATATATGTTCAACTTCCGGAGTCAATGTTATGCCATATCTTTTTTCTACGGAGTCCTTTATCATATTTTCGAGGCCTACGACCTCTTTCGCGGTCGCTTTCCGGTCGGGGTTGACGATCACGAGCGGCTGGAGATGCCACACGGCCACATTGCCTTCCCGGCGCCCTTTCCAGCCGCAGCGGTCTATGAGCCACGCGGCCGGTATTTTCCATCCGCCGTCGTCAGTGCGGTAGTGGGGAAACCTGTCGTTGCCTTCTACTTCCGTCACGTGGAGCATCTGCTCCTCGCTCACCACGGGGTTCTTGAAAAAACTTCCTGCGCTCGGGACCATCTTCGGGTCCGGCAGTTTCGAGTCTCTTATCCTTATCACTGCTTCACGCACCTGGCGGGGTGTTGTGGGGGGAGTAGGGAACTCCTCTTTCAGTGCCGGATAGTCCGTCTTGGGGTGGGGGTGGACATGGAGGCGGTACACTACCGAATGAATAATGTAGCATCCGCGGAGTTCGGGCCGTTTGAATATGGAGTCACGGTAGCCATATCGGCACTCGTCACACGACATGGTGATGAACTCATTCTTCTCGCGGTCGTATGCATTTACTTCCACGATTGCATCAGCTGCTTCCGTTCCATAGGCCCCGACATTCTGTACGGCCGATGCTCCCACTTCACCAGGGATGCCAGAGAGGTTCTCTATGCCCCACAGTTCGCGCTCACATGCCCAGTTGATGAAGTCGTCCATTACAACGCCTGCACCAACTTTCACCTTTATTTCCAACGGGCTTTCTTCAATGATCTCGTAACCTTTGACCTTGCTGTGGGCTATTATTCCAGGGAAATCCGAGGTGAACAACAGATTGCTGCCGCCCCCGATGTGCATGAAATCTACATCCCGGTGGAGCATCGATAAGAGAAACGGGATGTCTTCAGCCTGGTCATATTCGATATAGCAACCGCATTTCGCTGGTATAGCGAATGTTGTCGCTTTTGAAAGGTCGAAATTTTGGTGAGTGGTAATCATAGGCACAAATTTATGGAAAAATTTTTAATAAAAATAGCCGGAAATTAAAAAATAAATTATTAACTTTGCACCGCAAATCACGGAAACGGGGTTTCGACTTGAAATCTCAACCGCGTGAAATGCTCCCCGAGGAGAGATGCCGGAGCGGTCGATCGGGGCGGTCTCGAAAACCGTTGTGCCCTTACGGGTACCCAGGGTTCGAATCCCTGTCTCTCCGCCAATGAATCGCTGTAGCTTTCGAAGCTACGGCGATTTTCTGTTTGTGCCCCAGCGTAAAATGCGGGGTGTAGAGTGGGCGGTGGAGTGCGGGGTGAGGAAAGTTATGGGCGATTGGTTTCTTTAGTTTGCCGATTTTCTTTATTTTTGTGGGATGAAATCCGGGGGATTGCCCAGATGCAAAATCTACATATAAACATGAAACATTTACTTGATTCCATATATTTAGCCATAATCATTGTCGTGTCGGTAGGCTTGATGGCTTGCTACGGTTCTCCGGCCGATAAGCTTGCGGAGGCATATACATTGTCCAAAGAGCGTCCCGACAGTGCGTATCTACTTCTCCGCGATATTGACTACAGTGATCTTGCCGATGATTCCCTGAAAGCGAAATATATCCTGACGAAGGCTATGACCAATCTTAGGATAGGTCGTTCTCTTATTACAGATACGTTGCTTAACGATGCCGCCGATTATTATATATCGGTGGGTGATACGGCAAATTGGGCGCTCGCATCTCAGATGATTTCAGGGTATGACTTCATTACGGGGAACACGGCTTCCTCCATGCAGAGATTGGTCAATATGCTTCCGCGGATAAAGAATCCCGGGCTGCTTTGGGATACGCACAAACATATTCTGGAGATAGCGATTAACAGTGGTGATTATGCGGAGGCATATGATCATGCCGATTGGTTGCTCACCCACACCAATGTGCCTGAACAGAAGTTGAAATTCTCATCAGCCAAGGGGGCGGCTTTGTATATGCAGGGGGATCGTACCAAAGCCCTTGTAATATATGACAGCATAATCGCAACGGGTGCGGCACGGGATCTTGCACCCGCTATTTCATCGGAATTCTATGGCGATTATGCCGAGATTCTGGATGGCGCGGGTTATCCCCACAAGGCAATAGCCGTTCTTGACAGCATCTATCAGAATGGTGCTCCGCTAAATGATGTCGACAGGGTGGGACGGTTGGTTTCACTGGCTCAATTCAATATCAATGCTAAGAACCTCGGCCGTGCCAAAACACTCCTTGACAGCATCAATATCGATGGTGTTAGGTCGGTTTTTGAGATTTATGTTACTACTGCGATGCTCAAGGGGGTGGTTGAGTATGAGACCACCGGGCGTTTCCCATCGGAATTGATGCATCGTATCACCAAGACTATCCATAGGGATTATCAGTTGTCGCGTTTTGACCGGCAGACTGCGATGGAATCAGTGATCGAGCTGAGCGAGGATAAGTCGGCCCTGCGTATCCAAAAACAACGGTTGTGGCTGTTGATCCTCGGCATAACTCTTGTCGCTGTAATAGGCGGTGTGGGCACCTATATAATAATGAATCGGCGCAAACAGCGGTTGATCGAGGCTCAGGAACGGATCGAAACCCTGGATCGCATGGTGAAAGCTGCCCAGCATACCGAGAGAACCGACAAGGAAGCTGTGTTGAAAAGGATGGTGCTTCAACAAATGGGGATACTGAAGACATTCGCATCAACCCCTACAGCACAGAGCGAGGAGGCTCTCAGGAGAATCTCAAATGTTGGGGTGGCGAATGAATGTGCCGGTACGCAGCTGGTCGATTGGGATAATCTGTACACATTGGTCGATGAGCTGTTCGACGGATTTCATGAGAAGCTATTAAGGCGTTTCCCCGAAGTCTTCACCAATAAGGAGATTCAATTGATAAGTCTTCTCAAAGCGGGATTCTCGACTAAGGAGATCTCGTTTCTTACCGGCCAGTCAGTGGCATCGGTGTATGTGAGAAAGTCGGCTATCCGCAAGAAGCTCGCCACGGCCGAGAATGGAGATTTCATGGCTCAGATAGAGGCCCGGCTATGAGCCGTTAGGCTATTTTAGATAAGAAAGAGCCGATTTTAGATTTTTATATTCAAACATGGTTGTGGGCCAGCGTTTTAACTAACGCCGGTTAAGATTTTGTTTATGCTGTTTTAGTAGGATTTAGCACTATTTCAGTACTAACTTTGCATTGTCGGATCCATCAGAATCCGCGTCAAAGTTGAACAAATAAATTCAATCATGAAATCCATAAATATCTCTATTCTTGCCGTTGCCATTTCGGCATCGGCCATGGCTCAGACCAACAATGCCGATAGTGTTACATATGCTCTTGGTGAAGTGGTAGTGAAAGCCAATCCGAGGGTAACCTCCCTGAAGGGGAGTGCACTCGTGACACGTGTTTCCGGAACTCCGCTCGAGCATGCGGGGACTGCAAACGATGTTCTTCCGCAGATACCCATGGTGTTGGGGTCGGATGGGAACTTTGAAGTGTTCGGAAAGGGAAGTCCCGCGATATATGTCAACGGGCGTTTGTTGCAGGACAATTCCGAGCTTGCACAGATAAGTTCCGCCGACATCAAAAGCGTGGAAGTGGTCACGAATCCCGGTGCGAAATACAGCGCTGACACAAAAGCCGTCATCAATATCGCACTGAAGGTTCCACAGGGGGATGGCCTCAGTGGCCTGATACGCGGGCAAGGTGCCGTTCAGAAATATGGCCGTAATGTGGATCAGATGAACCTGAAATACAGGACTGGCGGACTTGAGGTGTTCGGCAATTTCGGATATTTCGGCGGGAAGCATGAGGATGCCGCCACAAACGAGATGTTGACCCGATCCACGGTGCTATGGGATCAAATAATGGAGCAGCGGGGACATGCCGTGATCCATGACTTCTATGGCAAACTCGGTTTCTCCTACGTGATAAATCCGCGCCACTCGATAGGTGCATACTACCTGAACGGGGTGAAGAAAAGTGATGCCCGGTACACAGCCTACAGCAATATAATGGCTGACGGTGTCCATTATGATGATCTGTCAGTGAAGATCCGGGAGAAGTCGAGCACTGTGCCGAAGCATCATACAAACCTCTATTATAACGGCAGTGTAGGCTCGATGGGGATTGATTTCAATATGGACTACATGTGGCAGAAGAGGACGTCGGGGATGGCCAATAATGAGTCGAGCGACAATTATGAGGACCAAGTGGTGTCGTCAGGTACTGCCAACCGTAGCCGATTGTTTGCCGAGAAGTTAGTGGTGAGCCATCCATTCCTGAAGGGAGCCATAGAGGTGGGGGAGGAGTACACATCCTCGCGTTTCGCAACTGATTATGTCACTGACGCATCGTTGCTGAAAAGCACTGCTTCGCAGGTGGAGGAGAGCAATATTGCCGGATTTGTTCAGATGGCCCAACGTTTCGGACAGTGGAATATCGGGGCAGGTGTAAGATATGAGCATGTGGCGTTCAGCTATTTTGAGAACGGACAGGCCCGCGATGACATGAACCGCACATATGACAATATTTATCCGTCATTGTCCATCTCGACGATGGTCAGGAACGTGAATATGGCTCTGAGTTACACTCACCGCACGCGGCGACCGTCGTATCACGATCTGGATGGAAACATATCCTACATAAACCGATTCACATTCGAGGGTGGCAATCCTTATCTGAAACCCGAAAAGATTCATAATGTCGAGATGATGGCTACATGGAGCAGATTTTTCGGCAAGCTCTCTTATTCATATATCAAGGATCCTATATTGAACACCACGGAACCGTATGGCGATGATGGGGAGATCAAGCTGATAACCAAGGAGAATTTTCCGAAGGTGGGGCGGCTGGAGGCATTTGTAGGCGGTCAGTTCCAACTCGGCATATGGCAACCCAAAGTCAATGTGGGGATAATCAGGCAATGGCTGACTATAGATTATGACGGAGGGCGAAAGTCTCTTGACAATCCTATAGGTCTCGTTCAGTTACAGAATGCCATTCATCTGCCGGGAGATATATGGCTCAACGTTGACTTGCAGTGGATGAGTGCGGGTAACGGTGAGAGCGCCTCGATATCGTCATCCTCATATATGAATGCGAAGCTGTATAAGGCTTTTATGAATAACCAGTTGAGTGTCACACTTGAGGCCAACGACATATTCAATAAGGATATCAGGGATTTCACCTTGTACAACAAGGATGTGACAATCTTCAAAGCCAGCCATATTACCAACCGTACATTCCAGGTGACTGTGCAATATACATTCAATATCACCCGTGACCGATACAAAGGGCGAGGAGCCGGGACAAATGAACTGGAGAGGTTTTAGAACGCTCTTAGTCGGTGTTATCTCCGACGGGTTGGCTGTTGCGCAGAGTGTTTCGGTACTGTAAAGGAGATTGGCCAGTGAGTTTGCGGAATATGCGGCACAGATAAGACGGATCGTCATAATGTAGCCGCTCCGCAATCTCCTTTACGGTGAGGTCGGTGGTGTCAAGAAGCATCTTCACAACGAGTCCCAGCTGAATGTTGATCTGTTCCTTGGCTGTGGTGCCGATGTTTCGTCGGACAATTATATTCAGATAATTAGGCGTTATGTTCAATCTTTCGGCATAAAAGGCCACGTCGTGGTGATGAGCGTAGTAGCGGTTAAGCAGGCCTAAGAATTCGTTCACGATGACCCAGGCACGATTTTTGGGCGGATTGGTGCCAAGCGATCCGAGATGGGATTCCACCTGCTCGGCCATTATCAGCATGAAATTCTCCACTTCATTGCGGAGAGCCTTGCCGGCGGTTATTTCCGAACAGTGGCGAGCTATCCATGTTATCTGTGAGAACCATCGGCATGCGGCATGGTGCAGGGATGGACGCATGATGAAAATGGGGTCGGTGTACACGTATTCCCAGAAACGATTGGAAGTGATAAGGAAGAAAATATCCTGTGCCTCATCATAATCGAGGGTAATGAATCTCGCCTTGAAATCATCAGATTTTTTAACCGGTACAGCCACCATGTATAAAACTAAAAATGCCATCTCTCCTGGCGCCATGGTGAACCGGCGTGAGTTTATTGTGATGTCGACTGATCCTCGTTCACAAAGCATTAGCATGCACCCATCCACCCGGAGCGGGTGCCCCGGTTTCCATTCCGTCCCGTCGGTTGTGCCTACGATGTAACGGGATGCCTGTTTCAGTGAGTCATGCTCTTCCATCATGGAGTGCAAAGTTATACAGTTTATCGCACGCTTGCAAGGCCAGTTATAAAAAGTACCTTAATTGTGCGGATTTACACCGTAAATAATACAATTACTATGGCTAACTTTGCACCATTATTTTCGATAACCTTTAGAGTGTGTTAAATTCAAACACTCTCATAACATCAGTTGATTATGGAAAGAGATAAACTTGACTTTGGAAATGGGAAAATAAGCAGCCTGTTCCGTGCCATGTTTTTCCCTACTTTGATAGGTATGGCATTCAATTCCGCACTGAATATCTGCGACGGCATGTTTGTGGGGCATGGAGTTGGGAGCGATGCTCTTGCTGCTATCAATATTGTGGCTCCGCTGTTTCTGATATGCGCCGGGTTGGGCCTGATGTTTGGAATCGGGGCGTCAGTGATAGGAGGAATCCGACTGGCTGAGGGGAATGTCAAGGCCGCGCGAATCATCATGACGCAGGCGTATATAGCAGGTGCTGTGATATTCGGCATGGTCATTCTCGGGTCGTTGCTGTTTACGCGCCCGTTGCTTTATATGCTCGGATGCAGCCCGGCGCTTGAAGAGCTTGCCACCGATTATCTGCTATGGCTTCTGCCCGGATTGGTGTTCTTTTACCTCCAGTGTGCCGGAATGATGCTGATACGTCTTGACGGATCTCCGCGATATGCGATGAGTGTGCAGATTGTGGCTGCTGTGCTGAATATATTCCTTGACTGGTATATGGTGTTCCCGCTTGGCTTAGGGATCAAGGGGGCATCCATGGCAACATCCTTTTCGTGTATCGTGGCCGGAATAATGGTGGTGACTTATTTCATATTCTTTTCCGACAAACTCAAATTCTACCGTCTGCGTCTTTCAATGAAGTCCTTACGGCTGTCGGTGCGCAATATCGGATACATGGCCAAAATAGGACTTGCGACATTTATAGCCGAGCTTGCTATCGGGGTAATGATGGTGGCCGGAAATTATATGTTCCTCTCTTATCTTGGAGAAGCGGGAGTGGCGGCGTTCAGTGTGGGGTGCTATCTGTTCCCTCTCATTTTTTCCGTCAACAATGCCGTGGCTCAATCTTCGCAACCGATCATCAGTTACAACTATGGCGCACGTCAACCTGAGCGGGTGCGTCAGGCTCTGAACATAGCGCTGTTGACTGCTGTGGCGAGCGGAGCAGTAATCTCGGTGGGGATGTGGATAGGTTCAAGTCTGTTGGCAGGAATATTCCTTGATTCAGCTGTGCCGGCGTATGAGATTGCGAAGACCGGTTTGCCTTTGCTTGGACTTTGTGCATTGCCGTTTGCTATTAATATTACTTTTATAGGGTATTATCAGAGTTGTGAGAAGTCCATGCGTTCGATATCATACATGTTGTTGCGCGGGATTATATTCATGGTGCCGGGTTTTGTATTTTTGCCGGGTATTCTTGGGGTGCCGGGGCTTTGGCTTGCAATACCTGTGTCGGAGGTGCTGACATTGGCTATAATCACTATTATATATCTGCTTACCCGTAGAAGGGGATAGAGGATATATGTATAGATATAATGGCTCCTGCCCGTCACGGGTGGGAGTCATTGTTTTGTAATAATTGTAGCAGTATGTCAAGGGGCTCTTGCCGATCAGGGGGGAGTTTATAGGTTTAGAAGTTTATAGGTTTATGGGCTATCGATTTTGCAACTCTACTATTTTCTGTAACCTTATTGCTGGTTCCGGTGGGAACGGCGGAGGTCGGCTCTCCGCTTAGGTGGGTATGGGTGGTCGGGGGATTGGTGCATCGTCGGCGGGGTGGCCGGGCGGGCCCTCGCGGGTGGGCAGGCTCCAGCGGAGGATGGACGTTGGGTCGGTGAGGACGAGTATGGCGGTCTCGACCGGGGGCTCGGGTTTAGGGGGCCTCTGTGTGGTGTGGCCCTGCATGCCGAGGTAGAAGAAGGCGGGAATCTGTTCCCTGTCGACGTTTATGTGTATGACAAGGAAGCCTATGCCGCACAATAATGGGAATAGTGCGGAGCAGAGGCTGA
This sequence comes from uncultured Duncaniella sp., assembly GCA_910589485.1. Lineage (GTDB taxonomy): Bacteria > Bacteroidota > Bacteroidia > Bacteroidales > Muribaculaceae > Duncaniella. The sequence continues at coordinate 108,207 of CAJUSW010000009.1, forward strand.
GGAATTTCCCGGGGTCGGGTTGCATGGGGGAGTAGCCTTTGTATTCCTGTGCGTTGAGCAGGAGCATGAAGGCGGGTGAGGTACCGCGGACGCTGTCGGGGCGGGAGTAGGAGGCGTAACGGATGCGTTTGTGCAGGGTTTTGACCTGACGGCGGGTGTAGCCGGTGTATTCGGGGTACATACCCGAGAATTCGCGTTGTTTCCCCTCGCGTGAGAGGTAGAGGAGTGCGGTTGCGCCCTCGGGGGATGTTGCGAGGCGGTAGTCGAGATATGAGCGGAGGAGTTCGGTTGAGTCGTAGCCTTTGGGGTCTACGATTACGATGGGGCGCGGGCGGGAGGTCCGGCGTGCGCGTTCGAGCCGGGATATGACGTTTTTCTCGACGGGGGTTAGTTCCCGGCCGAGAAAGCGTGAGAATGGGTGACACCAGATGTCGGGTCGCCGGATTCTTTTAGTTAGGTGGGTTACCTTGTGGCTCGTTGGTTTCATATCAACGGCAAAGGTAAGTTACCGATACGGGTGAAATGGTGCGATAATGTCGCGTTGTTGGGCGGGGAGTTTTTAGACCAGAGGGCCAGAGATTTTTTATTTTTAAGTATAGAGGGGAAAGTATAGAGTATAGGAATTAGATTATTAGGATTGGGGATTTTTAGGTATATTGGTGGAATATAGGAGGTTAGAGAGGGTGGACGCAGTGGATTATAGGACGTCTTCGACGCCCGTTTTGGTGTGTGTTTCATTTTCCCCACGCCTCGCGCGGATGCAAATTGCCCGTCAGGGCAATTTGCATCCGTTGCTCGTGGTGGGGCTATAAGTACATCGCCTCTTCGAGGCTTAGTGGGCGGTGTAGCCTGCGGGGAGTTGCGTGCCCGGTTTGTGGTGGGCTATGATTTAATCGCCCGGGGCTTGGTGGGCGGTGTAGCCTACGGGATTTATTGGTGGGATGTGGGAGGGTGGATGCGGGGAATTATAGGACGTCTTCGACGCCCATTTGGGTGTGTGTTTCATTTTCCCCACGCCTCGGGATCGCGCAAATCTTGCCCTGACGGGCGATTTGCACGTTCCCTCGTGGTGGGGCTATAATTATCTCGCCTCTTCGAGGCTTGGAGGGTGACCTGCGGGATATTTGCATCACGCATCACCGGTGGGCTACGATTTCATCGCCCGTTCGGGGCTTTTATGGCGTTGGACTCGCGAAGCCGTGCTTATAAGGAGCGATAATAGTTGTGCTGAGGCTTTGGGTGGGTTATTTTACGAGTTGGAGGGTGTAGTTTAAGCCGGGGGTTTCGGAGGGCTGGAGGGATTCGTTGACCATGATGATGGTGGAATCGGATTCAATGAGGAAGTAGAGGGGGCCTGATCCGGCTCCGGCGGCATCCTTGGCGTCGGGGGTCAACTTGAGGTACTTTTTACCGCTCATGTTGCCTTTGCCCTGCTCAACTGAGAAATCGCCCTCAGATTTGAACGTGTCCTTGTCGGTGTAGCCCGATGCGCTCAGTGAATCGCTTGTGAGGTAGGTCTCCACAAGGTCGTAGTCGCCGTAGGCATAATCGCGGTCCTCGTCATAATCCAGTTTGAGGGTATAACGGATGCCATCGACGTCGGCGGCGGGGAGGATGCCGGTGTAGGTCTCCTTGATGTCACCGCGGGTCTCGGTTGATGATTTCGTGTTGCTTGTGCAGGCTCCGGTAGAAATAAGAGCAATTATAGCAGCCAGAGTGTAGAATGTTTTTTTCATATTTTCAATTATATATGTACAAAATTCACAACAATTGAAACATTGACATTGTTCTTTGGCGCCGAAATCAGACTTGTTAACTATAGATCCTCGATGATGATCATGTAGGAGGCGTGGAATGTGTGCCCCGGGTCAAGAAGGTTTACATGCTCACGACCTGCGAAATCTCCCTCATATCCGGCACGGTCGCAACGTCCCCACCAAGGCTCAACGCACAGGAACGGGGCTGCCGGGGAGGGAGACCATAATCCGACAAGTGGGGAGTTGAACAGTAATGACATGTAGGGTGTGTGGGCCTTGTCGAGAATCGAAACTCTATTGACCTGAGAGCCGGCAAGTATCAGAGCATCGTGGGAAAATATTGATGCGGTGATGGGCAACATTCCGTCGTTGTCAAACTCGACCTTGAATGTCTCGTCGCCGACGCATCCTTTTTCCTTGATTCTTTCGCTGACAAGAGTGCGAGTGTTGAACATGAAGTAGCCGTGTACAGGATCGGCCGGGGAGAAGTCGGGGAGATTGAATGCAGGATGTGCCCCGATCTGGAATGGCATTGTCTTATCATCGAGATTAACCACATTCCACATCACGGTGATCCTTTCTCCTTGCAGACGGTAGCCGATCTCGAGGCGAAAACGTCGTGGGAAGAGCGAGAGGGTGTGGGCGTTGGATTCCAATGAGAACCATGCCTCATCGTCGGGCTTATCGGTCATGATCTCGAAGTCGCAATCCCGGGCAAAACCATGTTGGCTCAGGCTATATTCGTTGCCGTCCATGCGGTAGCGTCCGTTCCATACAGAACCGACGATGGGGAAGAGTACCGGAGATCGGCGTCCCCAGAATGTCTTGTCGCCGTGCCAGAGGTACTGATAATTGGTGCGGTTGGCTGTAATGCTCTGAAGTTCCGCTCCGTGGGTGTCAATCTCCACTGTAAGGAGATCGTTTTTAAGTGTCTGTATCATTTGTAGGATGTAATTATGCCGGAAACAAAGTTAATAAAAAATCCGGTTCGCAACAAAGTCGCGAACCGGAGTGGAATGTTTTTTTGTTAAGGATTATTCGCCATCGGCAGGAGCCTGAGCCTCGGCCTGGGGTTTGAGCCAGCGGTCAAACCAACGGAAGAAGAGGCGCTGCCACATCACAGCGTTCTGAGGCTTGAGGATCCAATGGTTCTCGTCGGGGAAAATCACCATCTCGGCGGGAATACCGCGAAGCTTGGCGGCATTGAATGCCATTTCGCCCTGAGAGGAGAGGATGCGGTAGTCAAATTCGCCATGAGAGATCATGATAGGAGTATCCCACTTGTCGACAAACTTGTGGGGCGAATTGGCAAATGTGCGCTGGGCTGTAGCATTGTCCTTTTCCCAGTAAGCGCCACCCATATCCCAGTTGGCAAACCACATTTCCTCGGTCTCGAGATACTGGGCTTCCATATTGAAGATGCCTGCATGGGCGAGGAGGGCCGAGAAGCGGTGGTCGTGGTTGCCGGCGAGCCAGTAGACAGAGAATCCGCCGTAGCTTGCACCGGTAGCGCCGATGCGCTTGCTGTCGATATAGGGGAACTGCTTCATGTAGTCGACTGCCGACAGGTAGTCGCGCATGTTCTGGCCAGGATAGTCGCCTGAGATCTGAGCGTTCCATTCAGTGCCGAAGCCGGGGAGGCCGCGACGGTTGGGGGCGATGACCACGTAGCCCTTTGAAGCCATGAGAGCGAAGTTCCAGCGGGTGCTCCAGAACTGGCTAACGGCCTGCTGGGGACCTCCCTGGCAGTAGAGAAGCGCGGGATAGGTCTTGGTGGAGTCGAAGTCGGCGGGATATACAACCCACACGAGCATCTCCTTGCCGTCGGTGGTGGGCACCATCTTCTTTTCAGTGGTAGGCATCTTAAGGGATGCGAGAAGATCGGTGTTGACCTTGGTGAGCTGGTTGACCTCGCCATTGGCTACCGAGAAGATCTCGTTGGGGTAGACCATAGCGTGACGGCGGGTGAACACAGTGCCGTCGGCAGCGATGTTGAGACCGGCATAGTCGCATACGCCCGATGCGATCTCGGTGACTTCGTGAGAGGCTACGTTGATAGTGAACATGGGTGTCACGCCATCTTTGTGAGCGATGAAGAAGAGTGACTTTCCATCGGGGTTCCAAGCGATCTCGTTGACTGAGTAGTCCCAGTTGTCGGTGAGATCGGTCTTCTGGCCGGAGGCCATGTCAAGAGTGAAGATGCGGTTCTTGTCGCTCTCATATCCGTCGTGCTCCATGGAAAGCCATGCGAGGGTCTTTCCGTCGGGCGAGAATACGGGGTTGGTGTCGTAACCCATCATTCCCTCAGTGAGATTGCGGGTAGATCCGTCCTCGAGGTTATAGAGATAGAGGTCGGAGTTGGTAGAGATGGCATATTCCTTGCCTTCCTTCTTGCGGGAGGTGTAGACGATGCTCTTGGAGTCGGGTGCCCATGAGAATGACTCGATGCCGCCGAAAGGCAACATGGGGGATTCAAAGCGGGGCTCGTCGGCCATGATGTCGACAACATTGGTGGCCTTGTTGCCGTCGAAATCAGCAATGAAGGGGTGGGGGATTTCGGTAACCCACTGATCCCAATGCTTATACATCAGGTCGTCGATGACGCGGCCGGTAGCCTTGGGGAGATCGGGATAGATGTCCTTGGCGTCGCGCGAGTACTTGATGTTGGATATGATGAGCATCTTGCTACCGTCGGGCGAGAAAAGGAAGCCACCCACACCTTTTTCAAGGTCGGTCACCTGCTTGCGACCTGAGCCGTCGGCGTTCATGACCCATACCTGGGTAACACCGTCGGGGGCATAAGTGAATGCAATCTTGTTGCCGCCGTCGATCCAGCAGTAAGAACCCTCGCTACGCGATGTGCGTGTGATCCTCTTGATGTCGGAGCCATCGGGATTCATCACGTAAAGGTCCATGTTGCTACGATTTTCCTCGAGGCTCTCGTAGGAGATTCCGAAGAGGACCTTGGAGCCGTCGGGCGAGATTACAGGTGCACCGACTGTTCCCAATGCCTCAAGGGCATCGATGTCGAATGTACCGGTGGCCGATGTGAATTCGGGCTTGTCAATGATCTTCTCATCACTCTGTGATGATCCGGCACATCCTACCATCAGCGATGCGATAGCTGTGGAAGCCATGATGTTTTTGATATTCATGCTATTACTTTATAAGGTATTGCGAGGAGATGGACTCGTGGGTGTGTACGCGACGGATAGTGTCGGCGAACAGACGGGCCACGGAGAGAATGGTCACCTTATGGCAATTCTTGTTGAAGGGGATCGAGTTGGTGAACATGATCTCGGTCAATCCAGAATTGTCGACGCGCTCCGATGCGGGATCGCTCATGATGGCATGAGAGCAGAGGGCGCGCACGCTACGGGCACCGGACTGCATCATGAGGTCGGCAGCCTTAGTGATAGTGCCGGCGGTGTCCACCATATCGTCAACGAGAATGACATCCTTGTCCTTTACATCGCCGATTACGGTCATGGCGGCCACGACATTGGCCTTGGCGCGCTGCTTGTGGCAGAGCACGAGGGGCACATTGAGGTACTTGGCATAGTTGTTGGCACGTTTTGCGCCACCCACGTCGGGAGATGCTATGACAAGGTTCTCGAGCTTGAGCGACTGGATGTAGGGGATGAACACAGAAGATGCGTACAGATGATCCACCGGAATATCAAAGAAGCCTTGGATCTGATCGGCGTGGAGGTCCATTGTGATGACACGGTCAACGCCTGCTGTTGTGAGCAGATTGGCGACGAGCTTGGCGGCGATGGATACACGGGGCTTGTCCTTGCGGTCCTGACGCGCCCAGCCGAAGTAGGGCATTACGGCGATAATTGATGCTGCCGAAGCGCGCTTGGCTGCATCGATCATCAATAGGAGCTCCATGAGATTGTCGGAGTTGGGGAACGTGGACTGAACGAGATAAACCTCGCAGCCGCGTATAGACTCCTCGAATGAAACTTCGAACTCACCGTCGGCGAAGTACTGAATGTTCATCTTGCCCAGCTCGCAACCCAGGTCACGGCAGATTTCCTTTGCCATATACTGGGATTTTGTACCGGCAAAGACTTTGATTGGTGGAAGATTGTCAATCATAATATGTGATAATGAAGAGTTTTTGCTTAACGTGATGCTCGGCATTGCGCTTTACGAGTGCAAAATTACTAAAATTCCCCTTTAAACAGGTAGAATCGGGGAAAAATATTAGCACATGTGTATATTATCGTTGGGAATATGCGCGCCATTTCTCGATAAGGGCCGACATGTCGGGGGGGATAGGTGCGGAAAAGAACATTTCTTCGCCAGTCACGGGATGCACAAATCCCAATGTGCGCGCATGGAGAGCCTGACGCGGGCACAGATCGAAGCAGTTGGCGATGAATTTCTGATAAGATCCTGAGCGCTCGCCACGGAGGATCCTGTCGCCTCCATAACGCGCGTCGCTGAACAGGGGGTGGCCTATGTGGGTCATGTGGACACGTATCTGGTGGGTGCGACCGGTCTCGAGGACGCATTTCACGAGGGCGACATGGCCGAAGTCCTCGAGCGTCTCGTAGTGGGTGACAGCGTGCTTGCCGGTGGGATCATCGGGCGGAAGCACACACATCTGCAGGCGATCTTTGGGGTTACGGCCTATATTGCCTTCGATTCTGCCGGCCGAGGGGGACGGGACACCCCACACCAGGGCGTTGTATTCACGCTTGGTGGTCTTGTTGAAGAACTGTTTGCCCAAATGGGTCTTGGCATCGGGGGTCTTGGCTACGACGAGGAGGCCCGAAGTGTCCTTGTCGATGCGATGGACAAGTCCGAGGCGGGGATCGGAGACATCGTAGTCGGGGTTGTCGCGGAAATGCCAGGCGAGGGCATTGACAAGGGTGCCGGAGTAATTTCCATGTCCGGGATGCACCACGAGTCCGGCCGGCTTGTTGACCACAAGCACGGTATCATCCTCATAGACAATGTCGAGAGGAATGTCCTCGGCTATGATTTCGAGCTCGTAGCGCGGGCGGTCCATCACGACCTGCACCACGTCGAGCGGTTTTACCCTGTAGTTGGACTTGACGGGGCGGCCGTTAACAAGAATACATCCGGCATCGGCGGCCTGCTGGACACGGTTGCGGGATGAGTGCTCGAGGCGGCCCACAAGGAACTTGTCGACCCTAAGGAGCTGTTGCCCCTTGTCGGCTACAAACCGGAAATGCTCATACATTTCCACCCCGTCGGGCGAGGAGACAGCCGAATCGTCCAATGAGTCGTCAGAGATATCGGGATCTTCAATGTCAAGGATCTGTGACATGCGCGTTTCTTAATAATAAGTAAGTCTTAAAAATTAACCGCTATATGTAAGTCCTAAAGAGCTTGCCCAATAAATCTTGTTCTTTTTGGTTATTTTGGCATTGTCACTCAGTCGCATAGCTCGCTATGCTCCTTCATTCCGCAGCCAAAATACCGCAAAAATAACTGCGATTTATATGTGCATTAATTTTTACGACTTACTTAGGACAATATGCTGCGATCAGAACAGGTCGAGCTGTCCGTCGGTTTCCTCGGGGAGTTCCTCGGTGACGGAATCGGTGAAAACCTCCTGGACACCCTGGCCAACTTCGAGATCAATCGTAGCGGTTACCGGCACACGTGCTCCTGCCTGCAGGCGCACGCCCTTGTACTTCACGCCGAGCACGAGATCCTTGAATTCGCTGGGGATCCTTACCTCGCGGATGTTCTTGATCTCAAGTCCCTCGAGGATCGATCGGGCCTGACGGAGAGAGATGTCGGAGAGGGAGGGGAGTGTCACCATCTTGGGGGAGAAGGCATTGATGGTGAGAAATACTTCGCGGCCCTCTTTCACGATGGTGCCGGCCTTGGGGTTCTGCTCAATGACGGTGCCGGGGGCGGTGTGGTTGTCGTAGACCGAATCGGCCACGATGCCCTTGAGCCCCTCGGTGTCGAGAAGCGAGACTGCCCGATCGAATGCGAGAGTGCGCACGGCCGGAACGGCGATAGTCTCGCCATGGCGGGTCCATTTATCAAGCCACAGCATGGACAGCCATCCGATAATGACTGCTACGATGACCATGAGGCCGATGTTTATGAGTATTTTTTTCATGACTATTCCCGTTGTTAAGTGAAACGCTATATGTAGGTCTTTTTAAGACTTACTTAAGCCTTGAGGGCTATGTCGAACACCTGGTCAATCTCCTTGACGTAGTGGAAGGTGAGCCCTTCGAGATATATGGGGCGGATATCCTCGATGTCCTTGCGGTTGTCGGCACACAGCACAATGTCGGTTATGCCGGCGCGCTTGGCAGCCAGGATCTTTTCTTTAATGCCACCGACAGGGAGCACCTTGCCACGCAAAGTGATCTCGCCGGTCATGGCAAGACGTTCGCGCACTGGACGGCCCGTGAGAGCCGAGAGGATGGAGGTGCAGAGGGTAATTCCGGCCGAGGGACCGTCCTTGGGGATAGCTCCTTCGGGTACATGGATGTGCAGAGGGTGGGAGTCGAACCACTCGTTGTCGATTCCGTAGCGATCGCTACGAGAACGAACGATCTGGGAGGCGATCACGGCCGATTCCTTCATGACGTCGCCGAGATTACCGGTGAGAGTGAGTTTGTCGGCTTTGCCTTGTGAGAATGAGGATTCTATGAAGAGGATCTCGCCACCCACGGCTGTCCAAGCAAGGCCGACGGCCACGCCGGGAATATCGGACACCTCATATCTTTCAGGGGTGAAACGCTCCACGCCGAGATAGTCGCGGAGCTGGTCGGGGGTGACCTGAAGGGTGTAGTCTTCGCCACGCATTTTTCGCAACACGATGCGACGCACCACTTTGGCTATCTGCTTCTCGAGCTGGCGCACACCGCTTTCGCTGGTGTAGCCTTCCACGATGCGGGTGATGGCTTCGGGTGAGAAGGAGATCTCGTCGGTGGCAAAGCCGTTTTCGATGGCGATGCGCGGCACGAGGTGACGGCGGGCAATCTCGATCTTTTCCTCAATGAGATAGCCCGAGATGTCGATGATCTCCATACGGTCGAGCAACGGCTGTGGGATGGTGGAGAGGGTGTTGGCTGTGGCGATGAACAGCACGTGGGAGAGGTCGTAGTCGACATCCACGTAATTGTCATGGAAATGGCTGTTCTGCTCAGGATCGAGCACCTCAAGCAAAGCCGAGGATGGATCGCCCTTGAAATCACTGCCGGTCTTGTCGATCTCATCGAGAAGCAACACGGGGTTGGAACTGCCGGCGCGCTTTATGGCATCGATTATGCGGCCGGGCATAGCTCCTATGTAGGTGCGCCGGTGGCCACGTATCTCGGCCTCATCGTGGAGTCCACCGAGTGATACGCGCTGATATTTGCGGTTCAAGGCTCGGGCGATCGATTGGCCGAGAGAGGTCTTGCCTACACCGGGTGCGCCAACAAGACATATGATGGGGGAACGGCCCTCGGGGGTATTCATCATCACGGCGAGTTGCTCAAGGATGCGTTCCTTGACCTTCTCGAGTCCGTAATGATCGCGGTCGAGTGTCTGTTCAGCTTCGGAAAAATCAGCGTTCACGGTGTCCATGACTCCCCACGGCAGGTCGGTGAGCAGTTGCAGATAGCTGTATTGCACGGAATAGTCGGGGCTCTGGGGGTTGAGGCGACGCAGCTTGTCGAGTTCTTTCTGGAACGATTCGCGCACCTTGTCGGGCATGTTCAATGCCTCGGCTTTCTTCTGGAACCGGCGACTGTCGTCGTCGTTGCCGTAAAGCTCGTCGCGGAGCACCTCGAACTCGTGTTGCAGGTAGTGGTTGCGCTGCTGCTCGTCGATGTTGCGCATGGCCTTGCGACGGATCTCGTTGCGAATCTCGGAGAACTGTTCCTGACGGGCGAGGAGCCCCATCAGGTGCATTGCGCGGTCCTTGAGACGGGAGTGGCGCAACAGGGCCATTTTCTCATCCAGATTGAAGCCTGCATGGCTGGCGATCATGTTAACCATCAGTCCGGGCGCCTTGAGGTCCTTGATATTGACCATCAGCTCGCTCGGATTCTCGCCGTTCTGCCCGAGGATGCGCAGAGTGGTGGAGCGGATATCCTCAATTAAGACTGCAAATTCCTTGTCGGTGGGACGGGGTGAAGTCTCACGACATTCTTTGGCCTGGACAGAAAGGGCGCCGGGAATTGTGTTGCCCGCACCGGGGCCGGTGATCTTAACCTTGCCACGCGCACATAATATCGCGGTAGTGGTGCCGTCGGGGAGCTGAAGCACTTTCACTACATCGGCAATCACTCCGTAGGGGTTGAGATCATCTACACCCGGAGCTTCCATGTTGGGGTCGGTCTGACAGAAGACGCCAACCGGGATCTTGTGCTCCATGGCATAGTTGGCGGTTTTTATCGTGAGATCACGCCCCATCATAATGGGAACGCTCACAAACGGGAACAGCACCATATCGCGAAGCGGAATCACGGGCAGATCCTCGAGCGTGGGAGCCGTCTGTTTTCCGTCGCTATTTAACTCTATCTGGCCGATAGATATTATCTTATGCTCATCTTTCATGTGCAGTAGGGTAGAATACTGAAATTTTGCGGGTTCAAAGTTACGAAAAAAGGGGGACGTGGCAAAATCCTCACCCGCATGATTGCAGTTGCGGACAAATACAGCCAAGGCCGGTCAGGAAGCGAGGGGCTTTTCCTGACCGGCCTTGATTAAAGTATATTCCGGATAAAGCCGGGGAATCAGTCGAACACTTTGTCCCAGTCCTTCCACACGGCTTCATAGCCGAGACGGCGAATCTCCTCAGTGACTGCCTGTGGGGTGCGGGCATCGGACACCTCAAATTGCTCAAGGGCATCGGGGGTGGAGCGGTAGCCTCCCGGCTCGGTCTTGCTACCGGCGCTCATCGATGTGACTCCGAGTTTCATCATATTGGCGCGGAAGGCGGGATCCTCGCGGGTGGAATAGGATATATCCACATCGTGGTCGAATATGCGGAATGCGAATGTGACCTGGGCGAGCTGACGGTCGGTCATAACTACCTTTGGCTGATACCCGCCCTCGGCGGGACACATGCGGGGGAAGTTTACGCTGTAGCGGGTCTTCCAATAATTTCTCCGCAGGTAGCGCAGATGGCGGGCGAGCATGGTGAGGTCGGTGCGCCAGTCCTCAAGCCCTATCAGCACTCCCATGCCGATCTTGTGGACTCCGGCCTGGCCCATGCGGTCAAATCCGTTGACGCGCCAATCGAAAATCGATTTCATGCCTTTGGGGTGGTATTTCCGGTAATTGGCTTTGTGGTAAGTCTCCTGGAAACACACCACGCCGTTGAGTCCGCTATGGGTGAGGCGTTCATAATGCTCGGCGCTCATAGGGCCGACCTCGATGGAGAGGTTGTTGAAATAAGGCCGGGCTGTCCTCAACACCTGCTCAATATAATCCACACCGTTGATCGCAGGATGTTCACCCGAGACAATGAGCAGATTCTCGAACGGGCCAAGCTCGCGGATGGCTTTACACTCCTCCCTGACCTGATCCATTGTGAGGGTGACGCGTTTGAGCGGGTTGTTGTGATTGAAACCGCAATATACGCATGCGTTGGCACATGCGTTGGATACGTACATGGGGATGTACATCGAGATGGTCTTACCGAACCGTTCGAGAGTGTAGCGGTTGCTCAGACGGGCCATTTCCTCGAGAAACGGTTCGGCTGCCGGTGAGATCAGAGCCATAAAGTCCTCCACCGAAAGGTGTTGTTTCTTTAAAGCTATGCGGACATCACTCTCGGTTCTCGACTCGATGAACCGGGTGGTTTCGTCCCAGTCGTATTTCTCTAATTCGTCAGAAAACACTTTTGCTGAAATTTAAGAGTGAGACCAAATCATTTCGCGCAATCGTCGACGAGCTGGCGGGTGATGCGCATGGCACAGAAATTAGGTCCGCACATGGTACAGAAATGATCATCGTCCTTGTGGCTTTCCACATAATACTGACGGGCGCGCGCCGGGTCGAGCGAGAGATTGAACTGATCCTTCCACCGGAACTCGAAACGGGCTTTGCTCATGGCATCATCGCGCAACTGTGCTCCCGGATGGCCCTTGGCTATATCGGCGGCATGAGCGGCAATCTTGTAGGTGATCACACCGTTGCGCACATCCTCGAGATTGGGGAGGGCAAGATGCTCCTTGGGGGTCACATAACAGATCATGGCTGTGCCCATCCATGCAATCTGAGCCGCTCCGATGGCCGATGTGATATGATCGTATCCAGGCGCGATGTCAGTAGTGAGCGGGCCGAGTGTATAGAATGGAGCCTCGTGGCATTTCTCGATCTGCCGGTCCATATTCTCACGGATCTTGTGCATAGGCACATGTCCGGGGCCTTCGATAAGTACCTGTACATTGTGTCGCCATGCTATTTCGGTGAGCTCGCCAAGGACGTCCAGTTCAAGGAACTGAGAGCGGTCGTTGGCATCGTGGATCGAACCGGGACGCAGACCGTCGCCAAGTGACACGGCCACGTCGTAGGCAGCAAGAATCTCGCATATCTCATCGAAATGGGTGTACAGGAAATTCTCCTCGTTGTGGATCACCGCCCAGCGGGTCATGATGGATCCTCCGCGTGACACAATGCCAGTAAGGCGTTCCTGCACCATGTCGGCATGCGCCCTGAGCGCACCGGCATGGATGGTGAAGTAGTCCACACCTTGCTCGGCCTGCTCTATGAGAGTGTCGCGATATATCTCCCATGTGAGATCCTCAACCTTGCCGTTGACTTTCTCAAGGGCCTGATAGACGGGGACCGTCCCGACGGGAACGGGACAGTTGCGTATGATCCATTCGCGGGTCTCGTGGATATTGTCGCCGGTGGAAAGATCCATGAGGGTGTCGCCTCCCCAGTAACAGCTCCACACGGCCTTGCTGACCTCCTCCTCGATGCCTGACGAGAGGGCTGAATTGCCTATATTGGTGTTGAGTTTCACCAGGAAGTTCTTGCCTATGATCATAGGCTCGGCCTCAGGATGATTGATATTGGCGGGGAGTACCGCCCTTCCGGCAGCAATCTCATCCCTGACAAATTCGGGTGTGATATGGCTCGGAATACCCATGGCCTGTGCATTATTGTTCTCGCGGATAGCTACATATTCCATCTCGGGGGTGATTACGCCCTGTCTGGCGAGAGCCATCTGGGTGATTCCCCTCCCGCTTACAGCCCTGCGGGGTGCATAGCGGTGGGCGAAGCGGATGGAATCGAGCGACTTGTCCTCCTCGCGCATACGACCATACTCGGATGTGATGCGAGGGAGCAGTTCGAGATCATCGCGCGAGGCTATAAGCTCCTCGCGGATACGGGGTAAACCGGCATTTATGTCGACCTTGACGGCGGGGTCGGTGTAAACACCGCTTGTGTCGTAGACGTAGACCGGAGGATTGTCGGTCATAATCTTCTCACCACCGTTGACATTGACTGTGGGGGTGAGGTTGACACGACGCATAGCAACTTTTATGGGGAACAGTTCTCCCTCGATATATACTTTTTCGGACCCCGGATAGGAGTTCACATTGATATTCTCAATAGTCATCGTGATTGGTGTGGTGTCGCGTGGATCAGAGGTTAAGGAATGATGTGAGCGGGCTGGTGGCCGATGCTGAATCGGATATTGAGCCGAGGCCTGCGAGATACGCTTTCCGGCCGGCCTCGACCGCGAGGCGGAATGCTACAGCCATTTCCACGGGGTTGCCGGCAACAGCGATTGCAGTGTTCACAAGCACCGCGTCGGCTCCGAGCTCCATGGCGTCGGCTGCATGTGACGGTGCTCCGAGTCCGGCATCAATCACAACAGGCACACGGCTTTCGGCAATTATTATCTCAAGCAGATCGCGGGTCTTGAGGCCCTTGTTGGTGCCGATAGGTGCGCCTAACGGCATCACGGCGGCGGTGCCTACATCCTCGAGTCGCTTGCACAACACTGGGTCGGCCTGAATATAGGGGAGTACTTTGAAACCCTGTGAGGCAAGGATCTCAGTGGCCTTCAATGTCTCGATGGGGTCAGGGAGCAGATATTTGGGGTCGGGGTGGATCTCGAGCTTTATAAAATCTGTTCCGAAACAGTCCCTGGCGAGATTGGCGGCAAGCACAGCCTCCTCGGCGGTCCTAACCCCTGAGGTGTTGGGGAGCAACTGCACATTGTCGCGGTTGATGTGGGCGAGCATATCGTCCTCCTCGCCATGTTGCATGTCGATGCGTTTCATTGCAACTGTCACCATCTGAGATCCGGACGCGAGGATGGATTCGAGCATGAGCTCATTGGAGGAAAATTTCCCAGTGCCGACAAATAAGCGGGATGAGAATTCCTTGCCACCTATAATAAGAGAGTCGTTCATAATATAGATCCTTATTTATTATATAGATCCTTATTTATTGTTGAGTTTTTATTTATTGTTGAGTTTTTCGAGCAGATTGCGGGTGTATTCCACAGGATCGTCGGCATTGAGGATCGCTCCGCTTACGGCCACGCCATTGACGCCGGTCGCCATTATGGCCGGGATGTCATCGATAGTGATTCCGCCAATGGCTACGATGGGAAGTGTCATACCCGAGTCTCTCACGGCTTTTACAATTTCGCGGTATCCGTCGATCCCGAGTACAGGTGAGAGATTGGATTTGGTAGTAGTGTAGCGGAAGGGACCGAGGCCTACATAGTCCACGTCCCATCCACGGAAACGGATTATGTCATCGGCCGTATTGGCAGTAACGCCGATTATGGCTTCGGCACCCATTGTCTCACGAGCCTGGAGCGGATTCATGTCGTTTTTCCCGAGATGCACTCCGTGAACTCCCATTTCCATGGCGAGTTCCACGCGATCGTCGAACACGAGGAAGGCCTCATTTTCCTGGCACATGGGTATGATCTCCAGAGCCGTTTGGCGGAATTCTTCATCGGATGCATCCTTCATGCGCAGTTGTATCCATTTGCAACCGCCCTCAAGGGCCATCTGGACTTCTTCGGCGATACTGTAGCGATCGCTCGGATGGGTGATAAACATTAACATATTGAAAATCTTTTGTATTTGTTTGCAAAATTGAAAATATCGTCAGGCGAAGCGCTCCAGGGTATTGCACCGAGCATGGCGTAGCCTGAGAAATTATATGGGGAAAGTTGTGAGATATTGTCGGGCGAAATGCCCCCCAAGGCGATCACGGGAGTAGCAACTCTGTCGAGCATGAGCAGTTGTTCCCGGGAGAAAGCCGACGGGTAGGAGGACTTGGATATGCTGTCGAAAACGGGGCTCAAAGTGACGTACTTATACATGCCGGGCGGACAATCGGCCAATTCCGGTATGGAATGGCATGACCGGCTCAGCGCTCCATTATACTGCCGAGGGGCCGATGGACAACGGCGATTGAGATGGAGGCCCCCTAAATTGAATTCGTTTATAAGGTCGAAGTGGCCGTGAAGGACAATGCGGGAGTGTAATTCCTGGGGGATGCTCTCGATAATGCGCCTGATCTCGTTGCGGGATGCCCCGGGATGCCTCAGGTGCACACGAAACCATCCGGCGTTCAATAAAGCCGAGATTTTATCACCCTCCAGTTCCACAGGATCCTCTGGGGTGATAGCTATGAGCCGACGCGGTCTATCCTCCATAAAAAGCCTTGATGATTACGATTTTATCGCCCTCGTTCAGCTTGGTATCTGCTCTTGAAGCCGAGGGGATTACAGTCCCGTTGACAGCCGTGGCTATTCCCTGGGGGGAGATGCCTTTGGCTTCGAGAGCATCCAGCAAAGTGGCGTTTTCGGGGACCGGGATGGTTATGTCATTGATTGTTACGTTCATAATTCAGATATAACATTTAGAGGGTGTTTAAAAATAAATGTTAAAACCAGAGTCCAATCTCATGAGGTTGTTTCGGTCATGAAAAGAGGGAGCATAGCAGTGGCTATGTGGCCGATTTTCAGGGCTTAAACAGCCCATGAGATTGGATGCGAATGAGGTAATATCTACTCTTATCATAGTAATCATGATGTCTATTATTTAAATAAAACAAAGAGAGCTTTGCTGCATGGATGTCTTTTTGGTTAAATTATCCCTAATCCTCGGTCACATAGCTACAGCTATGCTCCCTCTGATTATGAATAATTTATCTCAAAAATACATCCACTCTGGTTTAACATTTGTTATTAAACACCCTCTTCTGGACGCGCTATGGGCGGTCGGGATTATAGTTTTTTAACCTGCGTGGCGAGAAGAAGTGATTGACAGGGCCATGTCCGGCTCCGGTAGTGACGAAGGAGCCGGCTTCGAGAGCACGGGTTATATACAGCTTGGCCATGTTGACGGCCTCGGGCAGTTCATAACCGAGAGCGAGATAGGATGCAATGGCTGACGAGAGGGTGCACCCGGTGCCGTGGGTATTGACTGTGTTGACAGCATCGGCCTTTATTTCGATGCGGTCACGGCAATTGTCGATATAAAGAATGTCGGTCTTGAATTGATCATCGGCGCTGTCGCCCCCTTTGAGCAGAACGTTGCGGCACCCCATGTCGGAAAATATATGTGCCTGGCGGTCAGGATCATGTTCTCCGGTGAGAGCAACGGCCTCACTCATGTTAGGGGTGAGGAGAGAAGAGAGCGGAAAAATACGGCTGATGATGAGATCGACGGCATCGTCGGCAAGCAGACGTGATCCTGAGGTCGATACCATCACGGGATCAATCACGAGGTGCTCGGGACGATATTGCCCGAGCCTGTCGGCAATGACGGAAGCGACATCCTTGCGGCACAACATTCCGGTCTTTATAGCCAAGGGGGGAATGTCGTCCATGATCATGTCGATCTGGTCGGCCACTATCTGTGGCGTCGCGGGCATTATAGATCGGACTCCGGTGGTGTTCTGGGCGGTGAGCGATGTTATTACCGACATGGCATAACAACCCAAGGCCGACATTGTCTTGATATCAGCCTGAATGCCCGCTCCCCCCGAAGGGTCGCTACCTGCAATAGATAAAACCGGGAAGTATCTTCTCATCGCTATTAATATTACATACTATGACAAAGCGATGAGCCGGCAATAGGGCACATGCCCCATGCGTGACGTGAATCAATCCCTTCGACGGTACTAACCGTATCAGGTTCAGAGGGTATCATCTCAGCCGTCCGTAATGTCCGGCACCCCTTTGTCAGCACAAAGTTAACTCTTTATATCTATTCTTCCAAAAAAATCTTTTTTAGCCGGCAAAACTGCCATATTTAACGCGAGTTAATCCGATACAGGATATGAAGTACTATTCCGCGTGACAGCAGATATGACAGAAACGCTATCCATAATCCGTGATTACCCATTATGGGATACAGGGAGAAGTAGAGGATGAAATATGTCAGAGTGGCAAATGCCATTGACATGAGCATCTCGCGTGTGCGGGTAATGCCGATAAATACACCGTCCCACGTGAACGCCAAGAATCCGGCGAGCGGAATGAGAAGCACCCAATTGAAATACTCTCCGGAAGCCGTGATCACGTTGCTGTCCTCGCTCAAGAGGCGCATTATCCATTCGCCGGCAATGAAATATATTGCAGTAAATGATACAGCCATGGCAAGGCCCCATCCCAGGAGCGAACGGACACTTTCTCTCAGACGGTCGCTATCGTTGGCGCCAAGGCAATTTCCGCACATGGCCTCTCCGGCAAAAGCGAAACCGTCCATAAAATAGGAGAAAAGGATGAAAAACTGCATCAGCAGAGTGTTCACTGCCAATATCACTGTGCCTTGGGAGGCTCCTGCACGGGTGAACCATACTGTTACGGCAATGAGGCAGCAGGTGCGGAGGAAAATGTCGATATTGACGGAGAAGAATCTCTTGAGCGCGTGACGCAGGACTACAACACGCATCGGTGGAAATACGGGATGGCATTTACGCCATATGATTACTGCGAATGTGAGCGCGCCAAGCCATTGGGCGGAGAGAGTGCCGAGAGCGACACCCTCAATTTTCCATCCCAAACCCAGCACGAGCACGAGGCTCACCACAATGTTGGTTATATTTATGATAAACGAAACCCACATGGGTGCACGTGGATTCTTGCGGCCGAGCGTCCATCCTGAAAATGTGTAGGTGCACAATACAGCCGGAGCACCCCACACGAGGATCCGGAAATACTTACCGGCCATGGCGAGCACTTCATCATGGACCTCCATGATGGCAAATGAAATGTGGCCTATGAGCGGGGAGAGGATTATTATAAGCATAGAGGCCGAGAGGGCTACAAGAAGTCCGCGGGCGAGCACGAGATTGGCCTCGTTGTTGTCGCCTGATCCATGGGCCTGGGCTGAAAGTCCGCTTGTGCCCATGCGCAGGAATGCGAACAGCCAGTAAATCATATTGAATACGGTGCCTCCAACGGCGATGGCCGCGATATAGGAGGCATCGCCCATGTGTCCTACAATAGCCACGTCCATCAACGCCAACAGGGGGGTGGTGATGTTGGTGATGATGGACGGAATGGCTAATGAAAGTATCTCACGATTGATACTTTTCATCGTTGAATTGTCAATTTCAAATTAGATTCAATCTTTAAGTGCCTTGGCGCGCATGGAATCCCAGATGAGATAGATGATGAGCAGGGCATAGACGGCGAGACCTGTCCACTGTGTGGCAATCGCAGTCATGGGGTTGTCGTACTCGAATCCGAGGAAGCGGGTGAGCGCGGCAAACACGCCAAAGAGGGCACCGCCGGCGATGAGACCCGAGGCGATGAGTGTGCCACGGTCGTTACGGGCGGCGTTGAGCGACTTGTCCTTGGAACGGCTACCCACAAACCATGCAACGGCTCCACCAACAAGCAGAGGGGTGTTGAGATGCAAGGGGATGAACATGCCGAGGCAGAATGCGAGAGCAGGTACGCCGAGCCAGTTGAGGATCAGGGCAAGGATGGCACCTACCATGTAGAGTATCCACGGGGTGTCGCCACCCATCATGAGGGGCTCGATCACCTTGGCCATAGCGTTGGCCTGGGGCGCAACGAGTGCGTTCTCGCCTGAGAATCCGTACACCTGATTGAGCAGAAGGATGACACCTCCCACAGTGGCGGCGGAAACAAGGGTGCCGAGGAATTTCCATGACTCCTGTTTCTTGGGCGTGGATCCGAGCCAGTAACCAACCTTAAGGTCGGTTACGAATCCGCCGGCCATTGAGAGGGCGGTACATACCACACCTCCGATCACCATTGAGGCTACAATACCCGAGGTGCCGTTAAGTCCGATGGCCACGAAGATAGCCGATGCAACGATGAGGGTCATGAGGGTCATGCCCGAAACAGGGTTGGAACCCACGATGGCGATGGCGTTAGCGGCAACTGTGGTGAAGAGAAATGCGATAACCGTTACCACGAGCCAAGCCACAAGTGCCTGCCAGAAGGTGTTGATGACGCCTACCCAGAAGAAGATGAGAACTGCCACGAGAGCGATGGCCACGAAGAAAACAATATGCTTCATGGAGATATCGGTCTGCCAACGCACGGTCTTTGTAGCCGAGGCATTGCCCTTGAGTTCGCGTGACGCAAGACCTACAGCTTCGGAAATGATGCTGCGTGATTTAATGATTCCGATGATTCCGGCCATGGCTATACCACCGATACCTATCAGACGGGCATAGTCGGCAAAAATCTCGGCAGGGGCGAGAGCGGTGATCTCGGCGGCGCCATATGTTCCCATGAGGGGAACGATCACCCACCACACAAAGATGGATCCGGCGAAAATGATGAAGGCGTATTTCAGGCCGATGATGTAGCCGAGACCGAGGACCGCGGCAGTGGTGTTACAGCTCACCACGAGTTTGGTCTTTTCGGCCAGATGCTGTCCCCATGAAGTGACCATGGTGTTGAGCGTTCCTGCCCACCAACCGAATGTCTCGACAAGGTAATCATAGAGACCGCCAATGAGTGACGATATCACGAGGGTCTTGGCCTGTCCGGCATTTGAAGAAGCCTTGCCCAGTCCGCTGGCGAGCACCTGAGTGGTGGCAGTGGCTTCGGGGAAGGGGTATTTGCCGTGCATGTCCTTCACGAAATATTTACGGAAGGGGATGAAGAACAGGATGCCGAGGATGCCTCCGAGCAGTGAACTGAGGAATATCTGGAAGAAATTGACCGATATCTCAGGGTATTTTGCCTGGAGGATGTACAGAGCCGGAAGGGTAAAGATGGCGCCGGCAACAATCACACCGGAGCAAGCGCCGATGGATTGTATTATGACGTTCTGGCCCAGAGGGTTCTCCTTCTTGAGTGCGCCTGACAGTCCCACGGCAATGATGGCGATGGGGATTGCGGCCTCAAATACTTGTCCGACTTTCAATCCGAGGTATGCGGCCGCGGCGCTGAAGATCACAGCGAGAAGCAGACCCATCGACACGGAGTAGGGGGTCACCTCGGGATAATCTTTTGCCGGGTGCATTATCGGGCGGTAATGCTCGTCATTTCCGAGCTCGCGAAATGCATTTTCGGGCATTTCGATGGGGTCGGTATCCTGGTACACGACCTCATCAACTTGATTTTTCGACATGATATTAGGTTTTGGTGCTATTTTTCAAAGAAATAGGAAGAGGGGAGAGCCCTGCAGTTGTATTGCGACGCCATGATCTCGCCATATGCACCTGCCGAACGGAGAGCCAGGAAGTCTCCCCTGCGTAAAGCGGGCAACAGTTCATCCTTGCCGAAGCAATCGGAGGACTCGCATATGGGACCTACCACGTCGTAATGGTGCATTTCACCGTTGGGCGATGAAATGTTCTGGATGCAGTGGTGGGCGTTGTACAGGGCGGGGCGGATGAGGTCGGTCATTCCGGCATCGACCACGGCGAAACGTTTGGTGCTACCGTTCTTAACGTAGAGGACGCGGGTGATGAGACTGCCGCACTGAGCGACTACCGAACGGCCGAGCTCGAAGTGGAGCTGCTGTCCCTGGCGGAGACGCAGATGGTTGCGGAAAGTCTTGAAGTAACCCTCGAAGTCGGGTATGGGATGGCGGTCAGGATCAGCATAATCGATGCCGAGACCTCCGCCTACATTTATGGAGGCGAATGTCACACCCTTAGCTTCCCATTCGTCCTGAAGACGGTTGATGGTGTCGCACAGCATTATGAACGGTTCGGTCTCGGTGATCTGGGATCCGATGTGGAAATGGAGGCCGATGAGGTTGATGTGCTCAAGGGTTGAGGCTTTCTCGATGATGTCAGAAAGCTGGTCGAAATTTATGCCGAACTTATTCTCAGCAAGTCCTGTGGTTATATACTCGTGAGTGTGGGCATCGATGTTGGGATTTATGCGCAGGGCTATATTGGCCACGCATTGCATGGCGCCGGCTATCTCATCGATGATCTCAAGCTCGGGCTCGGACTCCACATTAAAGCATGAAATGCCGTTCCGGAGGGCGAAACGTATCTCGTCGTCGGTTTTACCGACACCTGCATATACTATCTGATTGTCTCGGAATCCGGCATCCAATGCGGCCTTGATCTCGCCTCCGCTCACGGCATCGACGCCCAGGCCGGCGGCCTGGATGCGACGCAGTATGCCGGGGTTGGCATTGGCCTTTATGGCGTAGTGCACATGAAACTGCTCGTCACGTGCTGTGCGCTTGATCTCGGCCAATGTGCGGTCAAGGAGGGAAAGGTCGTAAAAGTAGAACGGCGTGCCGAGGTCCTTGAATTCAGCTACTGGAAATCTTGACATGTCGGTGTTACTTATTGTTAAACAGCTTGTCGCTCAGGCGGTTCAGGGCCTTTACCTTGTCCTCCTTGCGGATGAGGAACGAGATGTTATAGTTGGATCCGCCGTAGGAGATCATTCTCACGGGTATATCGGCCAACGCTTCGACGGCGCGGGCTTCGTAGCCTGTGTTGGTCCACTCCATGTTGCCTACCACGCATACGATCACCATGTCGCGATCGACGGTCACGGTGCCGAACTTCTGGAGTTCGTCGGCTATTTCGGGGAGGAATCGTTCGGAGTCGATGGTCAGCGATACGCCCACCTCGCTGGTGGCGATCATGTCGATGGGGGTGCGGTATCTCTCAAATGTCTCGAACACCTTGGTGAGGAAGCCGTAGGCGAGAAGCATGCGCGAGCTCTTGATCTTGATGGCCACCACATTGTCCTTGGCGGCAACAGCCTTGATGCAAGGATCGGAAATGTTGTTGTAGATGAGCGTGCCGTGGGCCTCGGGGTCCATGGTGTTGAGAAGACGCACGGGGATATTGTTGACCTTGGCAGGAAGCACGCAGGTGGGATGGAGAATCTTAGCACCGAAATAGGCAAGCTCGGCGGCCTCCTCGTAGTGAAGTTCGCTTACGGGGGAGGTGTTGTCGACAAAGCGGGGATCGTTGTTGTGCATTCCATCAATGTCGGTCCATATCTCGATCTCCTCGGCTTCGATAGCGGCACCGATCAATGAAGCGGTGTAGTCGCTGCCTCCGCGCTGAAGATTGTCGATCTCGCCGGTGGAATTGCGGCATATGAAGCCCTGGGTCACAAAGATGTCGGCATCCATGTACTTGTCAAGCAGGGGCTGGAGGTGGAGCTGTATGTGCTGCATATCGGGCTCCTGGTTGGCGCCGGTCTTCATGAAGTCGAGGGCGGGGAGAGACTCGGCATAAAGTCCGCGTTCATTGAGGAGTATGGTCATCATGGCCACGCTCATGATCTCGCCCTGGGCAAGAATGATCTTTTCCTCCACTTCGCTGAATGTCTCGCGCTGAGTGAAAGAACGGATATAGTTGAAGCAGGCTTTTATTTCCTTGAGGGCGCGTTCGCGGCTCTCATGTTTATCGTAAAGGGTGGAAAGGGTCTTGAGGTATTTCGACTCAAGAAGATTGATGGTCTCTTTAGCACCGTTGATATTGCGCTTATAGAGATAGCCGGCAATCTCAACGAGAGTGTTGGTAGTACCTGACATTGCCGACAGTACTATGATGTTTCTTCCTCGTGTGCTCACGAGATCGGCAACGTGGCGTATTCTCTCAGCCGAACCTACCGATGTGCCTCCAAATTTTAAAACTTTCATCCTTTTTCTATCTTAAGAACGTGATACTTATTGAAAATAATTGCCAAAGTTACTGAAAAAACTTCAAATATATTGCATTTTGTTAACGTTATTTTACTGACATTCGCTTCAGCAAGTTGTAGGAGGGTACTATGCCGAGCCCACCGGCGCGACTCAGATCGGCAAATGCCGCATCGCGGTTGCCGAGCGAGAGGAACACGTATCCACGGTTGTAATAGGCCTCACCAAAATCGGGCTTGAGCTCGATGGCCTTGTTGAAGCACTGCAATGCCGATGTGAAATCGCTTTCTCCGGCAAGAATCACACCTTTATTATAATATGCGATGGGCATGGAGGGTGACAGCTTGATTACGGAATCGAGATCGGCGATGGCTGAGCGCAGCTGTCCCGCGGAAGGGAGGGCTATGCCCGGTAGACGGGATGTTGACTCCTGATCGCTGTGGATCTTGACCCGTGAGTTCAGGTAGCGGGCGTTGGCCCTGATAAGGTAGGCAAGAGCGAAATCGGGGGTCAGCGCGATCGCCTTGTCAAGGTCGGCGATGGCGTGTTCATAGTCGCGCAATGTCATGTAGTCCATGGCCCTGCCGAGGAAGTCGATGGCTCGGGGGGCATGACTGGCTATATAGGAATTATAGTAGTTGATCGAGTTGAAGTGGGTGGTTGCCGTCTCCTCATCGGTCATTGAAGGCTCGTGATTGGTGACCTGGAGAAGGAAGCGCAACATTCTGGTGGTGTTTATGTCGTCGACTTCGCGTATGTAGTCGCCGCTCATCTTCAGCTCGGTAGGTGCCGTGTAATAGGAGATTGCGAATATCGGTTCCATCTCGATATTCACGTTGCGGTCCTGTACCTTTCCTTTTATGCTCTTGTTGTTGAATATCTGCTCGGGCGAAGAGTTGTCGTTGATCGTGGTCAGTGTCGTGAACCGTCTCTTCACCTGCTCCTGGGAATATGAATTGTTGTCGGCCAGATCCTCCTGGGTGGTGTCCTCAGAAACGTCTGAGCCGGGGGTACCGTTATCATTGCTTCCGGGCATGAGCGGGGATATCTGGACACGGGTCTTGGCAAGAGCCATGGACTTGTCATAGTCCTTCTGGGCGGCTTTCATGTCGCCTTTGCGCCTGTTTATGTCATATCTCATAAAGTAGGCTGCGGCAAACTCGGGGAATGCCTCTATCACCTGGTCGAGATCATTGAGGGCCGAGGTGAAGTCGCCAATCTCGGCGAGAAGCATCGAGCGGTTATACAAGGTTTTGTAATCCTTGTCATCGTAAGCCAACACTGAGGTGAAATCGGCGATGGCCTTGTTGGTATCATGCACCTCGGCGCGCAACAATCCGCGGTTGAACAGTGCCGTGGTGTTGTGCGGATCAAGCTGAAGGGCATAGTCATAGTCGGCGAAAGCTCCCTGGAAATCATCGGTCATGTATCTCAGATAGGCTCGGTTGATAAAATATCCGGCATATTTGGGCTGTAGTTTTATGGCATGATTCATGTCCTCCAACGCGGATGCGTAATTCTTGTCGGAATTGATAGCAATGTCGGCACGCATCAGGTAGCCGTTGATGGAGTTGCTGTTGATTTTAAGGGCCTTTTCGATATCCTCAAGAGCCGCCACGGTATCCTTCTGCTCGAGACGCAGGCGAGCGCGGCCTATGTAACCGCCGTCAAAGTTTGGGTATCTCTTCAGCAATGTAACATATGTCTCGGCGGCTCCGTCGAGATCCTTTATGTCCTGCTGGGCCATGGCTTTATTGTACATGAGCCCACGGTTATCGGGCAGAAGCGACAGGGCGTGGTCGTAGTCCTGGATTGCTTCCTTGTTCTTACCCATATTCTGACGGGCTACTCCTCTCACTTCCCAGGCATCCACGATGAAGGGGTTGCGCTCGATTGCCAATGTGGCGTCCTGCTCTGCTCCGAGAAAGTCGTCGAGGTTGAGCTTGGCTATTGAGCGGAGGAAGTATGGCCGTGCAAGATAGGGCTTTACGTCGATTACCTGATTGAAGTATTGTATGGAGAGCACGTAATCCTCGAAATACATATTGTTCTGACCTATGCGCATCACTTGGTCGGTGTTGATCTGGGCTGAGGATATTAGCGCGACTGATTGCAACAGCAGTATGGAGATTGACTTGAGTATCTTTGACATGATTGGTGTGGTCTAAAATCGGATTGCTTCAGATTGTAGCGACTACAAAAATACAATATTACCCCGACACATTGATTCCTTTTAAGTATTTTTTTCATAAATTTGTTGCATGAAACGTAAGTTGCTGTCAATATTATTTATGATGAATATTGTGGTTGGCCCCATGTATGGCTCGACGCTTGAGGATGAGTTCAGGGCTATCGGATTTGTTGATGTAAGCACCCTGTCGCCCGATATCAAGGTGGAGCTTATGTATGGACGCGATGACAATTTCACGGGACATGTAATGTATGACGGACTCGACAAGGCATGGCTCCATCCCGATGCGGCACGTGCGGTGGCCAAGGCTCAGGAGGAGCTCTCGCGCCTGATGCCGGGATTCAGTCTGCTGATCAAGGATGCTGCCCGGCCCATGAGTGTGCAACGGAAGATGTTCAATGCGGTGAAAGGTACCGCGAAGGCCAATTATGTGGCCAATCCGGCCAAGGGCGGAGGTTTGCACAATTACGGCGTGGCGGTGGATATAACCATAGCGGATCCAAATGGTAATGAGATAGATATGGGCACCCAGGTGGATCATTTAGGGATTGAAGCCAACATCGACCGGGAGGAGGTATTGGTTAAAAACGGCGTGATGAGCGAAAATGCACGTCAAAACAGACTGTTGCTGAGGCGAATCATGAAAAATGCGGGTTTCTCAACCATACGCACCGAATGGTGGCATTTCAATCTTGTTAGCAAAGCCCGGGCACGAGAACAATATAAATTGCTTGATTTCTAACAATAATATCACTATGATTGAAGAAATATTAAAGTACAACCGAGATTTCGTTGAATCCAAGGGGTATGAGCGGTTCACAACGTCCAAGTACCCCGACAAGCGCATCGCGATAGTGACATGTATGGACACCCGACTGGTGGAGCTGCTTCCGGCCGCTTTGGGAATACGCAATGGCGACGTGAAGATGATCAAGAATGCCGGCGGTGTAATCACGAATCCCTTTGACTCCACGATGCGCTCGATTTTAGTCGCTGTCTACGAACTTGGCGTGAACGAGATAATGGTGATAGGTCACACCGGTTGCGGAGTCCAGGGAATGGACGCCTCGGAAATGCTTCATCTCATGCGTGAGCGCGGAGTGAGTGACGAGCATATTTCACTCATGAGGCACTGTGGCATAGATCTTGACAGCTGGTTGCACGGATTTGACGATACCTCGGCCGCTGTCTCGGAGACGGTCGATCTGATCTCGAAACATCCGTTGATGCCTGCCGACGTGAGAGTAGGGGGCTATATAATGGATTCAGTGACGGGGAAACTGACGGTGGTGATGTAGTTGTACGTCAAGGCTTTGGGCCGACGTGGCACCGCATGCCTTATTGTCCGCTTATCTCATCGAGCTCGAGCGAGGCCAATTCCCACAGAGACATGGCGTTTTCGAGTTGTTTCGTAGCGGCGGCATGGCGATCATATATATCGGCGGGAGGATCTCCTGCCGATATTATTGTCTCTATATCGGCTACCTCCTGCTCGAGACGTCCCACTTCAGCCTCGGCCTCCTCTACCTTTTTGCGGGCTTTTCTCACAAGTTTCTCATGCTCGCGCTGTTCGGCATATGAAAGTTTACGGGCTTCGGCATTGGCTGCTTTCTGCTCCTGTGCGCTCTTCTCGGCGGTGTTTGCGACTGAGCTTTTTGCTCCGGAACCCTTGGCTGAGTTTTTGCTGTCCTTCTCCTGCTGGGCCTTGGGGGCATTTCTTTCGAGCTCGGCAAGCGAGGCTATTTTCTTCTTTTCGAGGAATTCGTATATACCACCCAGACATTCGCGTACCTGACCGCCTCCGAACTCATACACCTTCTCCACAAGACCGTCGAGGAACTCTCGGTCGTGGCTCACCACGATTACAGTGCCGTCGAAATCCTTTATCGCGTTTTTGAGGATATCTTTGGTCTTCATGTCGAGATGATTGGTGGGCTCGTCGAGAATGAGCAGATTGACGGGATCGAGCAGGAGCCTTATCATGGCAAGTCGGGTCTTCTCGCCTCCCGAAAGCACCTTTACTTTCTTGTCGGAGTCCTCGCCACCAAACATAAATGCGCCAAGGATGTCACGGATTTTGGTGCGGATGTCGCCGACAGCCACGCGGTCGATGGTGTCGAACACCGATATCTCTCCGTCGAGCAACTGGGCCTGGTTTTGGGCAAAATATCCTATCTTTACGTTGTGGCCGATTTTGAGGTTACCGGTAAAGGGAATCTCGTTCATGATACACTTCACCAATGTGGACTTTCCCTCTCCGTTTTTTCCCACAAAAGCCACCTTCTCGCCACGTTTGATAGTGAAAGTGGCCCCATCGAACACTTGATGGTCGCCATATGTCTTACCTACATTGTCGGCTATCACCGGATAGTCGCCTGAGCGTGGTGCAGGAGGGAACTTAAGGTTGAGATGAGAGGTGTCGACCTCATCGACCTCAATGCGGTCGATCTTGGCGAGTTGCTTGATGCGACTCTGCACCTGGACGCTCTTTGTGGCCTTGTATCGGAAACGCTCGATAAAGTCCTCGGTGTCCTTGATCATCTTCTGCTGATTCTGAAAGGCTCTCATCTGCTGTTCGAGCCGTTCCTGTCTCAGCACCACATACTTGGAGTAGTTTACAGAATAATCATATATCTTTCCGAGTGATATCTCGATCGTGCGGTTGGTGACATTGTCGATAAACGCGCGGTCGTGACTCACGAGCACCACTGCGTTGGCTTTGGTGATGAGAAAGTTCTCGAGCCATTGGATCGACTCGATGTCGAGGTGGTTGGTAGGCTCGTCGAGCAACAGTACATCGGGGCGGGTAAGGAGTAGCTTGGCAAGCTCAATACGCATGCGCCATCCGCCTGAAAATTCTGATGTTGGACGGTTGAAATCCTCCCGCACGAAGCCGAGACCAAGCAAGGTCTTTTCCATCTCGGCCTCGCAGTTCTCGCTCTCCTCCATGGCTATACGGTCGGTGAGGGCTGTCATAGCTTCGATAAGCTCCTGATATCCGGCGGATTCGTAATCGGTCCGCGATGCCAATTCCTGACTCATATCATCAAGTTTGGCGTGCATTTCATGGAGATGATTGAACGCGGTCCTTACCTCCTCGATCACGGTAGCAGTATCGCTGATGGTCATGTGCTGGGGCAGATAGCCGATGGTGGTGTCGTGGGGGATGGCCACGCTTCCGGATGTGGGCTTCTGTAATCCGGCTATTATTTTGAGCATCGTGGATTTTCCTGCACCGTTCTTTCCCACGAGTGCGATCTTGTCTTTGCGATTGATTATATAGGAAATGTTGTCAAACAGGCATTTTGCGGAAAATTCTACCTTGAGATTGTTTATTGAGATGCTCATATCGGGTCTATCAGTAATAAATGCTCGGAGTTAACCGGACTGCAAAATTACTAATTTTATGCGACAATCGGGCTATTTCAGCTGAATTATATCATCCCACCTCGTCGAAGGGTTGGGCGAGCGGTGGTCATGGCGTATCATGTCGGTATAACTCGTGTGGGTCTCATCGCTTTCCGGAGCGTGGTAATGCTGGGCGCTTGATATGATGGTGTCGCGCCCATACACCCGGTTTATGATATCAATGGTACTGTCAAGCCGGTGGAGTTTCTCCTCACGCTCAGGTGAATATTCAAAGAGGTCGGGCTGGATGCCCTCGCGGCCGGTTATTCCCATGAGCATGACTCCCGCTTTCTTATATAGATAGCCCGGGCGGTAGCCCCGCTCGAGGGCCTCGCATGCGGCCGATATTATATTAATGGTAGAGTCAGTGGGAGTATGGAGGGTATAGTCAATCATCTTTCCGTATTGATCCAGGTCGTTGCGGAATCGGTTGGTCACGATATATACCCCCACAATGGATGCTACGGACCGTTGACGGCGCAACTTTTCGGCTCCACGGGCGGCAAAGTTGGCTATCAATGTGCGTAGAGAGTGGAGATCGCCTATCAGATTTTCAAAACTACGGCTTGTCATGATGCTCTTTTTAGCCGCAATATCTTCGTCGGGGATGCAATCCTGGCCGGAGAGTTCGCGCCAGGTACGTTGCACGGATATGTTATATTGTCCTGCAATCCAGTCATATGGCTTTTCGGCGAAGTCGAGCGCCGTGCGGATCCCTTTCTGATCCAGTGATGCCCGTAACCGTCGGCCTATGCCCCACACATCGCTTATCGGGGTCATTGACAGGGCCTTTTTCAACTGTTCATCGGAGTCTATGGCACAACATCGGTTGTATCCGGGATATTGTTTGGCAAAATGGACGGCGATCTTTGCCAGAGTCTTGGTGCGTGCAATCCCGATGCTTACTGGCATTCCGGTGCCCTTCAATATGAGGCGTGAGAGATTTTCGCCCCACACCTTGGCTGAATCCCGGGTGTGCCGGCTCAACACGCAGAACGCCTCATCGATCGAATACCGGAAGAATGCCGGAGCATTCTTGCGTATGAGGCTCATCACCCGCGCTGTCATGTCGGCATACAGCTCGTAATTGGATGAGAATGTAATGATGCCATGTTTGGCCGCCTTCTCCTTGATCTGATAATACGGCACCCCCATCTTTATGCCCAGCTCCTTGACTTCGCGGCTCCTCGCCACCACGCAACCGTCGTTGTTGGACAGGACCACGATGGGCCGGTGGGCGAGATCGGGGCGGAACACCCGTTCACAACTCACGAAGCAGTTATCGCAGTCACATATGGCATAGTACATAGGATGGAGGGGTTCAACGGCTGGTGGCGGTTACAGATTTTTCCACTTCTTTATGGTCCACACTACCACGCCCCACACCTTGAAGTTGTCACTGTCGAAAATCTTTATCGGTTCGAACGAGGCATTGGCCGGGTTCAGGATT
Source organism: uncultured Duncaniella sp. (assembly GCA_910589485.1). Lineage (GTDB taxonomy): Bacteria > Bacteroidota > Bacteroidia > Bacteroidales > Muribaculaceae > Duncaniella. Next base: position 138,063 of record CAJUSW010000009.1, read on the forward strand.
ATGATTCCGAGGTGGCGCTGGCTCAGGTCGAGGTATTTTATGGTGAATTCATTATTGATGTATGCCACCACGATGTCGCCGTGTGATGGTTCGGCAAGTCGGTCTATGACAGCTATGTCGCCGTCGCATATGCCGGCTTCCACCATGGAGTCGCCATATACACGACCATAGAAAGTCGCTTCGGGATGGCGTATCATATCCCTGTTGAAGTCGATCGAATCCTGCTCGTAACCTTCGGCAACGCTTGGAAATCCTGCTTTTATGGCATTGGCGAAAGGAAGATCAAGCGTATTGCCGAAATCACCGGAAATGATTTTGATATATTCCATGCTGAATGGCTTACTTTCAATCTGCTCAATAACCCTTGCGGTATTTTCCTTCCTCCTCATCATCAAGAATGGACAGGTATGAGGCATAGCGGGATTCGGATATCAGATGGTCCTCGAGGGCCTTTTTTACGGCACATCCCGGCTCGTGGGTGTGAGTGCAGTTGTTGTACCGGCAATCGGAAGCGTAGCGGAATATCTCGGGGAAATAGTGCCCCACCTCATGGCGGTCAAACTCAAGTGTGCCGAAGCCTTTTACTCCCGGAGTGTCGATAATGTATGAGCCGGGATCCATCTGAGGAACCGCAAACATTTCCGAGAATGTGGTTGTGTGCAATCCGGTGTCATGGATGGCTGAGATTTCGGCCGTGGCGAGCTCTGCACCGGGGATGATATCGTTGATCAGGGTGGATTTGCCCACGCCCGAATTGCCCGAGAATAAGGTCACTTTCCCGTTAAGGGTATCCATCAGTGCTGATAACCCCTCTCCGCTCTTGGCTGATACGGGACATACTTTATATCCGATGGTGGTGTAGAGATGCTCCACGGCTTTGAGGTATTCCATGGCCTCCTCATCCTCCTGCAATAGGTCGATCTTGTTGATCACTATTACGGCCGGCACGCGGTAGGCTTCGGCTGTGGCGAGGAAGCGGTCAATGAAAGTGGTGGAGGTGGTGGGGTGGAACAGTGTGACCACCAGGCATACCTGATCGAGATTGGCCGCCAAGATGTGGGCCTGCTTTGAAAGGTTGCTCGATCGCCGGATTATATAATTTCTACGAGGCTCAACCGATATTATATAAGGTGTCTCGCCCCCGGCTACTTCGGTGATGCTAACAATGTCGCCTACTGCTACGGGGTTGGTGGTGCGGATGCCTTTGAGACGGAAGTTGCCTTTGATCTTGCATGACACATCCTTTCCGTCGTCGGTGCGGACAAGATAATTGCTACCTGTATTTTTTATTACTATTCCTTTCATCAGATACAAAATTACAAAAATATTCTTATAAACAATTTAAAAGAAAAAGATTTCTCAAGTTTCAATAAATCGCACTCTTTTTAGATCACTTAAGGTAGCTAATTCTCGATTAATTGTTGTAAATTTGCATCTGATAGTCTTCAGCATATCCGGGAATGACATCGTTGGCTCACGTCCCCATTGCTGTAAAAATTAACTCTCTTCCTGCACCTGCGGGGAATGTACTTTAAACTTATGAGGATATTAGCTTCACTTGTCATGATTATCACCCTACTATGTGTTACAGGGTGTAATGAGGACGAACCTAAATTTACATCGGAACAGATCAAGAATGCCATTTTTGATCTTAAGGGAACCTATCATGGAAAAATGAGGGTATCATATTTCCAAGGAGCGACCATTTCGGATTATAAAGAATGTAAAGCCGTTTCAAGAGACTCTCTCGTCATCGATATGGACTTGGCGCAGATGACGGAATCTATTGAAGATGAGACTATCGCAACTTTGCTCCGGCAAATAGGAGTGGTAAGCGTTAAGGCCGGATATGAGTTCCTACAGATGGATGAAATGCTGCACTTTGTGCTTCATCCTGCTGATGTAACTGTGCCTCCCGGATATGGAGCCCCTCCATCTGTCAGAATCGTTTTCTCTCAGAACTTTGGAGGTGATGCCACCCCGGAACAGCACACAATGATGTTTAATCTGTCGCCCACTGAATTATGGATCGGATCATCACGATATGAGCCATTTAAGCAACTTGTATTTCATTTTGAAGGTGAATATGAATAAAAAATTGATACTTACGGATAAAGCTAATGGATGCAAAATAACGTGCCTTTTAGAACATTAGCAGGCATATGAAGCTAACTGACCCTCCTCGGCATATCTGCCGGGGAGTTTTTGTATCCCTCTGTGGCATGATATATGGAAACTCTTGGAGCCATATGGTTGTTTTATCTATTAAAGCATTAAAAGGATAATTCAACATGGATGTAAAATCATTATACGATCTGTCAGGAAAAGTTGCAGTTGTGACGGGCGCGGGCGACGGCATAGGTAAAGGAAGTGCCGAAATACTTGCTTCGGCAGGTGCATCGGTCATTGTGAGCGATTTGTCGTTGGATAAGGCTAATGCCGTGGTGGCCGAGATAACCGCTGCCGGAGGTAAAGCCACGGCTACGGCTTGTAACGTACTGGATGTCGATGACTTGCAACGCCTGGTCGATTTTGCCGTTGATACTTACGGCACAGTGAATATATTGATCAATAACGCAGGACTTGGTGGCGGTGGACGTGAGAATCCTTTCAATATCGATCTCGCTTACGTGCAGCGCATCTACTCAATCAATGTGTTTGCACCATGGCAGTTGTGCAAACTGGTGGCTCCGCACATGCAGAAATCGGGTTACGGTAGTATTGTGAACATCACCTCGATGAGCAGTCTGAACAACGATCCCAATATGGCGATCTACGGGTCGTCCAAAGCCGCGCTGAATCATATCGCTTCCAACTTGGCATATGATTACGGCCCCATGGGGATACGTATAAATTGCGTAGGCCCGGGCGCTACCCGCACCAAGGCATTCGCATCGGTGCTGACTCCCGAGATAGAGAAGCGTATGCTCGCCCATACTCCACTTGGACGGCTTGGCGAGGTGGAGGATATCGCTAATGCGGTATTGTTCTTTGCATCCCCGATCTCATCATGGATTAGTGGCCAGGTGCTCATGGTGAATGGGGGCGGAGTGCAAACTCTTGACTGACGCAAGGGGGAATAATTTGTCATCGAGAAGGTACTAATCGGTCAAAACAGGGGTTATTTCTGTCTTTATGGACATTGTATAGCGGGAATTTAGATTTATTGGATTATCTTTGTGAGAGTACTTGATAATTATATCATCACATCATAACGTTTAATCTAATCATGAATCTAAAAACATGTTTGCTCTCATGCGCCACGATTGCTACTGTGGCTGTGACTGCCCACGCATCGGTTGACATATCGGTCGATGCCGGAAAGATCGGTCCCGAGATTCAGCCTACAATGTATGGTCTGTTCTTTGAAGACATCAATTATGGAGCTGACGGCGGTCTCTATGCCGAAAAGATCAAGAACCGCTCCTTTGAGTTCCCACAGAATTTGGCCGGATGGATTACTTTCGGTAATGTTGAGTTGAAGAATGATGGCCCGTTTGAGCGTAATCCTCATTATGTGTCATTATCGGCTGCCGGGCACAACGACAAGCACACCGGTCTTGACAACGAGGGATTCTTCGGCGTCTCATGTGTGGGCGGAGAGAAGTACCGCTTTTCTGTATGGGCCCGCAGTCCTAAAGGGGCAAATCTTGATGTCCAGTTGATCGACTCAGCATCAACCATCGTGGCTAAGGAGCGTATCAAGGTCACTTCTCCCGAATGGAAGAAGTATTCGGTGGAGATTACCCCTTCGAGAACTGTCAACAAGGGTAAATTGCGCCTATTCCTTGCCAAGCCCGACGATACTGTGCTGGATCTGGAGCATGTGTCGCTGTTCCCCGTCGACACATGGAATGGTCATGAGAACGGTCTCAGAAAGGATCTGGCCCAGGCTCTTGCCGACATTCATCCCGGTGTGTTCCGTTTCCCCGGCGGATGTATTGTGGAAGGCACCCAGTTGCCCGACCGTTACCAGTGGAAAAATACTGTAGGACCGGTGGAGAACCGTCCGCTGAACCAGAACCGCTGGCACTATACGTTTACTGACCGTTTCTATCCTGATTATTACCAGAGCAACGGATTGGGATTCTACGAATACTTCCTGCTTGCCGAGGAGATGGGCGCGGCTCCGCTGCCTGTGCTGAACGTGGGCATGGCATGCCAGTATCAGAACCGCACATTGGACGCGCATGTACCTGTGGATAGCCTGGATGAGTATATTCAGGATGCGATAGATCTCGTAGAGTTCGCCAACGGACCTGTCGACTCGAAATGGGGAGCCCTGCGCGCTGAGATGGGTCATCCCGAACCGTTTGGCCTGAAGTATCTTGCCATCGGCAATGAGCAGTGGGGGCCGGAGTATGTGGAAAGATTGGCTCCGTTCGTGAAAGCGTTGCGTGAGAAGTGTCTTGAAATACAGATTGTAGGTTCATCCGGCCCGTCACCCGATGGCGATAAGTTTGATTATCTGTGGCCTGAAATGCGTCGTCTCGGAGTGGATCTGGTGGATGAGCATTATTATTGCAATGAGGATTGGTTCAGGGATAATGCCGCCCGTTATGACAATTACCCACGCAAGGGCACAAAAGTATTTGCCGGTGAATATGCCTGCCACCTCAAAGGACGCAAATACAATCTTTACGACGCCGCTATCCATGAGGCTGCCTTCATGACCGGACTCGAGCGCAACGCCGACGTGGTGTATATGGCCACCTATGCTCCATTGTTCGCCCATAAGGAGGGTTGGCAGTGGCGTCCAGACATGATATGGTTCGATAACCTGTCGAGATACCTCTCGTCAAGCTACTATGTTCAGAAAATGTATGCCCATAACAAGGGTACGAACATGATTTCCGTCACATCCAACGGGGCTCCTCTTACCGGACAGGACGGCCTGTATGCGTCAGGCGCATATGACAAGGACAAGAATGCCTATATGGTAAAGATCGTGAATCTTTCCGACAAGCCTCAGGAAGTGAATGTGGATCTTAACAAGTTGCCTAAGAAGTCGGTGATTGCGGGCGTGGAGATTGAAACTATGACTCCTGCCGATCAGTCGCCCGAGTGTGACACACCATCGATAGAGACTAAGTCCCTGCCCGTCACACAGGACAGCAAGGCTAAGAACAGGACATATGTACAGCCTGTTGTGCTTCCGGCCAAGTCATTCTCGATCGTGAGCTTTACGCTTAAATGATCTTTAAGATACAGATTATGTGCATGGATTGGGTTTAATCCATGCACATTTTTTGTGTATTATGCTTGTATTGCGTATCTTTGCATCGGTTTTGAAGTTCTCAGGCTCCGGCCTGGGTGTCAGCTATGGATTGGGAGCCGTATAACGGACTCCACCGTCCTTGGCTTGAAGGGAATACGGTGAGAATCCGTTACAGTGCCCGCTGCTGTAAGTCCCATAAGTAGATTCCACACTAAGCCATTGTCCGTTATGATGAACGGGTGAGAAGGCGTGGATATCGGGATAAGTCAGAAAACCTGCTTCACAGCTGAATTTATTCACCCCTGCGGGATTACAGGAGATACGTACTGGATATCATATGTGCGGGCCGTGGGCCCGGTAATGATGTTTGATGTGCTATTTTCATGTCGTCCGTTGGTGGCTAAAACTTTTGACATGAAAATTAACTGTTTGCAGTGCTTTATCATTATCCCTTTGGCATTATCGATGCTGTTGCCCTCATGTATGAAATGGGACTACGGTGACGAGGTAGAGGATTTCAATGCCACGGGAGCAGGACTCTTCATCTGTAACGAAGGGAACTTTCAATATAGCAATGGCACGCTCTCATATTATGACCCGGCCACTGATCAGGTGCAGAACGAAGTGTTTTTCCGGGCCAACGGCTATCGGCTGGGTGATGTGGTGCAATCCATGACAATTCACAATGGCCTCGGGTGGGTGGTGTCAAACAACTCTCATGTCATCTTTGCTATAGATCTCACCACGTTCAAGGAAGTGGGACGCATCAAGGATCTGACATCTCCCCGTTACATCCATTTTATAAGTGATGATAAGGCTTACGTGACGCAATTGTGGGACAATCGCATCTTCATAGTGAATCCTTCTACATACGAAGTGACCGGCCATATACGCGTCCCCGACATGACTATGGAAAGCGGGTCGACCGAGCAGATGGTGCAGTATGGAAAGTATGTGTTCTGCAATTGCTGGAGCTATCAGAACCGTATTATAAAGATCGACACTGAGACCGATCAGGTGGTCGGCCAACTGAAAGTGGGCATCCAGCCGGCTTCGTTGGTGCTCGACCGCAACAATAAGATGTGGACTGTGACCGATGGCGGTTATGAAGGATCTCCTTACGGATACGAGGCTCCATCGCTCTACAAGATTGATGCTGAGACATTCACGATAGAACGCCAGTTTAAATTCCGGCTCGGGGATTTACCTTCGGAGTTGCAGCTCAACGGAACCCGCGATACGATCTATTGGATCAATAACGATATATGGCGCATGGATGTGACGGCTTCACGGCTTCCGGTGCGTCCTTTCCTCGAGTATCGTGACACGAAGTATTACGGATTGACGGTGAATCCTGTGAATAGCGAAGTGTATGTGGCTGATGCTATTGATTATCAGCAACAAGGCATGATATACCGATATAGTTCCGTCGGGGAGTTGATTGATGAGTTCTATGTAGGCGTCATGCCCGGCGCGTTCTGTTGGAAATAGTGTTTATGAAAGCGATGAGAAAAGATTTCCGTATGGCGGTGCATGGAGCATGCCTCGCAGTGTGTTTTGTGATGGCTGTCCCAATGGCTGTAGCGCAGAGCACAGGCAAACGCGCGCATAGTCTTGGCGAAGTTGTGGTCACAGCCAAACGGCCCATGAAGGAGATAGGTGTACAAAAAACTACCTTTGACTCGTTGGCTTTGAAGGAAAATGTGGCGCTCTCAATGGCCGATGTGCTCACATTCAACTCTTCGGTCTTTGTAAAGAGTTATGGGCGTGCGACACTCTCGACGGTAGCATTCCGCGGTACATCGCCAAGCCACACTCAGGTGACATGGAATGGCATGCGCATAAACAACCCGATGCTCGGCATGACCGACTTTTCTACAATCCCGTCCTATTTCATCGACCAGGCCTCATTGTTACACGGCACATCCTCGGTGAATGAATCGGGTGGCGGACTTGGCGGACTTGTTAAGCTCGGCACCCTTCCCGATGTGCCCGAAGGTATAAATGCTCAATATGTCCAGGGTGTAGGCTCGTTCAAGACTTTTGATGAGTTTGCCAGGTTCACTTATGGCAGTGATCATTGGCAACTGTCGACCAGGGCGGTATATTCATCGTCGCCTAATGAGTATAAGTATGTCAACAGGGACAAGAAGGAGAACATATATGATTCCGACCACAACATTATCGGCCAGTATCATCCCACCGAACGTAACCGTAGCGGATCGTTCAAGGATCTTCACGTTCTCCAGGAAGTGTACTACAACACTCTTGCCGGGGATCGTTTTGGTCTTAACGCATGGTATATTGATTCCAATAGGGAACTGCCGTTGTTGACCACCGATTACGGCAATGAACGGGATTTTGAAAATCGTCAGAGAGAACATACATTCCGCGGAGTCCTATCGTGGGACCACACCCGCAGCAACTGGCGCACCGGACTGAAAGGCGGATATATCCACACATGGATGGCATATGATTACCGCAAGGAAGTTGCCGAGGGCAATTGGGCCACTATGACGCGCTCCCGTAGCAATGCCAACACTGTGTACGGGCAACTGGAAGGGGAGTATAATCCGTCAAGGAAATGGTTCTTCACCGCTAACGTGTCGGCTCATCAGCACTTCGTGCGTAGCGAGGATAAAAATATCATTCTCCAGGATGGCGACAAGGCGATTGTGGGTTACGACAAGGGACGAATAGAGCTCTCCGGGTCGGTGTCAGCTAAATGGCAACCGGTCGACAGGCTGGGGCTGTCGGTCATATTGCGTGAGGATATGTATGGCACGAAATGGGCTCCGCTTATCCCGGCATTCTTTATTGACGGACTGGTGTCGCGCACGGGTAATATCATGCTCCGCGCATCGGTGTCGAGAAATTATCGTTTCCCCACGTTGAACGACCTCTATTTCCTGCCGGGAGGAAATCCTGATCTGAAGAATGAGCACGGTTTCAGTTATGATGCCGGCATGAGTTTCGAGACCGGGGAAAAGGATGTGTATTCAATTTCCGGTAGTGCCACGTGGTTTGATTCGTATATCGATGATTGGATAATATGGTTGCCTACCACCAAGGGCTTTTTCTCTCCGCGAAATGTAAAGAAGGTGCATGCCTACGGGGTGGAGCTCAAGGGAGGAGTGACGATCCAGCCGATAAAGGAATGGTATCTGGATCTTAACGGTTCATATTCGTGGACACCATCGGTCAATGATGGAGAAAAAATGTCACCTGCCGATCAGTCAGTCGGTAAGCAGTTGCCGTATGTGCCAAAACATTCGGCGTCATTGACCGGACGGTTGTCGTGGCGTACATGGAGTTTCCTCTACAAGTGGGTCTACTACTCCGAGCGGTTCACCATGTCGAGCAATGATTACACTCTCACCGGCCATCTGCCTAAATATTTCATGAGCAACATATCTCTTGAAAAGGGACTTAATTTCAAGCCGATGGATATCCAGCTTAAGCTTGCCGTAAACAACCTTTTCAACGAGGAGTACCTCTCGGTGCTCTCGCGACCCATGCCCGGCATAAACTTTGAATTTTTTATAGGGATAACACCCCGGTTCGGCAAAGCCAGGAAAGATGTCCCCGAGGAAATATTTTAGCGCATGAAAACCACTGGATGGATACATATAATAATTGCGTGCATGTGCGCTTTGTCGGGATGTCGGCAAAGTGGTGGCAATGACGGGGAAGTCAACGACTTCTCGGTCTCGGAATACTCACCCGAATATGCCTCTGGCTTTGAAATATTCGGTGCTGAGGGAAAGAAAAGCGTCATCATCACTGTGTCGAATCCTTGGCAGGGTTCCGACAGCGTGACTACCAGGCTGTTTATCTCCAGAGACGGCGAGAAAGCGCCGGCCGGATTTGACGGGCCCGTATTGGAGGGGGACGCCAAGAGAATTGTGGCCATGTCATCGACCAATATCGCTATGCTTGATGCCATAGGAAAAGTGGCGCATTTAGTAGGCATATCGGGTATGGATTATGTCTCCAATCCTTATGTGAGATCCCATCGTGACAGCATTGTGGATGTGGGCTATGACGGTAACATCAATTATGAGATGATTCTGGCCGCTGATCCTGACATAGTTTTGCTGTACGGGGTGAATGGGGCAAGCTCAATGGAGCATAAGCTCAAGGAATTGAACATACCTTATATGTATGTGGGAGACTATCTCGAAGAGTCCCCTTTGGGGAAAGCCGAGTGGATGGTGGCGTTAGCCGAGATTACCGGAGACAGGGCAACGGGTGTCCAGCAATTCTCCGAACTCCCCATCAGATACAATGAGTTGATAAAAAGAGTCTCGGAAGCTAAGGAGCGGGCACCCAAAGTGATGTTCAATACTCCGTATGGCGATTCATGGTTCATGCCATCCAATTCCAGTTATGCCGTAAGGCTCATAGAAGATGCCGGGGCCGAATATGTATATCATAAAAACTCTGGTAACTCCTCGGTTCCTATAGATCTTGAGGAGGCTTACATGCTTGCCTCCGAGGCTGATTTCTGGATACATACCGGAATGGCCAACTCTATCGAGGAGCTGAAGAGTATGTGCCCTAAATTTGGAGATGTAGGATGCGTGGCGAAAGGGAATATTTATAATAACACCCTGCGTTCCACTCCTCAGGGCGGCAACGATTATTTTGAATCGGCCGTGGTGCATCCTGATCTCGTGTTGCGCGATTTGATCAAGGTGTTCCATCCGGGGCTTGTTGATGAGGAATTTGTGTACTATAAGAAACTTTTATAAACGAATCATATACACATTGAAATATTCGCCGATAGTATTATTCATCTCATTGTGCGCGCTTGTTGCGGTACTGTTCTCGATCGACATGTCGGTCGGAGCGGTCAATGTGCCGTTGACCGATGTGTGGGCGGCATTGACCGGTGGCGATTGTCCTGCTGCCACCGCGAGGATCGTTCTCGACATCCGTTTGGTGAAGGCCGTGGTCGCATTGTTGGCCGGAGCGTCGCTGTCGGTGAGCGGACTGCAGATGCAGACCCTGTTCAGGAATCCGCTTGCGGGCCCTTATGTGTTGGGTATAAGTTCGGGCGCGAGCCTTGGAGTGGCACTGTTCATTCTTGGTGCCCCTATAATAGGCGCCACGGGGTTCATATCCTCTGTCGGTATTGCCGGAGCAGCTTGGATAGGGGCGGCTTTGGTGCTTGCGGTGATTGCTGTTGTGGGGCATCGCATCAAGGATATAATGGTGATCCTCATTCTCGGCATGATGTTCTCGTCGGGTGTCGGAGCCTTGGTGCAGATCCTTCAGTATTTAAGCCGTGAGGATGCCCTTAAGTCATTCGTGATATGGACCATGGGTTCTCTTGGAGAGGTCACGACGCAACAGCTTTACGTACTGATCCCCGCGGTTACGGTTGGGCTCGCTCTTGCCGTTTTGACGATAAAACCGCTTAACATGTTGCTGTTTGGCGAGGAATATGCTCTCACAATGGGCTTGGACATTAAGCGCTCACGAGGGTTCTTATTCCTTTCCACGACACTATTGGCCGGCACGGTGACGGCATTTTGCGGGCCGATCGGTTTTATCGGGCTTGCAATGCCTCATGTCACAAGAATGATTTTCCGCAACAGCGACCACCGGATTCTGTTGCCCGGCACCGTGCTGACCGGAGCGTCGATCATGCTTGTGTGCGATATAGTGTCCAAACTGTTTGTTCTCCCCTTGAATGCCATCACGGCATTGCTCGGTATTCCCATTGTGGTGTGGATAGTTCTGAGGAATAAATGAGAATCTTATGATTGAACTTGAGAACTTTTCGATCGGCTATGGCGACAAGGCATTGCTCTCCAATGTCAGTGCGGCTATTGAAAAAGGAAGCCTTACGGCATTGCTTGGCCGTAACGGCTCCGGTAAGTCCACATTGTTGCGGGCCATTGCGGGCTTGAACACCAAATATTCAGGCCGTATAGTATTGGATGGCCATGACAGGCGGGGGATGAACCCGATGGAGCTGGCTCGTGTGATGGCGTTTGTCAACACTGAGCGGACACGCATTTCCAACCTGAAATGCGAGGATGTCGTGGCCATAGGCCGTGCCCCATATACCAACTGGATAGGTCGCATGCAACCTGCTGACAGGGAGATAGTGATGAGATCGCTTGCTTCAGTGGGCATGGAGGCTTATTCCCACCGCACCATGGACACCATGAGCGATGGCGAGTGCCAGCGCATAATGATAGCGAGAGCTCTCGCGCAATCCACGCCAATAATTCTGCTTGACGAGCCCACATCGTTCCTGGATTTGCCTAACCGATATGAACTTTGCAACCTTCTCAGGCGCTTGGCTCATGACGAGGGCAAATGTATACTGTTTTCAACCCATGAGCTCGACATAGCCATGTCGCTTAGCGACCACATCGCATTGATTGATTCTCCGTGTCTACATCTACTGTCCAGCCGGGAGATGAAGGCGAGCGGACTGATCGAGCGATTGTTCAAAATCCCGGTATTATGATTATGATATAACCTGACACTTTATATAAATGTGAACGGCCGGACATTTGTTGAAAATGCCCGGCCGTTATTACATGCGGATTTATATTTTACTTATACTCCTGCCATGATTTGATGCTTATGTCCTTGATGTCCATATTGCAGAACGCATTGATGAATGCGCTGGCAAGACGTGCGTTAGTGATCAGGGGGATGTTGTGGTCGATCGCCCCGCGACGTATGCGGTAGCCGTTGGTGAGCTCACGCTTGGTGTGGTTCTTGGGGATGTTGACTATAAGGTCAAACTTGTGATCGGCTATCATCTTCATCACATTCTCCTCGGCATCGGCACATTCGTCGGGCCAATATACGGGGATCGCGGGAATACCATGATCATTCAGGAATGCTGCAGTGCCGGCAGTAGCATAGATCTTGTAGCCCTTGGCTGCGAGCTGGCGGCTCGGATCGAGAAGATCCACTTTGCTCTTGGCAGCGCCTGATGAGAGCATGATGCCTCGGCGGGGGATGTCAAATCCGGTGGCGAGCATGGCGTTGAGCAGGGCCTCGTCGAAGTCATCACCAATGCAACCAACCTCTCCGGTCGACGACATGTCCACACCCAGCACGGGGTCGGCCTTGTGCAGACGTGAGAATGAGAACTGCGATGCCTTGACTCCGATTCTGTCAATGTCGAATGCCGACTTGTCAGGGCGGGTATAAGGAGCATCAAGCATGATGCGTGTCGCGGTCTCGATGAAGTTGCGCTTGAGCACCTTGGATACAAACGGGAATGAGCGTGAAGCGCGCAGGTTGCACTCGATCACCTTCACCTCGTTGTTGCGGGCGAGGAACTGGATATTGAAGGGACCTGAGATGTTGAGCTCCTTGGCGATCTGACGGCTTATCTTCTTGATGCGACGGGCGGTGGCGAAATAGATCTTCTGGGCGGGGAATACGAGGGTTGCGTCGCCTGAGTGAACTCCGGCAAACTCTACGTGCTCGGATATCGCATACTCTACAACTTCACCATTCTGTGCCACGGCATCAAATTCGATCTCTTTTGTATCCTGGAGGAACTGGGAGATCACAACGGGATACTCCTTGGATACCTCAGCAGCCATCTTGAGGAAGTTCTCGAGCTCCTCTTCGTTATAGCATACGTTCATTGCTGCGCCTGAAAGCACATAAGAGGGACGTACAAGTACAGGATAGCCTACTTTCTCAACAAATCCCTTCACATCCTCAAGGCTTGTGAGCTCCTGCCATGCCGGCTGGTCGATGCCGAGCTGATCGAGCATCGCTGAGAACTTGTTGCGGTTCTCGGCGCGGTCAATCGAAATGGGCGAGGTGCCAAGAACGGGCACTGACTGGCGGTAGAGCTTCATGGCGAGGTTGTTGGGTATTTGGCCTCCCACTGATACTATTACGCCACGGGGCTGTTCGAGATCGATTACGTCAAGTACGCGCTCAAACGACAATTCGTCGAAGTAGAGCCTGTCGCACATGTCATAATCGGTGGATACTGTCTCGGGGTTATAGTTGATCATGATCGACTTGTATCCGAGCTTGCGGGCAGTCTGTATGGCGTTTACCGAGCACCAGTCAAATTCCACCGATGAACCGATGCGGTAGGCGCCTGAGCCGAGTACCACCACCGACTTCTCATTCTTGTAGTAGTTGACATCATAACCGGTCACGGCATATGTCATGTACAGATAGTTGGTCAGTTCGGGATGCTCGCTTGCCACGGTGTTGATTCTCTTGACGGCAGGCACTATGCCGAGTTCCTTACGGCGGGCGCGTACCTGGAGATTCTCTTTCTCCATGTTTCCGGCGGGGTTGAGCACGAAGCGTGCGATCTGGAAGTCGGAGAAGCCGAGCACTTTGGCTTCGCGAAGCACATCGGCGGGAATATCCTCGATCTTGTCGTAAGTGCAAAGTTTTGCCTTGTAATCGACAATATTCTTCAGCTTGCCGATAAACCAGGGATCGATCTTGGTGAGCTCATATATACGGTCGATGGTATAACCCTGTTCGAGAGCCTGGGCGATGGCGAATATTCTGAGGTCGGTGGGGTGGGAGAGCTCCTTGTCGAGATCCTCGAACTCCAGACCGTCATTTCCTACGAATCCGTGCATGCCCTGGCCTATCATGCGGAGACCCTTCTGGATAATCTCTTCAAAGGTGCGGCCTATCGACATGATTTCGCCTACCGATTTCATGCTTGAGCCTATCTCGCGGCTTACACCGACAAACTTCGTGAGGTCCCAACGGGGGATCTTGCATATCAGATAATCGAGCGACGGAGCGACGTAAGCCGAATTGGGGGTGCCCATCTCGCCGATCTGGTCGAGGGTGTAGCCGAGAGCGATCTTGGCGGCTACGAATGCCAGGGGATAGCCGGTGGCCTTGGATGCGAGAGCCGACGAGCGGGACAGACGGGCGTTAACCTCGATCACGCGATAGTCGTTGGTCTCGGCATTGAATGCGTACTGGATGTTGCACTCGCCCACGATGCCAAGGTGACGGATACATTTCCTTGACAACTCCTGGAGCATCTCAACCTGTGCCTCCGACAGCGAGCAGGTGGGAGCCACCACGATTGATTCGCCGGTGTGTATGCCCAGAGGATCGAAATTCTCCATGCTGGCTACGGTGAAGCAATGGTCGTTTGCGTCACGTATCACCTCAAACTCTATTTCCTTCCATCCCTTGAGCGATTCCTCTACAAGGATCTGGTTGGAGAAAGTGAATGCGCTTTCGGCCAGTTTGATGAACTCTTCCTCATTGGCGCAAATGCCGCTACCCTGTCCGCCGAGAGCGTATGCCGATCTCACCATCACAGGGAATCCTATCTCATGGGCTGCCTTCAGGGCATCTTCCATGCTTTCAACGGCATGGCTCTTGGGAGTCTTCATCGGGATCTCGTCGAGCTTCTTTACAAAAAGGTCGCGATCCTCGGTGTACATGATGGCCTCGACGGATGTGCCGAGAACTTTTACTCCATATTTATCGAGAATACCGTTAAGATACAGTTCGGTGCCACAGTTCAGTGCCGTCTGTCCTCCGAACGCGAGGAGAAGCCCGTCGGGCATCTCTTTCTTTATCACTTCCTCTACGAAATAGGGGGTGAGCGGGAGGAAATAAACCTTGTCGGCAATACCTTCGGATGTCTGGATAGTGGCGATGTTGGGATTCATCAGCACCGAGCTGATTCCCTCCTCGCGCAGAGCTTTTAAGGCCTGCGAGCCAGAGTAGTCAAACTCTCCGGCCTGTCCGATCTTAAGCGCGCCTGAACCCAGGACAAGTACTTTTTTGATTTTCTTTTCCATAATGGTGATAGCGATATGGGGTAAATAAGAAAAATGCGTTACCCTGCGAGTGAGTGTAACGCATTTTCAAAAGGTTATATATGTTTCTCTGAGATATTCGGAAGCATCTATGCAAAACTTTGTTGCAAAGTTAAGAATAATTATGCAGTCCCACAAAATTTATTTATAAGTCTCGCGAAAAAATATTAATTTTGTATCCGAAAAAGCAATTATAATCACATTTCAAGCAGAATTACATATGTCTAAAATCGGAAGTAAGCGCACCTCTTGTGGCCGTAAGGCCATGCTCCTCGGTAGCGGCGAGCTCGGTAAGGAGGTCGCACTCGAACTTCAGCGCATGGGCGTTGAGGTGGTAGCCTGTGACAAGTATCCTGATGCTCCTGCAATGCATGTGGCCGACAAGGCTCTCGTGTTCAATATGCTCGATCCCGAGGCTCTCAGGGAAAACATCGAGCGAGAGAAACCCGATCATATAATTCCCGAAGTTGAAGCCATTGCCACTCCTGTGCTCGTGCAGCTTGAGAAGGAAGGCTATCATGTGACCCCGACTGCCAATGCCGCTTTCCTCACCATGAACCGTGAGGGCATCAGGCGACTTGCCGCCGAGGATCTTGGCCTCACTACTTCTCCCTATAGGTTCGCATCCGATTTCGATGAGTTTGTCGAGGCGGTGAAGACTGTGGGCATTCCTTGCGTGGTGAAGCCTATCATGTCGTCAAGCGGCCATGGTCAGAGCGTGATCAAGAAGGAATCAGATATCGAGAACTCGTGGCACATCGCTCAGGAGGGTGGACGTGCCGGTGCCGGCAGGGTAATCGTTGAGGGATTTGTTGATTTCGATTACGAGATCACTCTCCTCACAGTGCGTTCTGTTGCCGGAACATCGTTCTGCGAGCCCATTGGCCATATCCAGATTGATGGTGACTACCGTTATTCCTGGCAGCCTCAGGCTATGACTCCCGAGGCAAAGAGCAAGGCTCAGGAGATAGCCCGCAAGATCACCGATGCTCTCGGTGGATATGGAATATTCGGCGTCGAGTTGTTCGTGAAGGGCGATGAGGTGATATTCAGCGAAGTGTCTCCGCGTCCCCACGATACCGGTATGGTGACCATGATCTCCCAGGATCTGAGCGAGTTTGCTCTTCATGCCCGTGCGTTGCTCGGTCTCCCTGTCCCCTCCATCCGTTTCTATGGCCCGTCGGCATCTCGCGCTGTTGTTGTAGAGGGCAATACCCGTTGCATCGAGATGGAGAATCTCGACAAGGTGCTTGAGGAGCCCGGTGTGCAGATGAGGATATTCGGTAAGCCTGAGATATGTGGACATCGCCGCATGGCTGTCATCCTTGCTACTGATGATTCGGTCGAGGAGGCTCGTGCCAAGGCTGAGCGCGCCTACAACAAGCTCAATGTGACAGTTCATTAGTCTCCCGGCTGTTTGGCTCTCCACAATGAAATCCATTACCGCTATAATATTCATGCTCATCCCCCTCGTCGTGTCGGCTATGCCGATCGATGAGAGGGATGTGGCACGTATATTGGACCGTCTGGACCGTGAACTTGTATTGGCCGATACGTATATAAATTCGCGGATCAGCCATATCGACTCGATGAAGGCCCGGCTCTCGGATGAGTCTCTGCCGGTCGGGGAGAGGCTCGATCTGATGTACGGCCTCGGAGAGAGCTATAATGTGTATCGGGTGGATTCGGCGCTCACTTACTACACGCAAGGTTATGAACTGTCGAGCCGGTCGGGCCTCGATTCGGTTGCGGCCCGTTTTGCGTTGAAAAGGGCTACATTCCTCCCGTTGTTGCTGTATATCTCCCGGGGACAGGCTGTTATGGACTCCATATCCTCCACGGCTTTGCCCGAGGGATTGCGGGCCGAGTACTTTGACGCTCAGAGGCAGATGAACAATTATATCTCCAATTTCTTCGTTGATTTCCCCGATACTTACGAGCATTACCGTGGTCGCGAGTATGAAATGCAGCAGGAGCTGTTGGAGGTGCTTGACAAGGAGTCGCCGAGGTATAAGTTGAATCTGGCTGAGCACAAGTATTATTCCAAGGAGCTTGCTGGTGCTCGAAACGTCCTGATAGGGTTGCTGGAAGAGATTGATGAGCTCAATCCTTTGTATGCGCGTGCATGCCACATGCTGTCGGATATTGCTAAAGCGGTGGATGATCGCAACGGGCATGTATATTATCTTGCCTTGTCAGCCATATCCGATACCCGTTGTGCCACGCTTGAGGTGTCATCATTGCAGGAGCTTGGCCAGTTGCTCTATGACCGTCACGACGTTAAGAGAGCTCACGATTATCTGTCGCGTGCTCTCAGCAATGCGGTGGATTGCCGTGTGTCATTGAGAATGATACAGAGCGCCCAGGCGCTGCCCATAATCGAGACTGCGCATAAGGCTCAGATCCAGTCGTTCAGGGAGCGGATATTTATAGTGATAGGTATCCTCGGAGTGCTGTTGATAGCTCTTTTCGTCACCCTGCGGCTTGTGTACAAGAATAATATGATACAGCATCGCATGTCGCGCAGGTTGGAGGAGGCCAATAAGGCGAAGGATGTGTACATAACGCAGTTTTTGAACCTGTGTTCATCATATATGGACAAGCTCAACCAGTTCAATAAGATGGTCAATAGGAAGATAACAGCAGGAAAAGGGGAGGACCTTCTTAAACTCACCAAGTCGGGAAAGTTTGTCGAGGAGCAGTCCAAGGAGTTCTACGAGATCTTTGACGATGCCTTCCTTCATATCTATCCAACCTTTGTATCGGATGTCAACAAGCTGCTTTTGCCCGACCGTCAGCTTGTGATGCGCGACGGTGAAAAATTGAACACCGACCTCAGAATACTCGCGTTGATGCGGCTTGGCATAGAGGATACTTCGCGTATCGCCCAGATGCTGAATTACTCTGTGTTTACCATATATACTTATCGTAATAAATTCAAGGCTCGGGCTATCGATCGCGAGACATTTGAGTCGTCGGTCATGAAGATCAGATCGGTTTCTTGACGGACTTTTGGCAATGGGTTGAAAATTGGTCTCAGTCGTGCATATATAGCTAAATTTGAGCTATATATTGTCTGTATTTGGTCAAAACACCAAATTTTCCAACTTGTTAAAAATCAATTAATTGTCAGATTTGGGATTTAATATTCATCTCAATTATGGCCTTGTTTGCTTGATTGTGCGGTCTGAACGGTGTAATTTTGCAATGTGGATAGCAAGCTATTGTCGCTATCTATAGGGAAAATGCACCAATAGGAAAGACGTCATAAGGAAATACTTTTCGTATTATTTGAGGTATGGATTACCGTAATCGAATTGCATAATAGTAAATGTGTTTTTATGTTAGGTTTGTAGAGTCTTATTGCTAAGACGACAAAGGAGCCGCTCCGTGAGGAGAGACTCCTTTGTATTTTCAAGGAGCGGGTGAAATGGGCGCCGATTTTTTGATATGTGGGGATTTTTGCGTAATTTCGCAAGCGATTACAGGCGTGTGCTATGTGGCATGATGACTTGGATGTCCGCCTGATTTCGCCGTTTCTCATGGATGCCTCAATTGAAAATTGCAAATTCGCTCCGTTCTCTCTTAATATAAGGGGGCAGTTGGTGGCTTATACCAGGCCATTGGTGATGGGTATAATAAATGTTACGCCCGATTCCTTTTATGCCGGATCCCGCACCTCGGAAATAGGGGCGGTAGCATCACGTGTGGAAACTATGCTCAAGGCCGGCGTCGATATGATAGATGTCGGAGGATATTCCTCCAGGCCTGGTGCGGCAGAGGTCCCGCCCGAGGAGGAGTTGAGGAGAGTTGCCATTGGTATAGAGGCTGTCAGAAGCGTTGCCGGTGATCTGCCGATATCGGTGGATACGTTCAGGGCATCCGTTGCTCGAGAGGCAGTCTTATCCTATGGCGCGGATATCATCAATGATATTTCCGGTGGGGATCTTGACTGCGATATGTGGAGCGCTGTGGCAGAATTGCATGTTCCATACATACTTATGCACATGCGTGGCACTCCGGCCACAATGCAATCCATGACCTCCTACGGGAATGTGGTTGCCGAAGTGTTAAAGGACTTGGCCGAGAAGATGCGCCGGCTGCGGCTTATGGGCGTCGCTGATATAATCGTTGATCCCGGTTTCGGATTCGGAAAGACGCTTGAACAGAATTTCGAGATCATGCGTCATCTGCAATTGTTTGGCTCTGTGCTTGAAGCTCCGGTCCTTGTCGGGGTTTCAAGGAAATCGATGATAACCAAGGCGCTCGGAATAGGGCCGGGCGAAGCTCTTCCCGGCACGATTGCCCTGAATACGATCGCATTGATGCGTGGCGCCTCCATATTGCGCGTACATGATGTGGCCGAGGCCGTAATGGCGGTTAAAATGTATGAATTATCTAATTAAACAACCTCTTAATCTTTTGGGCCTTGGATCAGTTTGGTATTAGAGATGCGTTTGATATAGCCATAGTGGCGTTGCTCCTGTTTTATCTTTACAGGATAATGAAAGAGAGCGGCACTATCAATATATTCTTTGGTGTGCTTGCGTTCATTGTGGTGTGGGTGCTCACCTCCCAGATATTGAACCTTAAGCTGATAGGTACAATCCTGGATCAGTTTATGGGGATTGGTCTGCTGGTGCTTGTGATCTTGTTTCAGGATCAGATAAAAAGATTTCTTGTCGAGCTTGGCGACCATAAGCGATGGCGATTCCTGAAGAATCTGTTTCGGCATGAGAAATCGGGTTCTGAATCTGATACCCGCAAGTATGTCCTGCCTATAGTGTATGCTTGCATGAACATGTCTAAGACCAAGACCGGAGCGCTGATAGTGATCCGTCAGGAGATGTCGTTGGAGTCGTATGAGAAAAGTGGTGACATCATCGATGCTGATATCAACTCGCGCTTGATTGAGAATATCTTCTTCAAAAACTCCCCCTTGCATGACGGCGCTATGATAATTGATCATGACCGCATATGTAGCGCCGGCTGTATATTGCCTGTCAGTCATGACCGTAACGTGCCCAGGGCGTTGGGCCTGCGCCACAGGTCGGCACTTGGAATTTCTCAGGCCACCGATGCCTTTGCCATTGTGGTTTCCGAGGAGACCGGTAATATTTCGGTAGCTTTCCGGGGCGTGTTGCACACCCGTCTGAGCTCCACCGATCTTGAACATCGGCTTTCTCAGATCATGGCCAACGATTGACGGGGCTGTGGTGATGCGGTTTGTCGGATAGGCGAGAAAAACGGGGCCGGATGTGCAAAATTTAAGGTGCCCCGCTGTTTGTCGTTTAAGGATTTTTTAGTAACTTTGTATGCTGAAAAATGACCGAAAAATAATCGCATCAGATATGTCAGAAGAAGAAAAAGAAAGAGAAGAACAGTACAGTGCCAGTAACATTCAAGTCTTAGAGGGGCTTGAGGCCGTAAGGAAACGTCCGGCCATGTACATTGGCGACATCAGCGCCAAGGGTCTCCACCATCTCGTGTATGAGGTCGTCGACAATTCAATCGACGAGGCGCTGGCCGGATTCGCTTCTCATATAGAAGTAACTATAAATACCGATAATTCCATCACCGTTGTCGACAATGGTCGAGGCATCCCCGTGGACATGCACGAGAAGGAGCATAAGAGCGCTCTTGAGGTTGTGCTCACGGTGCTTCATGCCGGCGGTAAGTTTGACAAGGGTAGCTACAAGGTGTCAGGCGGTCTGCATGGCGTGGGCGTAAGTTGCGTGAACGCGCTTTCGACTTATCTGCGTGCCGAGGTGCGTCGTTCGGGCAAGATCTACATGCAGGAGTACTCCTGTGGTAAGGCTACCACCGAGCTGCAGGTGATTGGCGATAGCGAAACCACCGGAACCACAATCACATTCAAGCCCGATGCCTCGATCTTCACCGTGACCGAGTATGACTATAACACACTCGCCGTGCGTCTGCGCGACCTCGCGTTCCTTAATGCCGGAATTTCGCTGACGCTTACCGACATGCGCAACTTTGATGCAGAAGGTAATCCACGTCAGGAAATGTTCTATTCCAAGGAGGGCCTGCGCGAGTTCGTTGAGTACATCGATTCCAACAAGGAGTCTCTCATTGACGATGTGATCCATCTCAACACCGAGCGTCAGGGTATCCCCGTGGAGGTGGCTCTTACATATAATAGCTCGTTTAACGAGAACGTACATTCGTTTGTCAACAATATCAACACTATCGAGGGCGGAACACATCTCAGCGGTTTCCGTCGCGGTCTCACCACCACCCTTAAAAAGTATGCCGAGGACAATAAGCTTCTCGAGAAGGAGAAGGTAGAGGTGTCCGGCGATGACTTCCGCGAAGGTCTCACCGCCGTGATCTCCGTTAAGGTTCTCGAACCTCAGTTTGAGGGTCAGACCAAAACTAAACTTGGCAATAGCGAAGTGGCCGGTGCCGTTTCGTCGGCAGTGAGCGAGGCTTTGCGCAATTACCTCGAGGAGCACCCCAAGCAGGCCAAGACTATCGTAGAGAAAGTCGCTCTCGCTGCCAAGGCTCGTCATGCCGCTTATAACGCTCGTAACAAAATACTCCGCAAGTCCCCGCTGTCAGGTGGCGGTCTCCCCGGCAAGCTTGCCGACTGCTCTTCCCGTCATGCCGAGGATTGCGAGCTGTTCCTCGTCGAGGGTGACTCGGCTGGTGGAACTGCCAAGCAGGGTCGTGACCGCACATTCCAGGCCATCCTGCCTCTGCGCGGTAAAATCCTCAATGTCGAGAAAGCCATGGACCACAAGATCCTCGACAATAAGGAAATCGAAAGCCTCTACAAGGCAATGCGTGTCACCATCGGCACCGAGGAGGATCCTATGGCCATCAACCTTTCCCGTCTGGCTTACCACAAGATTATCATCATGACCGATGCCGATGTCGACGGTAGCCATATCGCGACACTCCTTATGACATTCTTCTTCCGCCGCATGCGCCCCATCATCGAGCAGGGCTACCTCTACCTGGCAACTCCTCCGCTCTACAAGTGTACCCGTGGCAAGAACGAGGAATATTGCTGGACCGATGCTCAGGTGCAGCAGTTCATAGCTGTCAACGGTGACAAGACCAAGGTTCAGCGTTACAAAGGTCTTGGTGAGATGTCGGCCGAGGAGCTGAGAGATACCACCATGGATCCCGATCAGCGTCTGTTGAAGCAGGTCAACATTTCCGATGCGGCCGAGGCCGACCGCATATTCTCAATGCTCATGGGCGAGGATGTGGCTCCGCGACGTGATTTTATTGAGGCCAACGCCAATTACGCCAATATTGACGCCTAATAATATCACGGAGCGGTGAACCTTTCGCCGCTCCGTGATATTATATTATTTAGTAAGGCGCAGGACTTACTTTTATAATAATAGTCACACCTGTACATAAGATAACAGGGAACCCCTCCCGCTAAAAAACATCCACTATGCCAAAAACAACATCAGGTTCAGCTACAGGTCGCAAGGCTTCAGCCCTCCGTAAGAAGGTTGACGAATTTGTCGGTCAACAGAACAACAATACATATAATTACAGGCAGGTTTCCCATGCCATTGGGGCCAAGACGCCCGCTCAGCAACGCAACGTGGCACTCCTGTTGGTTGAAATGGCATTCAATGGTGAGATCATCGAGGTATCTCCGGGTAAATACAAGTCGCCCCAGCGTGGTAACGAGGCTGTGGGCGTATTCGTGCGTCGGAGCAACGGCAAGAATTCAGTCGTCACCGAGACCGATGGCGAGACCTTGTTTATCGCCGAGCGCAACTCTATGCACGCTCTCAATGGCGACCGTGTACGCGTCAACATTGCGGCCCATCGCCGTGGAGCCGAGCCCGAAGCCGAGGTAATTGAGATCATCGAGAAAAAGGAGCAGACGTTCATCGGCACCCTTAAAGTAGACCGCCATTTCGGCTACCTTCTCACCGATTCCAAGTATCTGGCCACTGATATTTTTATCCCGAAAGGAAAACTCAAGGGCGGAAAGACCGGCGATAAAGCCGTGGTGCGCATCACCGAGTGGAAGCCCGATTTCAAGAACCCGAGTGGCGAAGTCATCGACATCCTTGGCGAAGCCGGTGAGAACAATGCCGAGATTCATGCTATCCTCGCAGAGTTCGGCCTCCCTTACAAATACCCCTCGGCTGTGGAGAAAGCGGCCGATAAGATCGATGCCGGCATCACTCCCGATGTTGTGGCTCAGCGCATCGACATGCGCGACGTGCTTACATTCACCATCGACCCTGCCGATGCAAAGGACTTCGACGATGCCCTGTCGTTCCGCGTCCTCCCAAACGGCCTTTATGAAGTAGGAGTGCACATTGCCGATGTGACTCATTATGTAAAGCCCGACACCATAATTGACAAGGAGGCTCAGAAGCGTGCCACATCCGTGTATCTTGTCGATAGGGTAGTGCCCATGCTCCCCGAGCACCTGTGCAACGGCATTTGCTCATTGCGTCCCGACGAGGAGAAACTCGCGTTCTCGGTAATTTTTGAGATGGATGCCCAGGCCAAGGTCCACAATTCCACGATTGCCCGCACTGTGATCAAGTCCAACCGTCGCTTCAGCTACGAGGAGGCACAGAGCGTGATCGAGACTGGCCTCGGCGATTGTGTGGAGGCGATAAAGGCTCTGGATGCCCTCGCTAAGATACTCCGCAAGGAACGCTACGAGGAAGGATCGGTTGATTTCGACCGAGCCGAAGTGAAATTCGACATCTCGCCCGACGGCACTCCGCTTGGCGTATACTTCAAGGTGTCTAAGGATGCCAACAAGCTCATCGAGGAATTCATGCTCCTCGCCAATAAGACCGTGGCTACCTATGTGGGTAAGCCCAAGGATAAGCGTAAGCCCAAAGCATTTGTCTATCGTATCCATGAAGCGCCGGATGCTCAGCGTCTTGCCGATTTTGCCGCTATAGCCCGTGGCTTCGGCTACAAGGTAAAATCCTCAGGTACACCGCGTGAGATAAACCGCTCCATCAACCGCATGCTCAGCGAGGTAAAGGGTAAGGGCGAGGAGAATTATCTCGCCACTCTCGCCATCCGCTCGATGGCCAAGGCCATATATTCCACCGATAATGTCGGCCATTATGGTCTCGGTTTCCCGTATTATACCCACTTCACTTCCCCCATCCGTCGCTACCCCGACATGATGGTGCATCGCCTTCTCGAACGTTATCTTGCCGGCGGCCGTAGCGTCGTCGTACAGAAACTTGAGGAGCAATGCAAGCACTCCAGTGAAATGGAGCAACTCGCAGCCAATGCCGAGCGTGCATCCATAAAATACAAGCAGGTTGAATACATGCAGTCTCATCTTGGAGAGACCTATTCAGGCATCATCTCTGGTGTCACTGAGTGGGGCCTGTATGTCGAACTTACCGACAATCTTTGCGAGGGCCTTGTCCCCATGCGCGACCTGGCCGATGACTATTACGATTTCGATGAGAAAAATCATTGTCTCGTAGGTCGTCGCCACAACCATCGTTATCGCCTTGGCGATGCTGTTGACATAAAGGTGGCGAGAGCCGATCTTGAGAAAAAACAGCTCGATTTCGTTCTGCTCGACGACAACGGATTGGCTTTGCGTGGCGAGGACTACATGGGCAAGAAAGCTTCGGTAAAGGAGGCTCTTTCCGATCGCTCACATGGCCGCAAAAAGCGTCGCCGTAAGTAACGTCGAGAGCCTACAGCCACACTCCCTTAATATTTGCCATTGTTAAGTAACTATCCGGGGCCCTTTCGCCCCGGCTTTAATAGAGGGTGTTTAAAAACAAATGTTAAACCAGAGTGGATGTATTTTTGAGTTAAATTATTCATAATCAAAGGGAGCATAGCTGTGGCTATGTGACCGATGATTAGGGATAATTAAACCAAAAAGACATCCATGGGGCAAAGCACCCTTTATTAGATTAAAACGATTAACTATAAATTTATATGGTAAGAACAAATGTTACCTCGTTTGCATCCAACCTAATGAGATTGGACTCTGGTTTCAACATTTGTTTTTAAACACCCTCTTAACCACCCCAAGTGTTCTATCCATGAAAGAATACAATGAATATCTCCGGATGGTGAATGATGCCATCTCCAATCTCCGACTTCCTGCCCGCCCGGCCGGATTGTACGATCCCATACGATATACATTGGACTGCGGAGGCAAACGCCTCCGCCCAGTCCTGACTCTCGCCACTTGCCATGCCCTCGGCCGCGAACCCATCACTGCGATTCATCAGGCTATAGCCATCGAGATGTTTCACAATTTCACTCTCCTTCATGACGATGTGATGGACAAGGCCGATGTGCGCCGTGGTCGTCCTACTGTCCATGTGAAATGGAACGAGGAGACCGCCATTCTCTCAGGCGACGCCATGCTCACCACGGCATCCATGTTGCTCGACATTAAGGTTGGCGATCACATCCAGCAGGCCCACGAACTGTTCAACGGCTCGGCTATGAATATCTACGAGGGCCAGCAGCTCGACATGGATTTTGAATCACGCACCGACGTTACTGTCGAGGAATACATCGAGATGATCCGTCTCAAGACCTCCGTTCTGCTCGGTTGCGCATGTGGCATGGGCGCCCTTATGGCCGATGCTCCTATGGAGACCCAGATCCGCATGTTCGACTATGGTGTGAATCTCGGCCTCGCTTTCCAGCTCCAGGACGATTATCTCGACACTTATGGCAACCCCGAAACATTCGGTAAAGCCATTGGTGGCGATATTCTCAACGACAAGAAAACATGGCTGCTCATCATGGCTATGAATGAGGATACCACCGGTACCATCCGCTCTTTACTTGGCCCCACTTCGGATCCTCAGACCAAAATCCGGGCTGTCCGCGAGGTTTATAATTCCTTGTCTCTTCCCGAGCGGATCCATGAGCTTATAAGTGCCTACATCGACACTGCTATCAAGAGCCTCGATTATATCGACCTGGCGCCCGAGGCTCGCACATTATTCATGGACCTTGCCCTGAAATCAGCCTCCCGCGACAAGTAATGGAGCTTTTTGATACCCATACCCATCTTTATCTGCCTGAATTCGAGGCCGATCGAGATGCTGTGATGTCACGTGCTATCGAGGCTAGAGTGTCCCGCATGATATTCCCCAACGTGGATCTCTCCACCGTTGCCCCCATGAAGGAATTGCATGGCAAATATCCCCGCAATACATTCATGGCCATCGGTCTGCATCCTACCGAGATAGGGGAGACCTGGCGTGAAAACCTTGCGGTGATACGCCATGAGCTTGATTCCTCCTCGGATTATGTGTCAGTTGGCGAGATCGGCATTGATCTGTACTGGGACAAGACTTACGAGCGCGAGCAGATGCTTGCCTTCAGTGAACAGGTGTCATGGGCTGTGGATCGCGACATACCGGTCATAATCCATTGCCGAGACGGGCTCGATCAAGTACTCGAGGTCCTTAAAGGGTTCAACGGACGTGTCAAGGGGGTGTTCCATAGCTTCGGAGGATCTGAATCCGACGTTGACCGCATACGTGATACTGGAGATTTCTATTTCGGAATCAACGGCATAGTCACTTTCAAGAACAGTAGCCTGCGAGCCACGCTTCCCCATATCGGCATCGAACGTATAGTCCTGGAGACTGATTCCCCTTATCTTGCACCCGTCCCGTTCCGTGGCAAGCGCAATGAATCCGCATATGTATCGAATGTCGCGGCTACTGTTGCCGGAGTATTCGATATCGATTTGGAGCGTATCGGAGCCATCACCTCCTCCAATGCTGAAAAATTATTCCTGAAAATGGAATAATTCTTGCAATTCCACGTTCTATACGTATGAAATATTTTTTATCCATAGTATTTTCGTTCCTGTCGGCTGCCATGTTTGCCGAATCGACCACTTCCGGATGGGCGTTGGTCAATATCCCGGTTGCATGTATCCGTGAGGGCGATAGCCACGCTTCCGAGATGTCCTCTCAAGCCATTATGGGTATGCCGTTGCGTATCCTTGAGGACAATGGAGGGGAATGGTTGTTGATAGAGAGTCCCGATACCTACCGTGGATATATGAATATATCGAGCGTGTTCCGCATGTTCGATCATGATATGGAGGCGTGGAAAAAGTCGCCCCGCCTTGTTGTCACATCTATGGCTGAGGCCAAAGTGTACACCGATACTGTTTCCCCTTCCGTTAGGAGTATAGTCACGGAACTTGTCAACGGTTCGATCCTTGCCGGACGCCTTGGCAACGGGACTTTCAGCCACGTTACTCTTCCCGATGGTCGCAATGGATGGATCTCCACTTCTGCGGTGACACCTGCTGAGCAATGGGCTTCAACCCCGTTTGATGCTGATGCCATCCTCGACCGTTGTTACTACTTGATGGGCACACCTTACTTGTGGGGAGCATGCTCTACCAAGTCGGTTGACTGCTCTGGACTTGTGAGGGTCGCTTATTATGCCAACGGTATTCTCACCCTTCGTGATGCCCGCCAACAAATCGATATAGGTCAGCGCATCGCTCCGGCCGATACATCCTCTCTCCGTCCGGCCGATCTGCTGTTTTTCAGCAACACCCCCGATGGACGCATTTCTCACGTAGCTCTATATGATAGCGACGGCAGATATATCCATTCCTCAGGACGGGTGAAGACCAACTATATGCGCCCCGATGATCCCGATTTCGCCCCTCGTTTCTATCGTGGTGCCTCGCGCATCGACGGGGCTATCCCTTCGCCGGGGATCACAGCTATTATCGATCACCCGTGGTATTTTTAGAACAGCCATTAACATCAACACATAAGCCATCCTCATTCCAAGATGATCACATTTATAATTTGCCTTAGCCTCCTTATTCTTGCTTATTTTACCTATGGCACATATCTTCAGCGCCTTGCCGATGCCGATGATGCCAATCTCACTCCCGTGATGCGTCTTGAGGACGGAGTGGACTACATGAAGCTCCCACGTTGGCGCGTATTTCTTATCCAGTTGCTCAATATTGCCGGAACCGGACCTATATTCGGTGCCATTCTCGGTGCATGTTTCGGCCCCGTTGCTTTCCTTTGGATCACCCTGGGATGTATATTCTTCGGAGCCATGCACGATTACCTTTCGGGCATGCTGATTCTCAGAAATGACGGAAAGAGCCTCCCCGAGATCATAGGCATGTATCTTGGCACCGGCACACGCACTGTGGTGCGCCTCTTCTCCATTGCCCTGATGGTATTGGTCGGAGCCGTGTTCATTCTTAGCCCGGCCCAGCTCCTCTCCACCATGGTTTCGGGAGTTTCTTTGCAGACATGGGTCTACATTATTCTTGCCTACTACGTCGTAGCCACGCTTCTGCCTGTCGATAAGGTTATTGGTCGCATATACCCGATATTCGGTGTCGCGCTCGTCGCAATGGGAGTCGGTCTGCTGGGAGTTATATTGTCATTCAAATATCCCGTGCCCGAACTCACCACGTTGCACAATTTCCAACTCGATCCCGCCAAACTTCCCATCATCCCCACACTGTTCATCACCATTGCTTGTGGAGCCATCTCCGGCTTCCATGCCACTCAGTCCCCGCTTATGGCCCGCTGTGTGACCAGCGAGAAGAAATGCAAATCGGTGTTCTATGGTTCCATGATATCCGAGGGCATAATCGCCCTGATATGGGCGGCAATCGCCATGGCATTCTTCCATGGTCCCACTGAATTGGGCGAGCAGTTGGCAGCCAATGACAATAATGCGGCATGGGCTGTTGACGTGATCTCCCGTTCGACTCTTGGCAAGGTAGGAGCTATCCTCGCTCTCCTCGGTGTGGTAGCCGCGCCTATCACATCGGGTGATACGGCCTTCCGTAGCGCCCGCCTTATAATCGCCGACATTTTCAGCTACGATCAGCGCCCCATCATCAATCGCTTGATCATCTGTGTGCCTCTCTTTGTCGTGGGCTTCGGTATCACTCTTGTTGACTTCGGCATCGTTTGGCGCTACTTTGCTTGGGCCAATCAGACTCTTGCCGTCTTCACTCTTTGGACCATATACGTCTGGCTTGTTCGTAACAATAAGAATTATTGGGTGGCATTCATTCCCGCCGTCATCATGACATTTATTGTCACATATTTTGTATTCCTGTCTCCCCAGTTCCTTGGCATCACCAATGTGATGATGTCGGCCGGAGCAAGTGTACTGTTGACCATATTCGTCGCATATCTTGCATGGCGCCGAGCCAAGGCTGAGGTAAAATAAGAGATTCTTTAAAACCTATGATCATCCTTAACACCACATATTATATACATTCATCCGTTGATGCCGAATTCCGCCGTTGGGTGCGTGATGAGTATTTCCCCTCCGCACTCTCACAATGCGGACTCCAGTCTCCCGTGTTCGCCACTTTATTGATCGAGCCACAGGAAGGAATGGCTGGATATGCCGTGCAACTGTCGGCTACCTCACGCGAGGTGGCCGCGAATTGGCATGACGGACCCGCGGCAGCCCTCCGTTCTCAGCTTTCATCCCGCTTCGGCCAGAAAGTTTTGTTTTTCACCACCTATATGGAGACTATAGATATAGACCTCTGATGGAGATTAATGGATTCGAAAAGATCATCATTGGTATCGACCCCGGTACCAATGTTATGGGCTATGGGGTTATAGGCGTTAAAGGTCGCAAGCCATCAATGATAGCGCTTGGGGTGGTGAAGCTCGACAAGTTTGAGAGCCATTATCTGCGTCTGCGTCGCATCTATGAGCGTGTCCTTGGACTTGTGGAGCAATATTTGCCCGATGAAATGGCTATTGAGGCTCCATTCTTTGGCAAGAATGTCCAGTCCATGCTCAAGTTGGGGCGAGCGCAAGGTGTGGCAATGGCTGCCGCTCTGTCTCGCGACGTTCCCATTACGGAATATGAACCCCGAAAAATTAAGATGGCTATTACCGGAAATGGAGCGGCGTCCAAGGAACAGGTGCGCGAACTGTTGCGTCGCATCCTTGCGATCGATCCGTCAGTTCTTGCCGACCTGGAACTTGATGCCACCGACGGTCTTGCCGCCGCGCTATGCCATTTCTATGAATCCTCCAAGCCTGTAGCCACTGCCGGGCCTAAATCTTGGAAAGATTTTATAGCTAAGAATCCTGACAAAGTTAAGATGTAACTTTCTTGATGACAGCCCGTAACACCTTCTTTATATGCTGATATAGGGTAGGGAAGAACCCATAGTAATGCGACATTATACTGAACCGCTCAAGTAGCGAGGCGAAATGATGCTGTGTCGTCACCCCTTCCGAGAGATAATCTATCACCACTTCATCAATGTAGCAATTCCTGTGCGAACGTTGCAAACAACGTATGCACCATTCATAATCTGCTGAATATTTGAACTTTACATTGAAATTGTTCGTAAGTTTTCTCAACACCACAAATGCCTGGTGGCACACAACCATTCCGTTGCTGAAACTCTCGAGCACAAGATTCTCCGGCGCAGTCAGATGCCTGGCCCGCAATCGTTTACGATTAGAATCCACTATGTCGGTCTGGCCATATACAATCCCCGGATAATCATTCTCCATTATTGCGTCGGCAAAATGCTCCAGCGTCTCAGGTGAGTGAAACGAATCCCCGGCGTTTAGGAATATCACATAATCGCCATTTGCCATCCCCAGGCCCTTATTCATAGCGTCATACAATCCTCTGTCACGCTCCGACACAATCTTGCAATTGTCTATATCGGCATTTTTTGCGAGTTCTACGGTATTGTCCGACGACTTTCCGTCAACCACTATGTATTCATAGAGTTTGCAAGTTTGCTCTTTGACGCTCTTCAATGTCGCAGGCAACGTGGACGAAGCGTTGTATGTGATGGTGATTATCGAAAATAGCGGCTGCATGGGATTGTTTTAGGAGGAGAGTGATTACATATCTAAGGAGGTGAACTTTTCTATAAGGAGGAAACACCTGGGCTAATGAAAAATCTGATTCGCTTTACTGGTTTCAAGAATTGCATATATGTCAGGCTCTTCATTGCAAATTTAAATTAAATAATGTTTATTTCCAAATTCCTGCCAACGAATCCCGTGCGAAATAAACACATTAACCGAATTGTCCACAAATCTCAACACAACTGTAACAACACCGCCATCACGTCCGTCCTCTAACCCCTAATATTATTTTCCCATAATTGGTAGTATGTAAAATATCTACTGCACAGCCAATTAGATGTCGAGATTGCGGTACACCGCCAACTGCACGATTAAGCGCAAAACTACGATAACCGGAGCTAATGCGAATAGGAGAGCCGGCAAGATCACGGATATATCCCATAAAAAATCCGAGTCGGAAAAGATTAAGCAAGATCCGAGGAGAAGTAGGAACATTACAAATGCTCCGAGCCATAGCCGTGCGAGAAGCTGTAAACTCCTCACAAGTAAAGTAACGAATTTCATATTTTTCAAATGCTTCATGTAACGTCATGGCGCAAATATAATTAAAAAGAATCAGATTGCAAAATTTGATAATCCAAATCATGAATACCATGGTTAGCGTACCATCTCTCTCGAGTGAAACGTTTATAAGCATCGACAGATGCATCATATATTGGTTTCTGCAACAATAAATTCTCTACAACTTGTGACAAAATGTGCTGATAATGAGACTTTTCGGCCAACATGTCAAAATACGCGCAGGCATCAAAACGGAAGTCAAGCAACTCTATATAGAGGGTCAAAAATTCTCTACACAGAGTAGGAAAACGATCAAGTATTAGGTTTAAAGGCAGGCCTTTCAGGAAGTTACGACGGGCAAGAGAGTACACTTTATACTCAGATCTGACAAAGAAAAATTCAGAACTTAGACGATTAAAAGAGGACAGGGAGACAGCCTCATGTAAAAAGACACCATCTATCTGATAGTTCCAAAAATCTTGAACTTTAATGGCAACATCTGTAAAATACTTATCCATAGGCAAATAATCGTTACGCCTAACGGTATATAATAGCTCATGTAGCGCGACATGAAGTTCAACAAACCTCTTATACTTGTTGATAAGTTTCTGAGAGATGAAATCTTTTAAAGATCCGTGGATCTTTTCACGGAGGTACCGGGGAAGAAACACCTTTTCAACTTTACCCATAGACTGGAAAGAGACATAAGGATAATCAGCATCAATTATATTCTTAAGATCAGCGAGTTCCAAAAAGCGGGAGCCAATACCACCTTCACGGCGGGGGCCATGCCAAAAATTAGGGTTCTTACCTTCGGGGACGTTAACGTAAACATCCTTGGAAACATACTTAGAGACATAACGGAGAGCGCCGAGAGACCAACAGCGTTTAGTGTGCACGTAGCCAAAGGGCCAACAACGTTGCACTATATCATGAAATGAAATGAACTTATGAAAATCGTTAAAGTCAAGACCGAACACTACACAATGGTAATGAGCGCGACCCATTTCGGGGGAATATTCCGAAAAAGTTATAATGCGCCAGTCGTTAGGTAAATCGTGATGGCGGAAATAGTCATGCAATCTACGATGAAATTTGCATATATGATCCTTACAAACTCCATCGGGAGGGAGATGACAAGGGGCATAAGACAAACGTACCATAATAGGGGGAATATCACCGTAATACATCTGCTCAAGCATCATCCGGGAACGGAGTTCACTACAACGGTGATCGTGACACTCAGTACACTTACCACAACAAACAGGCATAAAGAGAGGACAAACCTCACCAGTAGCAGTCCTGACAGCATAATAATCGGAACAGCGATCAACGGGGACGGATTTAGCATCAACAAAAACAGGATTGAAAACCCCGGGATAAATCTGTTGACAACGGACTTCTGATCCATCCATGATATATAGATCATAAAAGGATCGATTACGAATGAACTCAGGGTTCATGATAAGTTTGGGGGAAAGGCACATTGCTTAGAAGCTATAAGGTAAGTAAATTTTCCCGTAACGTAGCGATCGAGAAATGTTAATTCGCTAGTTACTCAATTAAGAGCGAGTATCACTGAGAGCAGGGACAAAAGTCCCTGCTACCCTAATTGCGTTGTTTTGCCTGCCTACGCATGCTACCAGAAGGCTTACCAGTAAGACGGCGGGCTTTATTATCGATATAATCAAGTAAAGATCCAATAAAGGGAACTGCTTTATTAGCATATTCCTGATCATTCTTCACATCGGCAAAGTCTTTACCAGAAGTCAAATTGAGCTTTAATTTACCATCCTCGACAGTCAAAAGATCAGAGTCAAAGCCACTGGAAATGGAATCGACAGTGAG
This sequence comes from uncultured Duncaniella sp., assembly GCA_910589485.1. GTDB lineage: Bacteria > Bacteroidota > Bacteroidia > Bacteroidales > Muribaculaceae > Duncaniella. The sequence goes on from CAJUSW010000009.1 coordinate 171,347, forward strand.
GCCAAGCAATTCAACAGGAAGTTTCTTTAAAATAGCCTCAGACTGCTGACGGGCAAGATCGGCACTGGCATAATTATGAACTATCTCTGATTGTAATTTAGCTACAGTATGTTTATAGATGTCAGAGTCATAATAAGCCGCAATCCATTCACGAACTGTCTTGGCATCGATATTGGCGATCTCGGCTTTAGTCTTATCGATAGTAGACTGCAAGACATCGATCTCTTTCTCATATTTTTGAGTTAATACACGTAACTGAGCCTTTTGAGCATCAGTGAAAGAGGAAGCAGAGTCATTGTAAACAATAGTCGAATTATTAAGATCCAATTTAGACTGATTAAGAGCATCGGCAAACTTGGCATCGGAGGCAAGAATATCATTGGTAAAATCCTGACCACGGGACTGAGAACGTATATACTCAATCTCCGCGCGTTGCTTCTCATAATTGAGAGCGCGGTCAAAAACATCACCCATGGTATGGGGCTGATAAACGGGAGATCCGGAACCGGAAGAGCTCGCGGAATTGGTAGAGGGAGTAGCGGTGGCCATATTGGACAACTCACCATAGGCGAGGTTCGGATTTAATCCGGCAGCTGTTAAACGCTTCATAGCGTTGGAGGGATCATTATACTCATTCTGACGGTTCCATTGCTCGACTTGAAAATCGCGGGCTATCTGAGATTGCTCGGCATTAAATTGACGGGTCTTTTCATTCTCGGAGGCAACGAAATCACGGTTATGGGCATCGGCCTTGGATTGGGCATTAGCCTGAACAGCAGAAGAGACTCCACCGGAGATAAGATCAACGGCAGTGCCTATCGGATTAGTGAATGCTTTAAAAGCGGACTTTAAAAAATTTCCCATAGATATAAATGTTTAAAGTGGCACCCAAGGAGGGGAACTCCTCAGGCGCCGGACGGGCTGACTTTTAAGGGGCAGGCTCGGCTTGAGGCCTCACCGACGCACTGGATTAACACTAAGGTGCTATCCGCTACGGGGGGCTACGCCCCCGGTCCCCCCATGAGCTAACGCGGGTACTTATCCATAGACGGCCTTATCATTCTTATGGGCATCGATGATACGTTTGCGGGCGGTGCGCTGGGCTTCCCAGACGGCAACAGCGTCGACACCTCGTTTCAACTCGATGGGGACATCATAAGAGGGATTATCGAAACCATCAAAGAACATCGAATCAGTGGTGGCAGAATTGACAGCGAATCCACGTTCGGTAGCGGAGGCAACCTGAGCGGGAGTATAGGAAAGGCCGGAGATTACTTTACAGTTCTCGGAGGGCTGGGTAACGACAAGCGGAAAACCACGTTGTGAGAGTCTACGTATTTTAGCGTTCATTATAAATCGGCTTCAAGGAGTGGGACACCATACATAGGGATTGGACGTTTAGCGGAAACGTCAAAATAGACCTGACCAAGGATCTTATCTGTATCAGTCGTGACACTGAAAACATGATTGAGATCATCAGGACGGATCGTAGTGAAATCTTTACCGAGTAGGGGAGTAGTGGCAAAGACGCGGGACAGTACAAAATCACGGAGGGAGGTACGGAAATCGCCGTGTACTTCATCAACAGAGGCGAGATAGTCGTACCATGGACGTTGATAACCGAAAGTTTGGTTCAACTTATTCTCGACAGTAGCCTGAATGGGAGCTACCTCAGAGTTAAGCACGGGTTGGAGACCGATATGACCAAACTCCGGAAAGAAGTAGTCAAAGGCAGATGTTTTAACGAAATGTTTAGGCAACAACTGACTATAGACAGGAACGGGGACAACAGAGAGGACACCGATAATGAATCCATGCTCATCACAGTAAGTGGATACATCATGCTTGGAAGATCCGAGGGCGTAAGCCTGACCGGCATAAGATCCGAGAGGGGAGTCGACGGAATCGGAGCCAGTCTGATTGACGGTATTTATCTGAACAGGCTCGGAAACACCTCCGATAAATTCAGGCATGTCAAGTTCAGCCAACTTGACATCGACATCGAAGTGAGACTTTATCTGATCCTTATACTTGAGTCCGCGACGGATGTTAGTTTCCTTCCAACGCTGGAAAGCATTAACATTGCGGAAATCGTTGATCGAAATACCGGAAGTGGCATAATTAACAAGCGAACGGGTAACAGCGGTAGGCAGGTTCTCAGTGACCTTAAATCCGGTAATGGTATCGGCATCATCAGCGGTAGTGGCCTGCACCTGATAACGGGTACCATCGGCAGGATCCTCGAGAGTCATAACTCCGGTAGAGGAGATACCAACGAGGGGGGCACTACCTTGTTGAGGAGACGGTACACAGGTAGTAAGGAAATCTTGTTCCCAGTTCCTATAGTAGAGGGGATACTCATGCCAATCAGGTCCACCATCAGTAGAACGGAGATAAGTATTGTATACAGGCTGACCATCAACAAGACGGGGATTGTTACGATCATCACGATAGAATGAATTATAGATGGACTCATAAGCACGGAACGGAAGAGCGGAAAGACGGATACCATCTGTACCGAACACCTTGTCTTTATACTGAGACTCGGAGAGATCCTGAATTGATCCAGACGGAAAAGAACTCAACAGAGAGAATGTAAAATCCTCACCTATTGTATAATTAGATGCCGAAGAGGGAGGGGCAAAACGGAAAGCGGGGATATAACGTTGTGATCCGGAAGTAAAAGACCAAGAAACATCCTCAGGCATGGTATAATCAGTAGTGCCATCGACATTGCGCATAGCCACAGAACGGACAGAGACAAAATCGAAAGATCCGAGGGCATTAGGCTCAAGATAACCGACTTCAAGATAAACATGATCGCTCTCCTCTAAATCAGCATCAAAAGCAACCCTTAGAGGAGAAAGAGTAGCGACATAGGGATTATCCGTCTTATAAATTCCACTCGGGTTATCATCACCATTAGTGAGTGTAACAATTAAGCGGAGAGGCAAATTAGAGGCGGGATCAACAAAGAACCGTTTAGAGTTGGAATCGAAAACAGTTATTGAATTCTGTTTAACAGAAGCAGAATACTCACCACTGTTACCAATGACAGTAGTGGGGACACCGAAATAATCAGCAAGAGAGCCAGTCCGTACATCGGGTTTAGCGAGGAACGGGCTGACAAGACCGGAAGTCACACCTGTGATAAAATCCGGAAAACTCTTCCAAAGGTTTCGATTTCTCACGTAGAAGTAATGTAAATCCACTCTCATCTTAGTTTGGAGCGGGAAATAAGTCGGCATAAATCTAAGACCGAACGTTGTACGGATACGGAAGGAATCTCCAGGGAGAACCTCCTTACAGAATACCGGATAAAGACCGCCGAACTTAAACGTAGCGTTCGTTTGGAATGAAAGGTCGAACGTGTTACGCTTAACACGGTTAGGTCTACCGTTATTCTTTCCAAAAACAGTAGACATAAATAAATATTTAGGTAATGGGTAATGTTACGGCTGAGGAGAGAGGGAGGACTAAGCTAACAACTTAGTGAGGATACGGTCAATGGTACGGACTTTACGGCGGATCTCGTTAATGGTGATATCGCCATTGGCTACGTGGAGATCAAGTTCTCCAACGATCTGCAAAGCGCGGATCAATTCACGCTGATGGGAATCGTCATTCATATTGCGGAAGCCGTAAGCGCTCCGGCAAGAGCGGTGATGAAATACGATAAGGTCTTAAAAAGAACCGATAACAATTTCTGTTTCATAGGCACGTGGATGATGAGTGTTAAAGAAATTTTGTAAAAAGGTCTCTGTGAAATCGCAATGAAAATAACCGCGATCCTTATAATTATTAATGTAACGAGCGTATGGTTTTACAAATTCATATATTTGCCCATAATTGGTATTATGTAAAATAAAGAATCACATTTTATCAGCCATGCGAATTCTCCCACAAATATAAATAATATGGCAAAATCAGACTTAAGCAAACCTCCCCACCCGTCCACAATCTCAATCTCCTCGAATTAAACGAACCATGTGTCTCACATAATTCCCGCGCTCCCAATATAATTGGTAAAACCCGCCAAGCCACGGAGCGTCAATGAAATCGTAGCCTAAAGTTATGCGTGATGCAAATACCCCGCAGGCCATCCTCCCACTAAGCCTCGAAGAGGCGATGTAATTATAGCCCCACCACGAGGGAACGTGCAAATCGCCCGTTAGGGCAAGATTTGCGCGTTTCCGAGGCGTGGGGAAAACGAAATCCATACCAAAATGGGCGTCGAAGACGTCCTATAATTCCCCGCGTCCCCCCCTCACTAACCTCCTATATTCCACCAATATACTCTTAAAATCCCCACCCCTAATAATCTAATCCCTATACTCTATACTTCCTCCTCTATACTCAAAAATCCCTCTATACTTAAAAATAAAAAATCTCTGGCCCTCTGGTCTAAAAATTCCCACCCGATACACGACATTATCGCACCATATCCCCGGTAAAACCAACCTACCTTTGCCGGTGATATGAAACCAACGAGCCACAAGGTAACCCACCTGACAAAACGAATCCGTCGCCCAGACATCTGGTGCCACTCATTCTCTCGATTTCTCGGCCGGGAACTAACCCCCGTCGAGAAAAACGTCATATCCCGGCTCGAACGCGCCCGCCGACTCTCCCGCCCCCGCCCAATCGTCATCGTCGACCCCAAAGGCTACGACTCAACCGACCTCCTCCGCTCATATCTCGACTACCGACTCGCCACCTCCCCCGACGGCGCAACCGCACTCCTCTACCTCTCACGCGAGGGGAAACAACGCGAATTCTCGGGCATGTACCCCGAATACACCGGCTACACCCGCCGTCAGGTCAAAACCCTGCACAAACGCATCCGTTACGCCTCCTATTCCCGCCCCGACAGCGTCCGCGGTACCTCCCCCGCCTTCATGCTCCTGCTCAACGCACAGGAATACAAAGGCTACTCCCCCATGCAACCCGACCCCGGGAAATTCCTCAGCCTCTGCTCCGCACTATTCCCATTATTGTGTGGCATAGGCTTCCTTGTCATACACATAAACGTCGACAGGGAACAGATTCCCGCCTTCTTCTACCTCGGCATGCAGGGCCACACCACACAGAGGCCCCCGAAACCCGAGCCCCCGGTCGAGACCGCCATCCTCGTCCTCACCGACCCAACGTCCATCCTCCGCTGGAGCCTGCCCACCCGCGAGGGCCCGCAAGGCCATCCCGCAGACGATGCACCAATCCCCCGCCCACCCATACCCACCTAAGCGGAGAGCCGACCTCCGCCGTTCCCCCCCGGAACCAGCAATAAGGTTACAGAAAATAGCAGAGCACAAAATCGATAGCTCATAAACCTATAAACTTCTAAACCTATAAACTCCCCCACCGATCGGCA
>CAJUSW010000010.1 GCA_910589485.1 uncultured Duncaniella sp.
CTCATAAACCTATAAACTTCTAAACCTATAAACTCCCCCACCGATCGGCAAGAGCTCATTGACATATTGTAAATACTTATTCAAAGTCGCCTCCTTTGAGAGAAATATAGCTATGAATCAATTGTATAAGTCCCGTGTAACCCACCACACGGGACTTATGCAATTCATTCATGCTCTAAGAGAGTGTGTCCCCTACACCCTTCTTAAAAAGACTTAATTTAAAGAGGCTGGGTTGCATATTATATCAAAAAAGGCTAACTTTGACACAACTATCGTTTCGACTATTCATTATATAATTATATAGTATAAGTAAGTCGTAAAAATTAATGCACAAATAAATAGCAAGATTTATTGAGCAAGCTCTTTAGGACTTACGTATAGCGTTTAATTTTTAAGAACGTACTTATAATAATATCAGCGTAATGAACGCTCAAGAATTAGACTTCACAGAAATAGCCCCATACGACGATTCGCAATTTGCCAATCGAATTGCTGAGATGGTCAAGGATCCCGGTTTTGAACATGCTATCAAGTGGGTTCTCCCCAGCGTGGATTACAATCAATTCGTTAATCTACTTGTTGCAAGTAAGACTAAAAAGGATTTTCAAGTAAATATCATGCAGAAATTCCTCGAGCAACTTGAGGCAAACACATCTGCTGGTATTACCACTTCTGGTATCGAAAACGTAAAGCCCGGAGCGTCCTACACATTCATATCCAATCACAGAGATATCGTGCTCGACGCATCATTCATTAACTTGTGCTTCTTGCGCGAGGGTATGAAGACCTCCGAGGTGGCAATTGGAGACAACCTCCTGATCTACGATTGGATTACCCATCTCGTGAAGCTTAACGGAAGTTTCATTGTTAAGCGAAATCTCCCCACCCGTCAGGCACTGGATGCAGCCAAGCAACTGTCGGCTTATATCAATCACGCGCTTCATGTGAAAAACGAAAGCATATGGATCGCACAGCGTCAGGGTCGTGCCAAGGACTCGAGCGATCACACTCAGGAAAGCGTGATCAAGATGCTTGCATTGAGCGGAGGTGGCACTGTAGCCCAGAATATAGCCGGACTCAATATTTTCCCCGTCTCTATTTCATATGAGTTCGACCCCAACGATTATCTCAAGACCCGTGAATACCTTCTGCGTCATCGCGACCCCGACTTCAAAAAGAGCCAGCATGACGACCTGTTCTCTATGGAGACCGGTCTGCTTGGATATAAGGGCCGTGTGCACATAGCTTTCGCGTCATGTATATCCCACATGATTGAAGCCCTTCCCGAAGGCACCGATAAGCAGGAAGTATATCAGCGGGCTTGTCACAGCATCGATTGTGGCATACACGGTGGTTACAAGATCTTCCCCATTAACTATGTGGCTTACGATCGCGCGTTCGATAGTGACATGTATGCCGAACGTTACTCAGCGGAGGAGGCCGACAAGGTCACCGCTTATATCGAGGGACAGCTCGACAAGATCGATGTCCCGGATGTGACGCCTCAGGAACGTAATTTCATGCGCACATACATGTACACCATGTACGCCAATCCCTTACGTAACAAACTTATTGCAATCGGATATTGCTGATCAGGCATCTCTATTACTCTCTCCTCTCCCCTCTTTTATATTTAGTATGCGTATCCCCTGGATTCCACTTGTTATCTTTCTGTTGTTAAGCGTTTTCTCCGACTTCTACATATATAAATGTCTGAAGACTCGCTTTCGTAACAGGTTTTGGAGCAGACTGCATTTATGGATCTCCATTATATTGTATGTAGTGCTTGCATGTGCGCTCCTCATGCCTCGTAAAAGTGGCGACAATGACGTACTATTGTCGGTGATGTGGATGTTGTACACATTCTTGTCAGTATATCTGCCCAAGTACTTGTTTGTGTTGATCGACTTGATCAGTCGTATTCCATGTCTCTTTAGGCGGAAAAGGATCCGGGCCATATCAGTTGTAGCTGCATTTGTGGGTTTCTTTACGTTCGCGTGTATGTGGTGGGGCGCTTTGATCAATCGTTTCAATATTGATGTCAAGGAGGTCGAGATCTCGAGATCCGATCTCCCGGCCCGGTTTGATGGATACAGGATTGTCCAGATCTCCGACATGCACACTGGCACATATGGATCCGACACCACATTCATATCCAAGGTTGTCGACCGGGTTAACACTCTGTCGCCCGACCTGATTGTATTCACCGGCGATATCGTTAATTCAAGATCCTTTGAATTGACTCCCCACCTCTCCCCTCTCAGCCGTCTGAGTGCGCCAGACGGAGTGATATCCATAATGGGTAATCATGATTATGGCGACTATGCCACCTGGAATTCCCCCGAAGAAAAAGCCGGAAGCGTACAGTATCTTAAGGATATGCAACGTAGCATCGGATGGGAGATGCTTAACAACTCCACCCGTCTTATCGGTCGTGGATCCGACACCATCGCGATAATTGGTGTTGAGAATATAGGCGATCATCCCTTCCCTGTCTATGGTTCTCTTGCCAAGGCATATCCCGCCACTGAAGACTCCCGGTTCAAAATCCTGTTGACCCACAACCCTGCTCACTGGACTGATTCGATATCCGGCAACAGTGATATCAATATTCCCTTGACACTCTCCGGACACACTCACGCCATGCAGATGGAGGTCGCCGGCATATCACCTGCCGCCTTGCGCTATCCCACTTGGGGCGGATTGTATGCCGACAATGATTCCACCCATCTGCTTTACGTAAATATTGGCCTGGGCACCGTAGGGTTTCCGGCACGAATTGGAGCCGAGCCGGAGATTTCGGTACTGACATTGCACAAAAAATAGCTCTTAACATAATCTCACACAACACACCCTTACTCAATGGTTAACGTTCACGCTAATGTAATCACTAAGGAACTCGGTACTTACCTCCGCAAGCACGTTGCGGCATGTCTGCGATTACTTGATGAAGGAGCCACCGTCCCTTTCATATCCCGATACCGCAAGGAAGCGACCGGAGGAATGGACGAGGTAACTGTATATAATATAAAGAAACGTCACGAGGCTCTATTTGAAATAGAGAAACGCAAGGAATATATTCGCCAGATCCTTACTGAGAACAATGCCCTCACCCCCGAACTCGATGCCCGTATCGAGGAGACTCTCGATCCCGTGGTGCTCGAGGACATATATCTCCCCTATAAACCTAAACGCAACACCCGCGCCCAAGCTGCCCGCGCTCTCGGCCTTGAGCCCTTGGCTAAAATGATCATGTCGCAGTCATCAGGCTCCTCAGCCTCCCAGCTGGCTGCCAAGTTCGTTAAGGGCGATGTCAAGAGTGCCGACGATGCTATTGCCGGCGCTTCCGATATCATTGCCGAATGGGTGAGCGAGAGCGAGAAAGCCCGTAACATTGTCCGTTCCCGCTATCAGCGTTCGGCTACAATTGTGGCTAAGGTTGTCCCCGGCAAAGAAGCCGATGGCGATAAATACCAGAACTATTTCAATTTCTCCGAACCCTTGCGCACGTGCAACTCCCACCGGTATCTCGCAATCCGCCGGGCCGAGGAGGAAGGGATACTGAAAGTCTCGATCTGCATTGACGACAATGAGATGATCGACCGCTTGTCCCGCATGTTCATCCGCTCCACAGCATCGGCCGAACTCGCCGATATTGTCGCTGCGGCTGTCAAGGATGGATACCGTCGGCTCATGCGTCCGTCAATCGAGAACGAGATCGCCGCTTCCACCAAGGAGAAAAGCGACAACGGTGCCATTCAGATGTTTGCCGATAATGTGCGGCAGCTGCTTATGTCCCCCCGTTGGGACGTAAGCGCATCCTTGCCATTGATCCCGGTTATAGGACCGGTTGCAAGGTGGTAGTGCTTGATGAGCAGGGCAATCTCCTCGATCACACGGTGATCTACCCCACCCCGCCTGCCAATGATTTTGTAGGAGCCGGCGACGCGCTGTGTTATCTTGTCAACCGTTACCGCATTGATGCGATTGCCATTGGCACCGGCACCGGCGGACGTGAGACCGAGCGTTTCCTCCGTGATGTCGTGTTCACCCGCCGTGTACAGATATTCATGGTCAACGAGCAGGGCGCATCGATTTATTCAGCCTCCGAAGTGGCCCGTGAGGAATTCCCCAACGAGGATGTCACTGTGCGTGGCGCAGTATCTATCGGACGTCGTCTGCTCGACCCGCTCGCCGAGCTGGTGAAGATCGATCCGAAAAGCATCGGTGTCGGACAGTATCAGCACGATGTCAATCAGGCTCGCCTCAAGGATTCGCTTGATTACGTTGTTGAAGCATGCGTCAATTCAGTTGGCATCAATGTCAACACCGCCTCCCGTCAGCTGTTGAGCTATGTGTCAGGCATAGGCCCTACCCTCGCGGGAAACATTGTGAAGTATCGCGCTGAGAACGGCCCGTTCAAAACTCGTTCCGAGCTCATGAATGTTCCTCGTATGGGAGAAAAGGCATTCCAGATGTGTGCCGGTTTCCTTCGTATCCCCGAGTCGGCCAATCCTCTTGACAATACAGCCGTCCATCCCGAGAGATACGACCTTGTGGAGCAAATGGCATCCGATGTGAATGCCGATGTCGCAAAATTGACTCGCGACCGCAATCTTCTTCACAAGATCGAACTTGACCGTTATGTCACAAAGGATACAGGCCTGCCCACTCTCACCGATATCGTTCTTGAACTTGAGAAGCCTGGCCGTGACCCGCGTGAGACTGTCGAAGAGCCGGTTTATGACGATTCGATCAAGAAGATTGATGATCTGCACATCGGCCAGGAACTTTCCGGAAAGGTCAATAACATCACCGCCTTCGGAGTGTTTGTCGATCTCGGCATGAAGGAAAACGGGTTAATACACATTTCCCAGCTCAGCGACCGTTTCATCTCATCGCCGGCCGATGTGGTCCGCATCGGACAGCGTGTCAATGTCAAGGTCATTGACATTGATGTGGCCCGTGGCCGAATTGCCTTGACCATGAAGGGGATACCCCAGTAATCCGTTCTGAAACAATTATAACACCAATATGGAATATCCCTACGCCTGTACCATAGGTCTTGGAAGCAACACCCCCGACAGGGAAGCTCAGATCAAGGACGCGATCGATCACATATGTGATTATCTCTCCCGGGCTTCTGTGTCAACCGTATATGAGTCCCCGGCCATAAATGGCAAGGACGCACCCTATCTTAACGCCGTTATCCACGGGTTATCCCCTGTCGGTAGCCCCGCGTTGATCTCATTTTTGAAAGAGTGGGAGCGTGACAAGGGTCGCACTGAGAGTGCCCCCGGAGAGGTACCGATCGATCTTGACCTCGTGATTTTTAATTCGAGGATATTGCGCCCGAAGGACTTCGAGCGTCACTACTTCAACCGTGGCTACAGGGAATTGCTGGCCAACGGGGCTTTCTTGATTGACAATTAATTACATTTATCCTTAAGACTTACCTACTATGGCTGTGATTCTTAATATTGAGACCTCGGCTGCCGCTACTTCAGTTGCCCTTACTGCCGAGGGGATGGTGCTCGCCCACCAGGAGGATATGGATGGCCGAAACCAGGCGGCACTTCTGAGCGACTATGTAAAGTATTGCCTTGACTTTGCCGCTGAAAAGGAACTGAAGCTCGATGCTGTGGCCGTATCAATGGGGCCGGGTAGCTATACCGGCTTGCGTATCGGTCTGTCTGAGGCCAAAGGCCTCGCCTATGCTCTCGATGTTCCGTTGATAGGCATTGACACTCTCAAACTTATGGCATGTCAGGTGATGTTCACAGTCGATACCCTTGTGGGTGATGAGATCTTCGTGCCTATGGTCGATGCCCGTCGTATGGAGGTATATACCTGCGCCTACGATTTCTCGCTTGAACCTCTGATGGATAAGGCTCCGCTTATTCTGGATGAAAACAGTTACGGCAATCTGCTGTCAGGCGATCGAAAAGTCCTGTTTTTCGGAGATGGAAGCGACAAGGCCAAGAGCGTGATCACCGCCCCCAATGCCGAATTTGTCCCTGACATCCGTCCGCTCGCCATTGATATGATAGCCCTCAGTGAGCAAGCATATACGCGGCGTGAGTTCCTGGATACTGCCTACAGCACCCCCGATTATATTAAAGATTTCCAGGCTACGAAACCCAAGGATCGTCTGTCCTGATTCCGCCAATTCTTTTAAAGGACCACATGGCTACCGATTTCAATCGTCTCCGGCTTAAGCATCATGGCGACGCGCAGAAGCTACATGAGATCTTGCAGATGGAATGTCGTCACAAATGCGGGAAGAAGTTGGCGTCAACGCTCGGATTATGCCCCGGTTTCGAGTTCCCGTCGGTAGCGTTGGCCGAGATGTCCACCTCTGATGATGTCGCATCCTTGCACGCTGACATTATCGATGAGCCTTGCTCCATTCTTGATATGACTGCCGGACTTGGCATTGACTCATTTCATTTTGCAAGGAAAGGCTGTCGGGTGACAGCTGTCGAAATCTCTCATGATGCTGCGGAAGCATTGTCGCATAATGTCCGTGCAATGGGCTTGGATGACATGGTGACAGTCATTGAGGGGGATTCCGTCAAATGGCTTGAGGAGAACGATGCGGAGTTTGATACCATTTTCATTGATCCGGCACGTCGCGATTCTTCCGGAAGGCATTTCTCATTCAGCCAATGCGCGCCCGATCTCACGCTGATTATGCCGTTACTCCTTTCACGTTGTTCCCGGCTTATCGTGAAGGCGTCTCCGATGCTCGACATATCATCGGCGTTGAAGGAACTTGGTGTGAAATCATGTGACGTAATCACCATTGGGACCACCAAGGAATGTAAGGAGATCGTTTTGGATATATGCGCCGATACAGTGCACGACGATGCTACAGGAGTGAGAATCTCATGTCACACCGTCGGTGGATATGCCCCCTACTTCATTTCTAAAGGTAATGATGGCTGTCAGCCAGGCTATATGAAACCTGAGCCGGGAGGATTCCTCATGCAACCGTTTCCCGCCGTGATGAAGGGTACTGGAGGAATAGTGAACGGATACAGCAAGCTGCACCCGTTCACACATTTATATTATTCTGACACTTTCAGCGACTCCTTCCCTGGAACAAGTTTCCCGATTATCGAGGTAGTACCTTTCAACAAAGCGTCAGTCAAGTCGTTCAGGAATGACTATCCGAAGATAAATGTTGCCTCTCGCAATTTCCCGTTGTCAGCCCCTGAGCTCGCCAAAAAATTGAGGATTGCCGAAGGTGGCGAAGAAATGGTATTTGGAGTGACACTTGACGATGGTTCCCGGGCGCTGATTGTCACAGGCCCGGGTGTGAACCATGTCAGATGACCTCAAGATTGGCCTGCAGACGCTGGCGCACTACCTCATAGATCATAACACCTGCAGCCACGGAAACATTGAGCGAACCGATATTTCCGAACATGGGGATTCCTACCTTAGTATCGCACTGCTCCAGTGTTGCCTCCGATATGCCTGTATCCTCGGCACCCATCACCAAAGCCACAGGAGTGGTATAATCGCCCTGCACATAGCTTATCTCGGATTTTTCAGTTACTGCCACTACATTATAACCGTTTTCTTTCAGGAACTTTGCTGCCCACGCGGTTGAGCCGACCCTGCACACCGGAATGTGATGAAGTGCTCCGGCCGAGGTCTTGATTGCATCGCCTCCAACTGAAACGCTTCCGTGTTCAGGGATGACTATCGCATCGACTCCGGCACATTCACATGTCCTCGCTATCGCACCGAAGTTTCTCACATCGGTGATGCCATCGAGCACTACAATGAACGGGAGCAAACCTGCCTCATACAGTTCAGGAACGAGGTGGTCGAGACGGTGATACGTGATGGCCGACATCATGGCGAGCACGCCCTGATGATTCTTGCGGGTGATACGGTTGATACGCTCCACCGGCACCCTTTGCATCACAATGTGCATCTTGCGGGCAAGCCCGATTAGCTGGGCGGCAAGATCCCCCTGCAGATCCTTGGCGATGAATATCTTGTCAATTTCTTTTCCGGCTTCAATCGCCTCCATCACAGCACGTATGCCATATATGTAATCGCTCTTTTCCATGATAATTTTATTAGCTGTTCAATAATGATATTGCCGCCTGTCGGGCAGCGTCGTCAACTTCCGATCCTCCAAGCATGCTTGCTATCGCATCGATTCTTTGGTCGTCGGTAAGCTGTATGATTCTCGTGTGGGTTGAATTCTCATCATCCTCCTTGTAGACACGATATTGGGTATCACCCTTCGCGGCTACTTGAGGTAGATGTGTAATGGTTGTCACTTGGATTGACTTTGAGATCTCGCGCATCATCAGTGCCATACGGTTGGCCACGTCACCGGAGACTCCTGTATCTATTTCATCGAATATTATGCTCGGTAGCGACATGCGTGATGCTATTATTGTCTTTATCGAGAGCATCAGTCGTGATATTTCACCTCCCGAAGCTGTGTCACCAACCGGCATGAGCGGTTGATTCTTATTGAACGCCACCATGAATCTCAGTGAGTCGATACCTGTTGAGTTCATGTCGGCCGGCATTATCTCTACTTCTACCCTGAGGTTCTTCATGCCGAGAGGCATGGCTGTCTCCCTGAGGTGATCGGCAAAACGCACTGCCTCCTCCTTACGTGCCGCCGATATTTCCAAGGCAGTTTCCTTGGCAAGAGCCTTGGCCCGGCGCGCCTCCCGTTCAAGGTCGGCGACACAGTCATCGCTATTGTCAAGTTCAGCAAGTTTACCCCTGAGGGTGTCACGCAATTCTATCAGCTCATCCGCATTGTCCAGATGATGCTTATGGCAAAGGGAATATATGCTGTTGAGCCTATCCTCCACCGCCTCAAGCCGACCGGGATCGGCGGCAAGTCTCTCATTCATATCCTCGAGTGTCGAAGCTATATCGGATATCTCAATCTTGGCTGATTCGAGTCGTGAAGGGATATCGTCAGCGGTATTCAACACTCCGTCCAGATCGTCACACGCGTCAATAGCTGTGTCGATAAGGTCGATGGCGTTGTCGTCATCACGCATAAGCGACATCACTGCCCTGTCGAGTGACTCCTTTATCGCTGTGAGATTGGTGAGCACTTCCCTCTCCTTCTCCAGTTCCTCCTGCTCTCCGGGAGTCAGGGCCAGCGATTCGAGCTGTTCGAGCTGATAGCGGGTGAATTCTTCATCTTCACGGCTCTTCTCTACTCTGAGCTTCATAGCCTTGAGACGGCGTATAGCTTCTCGGAGAGAATTGTAGCGGAGCGAGTATTCCCTGAGACGTTGGCCATTTCCGGCAAGCGTGTCTATCACCATCAATTGAAATTCCGGTGTGGAAAGCAATTGATTCTGATGCTGGGAATGAATATCGATCAGTCTCATCGCCACGGCCTGTAGTTTCGTGAGCGGTACTGGCGAGTCGTTGACAAAAGCTCGCGAACGTCCGGCCGGGGCTATTTCGCGACGCAGTATGCACCTGTCATCGTCCCACTCTATGTCGGCCTCCAGGCAGTATTCCTTCAGCGCATCGTATCCTTCGATGCGGAACACGGCTTCTATCACACTCTTGCATGAGGGGTCGGCCACGACTCGGGTATCCGCCCTCCCTCCGAGTATAAGCGACAGGGCGCCGAGTATGATCGATTTACCCGCACCGGTCTCACCGGTAATCACGTTAAAGCCCTCATGAAACAGAATGTCTATTCTGTCAATGAGTGCGTAGTTGGAGATATGTAGCGATTCGAGCACGATATTAAATGTTTAATGTTGGTTATTCTTGGTTGGGTCCAATATCATCTGCAACCTGTCCTGATCGGTGGGATATATGTCGTTCAACAGGCGGTATGCATGACTCCGCTCCTCTGCTGTTCCCTTGGAATAGATGTTGACTATCTCATCCAGCTTTGCATCCCTGAACATCGACAGCCCAACTGACATCGGTGCAACGCGGTATATCTCCGATATAATATCCAGCGAGCTGTCTATGATCTTTCGGCCCTTATCGGGACTGACCGACATCTGATCGAGGCCGTTGCGGTGATACTCATACAGGAGATCGCGGAAAGGGCGTGTGGACATGTCGGTAAACGCATTGAGGACTGCACTCCTGTTTTTATTGTCTTCAAATGCCTTCCATCCGCTTTCACCCGATGATTGAGCCTGCTGGACTATCATTGCCAGGCGGGAATAATATGGATCGCCGCCATGCAAGGAGAAACTGTCAAAATCAACAGCCAATATGAGGTAGATGTAGTAATTCAGTATCTGCGTCAACTGACTTTCCATGGCTGCCTCATTGTACACGAGAGGCTCGCCTTCCAGGTAATTGAATTCGACATGGGTGTCGCGGAAGTTTATCAGGGTAGAGGTGTACGATGAATTGTACACCGGGCGCAACGACTGAACCTGAAGTGTGCCCGACATGCGTCCCTGGGCCTGATCATATTCGGTGATGTCAAAGAACATCGAACATTCGATCCTTTCGTTTGGCGAGAACTGTGAGTTAGTCCACTTGTTGGAATTCACATATTCATTTATCGCATCCTGCAATGTCTCGAATACCGACTTGTTGGTGCCTTCAAGCCGGGATGTATTCACCTCCACACGGCAATTCAGTTCCTGCCCGTTAAGGTCAAGGCTTGATATTGCCGCAATCGCCGTGATTATGTAGAGGAGTCGAGTCATGGGTAGGGTATGCCTGAGTGTAAAAGCCTGGGACGTGCGCCTAAAGTCTGCTCACGATTTCGTTGACGATATCGGTGGCCACATCTTTCTTCGATTTCAACGGGAAGTCGATGCGGTTGCCGGAACGGTCGAATATCGACACCTTGTTGGTGTCGGTGCCGAATCCTGCCCCCTTGTCGCGCATGGAATTTAGCACGATCATGTCGAGATTCTTTCTCTGAAGTTTCTCGGTGGCGTTGGAGAACTCGTTGTCGGTCTCGAGGGCAAAACCTACGAGAATCTGGTACTGCTTTTTCTCTTTACCAAGTGTGGCTGCAATATCGGGATTCTTGATCAGTTCGATAGTCGGGACATCCTGATGCTCACGTTTGATCTTGTGATCCTGAGGATGAGCCGGGGCATAATCGGCCACAGCGGCACACATCACGGCAACATCAACATCGGGAAATACCTCCTGGCAAGCTGAAAGCATTTCGCGAGCCGACTCTACATTTACCGTGCGTATCGCGGGATTCTCGGCTCTCAGGTTTACGGGACCTGATACCAGTGTCACCTCTGCGCCACGATTCGCGCACTCTTCGGCCAATGCGTAGCCCATCTTTCCTGATGAGTAGTTGCCGATGAAACGCACCGGATCAATTTTTTCGTGAGTCGGGCCGGCAGTGATCAGAACCTTCTTCCCTTCCATGTCGCAACGTGATGAGAAATAGGCTTCGAGATATTCGACTATCTTTTCGGGCTCTTCCATGCGGCCCTTGCCTTCAAGCCCGCTTGCGAGATATCCGGTTTCGGGTTCGATGATATAGTTGCCATATGATGAGAGCAATTCCAGATTGGCTTGTGTCGATGGATGCTTCATCATGTCGAGATCCATGGCCGGAGCGACAAACACGGGGCTTTTGGCCGAAAGATAAGTGGTGACGAGCATATTGTCAGCGATGCCATGAGCCATCTTCCCTATTGTGGATGCTGTGGCGGGAGCTATCACCATGCAATCGGCCCATAAGCCGAGATCGACATGAGAATGCCACTCTCCGGTATTGGCGGTGAAAAACTCACTGACCACGGGTTTATGGCTCAGAGCCGAGAGTGTCACCGGAGTGATGAACTCTTTGCCTGCCGGCGTGATCACCACCTGCACCTCGGCTCCGGCTTTTATGAAGAGCCTGAGCAACGACACACTCTTGTAAGCTGCGATGCCGCCACATATGCCGAGAATTATATGTTTACCTGACAGGATGCTCATTTGGCTTTCATTCTCAATCGGATGCGTGTGAAGCAGTCCTTGGTGTTCTGAGCGAAATCGCTCTTCATGATCCAGTCGTAATATCCGGGCTCCTTGCTCAGTACCTCTTCGGCGATTTTTCCCTTATGTTTTCCGAAGTTGATCACCTCCTTATCATCATCATTGTAGATGAGACGGCCCATGAAATCGACATTCCTGTTGATCTGCGAGAACTTGCTCAGTTCCTCTATGTCGTTAGGGAGATCGTCATACCGGTCGAGCTGGGCCTTCAGCACCTCGAGAGTGGCGCGGGTATCGGCATTAGCTGAATGGGCCTCATTTAATTCCTGCCCGCAATAGAAGCGGTAGGCGGCCACAAGCGTGCGTTGTTCTTTCTTATGGAATATGGTCTGCACGTCCACAAACCGGGCCTTGGAGAAATCAAACTTCACCCCGGCACGCTGAAATTCCTGATCGAGCATAGGGATATCAAACCGGTTGGAGTTATATCCGGCTATGTCACATCCGGTCAGCTCATTGGCAAGCGAGCGGGCAATCTGCTTGAAATATGGCTCGTTGGCCACATCCTCATCAGTGATGTGGTGTACGGCAGTAGCCTCCGCCGGGATGGGGATTCCGGGATTGACCCTGCGGGTCTTCTCGATCTCCTCTCCCGAGGGTAACACTTTTATTATTGATATCTCCACTATACGGTCGTGGGTGACATCAATGCCGGTAGTCTCGAGATCGAAGAATACTATCGGCTTCTTGAGATTCAACTGCATGACTTACTTATCAGAATTCCTGAACATTCATCGGCATGAGGAGCATGGTGAGCTTGGTCTCGGCCCTGTCCTCGGTGGGTACTATCACTGCCGGGCGGGAGGGATCGGCAAGACGGAATATTATGTCGTCGGTCCACAGCACCGAGGCAAGCTCGGTGAGATAGCTTGAGCTGAAACCGATTATCATCTCACTGCCGTTGAAATCGGCTACAAGTGTCTCGAATCCCGAAGTGTTGTACTCATTGTCAGATGCCTTGATTGTGAGCTTCTCGGGGGTGACACGGAATTTAATCAGACCATGGCCCTCGTCCACAAACAGGCTGACACGACGCACAGCCGTGGTGAACTCATGACGGTTGACGGTGAGTGTGTAAGGATTATTCTCGGGGATAACACGGGTATAATCGGGGAAACGGCCTTTGACGAGGCGGCTGTCGAATGTGAATGTCTCGGTCTCGAATGTTATGCCACGCTCGGGATCAAGAGTAACCGAAACTTCCTCCTCCTTGTTGAATACGGAGCGGAACACATTGGTTGATTTGTTGGGGAGAATGAACGATCCTGTGATACCCGACTGGATGCTTCCGTCCTCAAACTTCACGAGCTTGTGGGTATCGGTGGCAACGAAAATCAATCGGTCGGGCTTTATGTCCCAGTACACTCCGGTCATCTGTGGACGAAGCATATCGGTTCCGGCGGCGAAAGAGGTGTACTCCAGTCCACGAAGCAAAGCCGAACCCGGAGCCTTGAAAGAAAGTGCATTTTCCTGGGCCGGACGCTTGATGGCAGGATATTCCTTGCCGGGAAGTCCCATGAACTTGTATGTTCCGTTGGGGTGGGTCATCTCCACTGCCAGGGTCTTGTCATCGACATCAAAATGGAGTTCCTGCTCGGGCATAACCCTAAGGAGCTCGACCAATCGGCGGGCGTCGATACAGAAGTCGCCCTCCCCTTCGATATCCATGATGAGGATGCGGGCACACAGAGTATTCTCGCCGTCACAGGCTGTGATGGTGAGGGTGTTTCCTTTTATGGAGAAGAGGAAATTGTTGAGAATGGTGATGGCGTTTTTGGCATTGATCACCTTGCTCACGGCCGAAGCGAATGAGTGGAGCGTTTTGCTGGGAACTGTAAATTTCATATCGTAGTATTATAAATTCAGCTTTCGGGAGCGGAGGAGCACCGCTCTTTTAACTCGCAAAGATAATAAATTTCCATAAACTCTGCAACTGTATCATGTCCGTGTTGCATGCGGATGATCAAATCATGTATGCTTTGAGTTTTTGGCTGTACGTGAATTGTACGGAAGCGAAATTTTCACTAATTTTGACGAACGAACCGCGCAAAGTGCAAATAATGTGAACGTATAGGCCCAATGGAACGCCGTTATTGTTTTTATATGTAATACAGCATATACAGCGGTACTTGTGAAGTCATGAAACATTATCTTACTCTCATTATAATAATTCTCGTTGCTGCAATCACTGCATCGGGAGCCACCCGCAAACCTAAACGGAGAAGCAAAAAGAGCGCCAAGGTGACTAAAGTTGTCAAGGCTGAACCTCGCACATCAGGACCCTTTGTTGTAAGGCTCGATGCGCCCGAGGCCCCCGACGGTCTCGACGGTAAGAATATCGCGCTTTGGCCAAGCCATGGCAGATATTATGATGCCAAGGAGGATCGCTGGATGTGGCAGCGCGGTCGATTGCTCGGAACGGTCGAGGATCTTTATTCCCAGAGTTATGTCTATCCCTTCCTGGTTCCTATGCTCGAGAATGCGGGCGCGTATGTGATGATGCCGAGAGAGCGCGACACTTCCACTGTAGAGGTGATCGTGGATGCCGACGGCGGACTTGCCCAAGGAGGCTATACCGAGAAGAACGGTGCCAAAAACTGGGAAGACGCTGTGGGGCAGAGAGGATTTGCATATACAACCGAGATATTGTCGGGGACTCAGAATCCGTTCACGCAAGGCTCGTTGAGGAAAGTGCCCACTGTAAATGACACCGATAAGGCTTCATCGGCCACATGGACTGCCGATATTCCCGAGACGGGAGAATATGCGCTGTACGTAAGTTATGCGTCGCTCCCTGAAAGCGCTCGTGACGCCCGGTATCGCGTCAAGTCGATGAGAGGGGTCGAGGAGTTTCAGGTCAACCAGACCATGGGAGGAGGCACATGGGTGTATCTCGGCACTTTTCCGTTTGAAAAGGGCAAAGCTCCTGTAGTGGAACTGCTCAATGTTTCGGAAGGGGACGGTAAAGTAGTCACCGCCGATGCCATAAAAATAGGTGGTGGAATGGGCAATGTGAAGCGTGGCCCGCAGTCTACGGCCGAGACGAGCGGATATCCGCGCTTTACCGAAGGCGCCCGCTACTGGTTGCAGTGGGCCGGCATACCATCGAGCGTATATTCCGTTGCCGATACATCGGGGGATTACGAGGACGACTACAAGTCGAGAGGTATGTGGGTCAACTATCTTGCCGGAGGCTCGAAATCTATCCCGGGACAGAAAGGCCTGGGCATACCCGTGGACCTGTCGTTTGCCCTGCATACCGATGCCGGGACCACTGGTGATGATGTGACCAGTGTTGGCACACTCCCCATCGTCTCCACATCGGGAGGCGCTCTCGGTAACGGGAAAAGCAGAAAGACCTCAGTGACTTATGCCAATAAAGTCACTGACCAGATAATCGATGACATATGGCAATTGTATGATCCGCAATGGACCCGCAGGAAACTCAGGGACAAGCAGTATCATGAGGCGCGCGAGCCTCAGGTGCCGGCGATGCTTCTTGAATTGCTCAGCCACCAGAACTATGCCGATATGAGATTGGGCCTTGATCCTAATTTCAGATTTGATGTGAGCAGGGCAATATACAAAGGAATGCTCAAGTATCTTCATGAGACTGAGGGCACGCCTTATGTTGTGGAGCCACTTCCGGTAAAGGATTTCGCGATAACAGGATCGGCAGGGGAATACACATTGAAATGGGTACCTACCGATGATCCACTGGAGCCTACGGCCAAGGCTAAGTATTATATTGTGTATGAGCGTGTGGACGACGGAGCATTTGTCGAGCTTGCCATTACCGATGATACTTATCTGACAGTGACGCCTCAGGATTCCCGCATATACAGCTATCGAATCGTGGCTGCTAATGACGGTGGACGCAGTTTCCCCTCGGAGGTACTCGCTTTGTGCGACATGACCGATGGAAAGGAGCAGGTGACTGTGGTGAACGGTTTCACCCGAGTCTCCGGTCCGGCCGAGGTGTATCGCGACGGCCACATAGGTTTTGATTATGAGGAGGATTATGGCGTGCCTTATGTGAGCGACATAATGTTTACAGGTGTACAGACCGAGTTCCGCCCATCCGAGCCATGGAAATCCAATGATGCTCCGGGACATGGCGCAAGCCGTGCTACGCACGAGACGGAGATTATTGCAGGAAACACATTCGACTTCGTGTACGTTCACGGCAAAGCCATCAGGAATGCCGGGCATCCTTTCATATCAACCAGCCTCAGCGCATTTGTGAACGGAACGGAGACACCCCGCATCATTGACCTGATACTCGGTAAACAAAAAGAGATAACAAAGGGACGCGCAGGTGACACCAGGTATAAGCCTTTCCCCGAAGAGCTGAGAAACCGTCTGTCTCATCTGGCTGCGGGAGGCACCGCGCTGATGGTGAGCGGAAGCTATGTGGGCAGTGATCTGTTCGATAATAGTTTCAGCGACTCTGACGAGGCTCAGGCCGACCGCGAGTTTGGCCATAATGTACTCGGCATAGACTGGAAACAGGCAAAAGCCACCGTGACAGGTGAAGTGAAGGAAGTGCCGTCGGCCTATCAGCAGTTCAACGGTCGCTTAAAGTTCAGCTTCAACCAGCAGCTGTCATCCGATTGTTATGCAGTCCAATCACCGGAGTCTTTTACCCCCTACTCGGCCGGCAAAGGCGCAGTGGTACTCAGGTATGTTGAGAATGACTACGCAGCAGGAACCGCCTACTCCGACAAAAGTCATAGGGCCGTGGTGATCGGTTTCCCGTTCGAGACCATAAAGGGTGAGGATTCCCGTGACAGGCTGATGAAGCAGATAATGCAATTCCTCAGTATTGCTCCATCGTCCTTGGCCGCAAACCAGTCATTCAGGGTGGTGGCCGGATCGATAATTGCGCCATCCGAGGACTCCTTGTTGCCGAGCGCTCTCGGAGGCGGTGACTGGACGGCTTATCTCAGGGATCCGGCTGAAGCCGCCCAAAGGTCCGAGCCTCGTAGGCCAAGGAAAAGAAAATCTTAAAATTAACAACTATCACCAATCAATATTACATATTCTGCAATGGGAAAAGTAGAAACTTGCCATCCGAGACTTTCAACTGAAGCGATGATCGCATTGGCTGAAACCGATGAGCAATTCGTGATAATACCGCTCACCGACGATGCCGTTGAGTTCAATCATCGTGGGCAGGAAAGAATGAAACAGGTGCTTGAGCTCACCGGAGCGCCGTTTGTCTACAGTGACTATCACGAAGACGGAGTGACACAGAAACTCATACCTTACCAGGCCGGCTCATTGAGAGATGATTTTGATTTCGGCAAGATAGTGATGGTGAGGGCTGACAGGATGAGAGCGGCTTTGGCAGAGTCTGCCGTGCGCTATCGTGCGGCAGGATGGTATGACCTGAGGCTGAGGCTTACTCGCGATCATCTCCCGGCCTATTGCCCGGAGCCTCTGTATTATTGCATGGGAAAGACAGATGAATATGACGAGAAACAGCATTTTGCCTATGTCGATCCCCGAAACCGTGAATCTCAGATTGAAATGGAGAAAGCTGTTACAGCCTATCTGGAGGCAATTGGCGCTAAGGTGTCGGCATGCGACCGAAAGAACTTGGACGTTTCGGACGGGGATTTTCCTGTAGAAGCAAGCGTTATAATCCCTGTTAGAAACCGCCGTCGCACTATAGGTGATGCTGTGGAGTCGGCATTATCACAGGTGACAGATTTCAATTATAAGGTGATCGTGGTTGACAACCGGAGCGACGACGGCACTTCCGATATTCTAAGAGAGTTTTCCAACAGGGATTCACGACTGAAAGTAATCGATACGGCAAAGTTGCCTTACAGATCTATCGGGATAGGTGGTTGCTGGAACATTGCTGTGGGAGATGCTGATTGCGGGCGCTTTGCCGTTCAGCTCGATAGTGATGATGTGTACAGTTCCCCCCACACTCTTCAGAAAATCGTTGACAAATTCCGAAGCGAGAACTGTGCCATGGTGATCGGATCATACACACTCACCGATTTTGACCGCAATCTGCTCCCTCCCGGATTGATTGACCATGCCGAATGGACCGATGAGAATGGCGCTAACAATGCGTTGCGCATCAACGGGCTCGGAGCGCCGAGAGCTTTCTATACGCCGGTGGCCAGGGCTATCGGCTTCCCCGATGTGTGCTATGGCGAGGACTATGCCATGGGCTTGGCCATAAGCCGGGAATACCATATCGGCAGGATATACGAATCGCTTTATTTGTGTCGCAGATGGGAGGATAATACCGATCACGGCCTGTCACGCGAACGGGTCAATGCGAACAACTATTACAAAGACTCGATAAGAACCATGGAACTAATCCGACGCAGGAATGGCAAAGGAAAGCAATAAAAATATCACGGCAACCGATGTAGGCATGCTGATGGAAAGACAGCGTAAGGAATGGCTGTTGCTGAGGCGTAATCTCGAGACATTGCGTAATGCAAAAAAGGAGGAGATACCCTTGAATGTCTCCGCGGGAGTGGTGTCCAAGAGGTTGCTGAATTACCGCAAAGGATCACTCTCAGCCAATCTCACGGCGATTGCCAATGGCGAAAGGCCCTGTTTCCTGTGCCATAAAGCACGTCCTGAGGAGCAGGAGTATTTGGAGTGGGGAGATTATGAAATCCTCGTTAACCCCTACCCTGCTGATGAATACCACTATACCATAGTCAACCGGGATCATGTGCCACAAAGCATCGTCGGACGAGTAGCGGATATGGTTGAGCTTGCCCGGATGTTGAAGGATGAATGTATATTCTACAATGGCGCGAAATGCGGAGCGTCGGCCCCCGACCATATGCATTTTCAGGCAATAACGGCAAATGCTGTCAGGAATTTCATAAGCAAGAGTGAGGACCGCGATAAGCTCATTGAGACGGAGGCCGGTAGTGTCTCTGTCCCCAAGGCGGGAGCCTCTCCATTCGGATATTTTATTATAGATATCAAAGGCTCCAATGATGTGAATGATCTGTTCAACCGTGTTGTCGATAGTCTGCCGGCACATTATGGCGAGGAGCCGATGATGAATGTGCTCGCGTTCAATGCCGGAGAGAGCGTGCGTGTAGTTGTAATTCCCCGCCGTAAGCATCGGCCTGATATATATGGGGCTGATGATGGCAAGATGCTCGTGAGTCCGGCCTCTCTTGAGATGGCGGGGATGTTCCTGACCTCAAGGGATAGCGATTTCATGCGGCTCGACGGAGATATGGCGTGTGAAATATATAGAGAAGTTGCTTATAGCGATCAGGAATTTAACGAATTTATCAGCCGACTGACCAGATGAAACAACCACAAGTAACTGTGGGAATATTATCCCGCGATGTAATAAAGTTCAGGTTCGACGGTGTGTTTTCGACCGGAGACACGAGTGTCGTGACAGGGCCTCAGGAGGCACGGTTGTCCGATTCAGGACTTGCGATAGTATGGAATGGCAAGAGTTACAACTCCCTGGATTTTGAGCCGGCTTCATACGATGGCAATTCATTTGAGATCGAGGGCGTGACCATCGGGGTGGATTTCCACTGGGAACGGGAAGAAAACCAGAGATTCAAGGGTGCGTTGCGGTTGATCATATCGGACGGAAAAATTACTGCGATCAACCTGATCGGAGTGGAGGATTATCTCGTGTCGGTGATATCAAGTGAGATGAAATCGACCAGCTCATTACCACTGCTGAGAGCTCACTCAGTGATATCGCGGTCATGGTTGCTTGCCCAGATGGAATCAAGGAACGAAAAAGTCTCTAAAAAATATCGGGCCGGCTCCGACAAGGCTGGCAATGGAGAAATAATCAGATGGTGGGATCATGAAGACCACAAGGATTTTGATGTGTGTGCTGATGATCACTGCCAACGGTATCAGGGAATCTCGCGCATCGACACCCATGTGGCAGCCGGGGCGGTCAGTGACACACGTGGCCAGGTGCTGATGTATGAAGGCAAATTGTGCGACGCTCGCTTTTCAAAGTGTTGCGGAGGAGTATTTGAACTATTTGAATCATGCTGGGACGACACCCCGCATCCTTATCTCACAGTTCGCAGGGATGACGTCGATTCGTCAACTTACCCCGATTTGACGAAAGAGGAGAATGTGAGAGAGTGGATTTTGTCGAGACCGACGTCATTCTGCAGCACTACCGACGGACGGATACTGAATCAGGTGCTGAACAACTATGACCTGGAGCGACGGGACTTTTATCGCTGGACCGAAGAGATATCTCAGGATAAAATTGTAGATCTCCTCAAGAGCCGTAGTGACATATCCGTAGGGAAAGTGATTGACCTTCAGCCGGTGGAGCGAGGCACATCAGGCCGCATTGTACGGTTACGGGTTGTGGGAACTCTCGGTGAAGTTGTGATAGGCAAGGAACTTATGATACGGCGCTCGTTGTCGGAGTCTCATCTGCTGAGCTCAGCTTTTGTGGTTGAGCGTCATTATGGGGAGAGTGACGTGATACCCACCTCATTCACTCTTCATGGCGCCGGCTGGGGACATGGCGTAGGCTTATGCCAGATCGGAGCAGCCGTGATGGGCGAACGCGGATACGGATATGAGGAGATACTCAGCCACTATTACCCGGGAGCCAAACTACAGAAAATGTATTGACCGAAGAATAATCATGTCGACATCACTTAATAAGAAAACATCCCGCTCTCCATGGGCATGGGTTCCCACTCTATATTTCGCGCAAGGGTTGCCTTACATCGCCGTAATGACATTGTCGGTGATAATGTACAAACGACTCGGCATCTCCAACACCGATATCGCGCTTTACACCGGGTGGCTGTATCTGCCATGGGTGATCAAGCCATTCTGGAGTCCCATTGTGGATATATTTTCCACCAAAAGGCATTGGATCATACTCATGCAATGGCTTGTGGCCATCGCATTTGCCGGTATAGCTTTCACGCTGCCCACAACATTCTTTTTCAGTATGACGTTGGCCGTGTTCTGGATGGTGGCATTCGTGTCGGCCACACACGACATTGCCGCCGATGGCTTCTACATGCTCGCCCTGTCGGAGCACGAGCAATCGTTCTATGTGGGAATACGTTCTACTTTCTACCGTATAGCATCAATTGCCGGACAAGGGGCGCTTGTGGTAGTGGCCGGGTATATCGAAGATCACACGGGTAATATCGCGGGCGCATGGAGTGCGGTATTCTTTATACTTTCAGCTCTGTTCCTTGTATTTGCCATATATCATTCGTGGTCGCTCCCTAAGGTGGAAGCGCGCAAGGATGATGAAAAGTCGGGAAATATCGCAGATGTATGGCGGGAATTCGGAAATGTATTTGCCGCTTTCTTCAGAAAAAAGCAGGTGGGAATAGCGATATTGTTCATGCTCCTGTACCGTTTGCCCGAAGCTCAGTTGGTTAAACTCATCAATCCGTTCCTGCTTGATCCGGTCGAGGCCGGCGGACTTGGCCTCTCAACTTCCGATGTGGGAATAGTGTACGGCACGGTAGGAATAATAGGCCTGACGTTGGGCGGTATAATTGGTGGAGTGTTCGCTGCAAGGCAGGGCTTGAGATTCTGGTTGAAGCCTATGGCCTGGAGCATGTCTCTCACCTGTCTGACATTCGTGTATCTGAGCTATGCTTCCGATCCGAGCCTGTTGGCGATAAAGGCATGCGTGTTCATTGAGCAATTTGGCTACGGATTTGGGTTCACGGCCTATATGCTCTATCTTATATACTTTTCCGAGGGCGAGTTCTCGACTGCTCATTACAGCATCTGTACAGGTTTCATGGCTCTTGGCATGATGTTGCCTGGCATGGCCGCCGGCTGGATTGAGGATACTATAGGATACAGAATGTTTTTCATCTGGACCATGGTGTGCTGTATAGCTACTATCGGGGTCACATATTTATTGAATATTAACCCTGAATTCGGTAAAAAGCGCTGAACACTGAACAATACGTCGTGGTTATAACCTAAATAACCATGACACAAACTATAACATGAAAATTATGTCATTTTTATTGAGTGTGGCAGCTGTGGTGGCAATGACCGGTTGCTCGCAATCATCCGGAACTGCCGAAAGAGTGTCGGAGACCGGTATCGAGAATCGTAACACACAGGAGGAGGTATGCCAATCGGTTGTCACTCCCGGTATTGAAGTGTTGAAAGCCTCAGGCTTTGAACAACTGCAAGGTAAGCGCGTCGGACTGATTACAAATCCTACCGGCGTTGACAACGATCTCCGCTCCACAATAGATATCCTTGCAGAAGCTCCGGGTGTTAAGTTGACCGCATTGTTCGCGCCTGAACATGGAGTGAGAGGCGATTACGTGGCCGGAGCATCGGTGGCAAACAGTGTGGACAAGAAGACCGGTGTGCCGGTGTATTCATTGCATGGTCGCACACGCAAACCAACACCCGATATGCTTAAGGATGTGGATGTGCTGGTCTATGATATCCAGGATATAGGATGCCGCAGCTATACATTCATTTCCACCATGGGACTTGCCATGGAAGCCGCCGCCCGTGACGGCAAGGAGTTCATGGTGCTTGATAGGCCTAATCCATTGGGCGGATATAAGGTTGAGGGTAACATTGTGGAAAAGGGACGCGAGTCATTCGTTGGCCAATATCCGATACCTTATATATATGGTCTCACTCCCGGAGAGCTTGCGGAGTATCTGAATGAGGAGGGATTGCTTGGCACAGGAACGAAAGTCAACCTCACGGTCATTCCTATGAAAGGGTGGCGTAGAGATATGACATTTGCCGAAACCGGGATGCCATGGGTGCTCCCCTCTCCCCATATACCCACCCCCGATGCCGCCTTGCTTTATCCCGCAACAGGAATCATGGGAGAGCTGAGCTATGTATCAATTGGCGTAGGATATACATTGCCATTCAGCATTGCCGCCGCGCCGTGGATTGATGCACAGAAATTAACCGACAGACTCAACACGCTTGACATCCCCGGGGTTGAGTTCCGCCCGATATTCTATAAGCCGTTCTACGGACAAAACAGCGGGACCAATGTCGCCGGAGTGCAGATATATGTGCGTGATGAGAGGAAAGCGCCACTGTCGCTGATTCAGTTCTATATAATGCAGGAACTTGCCGAGATGTATCCTCAGCACAAGGCCTTCGCTTCGGCCACGCAAGCACGTGTGAAGATGTTTGATCAAGTGTGTGGTTCTGCCAAAGTCCGTCAACTGTTCACTAAACGTTACAAGGTGGCCGATATGCTGGATTTCTGGAATGGTGAAGCTGATTCGTTCAAGCAACATTCGTCAAAATATTATATCTATAAATGATACTTGTATTCGACAGCGGCAGCACTAAAACATCTGTCGCATTGGTCAAGGATAAGACGCAACCGGCCGTTATCGTGGAATTGTCGTCGGGCCATAACGCCATAAGTGCGCCTCGGGGTGTGCTTAGCGACATGGTATCTCAGTCGGATGAAATTATGAGTGCGGCAGACTCGGTGACACACATATATTATTATGGTGCAGGATGTGCCACTGCCGAGGCATGTGAGAATGTGAGGAAAGAGCTTGCCGGCCTATTCTCACGTAGCGAAATCGCCGTAGCATCCGACATGCTCGGCGCGGCACGGGCCGTCTGCGGAAATTCGCCAGGTATAGTTGGGATCTTGGGCACCGGATCCAATTCATGCCTGTATGACGGAAGCGGTATCACAGCCAATGTGCCACCTCTGGGTTATATACTTGGAGATGAGGGAAGTGGAGCCGTGATCGGGAAAAGATTTCTTGGATTGCTGTTCAAGGGACAATTCCCTGAAGAAATCCGCCGGGAGTTTGACAGCATGTATGGACTCAATGTGGCCGATGTGTTGACCAAGGTTTATCGCGAACCGAAGGCTAACGCTTTCCTCGCGTCATTTGCACCTTTTGTGGCCAAGATGTGTGTCCATGTGGAGGTTAACCAATTCGTAATCGGGGAATTCCTCAGATACATACGGTATAACCTGAAAGGATATGACGGCTTTGGCGATATCCCGGTTCACTTCATCGGATCGATAGCCGATAACTTCCGTGAACAACTGAAGTGTGCATTGGAGACGGAAGGTGGAATAATAGGAGAAATAATACGTTCTCCCATAGGCTTTATGGCTGATTTTCATAGATGTTCTGCCGAGGAAGACCAATGGCTATAACATATTTTCATTAAAAGATACATAAATGGCTTGAAAACTAAGCGGAAAAACATTATCTTTGCATATGATTTAAAAATGCCATCTAAAACACAGGATAATTTAAATTATAATATCAATATCTAATATATTACTAACCAACACAATGAAAAGAGTTTATACGTTTGGAGACGGTAAAGCCGAGGGTAATGCCTCAATGCGCAATCTCCTTGGTGGCAAAGGTGCCAACCTTGCCGAGATGAACCTGCTAGGAATGCCTGTTCCTCCCGGTTTCACCATCACAACCGAAGTATGTACCGAATACACCCAGTATGGTCGCGATGAGGTGGTAAAGCGCCTCACCAAGGACGTGGAGGCTGCTATTGCACACGTTGAAGGCCTTACCGGCAAGAAATTCAATGATCCCGCCAATCCCCTTCTCGTTTCTGTACGCTCCGGAGCCCGCGCTTCAATGCCCGGCATGATGGATACCGTGCTCAACCTGGGTATGAATGACGCTACTGTAGCTTCACTCGCTGAGAAGAGCGGCAACCCCCGTTTTGCTTGGGATAGCTACCGTCGTTTCGTACAGATGTACGGTGACGTTGTTCTCGGCATGAAGCCCAAGAGCAAGACCGACATTGATCCCTTCGAGGAGATCATGGATAAGAAGAAGGAGGAGAAGGGTGTCAAGCTCGATACCGAGCTCGATGTCGAGGATCTGAAAGAACTCGTCAAGCTCTTCAAGGCTGCTGTTAAGGAGTACACCGGCAAGGACTTCCCCGACAATGCTTGGGAACAGCTTTGGGGTGGTATCTGCGCTGTATTTGACAGCTGGATGAACGAGCGCGCTATCCTCTACCGTCGCATGAACCAGATTCCTGAAGAGTGGGGAACCGCTGTAAACGTTCAGGCTATGGTGTATGGCAACATGGGTAACAACTCAGCTACTGGCGTGGCATTCAGCCGTGACGCCGCTACTGGCGAGAATATGTTTAACGGCGAGTACCTCATCAACGCTCAGGGCGAGGACGTGGTAGCCGGTATCCGCACTCCCCAGCAGATCACAGTAGAGGGATCTCGTCGTTGGGCTGCCCTCCAGGGCATCAGCGAGGAGGAGCGTGCCTCCAAGTATCCCTCACTTGAGGAGTCTATGCCTACTTGCGCTGCCGAGCTCATCGCTATCGCAAATAAGCTTGAGGATTATTACAAAGACATGCAGGACATGGAGTTCACTATCCAGGACGGCAAGCTCTGGATGCTCCAGACTCGTAACGGCAAGCGTACAGGTGCCGCTATGGTTAAGATCGCCATGGACCTTTTCCGTGAAGGCGAGATTGATGAGAAGACCGTGCTCATGCGCATGGAGCCTCAGAAACTTGATGAGCTTCTCCACCCCGTATTCGACAAGGCTGCTCTTAAGCGTGCCGACGTTGTAGCCAAGGGTCTTCCCGCATCTCCCGGTGCCGCTACCGGCCAGATCGTATTCTCAGCCGAGGAGGCCGAGGCTTGGTCAGAGAAGAAGCGCAAAGTTGTGCTTGTCCGCATCGAGACCTCTCCCGAGGACCTTCGCGGTATGGCAGTTGCCCAGGGTATCCTCACAATGCGTGGCGGTATGACCTCTCACGCTGCTGTGGTAGCCCGTGGTATGGGTAAGTGCTGTGTTTCAGGCGCCGGTGAAATCCGTGTTGACTACAAGGCCAAGACCGTAGAAATGGGTGGTAAGACATATAACGAAGGTGACTGGATCTCGCTCAACGGTTCTACCGGTGAGGTTTACGATGGCCAGGTGCCCACTGTAATGCCCGAGCTCGGTGGTGATTTCGGTCAGGTGATGAACTTTGCCGCCAAGTACACCAAGACTCTCGTCCGCACTAACGCTGATACCCCCCGCGATGCTAAGCAGGCCCGTCACTTCGGTGCCCAAGGTATTGGTCTCTGCCGTACAGAGCACATGTTCTTCGAGGGTGACCGCATCAAGGCTGTACGCGAGATGATCCTCGCAAGCGATGTAGAAGGCCGTCGTGCTGCTCTCGCTAAACTTCTTCCCATGCAGCGTGGCGACTTCGAGGGTATCTTCGAGGCTATGGACGGCTATGGCGTGACCATCCGTCTTCTCGATCCCCCGTTGCACGAGTTCGTACCTCACCAGACTGCTACCCAGAAGGAGCTCGCCGAGCAGATGGGTATTACTCTCGAGGAGGTTAAGGCTAAGGTTGATTCTCTCGAGGAGTTCAACCCCATGCTCGGACACCGTGGTTGCCGTCTGGGTATCACCTATCCCGAGATCACCGAAATGCAGGCTCGTGCCATCATCGAGGCCGCTCTCGCAGTTAAGGCCCGTGGTATCGACGTTCACCCCGAGATCATGATTCCCCTTGTTGGTTCACTCAAGGAGATCCAGAATCAGGCAAACATAATCCACGCTACCGCTACCAAGGTGTTCGAGGAGACCGGCAATTCTGTTGCTTACAAGGTAGGTACCATGATTGAGGTTCCCCGCGCCGCTCTCGTAGCCAACCAGATCGCTGAGGTTGCCGAGTTCTTCTCATTCGGCACCAATGACCTCACTCAGATGACCTTCGGATTCTCTCGTGATGACGCTCCCAAGTTCCTCAAGTTCTACAAGGAGCACGGCATCATCAAGACCGATCCTTTCGAAGTTCTCGATCAGGAAGGCGTAGGTCAGCTCGTTGAAATGGGCGTTAAGAAAGGCCGTGCCACTAACCCCGACCTCAAGGTTGGTATTTGTGGCGAGCACGGTGGCGAGCCTTCTTCTGTGAAGTTCTGTGCTAAGCTCGGTATGAATTACGTATCCTGCTCACCGTTCCGCGTGCCCATCGCCCGCGTAGCTGCGGCGCAGGCTGCCATCGAGGAGTAATAGTCCGCTTCAGTACATACTGAATAAATAACCAGTTAGGCTGTAATCCCCTATCCAATGGGCATTACAGCCTAACTTGCGCTTAGACAGTTGTCCTATTGACAACATAATATGCCAAGCTATTGCCTTGATTTATGGAAAGTATTATATTTGCAGTGGCTAACGGCTTGATGCTATCAGCCGGGGCTATGAGTTGTCCACTACATATATCAATCAATTAATCATTATCATGAAAATTCCCTCCCCATTATTATGCTTTGCCGCCATTGCATTATCATCTTGCAGTGAACGGCCGGCCGTAGAGGCGTCATATGACGTGATTCCCCTACCCCAGAAGGTGGCTCTCGATTCTGCAGAGAAAGCCTTCAAACTTAATCCTCGCACCCGCATAGTCGCTACCGATAGTGCGCAACAGATCAACGCCCGGCTTTTCGCAGAATATATTTCCTCGCTCACTGGTTTTACCCCCAAGATAGTTTCCAACACTCCGGCTTCTGACTACATACATCTGACAACCGATCCGGCTGAATCAGCCGACGCTTACACCATCAATGTGACCGCCGATAGTGTAGTGGTTAGAGGTGGCAGTGCGTCTGGAACTTTTTATGGCCTTCAGACCCTGCGCAAAGCGATCCCCGGTAAGGCAGAAGCCGACGTGCTTTATCCTGCCGGAAAAATATCGGATGTCCCTCGTTTCGCCTATCGTGGGGCACATTTCGATACATCGAGGCATTTCTTCTCTCCCGACTCGGTAAAAATATTCATCGATATGCTTGCACTCCATAATATGAACCGTTTTCATTGGCATCTCACCGACGATCAGGGCTGGCGAATCGAGATGAAAAGTCTGCCTGAGCTTGCCAAAATTGGATCCAAACGGGCTGGTACAGTGATAGGTAATAATACGGGAGAATACGACAACATTCCATATGGTGGCTATTACACCCAGGATGAAGTTAAAGAGATCATAAAATATGCCTCCGATCGTCACATCACAATCATACCTGAGATCGACCTGCCCGGACATATGCAGGCCGCTCTTGCAGCTTATCCCGAGCTGGGATGTACCGGTGGCCCATACGAGGTGTGGCAACGCTGGGGTGTCAGTGATGATGTGCTCTGTGCGGGAAATGACAGTGTGTATGTCTTCCTTGATAAAGTGCTTGATGAAATCACCGGGATATTCCCATCGGAATACATTCATATCGGTGGCGACGAGTGCCCAAAGGTTAGATGGAAAGAATGTGCCCGATGCCAGGCTAAGATAAAAGCCCTCGGACTCAGGGATGATAAGCACAGTACTGCCGAGGACAAACTGCAAAGCCATGTGATGAAACACGCCGCTGACCGCCTCGCCTCCAAGGGTCGTAAAGCCATAGGATGGGATGAGATACTCGAAGGAGGATGCGACACCACCACTGTGATTATGTCGTGGCGTGGAGTGCAAGGAGGAATAAAGGCAGCGCAAGCCGGCCACGATGCTATCATGACCCCGGCCACTTATCTGTATTTCGATTATAAGCAAAGTCATGACGAAGGGGAACCGGGAGCTTTCTATGCTGCGCCACTTCTTCTCGATAAAGTATATGGATATGAACCGATCCCCGAGGACTTTACGGACGAACAGGCGGCTCACATCATTGGCGTGCAGGGCAACACCTGGTGCGAATATATCCCTAATTTCCGTCATGCCCAATATATGACGTTGCCACGCTTTGCCGCGCTCTCGGAATTGCAATGGAGCAGCGCTCCTAAGGATTTTGATGCGTTTCTTGTACGCCTGTCCCAGCTGCGCAAGATATACGATGCTGAAGGATACAACTATAACGCCAAGGCTTTCGAGAGACAGGAATGATGAAATATGAAAATAGTTGTAACATCTTGAATATATTTTGAAACTACCCTCCCGAAAATCCCTACAATGGATCTCGGGAGGGTGGATTTTTATACATGATCTCGTATCAGTCTTTCATATTTTTGATGCGACCCGACATATATGATTTTCAGAAAAGCAGAGAAAGTTGAGAGATATTATCCGAGTCTCATCTCGATATGGTTATGCCAAACATATTAAGGCTTGATCGGTGATTTCAAGCAGATCTAAGATTCGTACAATCTCCGTGCTTCGTTTAGGCGCTCCTTTATCCGTGATACCAGATCGGCAGGAGCCATAACCCTTACACCCTCACAGAATGACAGAAGGAGTTGCTCCAGTTCATAGTTGGGATACACCTCAAATCATTAGGAATATACTTGATATCAGGACAGGAGTCGATTGAATCAATTCTGTCGAAGGCATAATTGGACAAATCTTCCCGTCCTTCGGTTCTCGCAATCAGAAACCATCTGTTGTTATATTCTTTAAGGTAATAAGGATGTACCGAAAATAATCCGGGCGTACTGTTGTGAAACGGAGTATAGGTGAGCCTCAGGACTTCTCGATTGGTTATGGCAGAGAGCAATCTGCCGAAATAATGAAGTCCTTGCAGATACTTATTCTCATCAAGTCCTACCACTCTCTCGACATCTGTATTAATATCAAGAGACAGTTTAAACCTGTCCACGAATGAGCTGATCCACTCCATTTGTGGCATCCCCTCGAATCGTGAAAGCATGGCCACACATTGCATCATCTGGCCGATCTCATCCTCGTTCAACTGGAGCCGATACATTGACATCTCCCGATTAGCATATCCATAGGTCACAAATTTACCTTTCCTGACACTCTCAATCTCGATTCCGGGTTGCGAGCCGATAAAATCCATATCGCCACGTATCGTGTTTTTGCACACCTTAGGAAATCCCAACATCTCCAATTCCCTATTGATCTCACAGTGTAAATCATCGGTTGAGTATCCTCCACGACGTAGGTATCGGTCAAGTATTCTGTATCGGATTTCTGAGTTCTTTGTGTTCGGCATGGCATTGATCGTTATACTGTTGCAAATGTAGCAATAATATTTTATGGGAATGGACATAAGGTGAATAATTTTGCATAAGGATTAAATTCCTACTATCTTTGTAACCGATAATCATGATATCGGCTACGATATTTCAATCCACATAAGTAAGTCGTAAAAATTAATGCACATATAAATCGCAGTTATTTTGTGGTATTTTGGCTGCGGAATGAAGGAGCATAGCGAGCTATGCGACTGAGTGACAAGGCCAAAATAGCTAAAAAGAACAAGATTTTTTGGGCAAGCTCTTTAGGACTTACATATAGCGGTTAATTTTTAAGACTTACTTAAATCAATGCGTTAATCCTCGCTAATAATGAAAACATCCTCGGCTTTAATAACCGTCATCCTTTCCCTCGCTATTGCTTCATGCTCCGCCGGAGGCAACCGTTCAGTATCATCTTACGAGCAACTTCCGGACGATGACTACCGTCGTCTCATCGCCAAGGCCATTATGAATGACGATCCCGGGATGTTCGCATCATTGTGCCGGTATCCTATAGAACGCGAATACCCGCTTCACGATATCGAAGATTCCGCCATGATGGTGAAGTATTTCCCTACACTCGTGGATGATTCCCTCAAGCGTGTCATATCGGAATCTACCCCTGATGATTGGGGAGAATTTGGATGGCGTGGATCATCGCTCGCCGATGGTGAATACATATGGTGTGACGAGGGTGTGATATATTCTATTCCTTATCAATCAGCACAGGAGAAATCCATGCTCGATAGCCTCATGCGTTCTTACTATGCCTTCATGCCGTCCCGATATGCCTCGGGTTGGAAACCTGAAACATGTTATACCGACAGTATCGGCACAGTATATCGCATTGACCGAAAAGAAAACGGTGAGGAATACCTGCTGACCACAATCAGGCAAAAAGATGGTGCCATCGACCTGTCGACTGCGAGGAGCCTGCCCGGAACACTCGAGATCCAGGGTTCGGCAGCTACTCATGTATATTCTTTCAGCGATAACGATTCCACAATATGGATGATAATGTACTTCCCCTATGAGGAGGTTACAGTCCTGAGTCGTGAGGGGGACGGACAATCGGATACATCCATTCCGCTGACCAAAGCTTATTGGCATGATCTGATCCGCAACAACCCTTCCTGACCGGGATTATATTTGTAGAAACGCTATAGCATTGGGCATAAAAATTAGATGCTGAAACGTCGCATTGTACAATAAAAATTTGTAAATTTGCACCGCATTTAGGTGAATCGGCAACACATATGCCGGTGAGAGGGAATCCGGTGAGAATCCGGGACAGTGCCAGCTACTGTAATGCCCCTAAGTATCTGTCATAAATTATGCCACTTCCATAACGGAGGGAAGGCCGACATGATATGGGCTAAGTCAGGAAACCTGCCTTGATGCGATTTGAACGTGATTATTTCTGGAACAAAATAATTAGTTGTGAATAAAAAAATATTCAGACTTTTACATCTGTGGCTATCGGTCCCATTGGGATTGATAATAGTTTTATTGTGTCTATCAGGGGCTGTTTTGCTTTTTGAACGGGATTTTGGCCATCTCGGACAGGCAAATGTGAATAGCAACGGGCATCAACCGCTCCCGCTTGATTCCATTCTTTCATGCGCTGATAATTACTTGGCAGGGAAGAATAAGATTGTCGGTGTAACCATATATCCCGATTCGGAGCACGCATATAAAGTAATGTTGGCAAAACCTGCCATGGCCGCCCTATGGGTAGATCAATATACCGGAGAAGTATTAGGCAAATATGACCGGGCAAAGATATTCAAACTTGCCAGTGCCGCTCACCGTCGCCTTTTCGGCAAGTCAAAAGCTGAGGGTGCCTATGGTGCAAAATTGGGAATACTTATATTAGGTATATCGACGGTCGGATTATTCTTTATCATTATCTCAGGCTTCATAGTCTGGTGGCCGGCTAAAGGTGGATGGCATGACAAACTCAGGATCTCATCTAAGCACGGTTCCTACAGGTTATGGTATGACATTCATTGCATCGGCGGTGTCGCGAGTTCTCTCATACTCGTTGTGTGCATCCTCACCGGATTAAATTGGTCGTTCGGATGGTATAAAAGTGCTTTCTATACAACTTTAGGCAGCGAAGTGGCCCGGACATCAAGCCATAAGACTCCGGCCGAAAATTTCACGGCATGGGAAAATGCCTACCGAAACATCGTGGCTACCAATCGTGACAAAGAAATCAGGGTCTATCAAGGCGAGATTGATATTGTGGTAGGTGGAATCGGAAATCAGCAAGCACTCGATACATATGTGTATGATGCCTCAACAGGTGACATTGACAATGTCCTGACCTATTCCGACAAGGAACGGTCCGGCCATATCAAAGGTTGGATATACACTCTCCATGTCGGATCATGGATGGGATGGCTGTCCCGGATAATTTATCTGATATGTGTTCTGATTGGTGCCACACTCCCCGTCACCGGATATTACCTTTGGTATAAGAGAGTGTCCATGAGTTCATCTAAACGATCATGCGTGAAGAAAAAATGAAGGCCCGTTTTATCATGGTGACTGGAGGCCAACGGAGCGGAAAAAGTGTTTTTGCCGAAACTCTGGCCCTTCAGATGTCACCTCACCCCACATATCTTGCCACGGCCAAGGTCATGGATGAGGAAATGGCCCGACGGGTGGCTATCCATAAGGACAGACGTAAAGAGATTTGGCGGAATATTGAATCTCCACTTGAGGTGAAAGGAATCGATTTCACTGACAATGAAGTGGTGTTGATCGACTGCCTCACACTCTGGGCCACCAACTGGTTCTTTGAACGTAATGAGAATGTGGAAGATTCTTTAACCGCTCTCCGGGATCAGATTGAATGGCTGATGACCTGCAACACGACTTTTATAGTTGTGACAAACGAAGTAGGACTCGGCGGAGTGAGTTGCAATAGCATGCAACGTAGATTCGCCGATCTTCAAGGCTATATAAACCAGCTTGTCGCATCGATTGCTGAAGAAGTATATCTAATAGTATCCGGTATTCCGGTTAAAATCAAAGGATGATAAAATCATGAAAACATTTGCCATCAAGCCGATTGATCGCTCAATCGAGGATGAGATAATCAATAAGATCGACAACCTGACCAAGCCGAAAGGTTCTTTGGGCCGTCTGGAGGAATTAGCGTTACGGATATGTCTGATCCAGCATACTTCCACCCCTGAGCTAAAGAACCCTCATAACGTCTTGTTTGCAGGTGATCATGGTATTCTTGATGAGGGTGTGAGTGTTTCTCCCAAGGAGGTGACATGGCAACAACTCAGTCATTTCTCAAAAGGTGGGGCCGGAATCAACTTCCTGTGTAATCAGCATGGATTTAGGCTTGTGCTTGTGGATGCCGGAGTTGACTACGATATCCCGGCCGGACACGGTATTATCGACATGAAAGTGCGCCGTGGCACCCGCAATTTCCTACACGGTCCGGCAATGACTCTCGAAGAGTTCGATCAATGCGTGGAGAGAGGGGCACAGGTCGTCAGGGAGATTCATTCCGAGGGTTGCAATGTGATAAGTTTCGGTGAGATGGGCAGTGGCAACACGTCACCGTCAGCAATGTGGATGTACTGTTTCACAGGTATTGACCTGAAAAGATGTATCGGAGCCGGCGCCGGTCTCGACAACGCCGGGATTCGCCATAAATATGAAGTGCTGTCGCAAGCCGCGGCCAATTATAGTGGCGACGATATCCCCGAATCCAAAATAGCCTGGTTCGGTGGACTTGAGATGGCCATGGCACTGGGCGGAATGTTGCAGGCAGCCGAGCTCGGGATGCTTATTATTGTCGATGGGTTTATCATGACAAGCGTAATCCTCGCCGCGTCTCAACTTTACCCGGCCGTGATGGAGTATGCGGTATTCGGCCATCAGGGGGATGAATCGGGTCACAAACTCATGCTCGAAGCCATGAATGTCAAAGCCATTCTCCACCTCGATCTCAGACTTGGAGAGGGTTCCGGAGCTGTGTGCGCCTACCCTATCCTCGAATCGGCAGTGAGAATGATCAATCACATGGACAGCTTTCAATCGGTCAATGTGACCAAATACTTCTGATGAAACATATCGCAGCCGCATTTACATTATTTACCCGCATCCCAGTGTGGAAATGGGTAAATATTCCGGCGTCGGCATATTCCACAACAGTAGTTTTCTGGCCGTTGACCGGCTGGGTTACAGGAGGCTTCACCGCTCTGGTAATGTATTCGCTCGCCACGCTGATGCCGATGTTCCCGGCAGTCGTGACATCGTTGCTGTTCAAATTACTGCTTACCGGAGCTTTGCATGAGGACGGGCTCGCCGACTTCTGTGATGGATTTGGCGGTGGACGTGACAAGGAGAGCATTCTCCGCATAATGAAAGACTCGCATATCGGCACCTATGGTGTGATCGGATTGATATGCTATTTCCTATTGATTGTAGGGTTGCTCACATCGTTACCGCCGGTTTTGGCAGCCACAGTAATTTTCTCCGCCGATCCATTCTCTAAATTATGTGCCTCTCAACTGACCAATAGTCTTCCCTATGCGCGTCCCGAAGGAGCAAAGAATAAGATCTCTTACGCCAGGATGTCATGGCGACAGATAATCTTGAACCTGACGTTCGGCATATTACCTGTAACATTGCTTGGCGTTATCATGCCTTGTGCATTATCAGGACTGTTATTCCCGTTGTTGAGTTGTTATGCCCTCAGCCTTTTGATGAAGAGGCGCATTGGTGGCTATACGGGCGATTGTTGCGGGGCCACCTATCTTATATGTGAGGTGTCAATGATATTCGGCATTGTTTTGATAAATGGGATATGCGCCTTGTTCTGATACGACATACTTCAGTGGCTGTGCCTCGTGGCATCTGCTACGGGCAAACCGATGTGCCACTTGCCGACAGTTTCCCCGATGAAGCAACTATGGTGAAACAGCGATTGTCGAGATATCACTTTGACTGTGTGTACAGCAGTCCCCTTTCCCGCTGTGTGAAGCTCGCACGTTTCTGTGGCTACAGCAATCCGGTTACTGATCCAAGACTCCTGGAGATTAACTTTGGAGAATGGGAAATGAAACGTTATGACGAAATAACCGATCCGAAATTACAACAATGGTATGATGACTACATCAATGTAGCTCCCCCCGGAGGCGAATCTGTCATGGATCAGCGAAAACGTTTCCTGGCATTTATCGATGATATGAAAAGAGTGCCGGGCAATGAGTGTATCGGCATATTCACGCATGGAGGAATCCTTATAAATGCGCTTGTTGCTTTAGGTGGCAAGTCTTATGCGCAAGTATATGAGGATATTCCTCCATACGGATCTATAATAGAGATAGATATTTGATTGCGACAATTATAATAATTGCCGCAATCTCAACCTTTCGGTTAATTGCTGTGGCTTTTAACACATCAGCATAGTTGAAATCACGTTCCGTCTCGCCGATAAAAGGCTTGTACACACATTCCCCGAAATAGTCGTGCGGACCTCCGAAACGACAATCAAGTATTCCGGCCAAAGCCGCTTCAGGATAACCGCTGTTGGGGCTCGCGTGCTGTGACCCATAACGTCTCACAAAACTTAACAGATTCATTCTTCCCGATACAAGTATCATGAGCAGAGCTGTCAGTCGTGCCGGAATGTAGTTGGCCGCATCGTCAATACGCGCGGCTACCATCCCGAAATCACGGTAACGGTCGTTCTTATAACCTATCATCGAATCGAGAGTGTTCACCATCTTGTAGGCCATCATGCCGGGGATACCGAGGACGGCATACCAGAACAACGGTGCTATAACTCCGTCGCTCAAATTTTCGGCAAGAGTCTCAAGTGCGGCTGTACGGATTTCATTTGCTGACAAACTACCCGTGTCGCGCCCTACGATACGCCCTACTTGAATCCGTCCGTTCTCAATGGATATATCAACAGCCTTGAACACCATTATCACTTCATGTATAAGCGTGGTTCCGGCGAGGCAGAAAAATATCATAACAGTACTGACTATGATATCAAGCCAAGCGTATGGCGAGACCAATCTTATGATCCACCATGTGAGCAGATACGTCAACGCTATAAGCACCACGGCTGTGACTCCCCCTTTGTAGCGTCGCCGGCTTCCTCTATTGAATTTATGCTCACATATGCTGATTGCCCGGCCAAACCAAATGACCGGATGCGACAGCCATGCGGGATCGCCGAGTAGGATATCGAGTCCCCATGCAACAAGCAAGGGAACTATCGAGATAATAAAGTCCATTCTTTAAGAGCATTAATGAGGTTGATGTTCTCGTTCCGGCTTTGAGCTGCGACACGAAAATGTCGGGATGTCAGCCCCTCAAAATTCGACGCATCACGAATAAGGATTCCATGATTGTCAATGAGCCAATCCTTAAGTTCTGCGGCTGTTCTGTCAGGCAATTGCGCGAGGATAAAATTACAATCCGTATCACACACCTTGAGCCCTATACTGCGCATCATCTCGGCGAGGCGCGTGGCCTCGGCATGAAGCTCACACGCATCAATCCGGTAATGAGATGCATTATCAATAAGATATAACGCGGATTCGATTGCGACTGTATTAACTGACCATGGTATGCGCATTGATCGCACCCGGCTTATTACCGCTTCATCACCGATGGCATAGCCAATGCGAAGACCGGGCACGATAAATCGTTTTGTAAGCGAATGAAGCATTACTATATTCTTTCGGGCCATTACGTCCGATACCGATAGCACATCCTTGACCGAATATGCCATATATGCCTGGTCTATGATAAACAGTATATCGGGATTATTGTCAATAACTCTCAGTAGCTCAGATCGGTCATATACAATACCGGTGGGATTGTTGGGATTACATAGCCAAACCATATCAAATCCTTTCCGGATCTCATTGATTGTCGCGATGAATCCCACCGAGTGATTAAACAGTCCGCAAGCATCCTGATATTCCCGAAACGTGGGTGAGATTATTGCCGAACGACTGCCGGCGAAAGCATGAGCCAACAGGTAGATAGCTTCAGTAGCTCCATTGGTCACAATGACATTCTCTGCCTCTACACCATGCACATCCGCGAGTTTCTGCTCCACTCTCCGAGGCTCAGGCTCCGGATAATTCCTGAATATATCTCCTTGTTTGGAAAGATGCTCCAATAGGCCCGAATGATCAACACTCTGGGGTATGTTCGTACTGAAATTGATCCTTATCTTTCCGCCGTAGCGAAATATATCGTCTCCGTGTCCGTCAATCATTGCGTCCCATTATTTTGTATAGTTCCGGAATATCGATATACTGGCGCAACCATTGTGCCAGGAGGTCATACTGCTCATTCTTGAATGATTCGGCATCAAAATCTACCATATCGCCCCTATCCTCAAACGGACTCAATATGAAGTCTATCACAGCCGGATTGTCAAGAATACCATGTACATAACTGCCAAAACATTTCCCGTCAACCATGCACCCCTCACGCGTTCCGTCGGGAAATGCGATAAACGGATGAGCGGTCACTGTCCTGCCCATATGGATTTCGTAGCCTCGACAGGTCCGGTTATCGTCCATAAACCGGAAATCGATCTGTCGCGT
Organism: uncultured Duncaniella sp.; assembly: GCA_910589485.1. Lineage (GTDB taxonomy): Bacteria > Bacteroidota > Bacteroidia > Bacteroidales > Muribaculaceae > Duncaniella. Next base: position 37,574 of record CAJUSW010000010.1, read on the forward strand.
AGTTTTCTCCCCCGACATTTCAGTGTCGACAGGGAGCAAACCGAGACCGGGCAAACGATCGATCGATCCCTCCACTCCGTGGGGATCACTCACCCACTCCCCCATCATCTGATATCCGCCACAAATTCCTATGATAGTCTTCCCATCCTTTCTGGCCTGACATATGGCATTGGCAAGACCGCGTTTCCTAATGTCAAGCAGATCATCAAGAGTGTTCTTGCTTCCGGGCAGAATCACAATATCAGCGTCGGTCAGATCTTCAGGCGTATCCGCGTAGAACAGATTTACTTGTGGATAGCGTTCGAGTATATTGAAATCGGTGAAATTGGATATGTGTTTCAACAACACCACGGCGACATTGATCTTGTCGTGCATGGCATGGCGGTCTTTTTGTCCGAGCGCAACAGAATCCTCCTCATCAATATGTATATGCGTAGCCATCGGGACTACTCCAAGTACAGGAACTCCACATATGTTTTCCAATATCTTCCGCCCTTCCTCAAATAAGCGCAGATCCCCGCGAAATTTATTTATGATTATACCTTTGATCCTTTTTTTGTCCTCCGGTTCCTGTAACATGATCGAGCCATATGCGCTTGCAAATACTCCCCCACGGTCAATGTCGGCAACCAGTATGACCTTGGCATTGGCATAACGAGCCATCGACATATTCACAATGTCACCGTCGCGTAAATTCAATTCCGAGATGCTTCCGGCTCCTTCCATTACTACAGGATTGAACCGTGAGGCAAGACGGTCGAAGGCCTGATGAGCGATCACCCGCAATTCATTCTTACCTTCCTTACGAAAATAGCTGTAAGCATCCCGGTTGCCACACGGCTTTCCGTTCAACACCACTTGCGATGTATGCTCCCCCGATGGCTTCAACAATATCGGATTCATGTCAACTGAACATGGGATTCCCGCCGCCTCAGCTTGTACAGCCTGTGCTCTGCCTATCTCCAGGCCATCAGGGGTTGCATATGAATTGAGTGCCATATTCTGTGCCTTGAATGGAGCAGGGTGATAGCCGTCGTGCAGGAAAATACGGCACAGTCCGGTGGCGATCAGGCTTTTGCCTACATCGCTTCCGGTTCCGGCCAACATTATAGGTGATAATTCTCTCATTTCAGTTTTCTTTTATATCCAAATTCTCTCCATATCTCTTCCCGGCACCCTGAATGTTGAAGTTCCCATCTTGCCATGATGAAAAAGAGATCCGAAAGCCGATTGAAGTAACACAATATGATTTCGGGCACTTCGTCCTGATCGTGCAGACTCCATAACCGACGTTCAGCCCTGCGTGCGAGTACCCGGCATTGATGCAATTGTGCTGCGACAGGAGTCCCGCCGGGTAGAATAAAACTATCTGGTGGCGTACATTCACTATTCAGATCGTCAATCAGTTTCTCCATTCGTTCCACGGCATCAGGAGCAATACTGTTGGGATTGCTGTGGCGCATTTCACTTTTGGTAGCCACGATACTCATTATTGCCATGAGCTCCAACTGGATCCCCCTCAATGCAGATTGCCACAGATGCTTTGGCTCTAAAATCGTGCGAAGTATCCCTATGGCCACATTGAGCTCATCGATACATCCGTTTGCTTCGATCCTTATATCGGTTTTTGCCACCCTATGTCCTCCGTGTATGGCGGTGGTACCCTTGTCTCCGGTTCGTGTATATATTCTCATTGCTCCCAAAGTTTTAAAATGTCGGACTCTGCCCAATAAAGGTGCGTGTATCCTGCTATTGTGTTCTTATATCTGTAAACCGGAGTATTGACCTTACGCATTTTAACGTTCGACTGCGTGGCGATACTTCTCTCCGGCTGAGGATCGATGATATGGGAATAGTGGAATTCGTGGCCCCTTAATGTGATACCCGGAAATTTAACCGTCCGGTATCCCAGTGATAATGAACTATCCTTCATAGTTGCTTTCAAGGGGAAAACTCCACACATCTCATATCCGTCAATCTCATCACATAGATAAATCAGTCCGCCACATTCTCCCAAAATCCGGCCTCCCCTCTCGGCAAACTCCTTTATCTCACGCTTTAGAGAATGATTCAAGGCGAGTTTGTCGGCATAAAGTTCCGGATATCCCCCCGGGAGATACACCATATCAGCCTCCGGGAGATGCTCATCATGCAAGGGGGAGAAATACCGGATTTCTCCAAACGCCTTTAGATTGACCGGATAGATAAAGCTGAATGCCTCGTCGCGTGCCACGGCCACAGTAATATCATGAGGCTTGGGTAGATATAATTCTTCCGGCACATTTGTCAAACGGGTTGACGACAATAATCGGTCAATCTCCACCGTATTCTGAACTTCATCGGCCGCAAGATCAATAAACTGGTTCATCTCTTGGCGTGAAGATAATGTTAGCCCCAGATGTCGTGATGGTGTCTGAAGCTTTTCATTCTTTCTTATATAGCCGAAACACTCTACCCCGACATCCTCACACGCTTTCCTCAGATACGAATAATGATTCTCCGATGCAACACGATTGAATATCACTCCTGCTACTTTGACGTCGGGACAGAAATGTGTGAATCCGAAAATAGTGGCTGCTACCGAATAAGCTGTAGAGGCGGCATTTATGAGCAATATCACCGGTATATCAAGAACACGTGCAACATCGGCGCTACTCCCCTTCATCTTATCAAACCCGTCAAACATCCCCATCACTCCCTCTACGATACTCACGTCTGCTTCACAGGAATAATGACCGAATAGGGACCGCACATGCGACTCAGAAGCCATGAACAAGTCAAGATTGATCGCCTCGTTATCAGCCGCTATAGTCTGGAATTGTGTGTCAATATAATCGGGCCCACATTTGAACGGTCGCACATGCTTCCCCGTGCGGACAAGTGCACGCATCAAGCCGAGCGATAATGTGGTCTTTCCACACCCCGAGGATGTGGCTGCTATTAGAAACGCTGATTTCATATCCTGTATCTTATTATCCCGTCATCATCAATCAACACAGCTTCGAACTCGCCATGATATATGCGGGAACAATGATTATAACATAGCTTCAACAACGCAGGGAAAAAGCGACAGGCATCCTCAAGGGGGAGTCCCTTCCATAACTCCCTCGACATATTCATTTTTGCAATCAATTCCAAAGCAGTGGCAGAACAATTGTTATCCCTGGCAACTTGGCTTAGGAATGCCCGGTTGAGTGTTATTTTATGACTGTGTGTGTCGAGATGCCCCTCGGCAAGTTTAACGGCCTTGCCCAGCATCAAACCAATAGTCAGTCTCGGGACATTGAGGTCCTCAGCCAATTGCATTGTATCGCCTATAGCATTTCCATAATGGATGAACGCTTGCGATGGTAACTCAGGGTATATTCCCTTCATATACCGCTCACTTTTTCCTCCTGAATTTACTACTATACGTTGTGACCCTATCGCCAATGCCACCTCCATTTCCCGTCTGATCGCCTCAATAAAAGCCTCATGGGAGAACGGCCTGACTATCCCGGTGGTTCCGATTATTGATATTCCGCCCGTCACGCCGATGCGCGGATTAAATGTCTTGACAGCCAGTTCCTCCCCACCTTCAACCGACACGGTCACATAAATTCCTCCGGAGTATAATTCCGAGAGTTCACGCTCCATCATTGATCGTGGAACAGGGTTGATGGCAGGTTCTCCTACAGCAACGCCCACACCCGGCAGAGTCACTGTCCCTACTCCGGCTCCTCCTTTGAAAATGATACCTTCATGATCGGCAAAAGCCACATTCACTGTGATACGGCTCTTATCTGTCACATCGGGATCATCTCCGGCATCCTTGATTACCGTTGCCGAAGCTGAGGAGTCTGAGACTTCCACACTTTCTATCTTCATTCTCATAGTCTCACCTTCGGGAATCCTGAAACTGATTTCATCCGGTGTTTCCCCCTTGATAAGACTCCATAATGCAGCCTTGGCCGCGGCTGTGGCACATGATCCGGTCGTAAAACCTGTGTGCAACGGATAAAACTCAGGCAAATGGCGCTCAACCGCCATGCGCAGGCCATGACGTCCATCCACTGTTATGAACGAATCAGGCAACTCCGGCCGTCGCACTACGAATACCTTCACATTCTTCGCCAGAGCTGTTGTGACCTTCTCTTCAAACCCGCCACTCCGGCCACTCTCCTTGGTGATTATGGCATCGGGCTTCAGCTCATCGATAAGCCTGTCCGTATCACCTTCCTCATAGAATGACAACCGATCAAAGGGAAAGCCAAATTTCTCTGCCTTTTCGACGGATTCATTCCTGTCAAGAACCCGGAACCATGTGTCGTGTATCTCCCAAAAACCTCTCAGCTTTGGGATGGTCTGTACACCTGTAAGGGCTAAAAGTCTCGTCACATTAGCCATTGCCATTGCGTTGACGGCACTTTCATAGTCGTCACACCATATGATTCCCGGGTTATTTATCTCTGGGTAAGAGCGTTCAAGCCGGATCACCGGTAATCCCAGTTTCTGAGCGACGGCATGAATGGTACGATGCAGATTGATGGCAAATGGATGTGCGGCATCAACAATAAGCCTGATTCCGTTGTCACGGCACACGTCCATCATCACGCTCTCGGTCATGGCGCCGGAAATGTGGACACCATGTCCACATTCCACCTGCTGACTGTTGCCTAAGGTTGAGTAAATGTATTTCCCCTCCCCTTCATCAAGAGTCTTTATTGCCAAGCGACCTTCCGTCGTACCGCCGAATACAAGTATCATTGCCGGAACATATGAGTGAAACTCTCACTATACAGTCTCGATAATCCCTCACGGTTATCAATAGCCTCACCCACTACCAAAAGAGTCGTGAGTGTGAGGTTGTTTTCGTGAACAATGCGGGCAAGATCCTTGAGTACGCCACGATATATCTTCTCCTCTTTCCACGTCAGTTTATAGCACGCGGCCACAGGGGTTTCGGGAGGATATGCCATGAGTAGTTCACGCTGGACTTCATCAACAATGCCGGCGCTCAGATAGATACACATGGTACTCTGCGAGGCGGCTAATTTGTGTAGCTGTTCCTTTTCCGGCATAGGTGTACATCCCTCGCCTCGGGTGAGTATGATGGTCTGTACCTTTTCAGGGATTGTAAATTGCGACCTTAATGCCGCTGCCGCCGCTTGGAATGATGATATCCCCGGTGTGATGTGGTAGCGCATGCCATAACGGTCGAAGAAAGCCATCTGTTCCTGAATAGCCCCATATATGCAGGGATCACCGGTGTGCAGACGCACCACGAGCTTATCCCGGTCGTAGAATTCCTTCATCAGCGCGAATTGTTCTTCCAGATTCATTGATGCGGAACTTCTCACCACACATCCGGCTTTGGCATAGTGTGTCAACTCTTTCGGCACAAGGCTCCCCGCATATAGGATGAGATCGGCTTGCTGAAGGAACAGTTTTCCGCGCACCGATACGAGTTCCGGGTCGCCCGGCCCCGCTCCTACAATCTCTATATGCCCTCCACGTGTGGCACTCTTATCAATAGCCACTGCAAACGTGAAATCAGAATCTTCGTTTATCTTCCCTTTCTGTTTTTCTAAGATCAGGTTCCCTCCGTTCGATGCTTTGATTGCACAGCTCTCGGCCACTCCGGCCACACCTGTCACTTGCATCACCTTTTCCGAGGGGTTGGGAACTGTGATATCCTCTAACTGGCCGGGACTATATATATTACATTCATGGATATTATGCCATTTTGCCAATTCCGCAATGAGGCGCTCATCCTTTTTCAGATCTATTGTGGATACTGACTTTAGAGCCAAGGGGCTGATACGGTTTTTGACCAACTCATTCCCGATATGATCGGCCACACCCTCGGTGTTACAATCGCGTCGGCACCCTACACCAATATTTAGTACTTGCGGACGGTAGTAAAGGATCTGATTGGCTGAACTGTATATGTATGGAGTTACTGCAATTACAAGTTTATATTTGGAAAAATCATCCTGACCGCTAATCCGCGTGACGTTATGTGGCAAGGATGCTTCCATATAATCGGTGCCACGGTCACGTATATCGAGTAGCAACCCTACCGGTTCCCCGTTGACGAGCGTGGAGATCGCCTGATTCATTTCGGCACGTGTCGTTTCAGCATACCATCCGAATCGTTTCGCGATCGTGTCCAGAGCCCACAATCCGGCATTATCACTTTGTGTCGTAATCACAGGATTGGCCCCGATGATATGGGCCACATCCTCACACAAGCGGTTCGCACCTCCCACATGCCCTGAAAGCACCGAGATAACGTTATGTCCGGCGCTATCCACGCACACCACTGCAGGATCCGAATACTTATCATTGACCATCGGGGCAATCATTCTCACACATATCCCCAGTGCGCCAATGAATATTATAGCCTCGGTGTCCTGTGAGGCCATCGTCATGAAATCTTTCTGACTCATGAGCGTAAAATCCGGGGCCTCCTTCTGAATTATTTCACCAAGCCTGCGCCCGGTTTCATTTATATAGATTATATATTTCATTTTGCTTTCAATATAGTTACGGGATTATGATTGTCCAGAATCATGATGTGTTCCGATTCTATAACTCCTCCACACTTGCCGACAGCATTCTTGAAGGCCCGGCAACTTTCCTGACTCACAGAATTGAATACTATCACACCATCCTTGTTGATCACACTGTATATCCGCTCGACCATCTCGTCCAGCCGGCCGCCATGGCCGCCGATAAACACCGCGTCAGGAGCAGGATAACTACCCGGGTCGCAATCCATAAAATCAGCGATAACTCCATTTATCCCGGGCACACCGAATCTCCGGCAATTCTCATCCAAAAGGCTTTTAGATTCCGATCTCCGCTCAAACGCCACAACGTCGAGTTCCGGAAACTGCAGTTTTGCCTCTATCGAGACTGAGCCTGTACAGAATCCCACATCCCACATCACTGAACGCCCATAAAGGTCGAGCATTGACAGTGTGAGTAATCTCACCGGCATCTTTGTGATCATATTGCTGCGACCATCGAGATGAGCAAATTCACTTTCCGGTATTCCGAAGAATCGTTTACGGGGCGCTGTCATCCGGATTATCACACAGTTGGGATTTGAAAATGATTTCCCCGTCACTTCCCTTAGCGGCAATGTAGTGATGCGCTCCATTTCGTTGCCAAGACATTCCCCTATGGACATTACGTAATTGTCATAACCATAGTAAAGCATCCTTTCGGCTATCTCAGCCGGACCCTTTTTATGGTCAGTGAGAATCCCTATGAGCGCCCTGTCCTCTAACAGGGCCGTATCCAATGCTTTCCATGGCCGTCCGGTGACCGACACATTTACCATTTCTGCGTAAGGAAGAAGCAACCTGTGTGCCAGCATCTGCAACGAATTGAACGCCGGATACACCTCTATCTCAGCATCGGGGAATTCCCGGCGCAGAGTGGTAGCATATCCGTAGAAAAGCGGATCGCCCGATGCGAACACCACAACATCCTTGTGCTCGGCATATCGTTCAAACACCATTTCCAATGGCACAGTTACGTCAATCCATACGGCATCCGCCGGAAGCAACGATGATACAATCTCACGATGCCGCCTTCCTCCTGAGAAAACCGATCCCGAGGCAATGATCTCAAGTATTTCCGGCGCAAAAAACTGGTTGCGGTTGTCGGAAATACCTATCACAGTAAACTTTTTTTCAGACATCTCTACCGGGTTTTAAAAGTTGAGCATCCGGCCAGCAGAGGATTGCGTTTACCAATGTTGCGGCAAGATTGCTACCCCCCTTTCTCCCCTCGACTATCACTTTGGGGATATCGGTAAAGGGTTTGACCATATGCTTGCTTTCACATACATGCACAAATCCTACCGGTGCGGCAATTATACCGCAAGGGGTGGCTTTATGGTGCCTTATCAACGAGCATAGCTCCATCAGGGCAGTAGGCGCATTGCCAAACACATACAATGCGTCAGGATGCTCCTCCACCGCAAGTCTGATTCCGGCTTGCGTCCTGGTTATCCCCTTCTCTTTTGCCAACTCTATCGTGGCAGGGTCATTAAGATAGCACTTCACCTCTATGCCAAGTCTTTCCAAAGCACCCTTGCGTATGCCCGAAGCGGCCATGGTCACATCAGTAACAATAGTCCTGACACCTCCTTCGGTCAAGGCGCTGTATATACGTCCCATCGCACCACTATCAGCCTTGACCACATTCTCCATGTCGAAATCGGCTGTAGTGTGTATGGCATGGAGCATAGGCCATTTCATATCGAGGGGAATATCCGGATTGGCCATTTCACGTTCTATTGTGCGGAAACTCTCTATCATGATCGACTGACCGGGTGTGGCTCCATCATCCCTGTTTTCCCGGTAATACCCGCGGGGCGTCGTTATATGTCCACCCCATGAGTATGATTGCGAATTGCCTATGATCACAACTGTGAACATATCCACCTCCTCCGGGTCAAACTCCTTGAGAGTGGTCACTGTTACCTGTTGCTCATCTCGTCCCGCCTGACGCACATATCCCACCGGAGTTTCATGCGACCGGCCAGCCATAAACAATTCTTTAAGCCGATACAGTTCCCAGTACCGTCCTGTGCTTTTAGGATTATACACCGCTGTGACAAAATCAGCATCCACGGCCGCCTTGATTCTCCGTTCGATAACAGCCCATGGAGTCATCAAGTCGCTGAGCGAGATCACACAGAAATCATGTCCCATAGGTGCACCAAGCAACGAAGCCGCTTTCTGGAATGCACTTATGCCGGGAATCACCTCTACCTCGATATCCGATTCACGGTCACGAAGCATTTCATACACCAGCGGTGCCATCCCGTATATCCCTGAATCTCCTGAGCTTATCACGCACACGTCCTGTCCGGACTCCGCTATTTCAAATGCTTTTTCAATGCGTTTCTGCTCCTGCTTCATTCCATTCTGCACTATCGTCGCATCCGGTTTTAGGAACGAGGTGATGAACGGAATATAATATTTGTAGCCGACAATGATATCTGCCCGCCTCAATGCCTCGATAGCTCCTGTTGTCATATCGCCGGCATTTCCGGGCCCGATACCTATAACTGTTATTTTAGATTTCATATCGTAATTTCTTTGTTATATCTGTATATTCAAGGCGGTTGTCACTCTGTCGAGCAATTCCTCTATCGACCCCACCTTAAGGCCATTCACAGTCATGCCATCCTGCCGGGCCTCGATAACTACAGGGATACTGTCGTCCGAGGATATGGCAATACCTCTTCGCGTCAATGCTTTTTTCACCATATTGTATTCCACGCCATCTCCTGTAAGACGCACCGACTTGTCGAGCCTATGGCATATCCTGAACAATCCGCTCTCGATGTCAAATGCCACACCGTCCCGGTGAAAATACCGGCTCATCTGGCCATTCAATGCCAGATCCTCAGGTGTTCCTATAGCCACACCATGCTCCTTATCTATCAGCCACACCTTATCGGCAATCTGTAGCGCAAGTTCAAGGTCATGTGTCGACAGGAACACGGTCTTTGATTGCTCCCGGGCGAGCCGTTGCAGAATCTGCATTATCTCCACTTTGCTCGGATAATCAAGAAAAGCTGTGGGCTCATCAAGAAAAATTATAGGAGTCTCCTGTGCGAGGGCCTTTGCTATCATCACCTTCTGCCGTTCTCCGTCGCTAAGAGTCTGAACCATCCTCCCTCGTAATCCTTGAATACCCACCAGGGCTATGGCATCTTCCACAATCCTGTGGTCATAATCGCTCATGTGCCCCCAGAATCCGGTATATGGACTTCGCCCCATACCTACAAGTTCATCAACCGTCATATTGGTTATGGTGAGCTTCTCAGTCAGCACTACACCTATCACCTTGGCTAACTCCGAATCAGAATACTGTGCCAAAGGCTTCTTCCCGATATATATTTCACCTTTTACGGGAGGGAGAAATGCTGTCAATGTTTTCAGTAGAGTCGATTTCCCGGCTCCGTTCGGGCCGAGCAGACAGGTCAGTTCCCCGTCATTCAACGAGGCGTTTATATTGCGCGTTATGACGGTAGTCTCTTTTTTATTGTGATAGCCTGTTGAGAGATCTACCACCCGTATGGTCTCTTTCCTGTTCATCACACCTCGCTTTTACGTTTGTTGAACAATACCCACATCACCACAGGCGCTCCCACTAAAGCTGTCACCGAATTTACCGGCAACGCGCCCTCAAATCCCGGCATTCTTGCTATTAGATTGCACAACAATGCCAATGACGCACCTCCCAGAAGCGACGCCGGCAGGATGGTCACATGATTGGATGTGTGAAACAATCCCCTGCATATGTGTGGCACCGCAAGGCCGAGAAATACCACCGGCCCGCAATAGGCCGTGACTACAGCCACCAATATGCCCGAGCAACCTATCACGAGCAGTCGAGCCCTCTTGATGTTCAGACCTAAGTTTCTCGCATAGGCGTCCCCTAAGAGTAACAGGTTCAAAGTCTTTATGAGAAAGAATGAGGTGGGCAACAGCACTAACATAAGAATGATGAATACTGACGTCTGACCGCCCGACACTCGCGAGAAGCTGCCCAGGCCCCATATCACATATGCGCGTATATCCTCCTCGGCGCTGAAAAATTTAAGCACACCGATAATCGCATTGGCTATATACCCTATCATTACTCCCATGATCAGCAGAGTCACATTTCCTCTCACCTTCTGAGCCACAAAGGCGATCAAGGCCATTATCAGCAACGCTCCGATTACAGCCGACAGTGTTATGGTCACCTCACCGATCACACCTAATTTACTTAACGCCACGCCACCGATACTACCCGACAGCAACACCACACATGCCACCCCGAGGCTTGCTCCCGAACTGATTCCCAACACCGATGGCCCTGCCAGCGGGTTGCGGAACACCGTTTGCATCAGCAGTCCGCTCACTGCCAATCCTGCTCCGGCCATAGCCGCGGTGAGCGATTGGGGCAATCGCGATTTCAATATGATATTTGTCCAGATGATATTATCGCACTTCTGCCCCATGAGTATCTGTATGATACTCTCCATGGGGATGCTCACCGAGCCTAACAGCAGGTTCAGTATAAAGAATACTATGATGGAGAATCCCAACATTATCATCAGGACAGCAGTTCTGCTCTTGCTCATTTTTTCAACAGATGATAATAACTTGGCTTATGATCAGGAAGAATATCCGGGTGGAACACATGTATGAAGTCTGAGAGCACCACTTCAGGTTCAACCGGCATTCTCTCATAGAACGGCACTTCTTTCATGTTGCAGTATATCACGCCCTGATTCTTCCATGCGTCAAAATCGGTATACCTATTATCCTGCTCTTTAAGCACATTATAGTTATATTCGCCGTCGAAACTGTTTACAATTCGCCAGTAATCGGCATGGGCCGCATTGGTGTACACAGTCTCATAGTCAAGCGTGACGCCCCCCGATTCATTATTATCCTTCAGGAAATAATCTCCTCCGGCATCCCTGAACAGTTGGGCGAGAAAACTCTTCCCTCCCACAGCATACCAGTTTCCACCCCGCATCTCTCCGCTGAACACCGTGGGACGGTGGGCCACAGTGTCGACCATTGCCTTTAGGTCGTTGTAACGCTTCTCTATCCCGGCAAATTGCTGATTGGCTTCAACCGTTTTTCCCGTGAGCAATCCTATCACTTTTATCCATTCTGCTTGTCCTAACGGGGAAAGTTCCTTATATCCCAAGTGAGGTATCATGGGAATGTCCACGTTGCGTATGGCATCATATCCTCCGCGCTTGAACGGTGATATGAATATCACATCGGGATTGATGGCCATTATCACTTCGTTGTCAAAATTCCCCTCGATACCAATCTTGTGTGTCGTCCCGGCTTTCAGTTGCTCGTTCATCTTTTCGTTATGCAGATGTCGTGTGCTTGTGATCCCCACCACCTTTTCAGGAATATCGAGTTTAAGGAAGTTGGATAGCTGAAGTGACGTCATGCAGATTGCTGACTCGATAGGAATATTGATACGGGTATATCCTTCGGGTAAATCTCCCTCATAATCCTTACCCGTAAGTACGAAATGGAATTTCTCGGCCTCATTGTTCTCCGGATCGTTTATATCGAGGAGTATTGCATCACCCCGATAGCTCACCTTGAAGCCCTGGGCATATGTGGGCCGAATCATGTTCAATGAATCTTCAACAATCGACGTGGATTCTGTTGAATTACTTGCGCTGTGTCCCCCGCCACAACCTGTAACGATCATGACCGAAGCGATAGGTAGTATATATTTCAAAAACTTCATTTTCATCAGTTTTCAGGTATGTATATTATTTCTCCATTCTCGAGTTGGTAGGCTGTCCCTACTCTTCGTCCTTTTGATCCGGATGTCGGAGTCTCGGAATCGGACGGAGTGTATTTCTTCACCTCGTTTCCCTCTTTTGTTATTATCTCCATATTATCGGCACCTGGATTCTTCACTATGGTAAAATCCTCCTTCGAGAAAATCTCACTCATATTGAAATGCGTGACCACAGCGACCATCAATGCCACAGCAAAAACCATCGCCACGTCAAACAGATTGGTCAACATGCCCATGGGATTATCCCCCTCATCAGGCTCTGTCAGTATTGGATTATGCTTCATCGGTCGGTCAATTTATGGAATATGAACTCTAAAGCGTTCAGTGAACGCGCATAGAAACGTTGCCTCACCTGCAAGGTGGCCAATCCTATGCCGGCGACAAGCATACCCACTACGGTAGTCGCAAATGCCACCTGCATATTATATGCCATTGAGGCAATGTCTCCTGTAGCAAGTCCTACCAGTGCCGGGCCCATAGGGATAAGCGTACCCATAAGTCCGAGCATAGGCCCGAACTTTATAAGGATTCTATTCTTGGAAAGCTCCTTTTGCACATCCACCTGAAAGTCAGCCAACGAATGTTCGCAGTACACGCGGTCATCCCTGTGCTTCATCATGTCGCAAAAGCACTTGACTACCGGCGAGCTATCCATCCCGTTCCATTCCGATTGGGTCTCCACGAGCCGTTTCTGCCCGTAATTCTCCACCAACTGTTGTAGACTTGCCATCAGCCGTCGTTGCGTCATGTATTCGTTATAGAATCCTATCGCTGTCAATATGGCTTTTATGAGCAAAAACAGCAGCATCAACACCACCGGAATAAGGAGTCCGTTGGATATAATGAATAATATGTCGGAAATTATATTCATACTGTACCGTAAATTATGATATAAACGAGTAGACTTATCAGTGATAATGTGTAGAGCCACATTCTATCGCATTTCATCCATCTTAGCACTGAAACGCCTCCGGTTAAAGCGACAGCCGTCACACTTGCCGCGATAAAGCTCACTGCCATGAAGTCAAGCCCTGCGACCATTCGGCTCATGCCCAACGACAGTAGGGCTACCGGATATCCGAGCATCAGCCCCGGATAGAACATCAATACTTTTTTACCCCTGCCATTGTAAAATAGATAAGCCATGAAAACGAGAATCTCGATGAATCCCATCACAAGGATATTCTTGTCTCCAAGATAACCGAGAACCTCAGGCATCGAAAGACCGGTCACCCACATGGTTATCGTGTATGTGACAACAGCCCATACAATTCCCCACACCAGCGCCACTTCCCGGGGCATCAGTGCCATCTTCACCATACCAGTCAGGACTATTACAATTCCCGGGACAATCATTATGGCCATCATGCGCTTTTCCTCCTCCTTCTTTTAGTGGCTATTGCGAATATCGCTATCAAAAGCACAAGTACACAACCGGCTGTCACGATATAGGAGGATCTCTCTGATGTCATTGCCGACATCCCGCTGTACCGCTCCTCTTTCAGCACTTTGGCATCCCCCCTCTGGGCCGTTGCCTTTGAGATATTTTCAATATACCTGTCAGCCTTATTTTTATCAAGTCGCGACGCTGTAAACTCCTGGAGTTTTGCATTAGCGCATACGAATTCCGTGCATGGCGCACCATGCCGTTCCGTAAGTCGGGCATGAAGTTCAGCAGTGGCGTTCACCTGCTCATCATCGGCTTGCCAAAATCCTTTGCGGGCACTCTCAAGCATGGTTGCCGTCATCTCCTGCATTGCTGCGGGATTCACCCGCTCGAAATACTCCTCTATTCCCAATCCATTTATATCCTTGACATATACATCATATAGATCATCATAGATATTATCGGAAAGGGCGCTCGGACGTGTGGCGCTCCAGCCGAATATATTTCGGAATATCTCTCCAAACATTTGGGCTGTGGTTGCTTCCCCTTTCATGCGTTGCTTTATATATTCCGGATTCAGGATAGTGGCCCGTGTCTCTACGGCTACAGCCTCCTTCGTGTCCTGCAAGCGTGGCACATACATGTTGCGGTAATCTGCCATGACGGCATCCGGCTCCTTGCCGTTAATTGATGTTGCCGCGAGGGAGAGGGCTCCGGTGAATTCATACACGTGGTCAAGTGATATGGGCCCCCATGTATTGCTTTGGCGCGGTTGCACTATCATATCGGTATTTGAGATGGCCGCCTTGAACAGGTTCTTGTCCATCGCTCCCCAATGATCATCGTCGCCATACATGGCACACATATTATTGAGATAACCGTCCACGAGCTCCTGGCGGTCATCCCACTCCCCCGAGCTTTCGGTGTAGCGCAACATACCGGTGCTGTAACCTGAATTGACAGGCCCGAACACTCTCATATTGGAGAGTTCACGTGCCCGCTGAGGCGATTCCCCCTTTTCTACAAGCTCCTTTTCCTGGGTGAGCGATCCTTCAGCCACAAAATTAGGGTAGATATCATCCTTGCTGTTTGCCGCGAGAGTCACCGCATCAGTCAGCATCTTCAACCGTGATCCGGCGATATCGCGCAATTGACCCGATACCTGGACCATTATATTGATGCGAGGTCTGCCGAGCTCGGCACTTGGAGTCAGTTTCAAATCCATGACACGCCCTTGCTCATCACGCACCGGCTCAACTCCAAGCATTCTTAATGCCTGGGCCACCGTGGCTCCTTGCGATGAGATGAATTCCCCGGCCCAGAATGTATAACTTATCTTGCGCGGATATTCCCCGTGCTTTGCATGATAATTCTTCAATGATTGTTCCGCCAGAGCCACTCCGTCATTCCAAGCCTTCGGCCCGGGAGTTGCCTCAGCATTTATGCTGAACATATTGCGCCCCATCGGTAGTACATTTGGGTTTAACACAGGATCTCCACCGGGTGCCGGTCTCACCGGCACTCCGCTCAGTGCTCCCACCATTGCATCAATCTCTGCCCCTGCTGATTCCAAGAGTAAACGCCGGTATTTAATAGCGTCAGCCAACTCTCCGGAAGCATCCTTCCGGCCCGACATTACGGCCGTGATATCATTTTTTGCTCGTGGCAGATAATTATGCGAGATAAACGAGAAGTCCTGCAACTCCTCCTTTGATATTTTCCCTCTTTCATGGTCTGCCTTAGCCCGGCTGTAAGCCAACGGATCGGCGGCTATGGCGATTACGCTTGTGAGCATCTCTGCGTCGGAGTATGGCTGGCCCATCACGTAGTATGCTCCTGTAATTTTTTCATTGGCGAGCTCCTCGACAAATGTATCCACTTTTTTCAGCTCATCGGCTGTGTAAGTCCCTCCGGCAACGGAATCAAGACCCAGATCCTTGTGGAAACCATATTGTATGATTCTGTTTTTAAGAGCTGAGGTATTTCTTGCAGGATTGGCTATCCCTTCGTGCAATTCTTCTATCAGGCTCGCATATTTTTGACGCATACCGCTTTCAACATATGGTGGGGTAAGATGTGTCACCATCACCGCGTGGCTACGTCTTTTTGCAATGATCGCTTCTCCCACATTGCCGGTAGTATAGAAATAGAAGTGTGGACGATTGCCTATCAGCACTTCTGCCCAGTCGGCCTGTGATAGTCCGGCATTTTTGCCTGGGGTAAACTCAAGGTTGCCGTGAGTGCCGAAATGTATCAGCGCATCTGCATCAAACTCCTTCTGCATATACAGGTAAGGCGCGAGATATGAATGTGGAGGCACCACTTCCGCGCCGTGCACGAGCTTGAAGTCATCATCCCCCAATGCCGATCGGGGTTGCGGGAATATAAATATGTTGCCATACTGAACTGCCGCGACAGCCATGCTGTCACCTCTCGCAAGCAGATTGCCTGGAGCTTTCCCGTAACGCTGTTCCACCTCGGCATATTTCTCGGGCAACAACACCGCCTTGGCCCATTTCTCATACTCCCCGGCATCGATCCACAGCGGATTACATTCATCCATGAAATGCTCCTGAGCCGACGGTGCGTATGATCCCATCACACTGCCTTGCTCCATTATCTGCCGTTCAAACTCACTGATTGTGCCTGGCAACCCTTCGACATCATATCCTTCCGCTTTCAGTCGGCGCAGGAAATTGTAAAGCGACGGCACTACCTCCATTCCCGACGCAAGAAGCGCATCCTTTCCGGGTGTTTTAAAATACCCTATCGCTATCTTTTTGTCCGAATTAGGCTTGCTCTTCAGCGTCATGAATCGGTCAAATTGCTCCATGAACGCATCCACTCTTTCCTTTTCGGGGGTATATAGCAGAAATCCCTCCTCATTAGGATTCTGAGTGGATATGCACAGCGGGGCCATCCCGCCATCGATCTCGGGCACCACGATTCTCGCATTAAGTGTCCCCCCTCCCATCGGTTTATTCACATCAAGCCATTCCTCGCGGGGCTGTATGAGCGGGAATGGCATGAACAATGGAATCTGATTGTCATACGCCCAATTAATGAGCGAGTCGTTCCCCAGCCGACCCATGGGCAGATACACTATTGCATCCGGTTCAAGTGATCTGATCATCCGTGCACGCTGGCGTCCTGTAGCCGTCAATGGATACACGTTATAACCCTTTTGGGTCAATCGTGAGATAAGTGTGTCGATATGCGCGCGGTTGTTCTCGACTGGGAATGTCACTCCCGATGCAAAAGCCACTCGCTTCCCGTCAGGATTATAAAGACCTTTCTTTTTCAGATATTCCGTAAGCTCCTCATGCTTTTTAAAATACTTCCCGGCCTCAAGATGATAATACATGTCGGAAGGCATATCCTTGGGCATATCATAACCGTTATCACCCATCAGTCGGGGTGTGGCTATGCTTCGCACGTATCGCAACAGATTGCGGTAATTGTCACGGCAAGGATTTGAGAAGTAGCGTTGCAGTACATCCGTCTGGACAGAATCGAGATTGTGGTTGACTACAAAACTGAAATTGCGCAGCGTGTTGGTGAATATCGCCACCCCCTTCTGTGCCGCTTTGTCAAGTGATTGTAACTGCACAGAGTCAAGATACAGGCCACGTCCGTACATCAGCACGGCATCATAATCCTCGAAACCGCCCGCTTCTTCCATTGATGCACACTCCACATCAATATGCCGGCTGTCATTATTGAGAACTATCTCAGCCGCCTGTGCCGGAAGTGGATTCACTACCAGTATCCTTGTCGGGCGGAACCATGTGTTGTACACTGCATATACACCGCATCCGACAGCCAATATTAGTATTATTGCCGGTATTAATTTCCTGACTCTTGACATCACTTATACAGTTTCTTAAGAGTGTGGTTGGATTCCTTAATATATAACATTTAGTGTGTTAACACACTCTAAGATTCACTTATAGCCGACGCTTTCTGCTTCGCGGCGTCTGTGACCGGAGCTTCCAAGGCTTCCTTGAGATGCTCGATATATATATCCTGGATTTCCGATACCTGGCCTAACCCTTCCATGACGGTTGACACTGTGAATCCTGCTTTCTCAAACTCTTCACGCCATTCGCCGTCTATATCATTACGGGCATGGTCTCCGGCCACAAACATGAACGGCACGAGAGTGACCGATTTGTTCTTGTCGGCTTTCAGTCTGGCTAAAGTAGTCTCATATGTCGGATACCCTTCAACCGTGGCCACATGAAATGCCGGATTTCCATTGGCGGTGAACATATAATCCATCTGTGAGTATATGGCATTTGCCGGTGTGGATGTTCCATGCCCTATCAATACCACTGCACCTTTCTTCTCGGTGGCTTTATTGTATCGGGCTGAAAGTATCCCGGCAACTTTTTCACAATCCTCTACTGAATACAGCAACGGACGGCCCACTCTGATCTCCTTAAAGAAGGGAGCCATCAGCTTGGCCTCACCCCTGAGCACCTCAGCCTCTATTCCGTCTATCACATTTGTGCTTTGCACCACCACGTGTGTGTATCCGTCGGCAGCCAAGCGGAGCAGAGCTTCCTGAGGCGTGGGTTTGGAAACACCCCTCTTTTTCATCCGGTTTATAATTATGCGTGACGTATAGGCTTCCTCCACCTTTATATCAGGAAATTTCTGGCGGACCTTTTCATTTATTGCATCTATCGTGAGTGCACGTGTGTCATCGAATGTTGTCCCGAAATGCACCATCAATATGGCTGTCTTGTTCCCCGGGAGTTTACTTAAGTCCTGAGCCGAAATATTCATTATGCAAGCTAAGGCAAAGAGTAACGATATGATTCTTTTCATGATAGTTAAAAGGAGAAATCCCCCGGGACACTGACTTGTCCCGGGAGAATAATAATTTATACTGAGGTATTACTTATTTCACGTCCTCCACTACTCTGATCTGCTCAAAATAGTAGCCGGAAGCCATTGTCGCGCCGAGAGAGGTCTGCCCGGTCTGAACATCATAAATGTATATCTGAGGTTTCTTGCCCTCTGCATCTACTCCGATATAGGCTTTGTGGTTGACATATGCCATTCGCGAAGAGAAACGGCCGCTGCTGTAAGCCAGTCGCTCGCCATTATACTTTATAGGTGAGCTTGTGGCCGCATTCAGGTCAAGCAAGGCATAGTAATGGCTGAAAGAATCAATGCCGGTACCATACTGGTCGTCACGGGCATATCCTACGGCCTTGTTGCCACCTACATACATCACTGAAATCAGCTTGCCGTCCACCTTGAAGCCGTCATAGTTCTTATCAAATGTGGTCTGCCCGGCCGGAATCTTCAGCAGATGGCTGTGCTCGGTGCCATCTGCATCATCGGTCACACATGCGATATACAGGTTATTGTTGTCGTCAATGATAGTTGTGGTCTGGAGCAGTTCTCCGTAAGCTGTACCCACCATCTCGCAGTCAAGGAAGCAGGGAGTTGCGCTTTCCACATTCATTGTCGAGGGATCGATCACGGCTGTCATCATCGGAGTCACGCGCTTGCCACGTGCACCGCCTTTCTTGGCATAGTAGAAGTAGAACAGTTTGTTGTCCGATTTACGGTAGGTAAGGATACCCGATGTGGTGTATATCTCCGCACCCTCAGGCATGGTGAGACCGAGCGTACCCTCCGAGATTATAGTCATGTCATCAGCGTTGAGTTTGGTCCAGATGATTTTGGTGGCATCACCATTGGCTGCCATGATCAGGAGAGTTTTATCATCTATCCATGCGTGGGTGTACTTACGGGTCGCGAAGGTATTTGTCTGGAAACGGCGTTCCTTTATGACCTCGATCTGATTATTGGTGATCTTATACTTGGCGAAGCGGTCACCCGACACCGGCACCTGATAATAGTAGGCGCCCTTGAGTATTGTCTCCAGCGAGAGTCTCGAGTTGACCTCGGTACCTACTCCTTGGAATGTGATTTCCGGTTGGTCAGCTTCGAGTGAGTTTACACTGCGCACAAGAGTCTTCACGTCGCGGCCCATGCCTCCGTGACGGTCGAGAGCAACCCACAGGTCAAAATGATAATCCTGGATAATGGAGGGATCCTCGGGTACGTTAGGTTCATCATCGTCCGAGCAACTTGTCATGCCGAAAGCAAGAAAGAGCGCCATGAAGGACGAGAGAAGAAATTTTACTTTTCTCATTGTTGGTTGATGTTAGATATTATGGTTAGTTTATGAAAAGTCTGAACTTGGCGGCAAAACTCCGTCCCGGCTTCTGAAGCATATAATTATCATATGCGAGCCTGTCGAAGATATTGTTGCACTCAAGCGACACATTATATCGGTCGCTATGCCACGAATATGTCAATGACACGTCTGTGATATTCTGTGTCGGGATTTTAGCTTTGGTCGAGGCTGCCCCGAAGGCCTCCCAGTTAAGATAATACCAGTGTATATACTGATACGCCGCCCCCAGCCTCAGTACATCCGTCTTATCAAGCAGATTACGGAATGTGTAGGATGCTTCCACGTTGCCGAACATCCATGGTCTGTTTGGCACACGGTTCTTGTACGTTGCCGATGGATTACCGTCGCTCTTATACTTTTTCAGGTCGCGTGCGTCGCTCCAACTTCCGTTTACCGAGACCTGAAACCGGTTGCGCCAGAAATACGACAACTCAAAATCAAATCCCTTCACATCTATTGCCGGCTCGTTGACATACTGCAT
Source organism: uncultured Duncaniella sp. (assembly GCA_910589485.1). Lineage (GTDB taxonomy): Bacteria > Bacteroidota > Bacteroidia > Bacteroidales > Muribaculaceae > Duncaniella. Next base: position 58,004 of record CAJUSW010000010.1, read on the forward strand.
CATCCCCTCGCGCTCCGACACCGTGGCGCGGATATAGTTCTGCACATGACGGATAAAGCCGTTCACCTCATAGCTTAACTGATGCATGCCTTCTCCGAAAAACCATGTTCCGAACACCCCCGCATTGTAATTGTTGCTTGTCTCAGGGCTGAGAGTAAGATTGGGATATACCGTGGTCCCGTTGCCAAGCAGCTCCCTCGATAACGGAAGTCTCACACTATGTTCATAGGATGCTTTTACTGCCACAGGATCACAGAATATATAACGGCTTCCCACGCCTGCTCCCCAATAACTTTTGGTCGACTCGGCGTCGATCTTGTCCGAGCCGGTTATTGTAATGTCATCGCTCTGCTTTATGGAGAGCGTATTGATATAATCCTTTATGAAATAGGATGTCTGCCACCGCTGGTTGAAGAACGATTGCGAATATGTTGCCGACACTATATGCTTTGTCACCACATCATTTGACGGCTCGAAGTACTGGTCTATTTCATCATGGCGGTCATTGCCTCGGCGGTTAAGCATATAATTCAGCGCAAACGTATGATGCTCGTTCAGTTCATAGTCCACTCCTGCATTCACAATCGTGAGTGGCCGTTTATACACCCTGATTGTTCTCGATTTGTTATTTAGCTCGTTACCCGACGACGGCATCCATGTCCCGTCCCACGAATACTTGCGGAACGCCGTGTCCACCGTCTCGCTATGATCCCAAGTATGCGACAGATTCATCCTGGTGGATATCTTATCCCATCTCTTACTGTATCGGGCCGATACGTTATATGAATGGGAGTTCCTGCTGGCCTCGCCATACACCTTGTTCTGCATCGCTCCGGTCTGTATATCCTTGTCGAGCTTATTGTATGAGAATCCCACAAAGAATTGGTCGGCCCACTTCACGTCGGTTACTCCCGCCTCTATCTGTCCGAACAGGGAACGATAGTCGTCATGAAACCGTCGTTTGTCGGTAAAGATGTATTTATCCTCCTCTTCGCTCCACACTTCCACTCCCTTCATCTTGTAGTCGTTCTTGGAGTAATTTACGCTGAACGTCGGACGTATGGCCACCGATGTGCCGGGAATATAATACTGTCCTGATATTTCTCCGGTGTGAGTGCTGAACGAACCTATGCCGTATGAAACATCCAGATAATTCTGGCGCTTCTTTTTGGTCACGATATTCACAGCTCCGCCCAAGGCATCCGAGCTGAGATACGATGGCACCACGCCCTTATATAGCTCCACCCGTTCCACCATATTGAGCGGAACATTATCCAATGTGAGTCCCGATCCTTTGCTTTCCAACGGCACTCCGTCAATAAAATACCTTATCGAGTTGCCCGACATTCCGTTGATGGTCAGATCGAAATCGGAGCCGGCTCCACCCTCTCTGCGCACTTTCACTCCTGCTGTACGGTCAACTATATCATTAAGCGTCACCATCTTGTTGAGATTGGGTGAGATCTCCACGGCATTCACCGAGAATGCGCCGTCCTCAAGTCGCTTGGCCGTGCTTTTCCCATACACGCTCACCCCCTTGAGCGCCACAGCATCCTCATCAAGAACTATCTTGATGGATCTGTCCTGCGTGAGCTTTACCTCAAACGTTGCCGGTTTATACCCTGTTGCTGTCGCAACCCCCTTGTAATCCCCGGCCGGTAGCTTCAGTTCAAACACCCCCTCGGCATCACTCATTACGGGCACCTTGCCGTTGCCAATAGTTATCGTCGCATACGGGATGGACTCACCCGACCGGTCAGCCACATTTCCACTCAGTTTGTACGTAGGAACGGCCGCCTGTATGTACAGGTGGCCGAGAAGAATCAGAAATAATAGGAAGCAATGCCTCATCTCGGTTTGCTGCTAAAGTTTAGAACTGAGGCAATATCACACAGCAAACCATACGCGATCCCTCATACTACTGGAGATCCAACGGTTGTTTTGTGGTAATATAACCCGAAAACTACAAAACTAATATGTTGTCTTGGCAGGTCTCCTGACTTATCCTGCTCATCGGCGCCTTCCCATCGTTGTCGACAGTGGCATCTTGCCGGTGAGTTGTGGTAGGAATTACAGTAGCGGGTCTGTTCCGGATTCTCACCGGATTCCCTATTAATCGCGTCGCCGCGAACCAAAACGTGGCGCAAAGATAAGACATTTTTCCTTCACCGACAACTTATTTCAGAATTATATGGCCAATCACCCATTAACAGTGTTATAATATCAATCCCCGGATAAGTCATATCCTTATCCGGGGATTTCTTCACGTAGTTTTTTACTCTCAGGAACGCTTTCCTTAGAAATTATATGACACTGTTGCCATGAAATTTCGTGGTTTACCAAGTTTTGTCGCTGAGATAAAATAATGCTTGTTGAATATATTATTCACCACCACCGAAAGTGTCACATGAGACTTGATGGTATAATAAACACCTCCATCCACTATAAATCGGGCTGGATCATATACATTATTTACAACACTGCTATATATTTTATCGGTGTAGTTACCGCTAAGATGAACTGATAGATCCTTCAACACTCCTCTGGGGACAGTGTAATCGGCATATAGATAGAATGTTGTTCGGGGCACGCCTGTTGCTCGAAGATTTATCTGGCCATTCTCATCAAGAGTCACCCACGGCAAGCCTACTGCCCAATCCATATTGCTGGCCCTGCGACGGTAGTCCGACCATCCTACACCACCGGTCACCTTAAGGGTTGACCATGGATGGATTGTCACATCCATATCGAAGCCACGGGAATCATATTGGCCCACTTGAGCCTGCACCGTCTTCTCGACCTGTTCACCATCCACATCTACCGGCATTTTGCCAAGATTCATCACCACATTTCTCTTCTTGATGAGAAACGCACTCGCATTAAAATCAAACAGGCGGTGCTCATAGCGCACTCCTACTTCAAACTGATCGCCACGTTCCGGACGATACACTTCACCGCCATCCATGTCGGGCATGAACTCCTTGCCGTTTCGGTCATAATATATATAGTTGGCATTATAGAACGTATTGTAAGGCTTAAAGAAGGAGGCGGCTGAAGCATATATCGACACTGACGGAATCGGTAGATACACCACTCCTGCTCGGTAGGTCAACGCGCTTGTCGAAACCTTGTTCCAGTCCGTGCGGGTTGCTTTGTCATAATGTTGTGTGCCGTCAGGAGTTTGGGCGGTGGCCCTGCGGTAAGTATAGGTGTCGAAACGTAAGCTGAGCATACCTTTCCAATGCTCATTTACATCTACTACATCTGTCACATAAAATCCATTGTTGAAGTTGCGTGAGATATTGGCGGCCGATACCTTGCAGTCCCACCAGTCCCGCACGTAATGAGGATCCTCTACCGGAATAATCTCATTCTTGCCCGGTCCCCACACATCTTCGTTGGCATAGCCGTTATATTGCACGAAATCAAAATATGTGGCAACCCATCCGGCCTTATATTTATGATTTATTCCATACCATCCGTCAATGGATCCTGTCAGCTCAAGAGTATTACTCAGCGTCTTATGATCCGGATTGAAATTCAGAGGAGTCCCGCTCTTAAGTTCATCCAGGTTAGTGTAATACGTCTTTCCGCTACGGGTGTACTGATATTTGTAATCACCGGGTTCGGTGGATGTTACATAAGTCAATCCCTCTACGCAGCAATAGTCCAGATCACTATGGCTGTACGAAATATGCTCCCGCAGTTTGAATTTCTCGTTAAACGTATGAGTATAAGTTGTAGCCACCTCCATCAGGCGTCTGCGCATACGGTTATTGGCTATGTCGTTATAGACTGACTCATAATTGCATAGAGGATTTCTGGATCCGCTTGGGAGATAGATCTTGTCGGTACCCGCATAATAGATGTCTGCCGGCATTGTGGGAGCACCACCTATATCTGTTGTATATGAATCATCTGCACCGTTGATGCTTGCTTCCCAATAGCCATGATTTCCTATCTGCGAACTGAGCGCGAATAATCCCGACAGTCGGTTGGCATTCACCATGCGATATCCGTCGCCGTTGCTTGTATAGACATGCGCACGGTAATGCACCGGTCCGATAAGCTTACCGCCGAATCCGAATGAGGCATCCTTCTGCTTCCAGCTTCCATAGCTCACACTTCCGTTGGCCGTGAATTTATCTGTCGGTTTCTTGCGGATAATATTTATAACACCGCCCATCACTGAATGGCCGGCAAGTACCGATGCCGGACCTTTGATGACCTCGATCGATTCAACTCCCGAGAGATCGCCGTAGGGAACAGTATTCCACACTCGCTCATCTCTCACACCATCGTAGGCGATACCTACGTCATTTGATCCGCGGATGCTGAAACGCTGGAACTGGCCCAACTGATTTCCCGACATCACTACTCCGGGGAGAAACTTCACGGCATCTTCCATGTTCACGATATGTTTTCTCCCCAATGTCTTTTCATCAATACGGCTGACGGTCATAGGTAGATATTTTAGAGGCATATCTATCCCCAGCAGTCCTACTGAATGTTCCTGTAGTGGTTTGACATTTGACACTGTTGTGACCACTTCTCCAAGCGAAATGGTATCCGACATGGCATCAAGGCTGTCGGCCCGGCATGGGACGACAATCGCCACCGCCGTTAGGGCGGGCAATACAAATCTGACTTTCATTTGAAAATTAAGTAGTAAAAAACAATGATTGGTATATTTGGTATATATTATTCGCGTCTAAGCCGTCTCACAGTTCTCCACAGCCATTGCAACGCAAGTACAAGGCCTGTCACCGAAAGCATGCTTCCTCCGGTCAGAAGAATAAACATTACGACATACCACACAGTCGGATGATCCGTAAGAGCCTTTATGTGAAGTGCATGTAGGCCCTTGTACAGAAACCTCCGGCTCCGGCCATCATCATCAACACGATGAGTGGACAAGGTTAATGGATCGTAATATATCACAGTATTCATATAATCATCTGCCACCACCTTGTACACAGGCAGAGGGTTCCTATCCTTATCCCGGCCGTAATAATCATCATCGTATTCTGATATATATGACACTGTTATGCCCACACTGTCATGAAACTGTTTACGGGCATCTCGCTCAACCATTTCGGCCGAGAGCTTAAAGTCCTGGATATTACCAGCGACCGAAGCGTCGATATTGCGTCGCGAGTTATGGTAAGCTACCTGATAATAGGGATGATCATTCCATGAAGCCCACTGTATGCTCACTATCGAATCACCTCCTTCGGCCACAACTTTTGCAATCGGCAGGAGATACCGGTCTGGATTGACCACCATCCTGCCGCGCCCTCCACGACGTCGGTCACGCTTACGCTGATCTCGGTTTTTGGAGTCAGGATCTTTCTGCTCCTGCTTTTCTTTTTTCAGGAACGATGGCATTCCGCCCATCGACATATATCCGCTGAATGAGAATGTGATTGCACACCACCCGAACAGCATACCAAGAATAAAATGCCATCGCCACCAAGGTTTACGGTATGGGCAATGCCACAGACCATAAACCTTACGTTGGTGCCACCACACCATAATAGCAACAATTATGCCCGACAGGCACATGACACATCCGAGCAGGGCTGACCACACAACCACGTCGGTCCACAACTCCTGGTGCTTGCGCAAGGGCGTGAAGTATAGCCAATGCGGAATACCCGCCAACCATGCCAACCGGCGATCCTTTGCCGTAGTAAACTGTACCACGTCCCCCTCTGTAGTCATGTATAACTGATGTCCCTCCTTATCATCAAAATAATACTTAAAAATAGGCATCTTATCATTCCATCGTTCAAATGGAATCCACTGGTCTACAGCTTCAAGAGTGTCAATCCGGGCTATCCTGGCATCACACCAGTTGTTCACAACCACCTCTCGGAATTCTTCCGAAAAAGCCGGCACCGGCTCCAGGTTATTGGCATATACCTCAATGGTAGAGTCATTGGTGGAGAGCTTCATCACATCCCGGCCATATTTCCGATACACCGACAGTGAACGTATCGATCCACTGTCAGGCATTATGCTTAGAAGCGTGTCCATAGGTAGAATCTCCGCCGACAGGGCATCAGTCGGGACAGGCTGCTTTGCTCGAGGAAATGAGTACCATATCATCGCAAACCCTGATAAAAACCACAATACAAAAATAATGGAAAGAGGGATTCCAAGAATCTTATGGATTAAACTGAAAACTTTACGGAACATTTTATACTCGTGCTTTGGATTAATGCAAATCGCAGTTATTTTTCTACGGCACATGAAACCCTTACGGGCAAACAATCAGTGCCGGAATGGCCTTATCGGCCTTCCCGAATTATCTTAAAGTGTGTTTGTGCCGTGGCACCCATTAAATTGTTGAGAGAAACACGTAGTCATGCCTCCATCCCACTCCAACCGGTTGTCCCCTCGTTCGTTATCAAGAAACTCATTCATGAATTCCTTTCCGCTCCTTGAACATTCCATAATTAGATAATGCTGTTTTAAGGGGGAAAAGATTTGATACCGGAAGATTTAACACGCCGATCCTCATGACACGACACAGTAACCGCGACAATATGCCGTAGCTACCGTATTCGATGCCGGATGTTGTTCCTCTAAGGCATCCCGACAAATTGGATCTTATGTCAATGTTAATTCTCCTCACTTCAAAATCTAATCCTCGAGATTATTGAAATAAAATCCGTTTGGCAGGTCTCCTGACTTATCCTGCTCATCGGCACCTTCCCATCGTTGTCGACAGTGGCATCTTGCCGGTGAGTTGTGGTAGGAATTACAGTAGCGGGTCTGTTCCGGATTCTCACCGGATTCCCTATTAATCGCGTCGCCGCGAACCAAAACGTGGCGCAAAATTAACTATTATTCTGAAATTGGCAAAATATTTTTTTCAGAGTGTGTTTTCTTAGAAACTGTTTAAATTTATTTGATGCAGATTTTGATAAGTATTATCGAATGGCATTTTGTTTGTGATAAAGGAGTGTAGCTGTAGCTACATGACTGAAGAACGAGCAAAATGACAACGATAAGACTCTCAAAAGCAAAGTGAAATGAATTTTAAACAGTTCCTTAGCCCTTTATCACCGCCACCGGGCTGAGGCGGGTCCTGATGCGCACCAGATCAGCCTGTGCCGCCATCACCTCGTCAATATTCTTATAGGCACCCGCGGCTTCATCCAAATCCTCCTTATAGCGTATGGCATGGATCACTCCGGCCTTTTCCAGTCGGGCTACCTCCTCCTCCAACGAGAGCTCCGCCCTTGCTGCCGTGCGCGAAAGCCTGCGTCCCGCGCCGTGCGAGCACGACATGAACGACTCCTCGTTGCCGAGTCCCTCCGTGATGTATGAGCAAGTGCCCTGTGAACCGGGGATAATCCCTACCTCTCCTTCGCGGGCCGAAGTCGCCCCCTTGCGGTGAACTATGCAATTCTCCCCGTAATGATTCTCCCACTGGGCATAATTGTGGGCTATGTTTATCATCGGGTCAAACTCAGCTCCGGCCACAGCGTCCCCTATCACCTGGCATATACGCTCCATCATCAGCGAGCGGTTGCACAGAGCGAATGCCACGCAGTACTCCATCTCCGCCCAGTATTTGCCGAACTCCTCTGTGCGCAGTGGCAGGAAGGGCAGATTTATCTCCTTGGGAACTGACGAGAACCAGCGACGGTTCAGCGCATCCGCCTTTTCATTGTAATAGTCACCCACCTGCTTGCCCAGGTTGCGCGACCCTGAGTGAATCATTATCCACAACCACCCTTCGTCGTCGCGCTGAAGCTCTATGAAGTGGTTGCCACCGCCCAGCGTCCCCACCTGCTTCATAGCCGATGAGAGTTCGCGCGACACCACACTCATGGAATCCGTGTCAAATCCCTGAGGCATATATACTTCTCCTCCTGCTTTTGCTTATGGTGGGCGCGTCCTAAAGGTATCTGCTTGCGTATCCCTCTCAGTATCTTCTTGCGCAGCACCACCTCTTCGATCTCTGCTACTTTCAGATTGGTCTTCACGGCACACATTCCGCACCCTATGTCCACCCCCACAGCATTGGGCACTACCACCCCTTTTGTGGCAAGCACACCACCGATTGGCATCCCCTTTCCGCCGTGGGCATCGGGCATCAGCGCCAAATGATGGTGGATGAACGGCAGCATGCACAGGTTTTCCACCTCCTGCTTCCCATGCTCATCCAGATCTCTTACCCAGCTCTTCACTAAAACATTGTTGATGACTTTTTCTTCCATGATTACCTGATTTTAAGACTTAATTATGTTTTATGCCACAAAGTTCCGCCCCTCTTGCGCAATGATTTTGCGCAGTTCACAAAAAAATAATATTTTTGCAATACAATAGAACTGTCCCCCCCTCTCTATGGCACTTAACAAAAACGCACTGTTGAGATATCGCACCATCGACCGCTGTCTGCGCAACACTGGCCGGCGATGGACCCTGCAGGATCTTGTTGATGCATGCAGCGATGCGCTGTATGAATATGAAGGCAAACAGGACCTCGTGAGCAAGCGCACAGTCCAGCTCGACCTCCAGATGATGCGCTCCGACCGTCTCGGATACGAAGCCCCCATCGAAGTGTACGACCGGAAATATTACCGGTACTCCGATCCTGAATACTCAATCAGCAACCTTCCCTTGTCGCGACACGACATCGAAATGCTCAACAGCACCATCGACCTCCTGCGCCAGTTCGATGAATTCGACCGTTTCCATGACATGGCCGATGTTGTGAGCCGATTGCAGGACAAAGTAGCCTCAGCCTCCAAGCGTCGTCCCATAGTGGATTTCGAGCGCAACCCCAATCTCCGGGGCCTGCAGCATCTCAATCCCCTTTACGACATTATCGCATCCCGTCAGACCGTCTACGTAAACTATCGCTCATTCAATTCCCGCACCCCTCGACCCTTCATCCTCTTCCCCTACCTTCTGAAAGAATATCGCAACCGCTGGTTCCTTTTCGGATCAAGGGCCGGCGACATGAAGCTGTTCAACCTCGCCCTCGACCGTATCGTTGACTTCCACGTGTGCCCCGACATCCCCTATAAGGAAAACCCCGAGTTTGGCGAAGACTTTTTTGATGATGTAGTCGGAGTAACCAAACACTCCCGATTGAAAAAAGAACTCATACTCCTTCGTGCCGACAATCATCAGGCAAGCTACATCCTCACCAAACCCATCCACAGCTCACAGCGGCTCATCGAGAAAAACCACGCTGACGGCTCCATGACATTCGAGCTCAACGTAATAATCAACAACGAACTCATCGCCCAGCTCCTCAGCTTCGGCGCCGGCATCCGCGTCCTCTCCCCCCAATCCCTCGCCACCCAACTCCGCGACATCCACCACCAAGCCACCTCCAACTACCCCTAACCCCGACTCGTAAACCGTCCGCAGGTCATTGTCCACTCGTCTCTGACGTAGCTACGAAATCATACCCACCACAAACCGAGCATGCAACTCCCCGCAGGCCACCTACCCAATAAGCCGCGAAGCGGCGATGTACTCGTAGCCCCTCAGAACCCGGCCACAAATTTCCCGCAGGCTACACCGCCCACTAAGCCCCGAAGGGGCGATGTACTCGTAGCCCCACCACGAGGGAACGTGCAAATCGCCCGCGAGGGCAAGATTTGCGCGTTGCCGAGGCGTGGGGAAAACGAAACCCACACCAAAACGGGCGTCGAAGACGTCCTATAATTCCCCGCGTCCACCCTCTTTAATACTCTGTACTCCACCAATATACCCTTAAAATCCCCACACCTAATAATCTAATCCCTATACTCTATACTTTCCCCTCTATACTTAAAAATAAAAAACTCTGGCCCTCTGGTCTTAAAATTCGTGCCAACGCGACATTATCGCACCATATCCCCGGTAAAACCAACTTACCTTTGCCGTTGATATGAAACCAACGAGCCACAAGGTCACACACCTAACCAAACGAATCCGGCGACCCGACATATGGTGTCACCAATTCTCACGCTTTCTCGGCCGGGAACTAACCCCCGTCGAGAAAAACGTCATATCCCGGCTCGAACGCGCACGCCGGCTCTCCCGCCCGCGTCCCATCGTCATCGTCGACCCCAAAGGCTACGACTCAACCGAACTATTGAGATCATATCTCGACTACCGCCTCGCCACCTCCCCCGAAGGCGCAACCGCACTCCTCTATCTCTCCAAAGAAGGAAAAGATAGAGAATTCGGCAAAATGTATCCTGAATACACCGGCTACACCCGCCGTCAGGTAAAAACCCTGCACAAACGCATCCGTTACGCCTCCTATTCCCGTCCCGACAGCGTCCGCGGCACCTCCCCCGCCTTCATGCTCCTGCTCAACGCACAGGAATACAAAGGCTACTCCCCAATGCAACCCGACCCCGGGAAATTCCTCAGCCTCTGCTCCGCACTATTCCCATTATTGTGCGGCATAGGCTTCCTTGTCATACACATAAACGTCGACAGGGAACAGATCCCCGCCTTCTTCTACCTCGGCATGCAGGGCCACACCACACAGAGGCCCCCGAAACCCGAGCCCCCGGTCGAGACCGCCATACTCGTCCTCACCGACCCAACGTCCATCCTCCGCTGGAGCCTGCCCACCCGCGAGGGCCCGCAAGGCCATCCCGCAGACGATGCACCAATCCCCCGACCACCCATACCCATCTAAGCGGAGAGCCGACCTCCGCCGTTCCCACAAGGAACCAGCAATAAGGTTACAGAAAATAGCAGAGCACAAAATTGATAGCTCATAAACCTATAAACTTCTAAACCTATAAACTCCCCTCTGATCGGCAAGAGCCCCTTGACATACTGATACAACACTAAAAAACGAATGACTCCCACCCGTGACGGGCAGGAGCCATTACCTATTATCCTCTCCATAACATTGCTAAAATCATCCCAAATTCGTAATTTTGGAGAGAATTTATCATCCTCATTATTATGAGAACTGGACTTGTACTTGAAGGAGGAGCCATGCGCGGACTGTTCAGCGCAGGCGTGATCGACGTGATGATGGAGCAAGGCATCGATTTTGACGGACTGATAGGCGTATCAGCCGGCTCAAGTTTCGGATGCAACTTCAAATCCCGCCAACCCGGGCGCGTAATTCGTTACAACCTCCGGTTCCACAACGATCCACGATACATGGGGCTACGGTCACTCCTCACGACAGGTGATCTCGTAGGAGCCGAATTTGCCTATCACACCCTCCCCCTTGAGCTCGACATATTCGACTCCGAAACATTCGAGAACAACCCCATGGAGTTTCACCTCGTATGCACCGACGTAATCACCGGCCAACCGGTCTATTACCGCATGGATCGTGTGGATTACGATTCGCTCGAATGGCTCCGGGCCTCAGCCTCAATGCCCATAGTCACCCGCCCCGTAAAAGTCAACGACGGTCACCTTCTCCTTGATGGTGGCATCAGCGACTCCATCCCCCTGAAATATTTCCAGAGCCAAGGTTTTGAACGCAACATCGTAGTACTCACCCAGCCCCTCGACTACCGCAAGCAACCTACTGCAAAATGGGTATTCAGCCTCCTCATGCGTAAGTATCCCGCGATAGTCCAAGCCATGGGCCGACGGCACGAGATGTACAATGCCCAACTTGATTACATCCATCAGCAGGCAACCCTCGGAAACACCATGATTATAGCACCCTCCGAACCGCTACCCATTGGCCGTGTGGAGATGAATCCCACCAAGATGCAGAAAGTATATTTCCGTGGTCGGGCCACATGCGACAAACTCATCCCTGCGATAAAAGAATTCCTCTCCGGCAACTGATCCTCCATCGTTCGCCATCCGGTAAGTGTCGTTCACCCATATGATTAAACTTTCTTGACATAGAATGTCTTATTAAGAAAGGTATATAGAATAACTATATACTTTACTCATCGACATTCAAATAATTATACATATGGAGATTAAGCGACTCACGTTCAACACGATTCTTTCACTTACTGTGGCATGCTCACTTCCTGTTATGGCTTCATGCGGAAGCCGACAGCAATCAATCGACAACGGTCAGCAATCCGAAAAGCGCGACCACAAAGGCGGTAAGGCCGGTGGCCCCCAGCTCGGCACTCCGGGCGGAGGTCCGGTCATCGATAAGACCGGCGATCCTGTATTGCAGGCTATGATAAAAGCCGAAGTTCCTGAGTTCCGTCAGCTCGAGTACACCGACACCGTTTCCGGCACCACCATGCGCTACAATCTATTCACCCCTCGTAACACCACCGGCGGAAAGCAATATCCCCTCGTCCTGTTCATGGCCGATGCAAGCACTCCCGGCAAGGACTACACCACTCCCCTCACCCAAGGTTACGGAGCACTGGTATGGGCTACCGATCAATGGCAATCCAAGAATCCATGCTACGTTCTTGTCCCTCAGTTCTCAGGCGTTGCTGTCAACGATGCTTACGAACACACCGATGAAGTAGACATCGTGATCCGTATGCTTAAGAGCCTGACCGATGAAAATCCCATCGACAAGAACCGTCTTTACACTACTGGCCAATCCATGGGAGGCATGATATCCATGTACTACAATATCACTTACCCCGATGTTTTCGCCGCCTCGCTGTTTGTCGACTGCCATTGGGACACTGCCAAATTCGGCGAACTTGCCACTCACACCTTCACCTATGTCACTGCGGGCAATACCGGCAAATCCTTCAGCAATATCCAGGTGCTTGAAGAAGCAGCCAAAGCCGACGGGACAAGATATGAATACGAGTCTTGGAGCGCAAAATTGCCTCAGGCTCAACAGGACTCATTGGCCTCAGCAATGCTTGCCAAGGGTGCTCCCATCAATATAATCAACTTCACCCCCAAATCAGTCCTCCCCGACGATGGCAAGGGCAGTGAGCACATGTACTCATTCGACTACGCCTATAAGCTCACCCCGGTTCTCGAGTGGATGTTTAAGCAAAGTAAATCCGGCACACTCACTCCCGAGCACTGATACACCTCCGCCCCGCCCCGACTGTCACATGAGGAGTACAGCCATCGCTCCATCAATCCTAAACACCGCTATTGATGTATGAATGACACGAATGAAATAAAATTCTCGCTCCGCAACTACATAGCCGTCATAGCAATCCTGATAGTATTGATTATGACCGTGCTTGACGTGACTGTCGTCAACGTAGCTCTTCCGGTAATGGCCGACAAATTCGGCATCTCTGATTCAAATGCCGTATGGATCGTCACCGTCTACCAGCTCGTAATCACCATGCTGCTTTTGCCGATGTCCTCCTTTGGCGACCGATACAGCTATAGGAAATGTTTCCTGTCAGGCGTCACCATATTCACATTGTCATCAGCTTTATGCGCCGCCTCTCAATCCTATGGCATGATAATCGCATCCAGGGCATTGCAGGGGATCGGCGCGGCATGCGTGATGGGCGTCAATATCGCACTGACCCGCCTCATATATCCCCGCAACGTCCTCGGTCGCGGACTCGCTCTCAACGCGATGGTGATAGCCATCGCCACGGCAGCCGGCCCTACCATTGCCGGTGGCATACTGTCCGTGGCATCATGGCATTGGCTGTTCCTCATAAATGTCCCCTTCGGAATCCTTGCATTCATCCTCGGTAAAAGGCTGTTGCCACAGAACCCCGCAAAGACCCATCCGGGAAAGTATGATTGGACAAGCGCTATCATGAATATCGTGACGTTTGGACTGATATTCCTTTCCATCGGAAACATCGCCCGTAAAGGCGACCTCGCCATTAATATCGGTCTCCTCACTGTTGGCCTCGCCATAGGCTTCTTCTATGTGCGTCGACAATTCAGCCACGAATCCCCCATGCTTCCTGTCGATCTGTTCAGGATCAGGCTCTATTCGCTGAGCATATCCACTTCGGTATGCTCATTTATCGCTCAGAATGTAGCCATGATCTCCCTCCCGTTCCTGTTCCTGAACAATTATCATTTTTCCGAGATCGCCACCGGACTGCTTATGACCCCATGGCCACTTGCCACAATGGTTGTATCCCCCATAGCCGCCCGCTATGTCGAGCGTCACAATCCGGGCCTCACTGCTGCCGTTGGCATGGCGGTATATGCTATCGGCATTATAACCCTCCTCTTGGCACCCGCCTCCGGAATGACCGGATTGGACATCGCATGGCGCATGGCTATATGTGGCATAGGATTCGGCTTATTCCAGACCCCCAATAATATCGTGATGGTAATGGCTACGCCCGTCCATCGCACCGGAGGCGCCGGCGGTATGCAGAGCACCGCACGCCTTGTGGGACAGACCCTCGGCGCTACATTGGTGAGCATCCTGTTCTCATTGCCTTTCTCATCATCCCGTCCCGTTCATTCTTGTCTTTACATCGCCTTGACATTTGCTGTCATAGCCGGACTCTTCAGTCTGAGCCGGGCTAAAAAAGTAAGCAGAGTACCAAAATAAACGTCCAAGACATCCTATATCTCCTTAGCTTTGATAATACTACGGCAGCCGCTTCATTATTGAAACGGCTGCCGTTATAAGGATGGTATTCATCCCGGATTTATTCGGATCAATGCGATTTCTTTTTCTTAAAGAGATGCTTTATCCATATGTAATATCCGGTGAGCGGAAGGGATGCTCCAAGCAATGCCCCGAGAAGCCACAGGATACGGGTCAACATTCCACCTAAGCTTCCGGTATGGATCGAATATATCCATCCGCGCAATTTGTCAGCACCTACAGCATCGGCATACATGGTCTGAGGAGTTATCTCTCCGCTGCGGCGGTTGAACTCATATTTGTCCGAAGCACGGCTGTTGCCCGAATTGCCAAGCGAAACCGATGCGCTCTCCTTGCCGATAGTTATCTGCGGAGCATCGGGATTGGCGGCCTTCAGTTCATCATACACCTGTTGCCATCTGCCGAATTCCGACCGGCGATGTCCACCGCCATTGCGGTGACCGAATTCGCCGTTCTCATCACCGTGATGGCCACGGCCTTCACCGCGGTAACCACCTTCGCCACGATTACCACGTCCGCCTCTACCTTCATGCTCTCCGCGTCCACCACGGCCACGACGTTCACCATCTTCGCCCGAACGGCTCTTTGCCTGTCCGAAGTTGCGGGGAGTATGCTCCACGCCACACACGGCATAGAATGCCGAACGATACCAGTTAAACGACCATGTGAGACCTGTCAACGACATTGCAAGTACAAATACCAGTGCATACATGCCTCCCGCTACGTGTAGACCTTTCCAGAATCCCTTCCAGCCTTTCTCGAAAGATATGCTCAGGCTGTGGCGCAGATTCTTCTTTGCCCTGGGAAACCAGATTACCACGCCGCTGATGAGAGCGATCACAAACACAAGCGTGGAGACACCCACAAGCATCTTGCCTACCTTTACGCCTTCGCCATGAGGATTGGCGCTGTCCAAAAGCCAGCGGTGAAGTTTGAACATCACCGAGAAGAAACCTATACGCTCATATCGGCCGGTGATCTCTCCCGAGTATTGATCGATGAACAATGAGGCTCGGCGCGGTTTCGACAGATTCACCTGGTAAGTCCTTTCGGGATCGCTGAACACTGTCACTCCGGTGATCGACACCGAGTCGGGCAGTGTAGCCTTCACCGTCTCCATCAGTTCGCCCATCTGCATGGGTTCACCATCCGCCGATGCTACATAATACACGTCACTCTTGACTGCCCGTGTCACCTCAGGCTCGAATATGAGCATCGCACCTGAAAAACACACGAGCGTGATTATGATGCCGAATGGCACTGACAGCCACAGGTGTATCTTTCTGAAAAATTTCATCATGACTGTCTTACTTTTTAGGAGTCATGTATCCGAAACCGGTGATATCATTAGCCTCGATGGACACACCTCTTGAAGCCTGGGCGGTCGTCGTGTTGATGCCATAGATTGCCGGCTTCTCATTTTCCACGTTGACAGGAATATACACCTTACCGTTGCCCACGTACACTGTCTTGCCTACCGACGATACGTTTGCGGGAAGGCCGGTCACATAGGTGAGCTTCTTGCTGTCGGCATTGAAGATGGCAAGCTCGGTGGCTGCGGGATTTTTCTCAGTCAGCGCACGGTCATACATTACCATGAGGAAGCAATTGCCACCGGCAGGCCAGCAACGCATGAAGGAGCGGTTACCATTGGTGCTCTGCGCCTCGATATTGCAGTAATAATCATCAAACTGTGTGCTTCCGGCAGGGATTCTGCATACACCGGCAGGAAGGGTGGTCTGCTGTTTGGGATCAGTCATTGTCTTGGCATAGCTTGCCGAAAATACATATATGTCACCGTTATCAGCCTTCCACACGGTCTGATAGTACTGTGAGCGGTATCGTCCGCAAGGAGTGCTTATCTTATCGGTTTTGGCGAGAGTGGGATTGAGCATATCCTCGTTATCATAGATAGCTACCCAGCACTCGTTGGGATACTGTGTGCCCACAAGCTCTCCCGCCTTATATGAACCGCCACCTGAGCCTCCAGCCTCTTCGTGAACAAGATGTTCAAATCCCGGGCGTACCCACTTACGGTTTCCGGTTGCTACGCCATACTGGCTAAGACCCATAGGCACAGCTCCGCAATAAAGCTTGGATCCGCTCTGCTCGGCACCGGCAAGTGTTACATACTCTCCATTGCCAAGGAAGTTCTCCATGCTGTACAGCCCGGTCGAGGTATCGTTGCTTCTCGACGTCTCGTTCTCTACATTGAGGTATGTGATGAGGAGGGTCTTGGGCAAATATCCATGGCTGTCAGCGAGAGTGGTGGGGCCATCTCCGGTCGACATAGTTATGATATAGTCGTCATACATTCCATAGGAGGAGAAACGGCTTATACGATACTCCATGTCGCGGGCCTTCATGCGTCCGTCGTTTCCGAGTATATAGCTGCGGGTGGTTCCCTGGTTTCCCTGATTATAGGACAGGGCATAGAGATAGTCCTTATAGAACACCCACTGGGTAGCGCCTTCGTTGGTCAGACCATTGGCTACGGTAGTGAGATTGCCGTCATCAAGCGACTCTCCGGTCACAAGCACATTCGAGGTATTCTCCGAAACGGTCACCTGGGTTGCAAACACGTAGCGACCCTCTACACCGTCAATGGTAGAATTATCACCCGGCTCATCATTGTCCGAGCAGGAAGTGAGTGCGGCAGCCGGAAGGGCCACAGCCATTAGGATACGAAGTAATGATTTGTCAGTTGTCATATAACGTTAATTAGAATTAATTTCCAAAATACACTCTCACCTTTCCGTAGAATGCCCTGCCGGCCTTCTGTAGACTGAAATTGTCATACAGCTTTGCATCAGTGAAGTTGCGGCACTCCAGCGACAGATTGTAACGTCCGCGATCCATGCTGTAGGAGAACATGAGATTGTGGGAGAATTGATTGGGCACCACATAATCACCCGTCTGCTCGCCGATATTTTCGGAATAGTAGCTGAAACTGTGGGTGTACTGGTTATCGTATGATACCGTGAGCACATTACCCTTCTTTCCGAGACCATGCCAGTAGAAGTTGAAATCCGAGTCGGCAAAGAGATACGGAAGGTTGGGGATACGCACCTTGTAAGCGAGATTGGGCTGGGTGCTGCCCTGTGTGGTGGGCATATTGTCCCTCACATTCATCTGAGTGATGTTGCCTCCGAGGCTGAACCATTTCGAGAAGTTATATCGGGCCGATATATTGAATCCCTTGGTGAGCACCTTTCCGTAATTCACATAGGTTGCGGCCGATTTGCCTCCGCTGAGCGCCATGATATTTCGCTGTATATAATCCCTGGTATCGCGATATATCAGCCCGGCTTCGACATAGATGTTGTTGTTGCCGAAATTGGCATTGTAGCTGAGATTGAGGTTTACATTATGGCTTGATTCAGGCCGGAGAGATATATCGCCCATCTCCAGATCCTCGTCACCAAACATCTCTTCGATCGTGGGGAGTCGGTAAGCTTTCTCATACGATGCCTTCAACTGCAGTCCGAGTGGCATGAACCATGTGCCGGCAGCTCCGTAACCGAAATAATCCACTGTCCGGGATGTGTTCTGATAGGCATCCTGCGCTGATGAGGTGGCTACAGGCCCTGACACATGCTGATGATACTGCTTGCCGAATGCCGTGATATTGATGGTGCGTGTAGGCATGTATCTGTACGATACGCCGGCGATATTCTTGCTTGTCACCTTGGAGAACTCATCCTTCCCGGGAGGGATAGTGGTCAGATCCTCGTTGGAGCGGTTGAATGTGTTGAACACATTATTGAAAGTCACCACATGTTTATCTCCCAACCGATAGTTGGCGGTAAGCACGGCCGACCAGTTATTGTTGAGCGCGCGGGAATTCATATAGGACTGTTCTCCCGGAGAATTGAGCGGAGCCGTCTCGCCACGCCAATTATACTTCACCGAAGCGGTGTCGACATTTGTGGTGTTATTGCGGTTGTAATTGGCATTGAAAGCCACATCCAGGCCTTTGACAAATAGATTGCGTTTGCTATATTCAACCGACGGCATCAGGGAATACCCGTGACGATGCTTCTGGCCATACACTATCTCCTGTCTTACACCGGTCTGTACCTCCTTGTACATGTGCGAGTAAGTGAATCCGAACAGCAATCGGTCAGCCCAGCTTTTATTCACGAAGCCCAACTTAGCCACCACGGCCTCATTATGATAAGTGTCGTTGAAACGTCTCACATGCTCCAGTTTCTTGCGGTTGATAGCTCCGGTGACAAAATCCTCCACCGGTGAATCCACATAGTAGTTGTTGTCGGAATAATTCTGGAAGGCATTTATCTCATACTTGAAGCCGCTCTTGAATGTCTGGCCAAAATTGATGTATGATTTATGAGTATTGAATGAACCGAAGGAATACGACGCATCGAGAAACCATCGGCGCTGACGTCGGGGAGTGACGATATTTATAACGCCACCTATGGCATCGGAGCCGAAACCCACAGGCACCACTCCGCGGTACACCTCGATACGGTCGGCAAAATTAACAGGGATATTATTGAGTCCAAATGAGCTGCCTACCCCTTCCTGCGGTACGCCGTCGATAAACACTTTCACGTGCTTGCCACTGAATCCATCCATGGTCACAGCCATATCGGATCCTACACCTCCGCTCTCACGTATCTTCATGCCCGGAGCCTTACTCAGAGCCTCGCTGAGAGTCTTGGTGGTGTTGACCAGCTCCTGGGTATTGATTGCGGTTGCATTGTAGGCCGAATTCTTGACCTTGCTCAACTGGCTCCCCACCACTATCACCTCGGCAAGCGATGTCACAGGCTTGAGCTTCACATTCATCTTCTTGCGGGTCTTAGCCTCGATGCTCACCTTAAGTTCCTGCTTTTCAAATCCCACCGATGAAAACACTATCGTATATTCTCCGGCCGGGGCCGACAGGTGATACAGCCCCTTCTCATTTGTGGAACACGTGTAGGATGTACCTTTCAGGAAAACCGATGCATAATCGATCGGCTCACCGTCGAGCGACAGCACCTTGCCTGAAATCATGCCTTCGACACCCTTGGCAAATGATACAGCTGAAACAATGAGAAGAGAGAATACACATATTAAATACCTTTTCCAAGTAACCATATTATGATCTGATTTATAGTGCAAAGTTCGGAAGTTTATTCCCCTCAAAAAATACTCACTAATAGGTATTGTTAGGATTATAGCATTATCATTCAAATGATTAACTCTTAATGGCGATATACCTAAATTGGCGAACTGCACTATAACGATGGCGAACGCACACCTTGTTTCATTATGATGTCACTCCTGACTCATCATATTCAATGATATCATATACTGCGCCTCCTCTTTTTAGGTGATATACGTTCATGAAAATACTGGAATACCACAAACAGGATAGGCACGATGAAAAGCAACGCCAAAGTGCCAAACAAAAGTCCCCCTACCGTACCTACTCCCACCGAGATATTACCGTTGGCTCCTACGCCTGAGGCAAACATCAGTGGCAACATACCGAATATCATCGTCGCGGTGGTCATAACTATAGGACGGAACCTCGCCTTAGCCGCTGATATGGCTGACGCCACAAGCCCCATTCCTTCCTTGCGCCTGGCAGTGGCGTATTCAGTGAGCAGGATGGCTGTCTTAGCCAAAAGTCCAATCAGCATGATCAGGCCGATCTGCATATAGATATTGTTCTCAAGTCCCCACCACCGTGCAAAAAGGAAGGATCCGGCCAGACCGAAAGGCACCGCCGCAATTACAGCGAACGGGATTGTCAAGCTCTCATACAATGCGCATAATATCAGATAAATGAACGCGAGACATATGCTGAACACTATGATGGTTGTATTTCCGGTTGAAGCCTCCTCGCGCGACATTCCTCCAAACTCATAGCCGTATCCTACAGGCAGATAGTTGGCTGCAACCTCCTTTATCGCAGCAAGAGTCTCTCCGGAGCTGTACCCCTCACCCTGCTCGCCATATACCGAGATTGCAGGAAATAGATTGAACCTCGACAGGCTCTCCGATCCATATACACGGGTTAGGGTTATGAAGTTGTCAATCTGAGCCATCTCTCCCGACGAGTTTCTTACATACATATGTTTCAATGACTCGGTGTCGAGACGACTCTCGGGAGATGCCTGCACCATGACTCGATACAATTTGGTGAATCGGTTCAGGTTGGAAGAATAACTGCCACCCACATATCCCGCAAGCGTTGACAGCACATCGGCAGGTGACACTCCCGCTTTCAAGCATTTCACAGCGTCGACCTCTACCATATATTGGGGGTACTTGGTGTCAAACGTCGTATATGCCCTTGAGATCTCGGGTCTGGCATTGAGCGAATCGATAAATTCCCTCGTCACGGCAAGCAGTTCATCAGTGGTCTTTCCGGAGCGGTCCTGCACATAAAGCTCAAATCCGCTGCCTGTTCCATATCCCGAAATCATCGGAGACTGCGATGCCCTTATCTGCGCCGACGAGATACCCGATGTCCGCTTGTAGATCTCCTTTATCACAGCATTGATATCGTGTTGTGCTCCTTTTCGTTCATCCCAGTTTATAAGTCGTATGCTGAATGAACCGGCCGAGGCTGACTGGTCATGGCGTGCATTCTTTCCCGAGACTCTCGAGTATATCGATATCTCAGGAATATCCTTTATGGCATTTTCGATTTCATCCATCACCCTCCTGGTCTCCTCAAGATTACTACCCGGAGCAACCTGCACATTGAGGTTGATGGTGCCCATGTCCTCCTGTGGCACAAGTCCGGTCTTGGCGGTCGACATCAACCATACAAGGCCACCCACAGCCAATAGAAACAGTCCGGCCACAATCCACCGGTTCTTGAACAGGAACAATACCCCGGTGCGGTACTGGCCAACAACCGCATTTAAGGAGGTGTCAAACGCATAATGAAATCTCTCGATATAAGAGGACGCTTTCACATTCCCCTCCTTCCTGCGCATGAGCAACGCGCTCAATGCCGGACATAACGTCATGGCATTGACAAGCGATATGCCCACAGCCACAGCCATAGTCAAACCGAATTGCTTGTAGAAGGTGCCTGATGTGCCTCCCATAAAGCATACAGGGATGAACACAGCCATAAACACAATCGTGGTGGTCACAAGAGCGGCCGACAAGCCACCCATTGCCTTTACCGTAGCCACATATGGATCACGCTCTCCGCTGTCAAACTTGGCTTGGACCGCCTCGACCACTACAACCGAGTCATCGACCACGGTGCCTATGACAAGGACTATCGCAAACAGGGTGAGCATATTCAACGTAAACCCCACCGCATAAATGAAAGCGAAGGTTCCGATCAATGATACCACGATGGATATGATCGGAATAAGAGTGGCTCGAAAATCGTGAATAAACAGGTACACCACAAGTATCACAAGCAACAGTGCTATCACAAGCGTCTCGACCACTTTATAGATCGAGGCATCGAGAAAATCCTTGGTGCTGGAAATGTCGGTAAGAACCATACCTGTGGGAAGATCACGACGTATCTCCTCAAGCGTGGCATCAATCTCCTTTATCACCTCATTGGCATTCGAGCCGGCAGTCTGCGCTATCATTGCATTGGCACCGGGGTGTCCGCTCGTTTCACTGAGCATGGCATAATTGACGGCTCCGAGTTCAATGGTGGCGACATCCTTCAGCCTCAGAACGCTTCCGTCGTTCAACGCCCTGATCACCAGATTCTCGTAATCGGCCACATCCTCATATCGTCCACGATATTTCAGCACATATTGAAATGTATTGGTTGATTCCGCTCCGAGTGTCCCTGTGGGAGATTCGATATTCTGCTCAGCCAACACGCGGTCGATATCAGCAGGGATCAAACCATACTGGGACATTTTGGCCGGATCAAGCCATATTCTCATCGCATACTCGGCACTGAATATGTTCACGTCACCCACGCCGGCGATACGCGAAATGCGGGGCTCGATGTTGATCTTCATGTAGTTGGTGAGGAATTTTGCATCGTAGGCATCTGTCGGACTATACAATGTTATAGATTTCAACGAACTGTTCTGACGCTTGCGCACTGTCACACCGCTTTTTGTCACCTCGGCGGGGAGCAATCCTTGGGCCGAGGCCACTCGGTTCTGGACATTAACCACAGCCATGTCGGCATCGGTCCCCTGCCTGAAGTATATGGTTATCGAAGCCGTACCGGTGTTGGTTGCGGTAGAGGTTATATACATCATGTCCTCGACACCGTTCAATGATTCCTCCAGCGGTACTATCACACTTTTCTGGACAGTCTCGGCGTTGGCTCCCGTATATGTCGCCGTCACCCTGACGGTAGGCGGGGCAATATCCGGAAACTGTTCAAGCGGCAACTGCAATAATCCCAGGATCCCGATTATTACAATCAATACTGAAATAACACCTGCTAAAATAGGTCGGTCAATAAATGTCTTTACGGTCATCTCACTGTGAATTTTTCGCAAAAATAAATCATTAAACCTTATGCTCGGATGCGAGTCTAAATATAAAATGGCTAACGGCCTACAAGTAGTGGCAAATGCCATCCTCGTGGCTATTCCATTAAATATAAAATGATTAACTTTGCATAAACCTCACATCACATTCCGGTTGATGAAAAATGTATCACGCTATATCGACCTTGCGTTCTGCCTGCTGGTATTACCGGTAATGGCGATCATATTCCCCATTGAACGATGGTTCCATAATTTTCAATGGTACGTGATCACTGTGGGTGTATGGCTGTACCTGCTGTACTTTCTGAACCGAGTGGTCACGGTCCCTTCTCTGTTTCATGCAGGGGTGAGGCGCGTCTCGGGAATAGCTATCATAATCGCCTCGATAGCCGTGACATATTACCTGTCGCAGATAAGCCTCTACAACCCCAAGCCAAACATTCATGATTCTGGCATCACACGCATGCTTCCCTCGGTGCAACAATACCAACAGGCCGTGTGGTCACTGTTCATGATCGTCGAGGCATTTAGTTTCGCCATCGGGCTGCTCACACAGGTGAATATCCAGCGGTCAAGACGCCGGGCTGTCGAAGCCGAAAGGGACCGGGCCGAGATAGAGCTGTACAAGGCTCAGATCAAGCCGCATTTCATGTTCAACACTCTGAATTCACTGTACGGCCTGTTCCTTACCCGCAACGAGAAGGCTTTGGAATCGCTTGAGAAATTTATATCCATGATGAGATATATCCACACCACATCATGCTGTGATTTCGTAAGCCTGACCGAAGAAGTGGACTACATCCGACAATATGTGGGACTCCAGTCTCTGAGACTCAATGAAATGACCTCGGTCAATCTCGATATCGACATCAGCAACGACAGTGTGAGGATGCCTCCGATGCTACTTGTGACATTTGTCGAGAACTGCTTCAAGCATGGCGTATCGTCGGTAGAGAGAACATCGATAAACATCACAATCAAGGAGGAGAAAGGTGAGCTTACCTTCTCGACCGCCAACCGCATTTTCCCAGTGAAAAGGATCGGCGAGCATATGGGTATCGAGAATTGTCGTAAACGGCTCAATCTGCTCTATCCTCACAGCCACTCGCTGAACATCACGAATGACGGAAGAGATTTCCGTGTTGGGCTTCGAGTGAACCTGACTTCTCAATAGATTGCAAAGGTTGGCGCTCTCTTGTGTTAATTCATTAATATTTAGACACTCTCATAGTATATATTTATCATCATGATCAGATGTATTGCAATAGATGATGAGCCGATAGCTCTGAGCATAATTCAGGAATATTGCCATAAGTACGGTGATATCCTGCTGGAATGTTTCACATCGCCGGTAGAGGGGATGCAGAGGATCCGGTCGACGAAGCCTGATGTGGTGTTTCTCGACATTGAGATGAATTCCCACAACGGGGTTGATCTCGCGAAGGAACTCCCCGAAGGAACTTGCCTGATATTCACGACTGCATATTCAAATTACGCACTCGACGGATTTGAAGCCGACGCCGTGGACTTTCTGCACAAGCCCATATTTTATCCGCGCTTCGAGCGCGCAATGGAAAAGGCGAAGAAATTCATGAGTGCCGGACAGAAAGATGACTCACAAGGTTCCATCACATTGAAATCGGAGCATAAGAACGTGGTGATCAACCATCGCGACATAATGGTGATAGAAGCGATGGACAATTATGTGAAGATATTCCGCCGCAACCTACCCACCGTGATACCCCAGATCACAATGAAGGAGATGGAATCGATGTTGCCACGTGAGATGTTCCTGAGAATACACCGATCGTTCATAGTCTCGATCCCGCTGATAGAAAAATACTCCAACCGCACAGTGTATCTGCGGGACTATCCTACCCCTATACCCGTAGGCCGAAAATATATCGATTCATTCAATAACACCCTATTTTTCAACCAAAGTAACAAACAATTATCAAAATGAAAAAGACATTAGCCATGATGCTGATCGCATTAGCCGCCTCAGCATCGTCGGTAGTATTTGCCGGCACACCCATCCAGCAGTCGGAACTCCCGAAGGCAGCCCAGACCTTCATCTCCAAATATTTTGCCAATGAAAAGGTGAAGAAAGTTGAGAAGGACAACGGACGCCGCGGCATGGAGTATGAAGTTGACTTCAACAGCGGAGCCGAGGTGGAATTCAACTCCGAAGGCAACTGGAAGGACGTGAAGGCCGCCAAGGGAAATGCAGTACCTGCCGCAATCGTTCCCAAGGCCATCGCAACCTATGTGAACAGCAACTTCAGCGGTCAGTCCATCGTGGAGATCTCGCGCAAACGTGGCGGATATGAGGTGGAACTGTCCAACGGTTCGGAACTGAAGCTCACTGAGGACGCTAAGCCCATGCAGCCACGCCAGCGCGGAAACCGTCCCCGCCGATAACCGGGCACATCTGATCCACCAGCCCACTTACAGTGAGCCAAAATATTAACGCACATATAAATCCAACATGGTGTTGCGATTTATATGCGCGTTAATTTTATAGGTCAAACGGCCAGTCGGCTATGCTCGTCGATAAGCAACTGAAGCGAAACCGAGGGCTGATAGTGAACATATACCCAACAGCAGGAGTGTGGTGGTCATTATGTTGCCAAGACCCACGATCGGCGACACGAGCCCTCCGAAAAGGAATCCCGAAGCTCCGAATATAGCCGAAGCGGTGCCAACCATAGAGCGACCCTCGTCCATGGCCAATGTTGTGGCCGATGTGAGAATAAATCCTACGCTCACAAGCATAATGAATGTGAGGATTTCATAAGGCCAAAACGAGGGAAACAGTATGTAGGATATGACCTGGAGAGCTATTGATGTCAATATACCTATCGATCCGAAAAACGCGGCATTCTTCATGCGCTTGAATTTCAATGACAGTCCCGAGCCTATTCCGATGCCAAGAGCATTTACCCCGAACACAATGGCAAACTGCAGCTCGGAAAACCCGAAATGATTCTGAACTATAAAGGATGCGGATGATATGTAAGAAAACAGGACTCCACAGGTAAAGGCATACATGAGAGTATAGACAATGTAGTATCTCAACCGGAATATTTCCGGGAATTTACTGAGCAGGCTTACAACCGATCCTGTATACCTCATCTCTATGGCATGAGACTCCCTGAATATCACACACATCGCCAGGATGATGACCCCGATGCCAAAGAGAATCCAGAAAATACCTTGCCATCCTACAGCTTCCGACACAAGGCCTCCGATCACGGGTGCTGTCACGGGAGCAATGCCATTGACCGCTCCGATGATAGCAAGCGTCTTGGCGAGTTCCCTTCCGGAGTAACAGTCAGTGGCAACCGATCGGGACAGCACTATGCCTCCGGATCCTCCCAGGCCCTGAATAAAGCGGCATAGGTTGAAAAACTCGATGGACGGAGAATAGATGGCAGCTACAGTTGATACCGCGAAGAGCAACATGGCCGACACTAAGATGGCCTTACGCCCATACTTATCACTCAAAGGACCAAAAAATATCTGTCCGATAGCCAAGCCCAACATGCTTGTGGCAAGACCCATCTGTACCTGTGACGGCGTAGTGTGAAACACTTCAGCCATCGAAGGGAGCGTTGGCAGATACATATCCGTTACAAATGGCCCAAATGCCGATAACATCCCAAGAAAAACAATCAGAAATAGAAAATACTTTTTACTGAATTTCGACATACGCAAAATTTTTGTACAAAGTTACCAACTTTTCTATTCAGTTCATAGAATTAAGAGGTTGTTTAATAACAAATGTGAAGCCAGAGTGGATGTATTTTTGAGGTAAATTATTTATAATCAGAGAGAGCATAGCTGTAGCTATGTGACCGATGATTAGGGATAATTTAACCAAAAATACATCCATGAGACAAATCATTCTTTATTTACTAAAACAGATTACGACATCATATGAAACAAAAGGGAATTACCTTATTTGCATCCAACCCCATGGATGCCTTCCGACCTGAAAATCGGTCACATAGCCACAGCTATGCTCCCTCTTTTCATGGCGGAATCCATCTCATGGTGTTGGACTCTGGCTTTCACATTTGTTTTTAAACGACCTCTAATATGGCAAACGGGCATTTTATGATGGCAAATGCAATCTCGCAAGACCGAATTATTTAAGGGTTCTTACTATCCAATTGAAAAGATCATCAAGATTATAATCCCCGGAATGTGGGCGGTTCCAAGGCAAAAAGAAATCCACGTTCTTTCCGGTATTCTCTAATTTAACAGCCAGATTGATGGGGACAAGAAACGATGTATCACGATCCTTGGCGCCATGACGGATAAACCAATTCTGTGCGACAGTTGATTTCCCATTGTCAATGAAGTTCATAGGATTCATCAGATATACTCTCTTGACCATATCCTTATCCAACTTGGCCGAGGCATCATTCAGGCGGTGACGTAGACTGAATTCAGTGAAATTGGCAGCCTCTCCGGCCTTATTTCCAAACACCTTGTTTTCAGGTGACGGAGTGGGTATCAACACACCCATCTGATCAAATGCCGGCGGGGTTTTCAACGGAGTGACCGAAGCCACAAAACTCAAATACTTGTCAAGATCGAGAGCTGTTACATAATCGCTTGTCTTGTTGAACCTTGGGGCATTGCCCGGACCGAATGAAGGAGCTCCACGGCCATCGTCGGTACGCAGGCCCATGCCTCTGCGAGGACCGTTACCAGGGCCTCCCATCGGCCCCGACTTATCCTGATAGAATTTAAATCCTATTGTGTCGGGAATCTCACAACCCTCTTGCAAGGCGCGATGAGCCGACTGTATAAGAAATGTCTTGAGGAATTCCTTGTAGTTATCGGCCGTGATGAGATTTCCCGCCTTATCCTTCAATCCGAGTGAATTGATGTAATCGGGGCACTGGGCCGAGAGTTCTTCGGATATCACAATCTGCTGTTCATTCAAGTGACGCACACCGGTGTTTGTACAACCATACAGCCATTCATACTCCATATCGGCATGATTAAGGTCGGTTATAGGACAATAACATATTGCGGCAAACACATCATCGCGAGCGTCGGCAGCCCCCATTCGTTTCAAATAAGGCTCATACTCAGGGGCATTGCCAGTGGCACCGAGAAGCGATGATATTGCTCCTCCCGCGCTCGTTCCATCAGTGAATATGAGTTCGGATTCACCCGGAATAAGGCTGTCATTGTATCGAAGATAGCGCACTGCGGCCTTCAGGTCGAGCAGTCCGTTTGGAGCTGTGCCGGTGTATATTGTCTTACCGTCACACTCAATTGTGGAGTTGGAGCCTCTTGATCCGGGAATGCACACTACATAACCCTCCTTCAGTGCACGTCCTGTAGCATCGGACGGTGACGGGGATTTGGCCGTAGATGCCATATAACCGCCTACGTAGGTGCGCATCAGTATAGGCACACGTGGAATATCGGCAAGATGCTCCGGCACATAGATATTCAGTGTCTGATAGGTGGAATCTTCCACATTCTTCACATACTGTAGTCCTTCGTATGCCTTATAGGTCACTTCCTCACCATCGGGCATAAAGAGTGTCTGCCGGGTGAAATTTTCAGGATCGAACCTGAGGGGATCGGACTGAGCCATTGCCATTGATGATGTCGCCCCGACAATAAGGGCTGCCATTGTTATCTTTTTATTCATTTTTCTTTCAATTTATTTATTACCTCGTCCATGTTTTCTGTAAACGATATGGTGCGCGCCACTGTTTCTTTAGGTCCCGAAGGGTATTCGGAATTAAGACGGATCAATGTGGCCGACGGGTTGCTGAAAGTCACCTGCTCAAATGGATACCTTATGATTGCCGGAGTATTGAATCCTACTCCGAGTTCAAGGAGCACTACCCTTCCCTTACCTGCATAACGTGACATAAAACTCTCGTAATGCATGGCACTCCTATTCCATTCATCATCCTGTACAAAATACTGATTCTTGCGGACGTGGACATCCATATTTCCTCCGCAAACAGGACAAACGGGAATATATGCGGGATCAACCGTCAAGTCGTGAGAATGTTCCAGGATATCTTCAACCGTAGACTTGTCAGAATAAACTTTATTATGGCACCCTACGGCACATTGCATAAGTCCATAATCGCCCTGAACTTCAAATATCTTTTCGGGTGAGAAGCCGGCTTTCCGGAACTGTCCATCCACATTTGTGGTTATCACAAAGTAATTCTTATCCTTGACCAGTTCAAGCAAATCCCTGTAAAGAGGAAACGCATCAGGACGGAAACGGGCATAATCAATGTGACGGGCCCATCGTGCCCAGCGTTCTTCTTCGGTAGGGAAATCGTAGAAACTCGAGGAGTAAAGATCGGGGAAGCCATACTTATCTATATAATCGGCAAATTCTTTCCTGAACTTCGGGCCGGAATAGTCAAGGCCAGCGGCCGCCGAGAGCCCGGCTCCGGCTCCAATCACTATTGCGTCGGCCTCATCTATCCTACGTCGGGCTGTAAGTATTCTTTCGCTGAAACTAATCATAAGTAAGTCTTAAAAATTAACCGCTATATGTAAGTCCTAAAGAGCTTGCCCAATAAATCTTGTTCTTTTTGGTTATTTTGGCATTGTCACTCAGCCGCATAGCTCGCTATGCTCCTTCATTCCGCAGCCAAAAAACCACAAAAATAACTGCGATTTATTTGTGCATTAATTTTTACGACTTACTTAGCCTAATAACTTCTTATATAAATAATAATCAATGTCCTTGAACACATTGAAGACAATTGCAGTCAGAGAGCAATCGGGGTGAGCATCCAGATATTCCGAAACTGTCGTCACGGCTATCTCGGAAGCCTTTACGTTGGGGAACCGAAATTCTCCGGTCGAGATGCAACAGAAAGCGATTGAACCGAGATTCTTTTCATCCGCAAGTTTCAGGCAACTGCGATAGCAGTCGGAAAGCAGGTGGCAATCCTCTTCGGTGGGATAGTCTCCGTAAACAATGGGACCTACTGTATGTATAACCCATTTTGCCGGGAGGTTATATCCATGCGTAATTTTGGCTTTGCCTGTCGGTTCCTCATGCCCCTGGGCTTGCATAATTGAGGCACATTCAGCGCGTAGCTCCATTCCGGCAGCCGAGTGGATGGCATTGTCAATGCAACGGTGCATGGGGATGAAGCACCCGAGCATCCGCGAATTGGCAGCGTTAACAATAGCGTCCACCTTAAGGCGGGTAATATCTCCCTGCCACAGCCGAAGCCGGGGATCGCGAGGTGATACCGGGATAGAGTCAAGGCCTACCACTCCCCTCTCACGGCATTGCTCGGCAAGTTCGGCATCCTGAAGAGAAATCAAGCCATCGGACAATGGTAAAGGCATACGCACATTCATCAGCGAGCGGAGCAAGTTACGTTTCTCCCCAACCGCATCAGGGATTTTGATAGAGGAATACTCAGGGTTCTCGGCAATGAGAGCCCTGAGCAATGTATCAAGCCGATCAATCTCAGAAATCATAATGAACAAGGGTTGGTGGATTAGTGCGCAAGTCAAAGTAATCGGCCCTCTCTGCCGATAGACGCATGTAGACAAGATCCTTATAAGAACTGTAGAGATGCGGAAGCACAGGATTAGCATTAAATATCTCGAGTTGAATCTCATCAGATACATCAAAATCGACAGTTCCGTTGATACGGGCGGATTCCGCTCCGTTCAGGTCGAGAATCGCTACATTGGGATTGACCCTAAGCTGAGCATATACAGCCTTTTTAGGAGAGGTGGCGAAATAGAGCGCATTATTATCGGCATCGATCTTCATGATCTGAAAGATGCGCACGTGAGGTTGCCCATCTACCGAGGTTGCGAAAGCCACATCCTTGTTCCTTTGGAATATTTCCAGTAGTTTCTGGTCCATTACCGGGTCAATATCCTATAGTGAAACGTTCTTTGTGGTGAGCCGGGTCAGCAAGCTCATCAACCATGGCTTTGGCATAGTCCTCGACGGAGATGAAACTGTTGCCATCCTTATCGAAAATCATGTCATCCTTTCCGAGGCGGTACACTCCGGTGCGTTTGCCGGGCCCCTTGGCCCCCATATCACCAAGATTTCCTGCGGGAGAGAAGAATACCCAGTCTATGTCATTCTCGGGAATAAGCGTATTGAGGTAAAACTCGCCCAATGACTTGACTCCCGGCAACCACTCAGCAGGAAGCGTGCCGGTATCGACAAGACGCACGCCGGGCTTAACGAAAAGTGTGCCGGCTCCACCTACAATAAGCAGACGTTTCACACCGGCCTTTTTCGCAGCC
This sequence comes from uncultured Duncaniella sp., assembly GCA_910589485.1. Lineage (GTDB taxonomy): Bacteria > Bacteroidota > Bacteroidia > Bacteroidales > Muribaculaceae > Duncaniella. The sequence goes on from CAJUSW010000010.1 coordinate 89,246, forward strand.
TCAAGAATCTTAGGATAGTTGGTGAGAGTCTCCTCGTATATATTAGGATTAGCCCATCCGGGATTATATGCACTAATCACATTGGCGTAACCGGCGAGATCTTTCTCGAGCCCTTTCTCATCGGCCACATCAACCTTCTTGACCGTGAGCGCGCTATTTTGAATCTTGATCTTATCGGGATGGTTCACGAGAGCCTCGACCTGATAGCCGCGGTTGAGAAGTTCATTGAGAATGGCGGAGCCTACAAATCCGCTCGCGCCAATAAGTGCTACTTTCTTATCCATATTCATTTGTTTTTCAAATTACTATACTTTATATACCGCAAAAGTAACTAAAAGTTTATTCAGGAATTCTGCTGACAAAAACTTCAGTTAACTTACCCGAATGTTAGTATTGCTGATTTTCAAATGAATTGGAGTGACATTGAAATTAATAAGTTAGTTATTTTTAACGAGGGGTATTTTTCATCCTTGCAAACTTATCGACAAATTCTTACCTTTGTAAAGTGATACTGAGTCACAGCATAATATGGAACGTAATTTCAATAAGAACGAGCTTTATCCCGATTGCCCCATACGCAATATACTCAACCGCATCAGCGATAAATGGACTTTGCTGGTACTCTATACACTGAACGGTCATGAGTCAATGCGTTTCAAAGATCTGGCTGCCGAGTTGCAGGATATATCCCAGAAAATGCTTGTACTTACCCTACGCACACTTGAGACTGACGGATTGGTGGAACGAAAAGTATATGCCGAAGTTCCTCCGAGGGTGGAATACAGCCTCACAGAGCGGTCACATTCACTTTTCCCGATAATAAACCAGCTGATCCAGTGGGCCAAGGATCATATGGACGAGATACTGCTTGACCGAACTATCGCGCTGAATAGAAAATCAGTTCGATAGATCTCTTTTCTGCAGGCGATAAGAAGTCGGTGATAATCCCGTGTGCTTTTTGAAGAATTTACAGAAAGCGGCAATTTCCGAAAAATTAAGTTCCGAAGATATATCCTGCACGGTTTTCTTTGATGTCCTTAGCAATTCGGTGGCCTGTTGGAGCAATTCATCACGTATCACAGCATATGGAGTCTTGCCCAGTCTCTCCTTCACGACCCTTGACAAATGCTTGGACGAAATGCATAGCCTTCCTGCATAAAAATCGACGTTATGTTCTGATTTATAATATCTCCATACCAATTTCAGGAAACTTCGTAATATTGTATCCTGACGGTTCTCCACTCTATCAGCCTCTTCCTGTGCCATTTTTTTGTGCTGAACCAAATTGCCTGCCTCAAGCATAAACCCTCGAAAATAAGTCTGACACAGTTCGGCCCGATAATAATTGCTGAAATCAGCAAGGGATTCTTCAAGCATTTCAAGCTGTCTTTCCAATCGCCTTACCTCTCCGGGCGCTAAATCCAACACCGGAATTTCATGTCTGTCCTTGAAAGATTCGGAATCAGCCGGTTTCAATCCATTCAATGATTCATTAGTAAACAGATAATTTGGCAACAGGCACCAAGCCCTCATATCACTGCTGAAACTGACAAATGTAACAGGCTCCCATACCAACATATCAACAAGGGAGGGCGCTCCGATTTCCATCATTGTACTTCCTACTTTAGCAGTAAGCCGGCCATGGGAAATCAGAAGAAATACTCTACATTCCTGTACTGAAACATTCAGCAACTGAGGCATAATTGCCGGGGTGATAAGCAACACCCTGTCGGGTATTCCCATCTCCTGAGGGAAAACAGCTATAAGTTCCGATTGTGTCATTATTAGTGATTGTTATGGTGCAAATATAGTAATAATGCGCTATTTGGAAAAGTGTAGATACGTCTATAATGGCATATAACCGTTTTTATGAGCAGAATGGACAAATTTTGGTTGTATATGATTAACCCGTCAATGGGCATACGGGAGTAATTTTGCACAAAAATTATAACCTTATGTCATATATTAAAAATATTCTCGGTATAGCTTTGGTCGGTCTGACGTCTGTATCATGCGACAACAGCAACGACAACCATGCTTCTGACGCCCCCAAAGAATACCCCCTCGCAGTGGTCAAACCTGAGGACAGAAACCTGTCAGTAAAATATTCTGCCGTCCTGGAAGGTTGTCAGGATGTGGAAGTACGCCCCGAAGTAGCAGGGCTCATCACAAAGGTTAATGTAAAAGAGGGAGCCCACGTCAGAAAGGGAGAAGTGCTGTTCATCATAGATCAGATTCCATATCGGACAGCGGTGCAGAAGGCAGAGGCTATGGTGGCCACTGCTGAAGCCGGAGTAGCCAATGCAAAATTAGTATTGGAAGGGAAAGAGGAATTATTCAAAGAAAAAGTAATTTCAGACTATGAACTCCGGACCGCCCAAAACTCTTACAGAAGTGCCGAGGCTTCATTACTCCAGGCGAAGGCCCAACTTAGAGAAGCTGAAAACAATTTATCATATACCGAAGTGAAAAGTCCAGTCAACGGGATAGCCGGGATGACATCTTACCGCATCGGTGCGCTTGTCAGCCCAACCATGACTGAACCGCTGATCTCAGTATCGGATAATTCTTATTTGTATGCTTATTTTTCCATGAATGAGAGACAAGCTCTTGAGCTGGCTTCAAAATATGGAACTATTAATGACGCAATCAAGTCATACCCTCCTGTTTCACTCGAACTTAAGAACGGGGACGTCTATGAGAACGATGGTATGATAGACGTTATAAGCGGTATTGTCGACAAAACAACCGGAACTGTGTCATTGCGAGCTACTTTCCCTAATGATAAAGGCAAACTACTGAGCGGTGGATCTGCCAACGTGATCCTGACCTACAATCGTCCCGCTTCTATGGTAATTCCTCAAGAGGCAACCTATGAAATCCAAAACCGTATATTCACTTACAAGGTCGTAGACGGAACAACGGTGTCGACCCCGATAGAAGTATTCAAGATAAATGATGGCAAAGAATATATTGTGACCGAAGGTCTTTCGGTTGGAGATACCATAGTGGCCGAAGGTGCCGGCCTATTGAAAGCAGGCACGAAAGTTACCGCTATGCAGGAAGAAACAAAAATGGTGGAGGACAAGAAATGAACATTCAGCGTTTTATCGACCGCCCGATACTCTCTATTGTAATATCAATAGTGATTGTGGTAGCGGGTCTTATTGGCCTTTTTTCGCTCGCCGTCGAGCAATATCCTGATATCGCTCCGCCCACAGTGAGAGTCTCGGCAACTTACAGTGGGGCAAATGCCGAGACCGTACAAAAGAGTGTAATCGTGCCTCTTGAGGAAGCCATCAACGGTGTCGAGAATATGACCTATATGACTTCTACCGCAAGCAATACGGGCAGTGGCGATGTGACCATATATTTCAAGCAGGGGAGCGATGGCGATATGGCGGCTGTAAATGTACAGAATAGTGTATCAACTGCCACAGCACTTCTCCCAGCCGAGGTTACAAAGGTCGGAGTCACTACACGGAAGCGACAGAACAGCACATTGATGGTGTTTGGACTCTTCTCCCCCAACGGAACCTACGATGAGACATTCCTGACCAATTATATGAACATCAACGTTAAGCCCGGCATACAACGTATCACCGGAGTTGGCGAAGTTAATGTTATGGGCGGGGCCTATGCAATGCGCATATGGCTAAAGCCCGATGTTATGGCTCGGTATGGATTAGTGCCTGATGATGTAACGGCAGCGCTTTCAAGCCAGAATATTGAAGCATCAACCGGCGCTATAGGCGAAAACTCTGAAAATGTGTTTCAGTACACATTGAAGTATCGTGGTCGACTTGAGGAAGAAAGTGAGTTTGAAGAAATAATCATCAAAGCCTTTGATGACGGCAGAATTCTCCGCCTCAAAGATATAGCAAATGTAGAACTGGGAGCGCAGAGCTATTCCTACAAAGGATTTGTCAATGGATTGCCGGGGGCAACATGTATGATAAACCAGATATCAGGATCAAACGCCAATGAGATCATCGTCAATATCGAGGACTATCTCGAACAGGTGAAAAAATCACTGCCTGATGATGTTGAACTTGTGCAACTGATGAGCACCAAAACATTTCTCGACGCGTCAATAAATAAAGTGATAGAGACTCTTCTGGAGGCTATAATACTTGTGGTTCTGGTTGTTTATTTCTTCTTGCAGAATCCCCGGTCAACTCTAATCCCAACCATAAGCATATTCGTTTCGCTGATTGGCACGTTTGCCATACTGTATCTTGCCGGGTTCAGCATCAATCTGCTTACTCTCTTTGCACTCGTGCTTGCAATAGGTACGATTGTAGATGACGCCATAATAGTGGTGGAGGCTGTGCAAGCCAAGTTTGACGAAGGATACAAATCGACTTATCGTGCCGCAGTCGATGCAATGGGTGGAGTGTCATCGGCCCTTGTGACTTCCACTCTTGTATTCATGGCTGTATTTGTGCCTGTCTCATTCATGGGTGGAACTTCAGGAGTGTTTTACACTCAATTCGGTATAACAATGGCCGTGGCTGTTGGCATTTCTGCCGTCAATGCCCTAACTCTCTCCCCCGCTCTATGTGCATTGATGCTACGGCCAAACCAGGAAATCACGGATGGTGCAAAGCTCGAATTTTCCACTCGTTTCCGCCTGTCATTTGATGCCGGATTCAGAAGGATAGTACGTAAATATGTTTCCGGCGTGTTCTTCTTCATAAAACACAAATGGCTTGGATGGTCGGTGCTTGCATGTGCATGTGCAGTTTTGATATGGCTTATGGGGACCACGAAAACAGGTCTCGTACCGAATGAAGATACCGGAGCCATGTTCATGAGTTTTGATTCTCCGGCCGGGAGTACACTTGCTGAGACGGAATCGATCATGCAACAGATTCAGGCTGAACTCAAAGAAATGCCTCAGATTGAGAATTTCAATATGGTTGCGGGGTTCGGAATGGCATCCGGAAATGGCTCTTCCCACGGTATGTTCATCATCAAATTGAAGCCTTGGGACCAACGGACAGGCGATGATGATAGCGTAGATGCCATACGCAATGAAATCTACCGTCGCACGGCACATATCAAGAACGCACGACTGTTCATTTTTGCGCCCCCTATGATCCAAGGCTATGGATCAGGCAACAGTTTTGATGTCTATGTCCAGGATCGAGCAGGTAAAGGATATGATGAACTCAGCAAAGTGACAACCGATTTCCTCGAAGCGCTCAATAAGCGCGAAGAGATTGAAATGGCCCAAACTTCGTTCAGTTCCAACTTCCCCCAGTACACCATCGATGTTGACGAAGCACAGTGTCAACGAGCGGGGACAACAACGGCCGAGGTGCTCAACGTGCTCTCAGGATATTTCGGCAGTATATATGCCTCTAACTTCAATCGATTTACAAAAATCTATCGTGTCATAGTACAGGCTCCTTACACTTACCGCGATGGCATGGATGCGCTCGATAACATATATATCAGGACAACCAAGGGCATGGCCCCCATAAGCCAGTTTGTAACGCTGACAAAAAGTTATGGTGCAGAGTCTCTTATGCGCTTTAATATGTTCTCAGCGATCAATGTACAAGGAATGCCTGCACAGGGCTACAGTTCAGGCGACGTGATCAATGCAATCAATGAAGTGGCGGCTGAAACACTCCCTACCGGTTTCGGATTTGAGTTTTCAGGCATGACACGTGAGGAGCAACAGACAGGAAACAATCATACCACTGTAATAATATATGGTATATGCATACTGTTCATTTACCTAATATTGTGCGCGCTGTATGAAAGCCTGTTCATCCCGTTGGCAGTAATATTATCCGTCCCATTCGGCCTTATGGGCAGTTTCCTGTTTGCTAAATTATGGGGGATTGAGAACAATATATACCTTCAGACAGGATTAATCATGCTGATCGGACTGTTAGCTAAAACCGCCATTCTGCTTACAGAATATGGTACAGAACGTAGAAAAGCCGGAATGACATTGACCCAGGCCGCTATTTCATCGGCATCAGTTCGTTTACGCCCCATTCTTATGACTGCGCTCACTATGATTTTCGGGTTGCTTCCCCTTATGTTCGCTACAGGTGTGGGCGCAAACGGCAACACTTCGCTTGGTGTAGGTGTGGTAGGCGGTATGATCATCGGTACCATTGGCCTTTTATTTGTAACCCCAGCTTTTTTCATCACATTCCAATGGATTGAGGAAAAAGTAATGGGTCAACGAAAGAAAGAACGCGAAAACGAAAAAAAACTATTGAAATGAAATTCATATCTTTATTCATATCATCCTCGCTCCTTCTCACAGGCTGCAATTTGTATAAGGGTTATAGCCCGGCAGTTGGCATGACCGTAGATTCACACCACAGCAACTCTACAAATCTTAATCCCGACACGTTGCAATCACTCGGTTTTATGCCTTGGCGCGAGCTATTCACTGATCCATGTCTGCAATCACTTATTGAAAAAGGCCTGCAATCGAATACAAACCTTCAGATTGCAATGCTGAGAATTGATGAGGCCAAGGCCGGACTATCGGCCACAAAACTGGCCTTCTTCCCATCATTGACTTTATCACCTAATGGATCAATCATTTCGGTGGATGGCAGTAAAGCATCCAAGACATACGAAATCCCGTTGTCACTGAACTGGGAAATCGATTTGTTCGGAAAACTCCGAAATGCCAAGAAGGAGCAACAGATGCAGTTGCTGGGACAACAAGCTTATGCAGGAGTGGTTCAATCAGAATTAATTGCATCTATAGCGAACAGCTATTACGCCTTATTGATGCTTGATAATCAGATTGAAATAAGCAAGAGCACCATAGAGGTATGGCAAGAGCAGGTGCGCACCATGGAATTGCAACTTAAAGTCGGTGACATACGGGAAAATGCCCTAAGTCAAGCAAAAGCTAACCTTGAAGGCTTGCGATCCACACTCAACACGCTTGTGCGTCAACAGCGAGAGATCGAAAACTCATTGTGCACTCTGATCGGAGTCTCGGCCTACAACATACCTCGTACTCCTCTGGAGCGACAATGCCTTCCAGAAAATATATCTGTCGGAATCCCACTGACTGTACTGTCTTGTCGGCCAGATGTAATCCAAGCAGAAATGGCATTGGCGTCGGCATATTATGCCACCAATCAGTCGAGAGCGGCATTTTATCCGTCCCTGACAATCGGAGGCTCAGCAGGATGGACAAATGCCTTGGGACAGGCGGTAACTAATCCGGGAGGTTGGATTCTATCGGCATTGGGATCACTCACTCAACCGCTATTTCAGCGAGGGAAATTAATCTCCAATCTGAGAATATCAAAGGATGAAGAGCAGATTGCACTCCTTAACTATAAGCAGACGCTCCTCAATGCCGGGCAGGAAGTCAATGATGCTCTGTACGCGATAGAATCGTTTAGCAATGATTACGACTTTCATTACAAACAGTGTCAGGACCTTGAACGCACAATGAAAACCAATGAATTGTTATTCCAGACCAATAACGCCACATATCTCGAGTTATTGACCTCCCGGCAGAATCTTCTTAATTCAAGGTTAAACCTTACCTCTGACAAGGTGAATCAGCTACAGTCGGTGGTGAAACTTTATAAGGCATTAGGAGGAGGTACAAAATAATCGAATTATCGCAAGCATCCTGATTCTCTCTCATATGTAATCGGTTTTATATCTGATCCATAAGGTGCCGTTTCCAACAGCCTCAACACTTTCAAGCGAAAGCTTCACGGGCATACGGTCCATATTCGATATGCCATCGAAGAGAGCTGTCTGTCCCTTGCGCCCGTCAATACCGGGAGCGAGCAGAAGGCTTACCTCATCAATAAGTCCGGAGGCAAGGAAACCTCCATTGATGTGGCCACCACCGAGAACGGCCAAGCGCTCGACTCCGAAGTCCGAACACAATACTTCCATGGCCGCGGAAAGGTCAATGGATTCACGTCCGACACCGATATAAGATATTCCCTCGTTTCTGAGCATCTCAAGATATTCCTGCGATACCTGCTCACTTACAATGCAGACGAGGGGAACACCATCAATTTCTGCAGCTGGCCAGCATAAACGACCATGCGTGTCAACTGACACCATGTACTTGTCGGAATCGACAGCCTTATAAACTGACCTCTCGCCTACAGAAGTGGGATCAGTTGCTATAAACGGCTCTTTACGTGCATTGTAATGTTCCATTGTGACACGGCCTTCAAGTTGGGTCGGGCAGTCGAGTTTATCAAGAGTCTCGTAATACTCATCGCCACTGATCTTGTCAACCATCGAGCAATCAATGCGTCCGTCGATTGATGCCACCATATGGCATACTATATATGGTCTTTTCATTTTGCATTGGGTTTAAGCGATCCGTAAAAATATGAAGCGGTGGCGCCTCCATCGATCAGGAAGTCGGCTCCGGTAATGAAGGCTCCTTGTGGGCGCATCAGCAGTTCGGCTACATTCGCCACTTCATCGGCTGTTCCAGGGCGTCCGGCGGGACATTTGGCAAACATGTTTTTATAGAAGTCGCCACGCGGCCCGTTGAATTCGTCTATTGCGAGCGGAGTGACTATTATGCCGGGCGAGATAGAATTGATGCGAGCTCCACGCTCGCCCCACTTCACGGCTTCGGCCATCACACGCTTCACATTACAATGTTTCGCCATCTGGTAGGCATGGAGTGTATCATTTATGTTCTCCGGGTGGAGCATATCGAGTGAAAGCAGTTCCTCGGGCGGAGTCGTAGCAAGCATACGATCCTGTTCCGGAGTCAGAGCGGGCATACGGTGTCCGCTTTGGCTGGAGATAGTCACACCTGTGCCACCGGATTTGATTACCTTGCCTACTTCTTCAAGAAGTACCGCTGTACCGTAGAGGTCAACCCGCAGGATCGTTTCTATCGATGCCTGACTTGGTGAAACTCCGGCAGCATTGACGAGCATAGAAATCTCACCATATTTCTGAGCCTCGGCGATCAATGATAGTATTGACTCGCGACTCGACAAATCCATATGGAACGGCACAGCGTCAAATCCGGCATTGTTCATCGTAGTGCATATAGCGTTGGCATTTTCCTCACTGCGATCTCCGACCACAATCTTCATGCCGTAACCCATGCGCCGGGCTATCGCCATACCAATCTGACCTGCGCCGGTCAGTATCATTACCTCTTTATTCATACATATCTTGTGTTGGATGATGCAAAATTAGCATCTTATAATGTAATCACACTAACCCCAAATACGGATTATACAACCAAAATTTCATTTCTGCTCCCCGGATATGTTCTGCTTCACTATCGTGCATTAACAACCGAAAACTACAAAACTTATACGCAGGCTCATCTTGCCGAAGCATGGGTACGATGACATGAAACGTATCGGCATGACATTCTCCAGGCTCGGTGCAAGCTAAGCTATCTCAGCGGAAGCATATGCTATTGTCCACTCCAAACTTGATGAGCACTTATAGGCATGATTCTCTTTTTTTGTATATCTTTGCAAACGAAATCAAACATGCACCAACGATTATGAATGAGATTGATAAGATGCGTAGCGGAGCCTTGGCCGATATGTCGGCACCGGAATTACATGCAAGCTTCGTCCATGCCAAGAAAATTCTTGCCGAGTTGCGAGGCATGAGCACATATGATGACGGATACCGAGAATTATTGGAGCAGCTTGTGCCAGATTTGCCATCAACATCTATAATATGTCCCCCGTTTCACTGCGATCATGGGCATGGTTTACGTATCGGGGAACATGTCTTTATAAATGCCAATTGTACTTTCCTTGATGGAGCCTACATCACAATCGGTGCACATACTTTGATAGGTCCCGATGTAAAAATCTATACTCCCCACCACCCTCTCGACTATATTGCGCGCCGGGAAAGCAAGGAATATGCCTATCCTGTGACTATTGGCGAGGATTGCTGGATAGGAGGCGGGGCGATCATATGTCCCGGAGTTACTATAGGTGACCGTTGTGTGATAGGAGCAGGAAGTGTTGTGACCAAAGATATCGAATCCGACTCTATGGCCGTGGGCAACCCGGCAAGAATCATCAGAAAACTATAAATTCGCTCACTCGCTTGTCTATCAAATAAATACACATGGCTTCCCATAAAGAAAATCCATGCAGATAGAGGTATCGAGGAGAGTGTACAAAACTTTGTAGCCTATTAGAAGCGTATCGTAATAATAGGTATTAACAAGAGTAAAGTCAGGCACCGAGTATCACTACTTGATGCCTGACTTTACTCTTGGGGTTTGTTTGGTTGATTATTATATGTGCGGAACCCCGAAGGGCTCGGCGTAGCCAATTATTTTTCTATCCATGCTTTGATTTGTTCGGCACTTGCGGGAAGTCTAAGGCCGGTGTGCCATTTGAGGGTGGGATAACCTTTCTGCAAAGTTGCATCAGCCTCCGACATTGGGCTTTCGTATGATGTGCAGAAGGGATATAGTTCTTTCCCTTTCAAATCCGTGGTATCAAGGAAGGTACGGATTACAGCCGGCTCCTCATGCCACCAGATAGGGAAGCCGATAAAAACGGTGTCATATTGGCTAAAATCCACATCCAATGGCTTGATTGCGGGACGCAATGTCTGGTTCAGATGCTCCTGAGTGCATCGTGACTGTTCGTTTACCCAATCTACATCAGCCGCGGTATAGGGCTCCGCAGGAAGTAGCCGAACTATTGGCGAACCTGTCACTTCCGCCAATTTTTTAGCGGCAAGTTCTGTGTTACCTGAGTGGGTGAAATATACTATAATCGATTTCATATCCTTCTTTGTTTTTGTGGTAGGTTCGGTCGCTGAAAGGTTGAAACTAAACAACAGAGCGGCTATCGCCATGACCGAGTTTATTATGTATTTTATCTTCATTTTCTTGATTGATTAGTTGTGACTATCTCCAGCCCATGAACATCTTGACAACCTCGGACGCATGGTGGTCGAAGAACAGGCTCTGTTTTGTATCAAGACCCGCGATAGCTGCCATGTCGTCCTGCGACAGCTCAAAGTCGAATATATCGAGGTTCTGCTGCATACGCTCTACATGAACTGACTTCGGGATGATAATCACATCGCGCTGAATGAGCCAACGGAGGGCCACCTGTGCGACAGATTTGCCATATTTCTTACCGATTGCCTCAAGCACCGGGTTGGTAAAGAAGTTGTTGCGTCCCTCAGCAAGAGGAGCCCACGCCATCATGTGGGTGCCAAACTCTTTCATGTATCCCTGAGCCTCAATCTGCTGGTCAAACACATGGGTTTCAACCTGATTGACCGCAGGAACAATCTCCACATTGCTTGCCAGGTCGATGAAATGGTCGGGGTAGAAATTGCTTACACCGATTGCGCGAACCTTGCCCTCTTTGTATGCAGCTTCCAATGCTCTGTATGCACCGTAGCGGTCGCAGAAGGGCTGGTGGAGGAGCATAAGGTCGATGTAGTCTGTGCCGAGTTTGCGCAGGCTCTCATCTATGGAAGCCTTTGCTTTGTCGAAGCCATAGTTGGAGATCCAGACCTTTGACACAAGGAACAGTTCATCACGGGCAATACCACTTTTCTTCACGGCCGCTCCAACGCCTTCCTCGTTATGATAGGCTTGTGCGGTGTCAATCATACGGTAGCCGACACTCAGAGCATCGGAAACACAACGCTCACACTCGGCCGGAGATACCTGATACACTCCGTAGCCAATCTGGGGCATTACAACCCCGTTATTTAATGTTACTGTCTTCATATCGTAGTTTTATTTGTTCTGCAAATTAAACAAAACTCTGAAATCTTTGCTTAATACAAACTTCGGTAAGTTATACCTATTTTACCTTATCAGAGTTGCCCTTTCAAAATTTCAAAGATTTCATCACGGGTAAACTTCTTGCAGCAACCGGGGGTAAGCACACAGGTATCGGCTGAATCGCGTAACACCTTTTCATCAGTGATACCCATCTGACTCCAACGTGTAGGCATACCAATTTCCTGAATGAAATCTTCAAGAAGATCGATACCTGTGTTTGCCGCACGCAAATCGTCATTGTCGTGGATGCCCCATACCTCACGGGCCATTCGTGCCAGTTTCGGAGCACCTTCGGGCAGATAATGACGGTAGAGTGCTGGGTGTATCACTGCAAGACCCTGACCGTGGTTGCAGTCGGTGTAAGCACCAACTGCGTGTTCAATCATGTGGCATTGGAAGTCGGTTATCTTACCGAGTTTCAGCATCCCGTTTTCAGCCATCGCTGAGTCCCACATCAACTCGCCACGGGCAAAGTCATCATCAGGATTTGCTATAAGTGTACGGATATTCTTAATCACGTTGCGCATTATCGCCTCGTTGATTTCATCAGATACATTCGTGGCGAACGGCTGCCCCATATAGGTTTCCATACAGTGACTCAGAGTGTCAAAAGCCCCGCTTATTACCTGTTTCATCGGGAGAGTGAGAGTCAGGTCACTGTCAAGAACCGCAAAACGGTGGAAGGCTCCGAAAAGAGCTTGCTTGAGTTTCTTTTCCTCGTGGGTTATCACAGCTCCGTTGTTTTGTTCCGCACCGGTGCCGGATGCTGTAACGACAGCGCCGCATGGAACAAACTCGGTAGGTAAACGGTGTTCATTATAGAACATACCCCAGACATCTTCGTCAGTCTTTGCCTGAGCAGAGATAATCTTGCAGCAGTCAATTACCGAACCGCCACCAACAGCGAGAATAAAATCAACGCCTTCCTTACGGACAAGTTCTGCACCTTCCTGAACTTTGGCGTAAGTCGGGTTTGGCATAATGCCACCGAAATCAACAACGGTTTTGCCTGCATTTTCAAGCCAACCGCGAATTTTGTCATACAGTCCGGTACGTTTCAGTGAGCCGCCACCATAGGCAAGCATGACAACACTGCCCATATCAGGCATTTCTTTTTTCAGTGCTTCTTCGGCACAGCCTTTCCCAAAATATTGCTTTACGGGATATTGATATGTGAATTTTTCCATTTAATATGATTTATTTTTTTGATTGTTTCTTGTTATAATGCCACAGTTGCCAACTGTTTATGATGTTTTGCCACAAGATATAACTACTCGGAGCAATAGATGTGACTGGCAAAAGATAGGTGTATGAAATCCATATTGCGAATACTGTGTTCTTCTGCCCAAGTCCCTGACCGCCGCTTATTCGGTCTTTATAGCAGCCGCCAATGATTTTTCCGGCAGCAAATTGTATGCAGCATGTCAGAAGGCCAATTATCGCAAGGGTCCATATTGTTGCATGGCCCGCATCGCTGTTAGCCAAAGACCGTAGCGTCTGACCGACAACAACCATCAGGGCAATCCCCCAGAGATAGAATGCGAGTGATCCGCAATGTTTAAGAATGATTTCCAACAGTTTGGGTAAAAATAAGCGTATGCCCCAAGCGAGAAAAAAAGGAAAGATGAGCAAAGGAAATACTTGTCGGCTTATAACCATCAACTGCTGAATGAATGTTGCATCGCCGCGACCTTCTATAAGAGGAAAAATAACCGGTATGGACACCGCCGCAGCCATATTGCTGATGATTGTATATGATGTGAGTGAGGCTTCATTACCTCCCAACTTTCCTGTTATTACTGCCGCTGCGGTTGCTGTCGGAGCAATAAGACACACCATCGCTCCTTCAGCTCCTATTCTGTAAGGAAATGATGGATAGAAAAATAACACAGCTGCAATCAGCACACATGACAATATCTGGAACAGCACAAGAATCAAATGCCATTTCTTTATCTGCATGTGGCGAGGGTTAATTTTGCAGAATGTAATGAACAGCATCACAAACACCAATGTCGGGATAAAGAATCCGACAAAACTTTCAACCGGAGCCTTCAATGGAGCCAATACATTTATGCAATGGAACATCAGAAACACCAATGTCCCCATTGTTATACTTATTGGCAGCGTCCAGTTTTTCAATATGGCGATTACGTGATTCATGCTATCTTATTACAGGCAAGCCTTAAACATATCCACAAGTTCATCAACGGACAAAGCACTGTCGCCCGCAAGTTGCTCTGCCGCATTGCGCAATGTCGCATCATCAGGCACTCTGCCATATTCCGAATAACTTGTCGGCACACCGATATTTTTGAAATAGGCTTTAAGCCTGTCACAGCCATAGTTGATAATATTGCTGTCAGATTCAGTGCTATCCGGAAATATCGAGCATATATAGCGTTTGACATCTTCACCATGATGTATGGCTATTGTTCTGAGCCATTCCGGAAACAGAACTGTAAATGCCTGTCGGTAATGCAATGGCATACAGAGGCGGATAATCTCAACATCATTATAAAGGCTGAAACACCATGATAACTGCTTGCCACAATACAGCAGTTTGCTTGTAGTCATTGCCGAAGCCCACATCTGAGCGGCACGGGCATCGTAATCAGTCGGATTCGACTGAACGGCTTTTATACTGTCACGCACGGTGTTCATGATGCTTACTCCAAACCTGTCAGTCAGTGGGAATGAGCCGCCAAGAAACGGAACACTTGCCTGAATGAATGTCACAGCCCCGGCGTATGCACTTTGCACGGCATCAAGAGTAAACGTAAACTCTGGATTAAGCAGTGAAAAGTCGGCAAAGAAGCCATATAATGAGCCGTGTTCACCTGTTTCGAGATCGTCAATCTCTGCCGAGGCATCTGCTTCCGAACCACCGGAGGGATATGTCGGAACACTTCCGATGAGAAGCCGGTCTTCTTTTCCGGTCACCGGTTTCTTAAATGTAAGATAATCCCAGATGTCGTCATGCTTTGCTCCGAAAGCTATCATCTTGGCAATGTCCATGCAGGAACAGCCGCCGATCCCTATCACACATTCCACATTATTGCTTCGGCATATCTCTATACCCTTTTTGACAAAGGCGTAATGTGGTCCGATACAATTAGGTAAGTCGAACCATCTTATTCCATTTGTCTGCAATTCGGAAACAATGGCATCATATGCTCCATTTTGTTTTGCTGAACCACCGCCATACACGAGCAGGACATTTTTCTTACCATTCAGCAATTCAGGCAGATGCGATACGGCATCTTTGCCAAAATATACATTTATAGGTGTCTGGAAATGGAAATTACTGCAAGTGTAATTCGCCTTATTGGTCTTGTCCTTATCCAGAACAGCAGTCATTCTGCTTTGAGTATATTCTTCCATCAAATGTAATTATTTTAAGTAAGTCTTAAAAAAACGCTATATGTAAGTCTTAAAGAGCTTGCTCAATAAATCTTGTTATTTGTGCATTAATTTTTACGACTTATTTAGAGTTGACATATCAATGACATAGCGGAACTTGACTTTGCCGTCGCGCACTTTGTCGTATGCCTCAGTTATCTTTTCCGCATCAGCCGGAATAATCTCAACTTCGGGATAGATGTTGTTTTCTACCGAGTAGTTGATCGCCTCCTGCGTTTCAGGAATACTACCTATACGGGAGCCGAAAAGTCTGCGGTCAGCCATTCCGATGAAAGAACGCATTGAGATTGTCGGCATATCCTCGTTTGACGGAATACCGACTATACACATCTGGCCGTTCCACTTCAGCATCTTCATATACTGGATCGGGTCATAATTGGTCGGAATGGTGCTAATAATAAAATCGAAGGTGTTGTCAAGACCTTTCATTTCATCTGGATTAGTGACATTCACATACCGTTCCGCTCCAAGATTTGCGGCATCTCCACGTTTATCCTCAGTTAAATCAAATACTGTAACATTCGCACCGAGGTGTTTTAGATAACGCACCGCCATATAACCAAGACCTCCAAAACCGGCTACTCCGACTTTATCGCCGGCTTTAACTCCGGCAAATTTAATCGGCGAATAAGTTGTGATTCCGGCACACAGCAACGGGGCGACTCTTGACAAATCAGCATTTTGCGGAATAAGTATCGCATAGTCTTCCGATATTACATAGTTATTGGAATAACCACCCTGTGTACGTTCATTATTGTGGTAAGGGTCATGGTCGTGGTACGTTGAAACGGTGTTACTGCAATAATGCTCCTGCCCATTCTTGCAGAAATCACATTCATGGCATGAGTTGATTATACAGCCCACGCCGGCATAATCTCCGACTTTGAATTTTGTGACATTCTTGCCCACTTTGACAACCTTTCCTGCAATCTCGTGTCCCGGAACCATTGGATATTCTTCCTTGCGCCAGTCGCCGTGAACATTATGCAGGTCGCTGTGACAAATACCTGAATAAAGTATTTCAATCTGTATCTCATCATCTCCGACAGCATGACGGTTGAACTCGTAAGGCTTGAATACGCCCGTTTCATCGAAAGCAGCAAAGCCTTTTGTCGGGATTGAATCCTGCGCTTGCAACCCTGTGGCAGAAAACAATACCATTGCGATACCTGCCAATATTGAAAATCCTTTCATGATTGATTACTCCGATATATTATGGAATTTGTAACGCAACCAAACGATGCCATGATGCTTTTGCTCCACCGAGAGTAGCTCCAAAGCCTGACCCTCCGCCGGACGTTCTTCCGAGTGGCCAAGATATTCAAAGATTGACGGTGCGGTGGTCAGTCCGTCTATTCCGGGATAGATCACAAGACTTAATTCATTGATAAGCCCCTGTGCAAGCATCGCTCCGTCAATTATGCCTCCACCTTGCAGGGATATGGTCTTGACATTGAAATAACGCTTGACAAGTGTGAACACATTGCGAAGATTATGTACATCGTCCACCACAATGTAAGAAACGCCTTTTTCTTCAAGAGCCACAAGATAGTCAGTTGTGACATTCATTCCTAAAATAGTAAGAATATTGTCGCCACGCAGAGAGTCTGAGGTGAAGAATATATCGGCATCTGGGTCAATGGTGATAAACAGCCTCGATGAAGTTCGGTTGCCCACAAATACTTTTCCGCTTTCGCCCACCGGTTGGCCTTTAGGCATAAATTTGTACGGAAAAGCCTCGCGTGTGGTGGCCTTTCCGAACATCCACGCATCAGTGACAAGACTCTTGCCTATTGCAGCGTATTCTTTGAATAGTTCAGACGGATTTGTGCCGTCAAACGGTGTGGTCCAACGTCCGGGCAACAGACGCCCGTCCACGGAACTCATTATGTGGCATATTACTTTTGGTGTCATAATATTATACTTTTTGTGTTTTGATAACTTTTGAGCCGCCAAAAACATCGCTCATCGGTATGCTGTCGAGTTGGCGGTCGATTGCCTCGACCTCATTAGCTGACAGATTTATATCAGCTGCCCCGATGTTCTCTTTCAAGCGACACAGATGCCGGGTGCCGGGTATAGGCACGATATATGGTTTCTTACACAGCATCCACGCGAGAGAAATCTGCGATGGTGTGGCGTGTTTCTCTTCGGCGAGGCGACGTATAAGTTCAAACAGCATTTCGTTTTCCTCAAAACTCTCACGGCTGAACTGAGGCATGGCTGCCCTATAATCATTCTTCGGATTGAATTTTGAGTCGGCGGTATAGAAGTCCGACAACAGACCATTGGCAAGCGGAGAGAACGCGATAAAGCCTACATTCAATTCCTCAAGCGTCGGGAAAATATCCTCGTGCCATCTTGCCATCATCGAATAGCGGTTCTGTATAGCCGTTACGGGACATACCGCATGGGCGCGACGGAGATATTCTTCATTAGTTTCCGATATACCCCAATGGAGTATCTTGCCCTCCTGTATCAGTTGCGACATAGTATCTGCTACAATTTCCGGCTCAACATCCAGGTCTATGCGGTGTTGCAGATATAGGTCGATATGGTCGGTTTGCAGGCGACGTAGAGAGCCATCAACGGCTTTCCTGATGCTATTGGGTGTTGAATCCGGTATCAGAGGATAAGGTCCCGGCTCGTGCGATTTGTCGAATGTAAGACCAAATTTTGTTGTGATTACAACCTTATCACGGTAAGGCTTCAATGCTTCTCCAAGTAATTCCTCGTTATCATGAGGATTTGTATCCGTGCCGTAAATTTCAGCGGTATCAAACAATGTGTAACCCATCTCCACTGCATCTGCAAGGAGTGTTTTCATTGACTTTTTATCAGCGGGTGCGCCGTATGCGTGGCTCATGCCCATACATCCGAGGCCCACCGAGGATACCGTTAATCCAGAAATTGTACGAAAGTTATTCATTTGATATATTTATTTAACATTTAGAGATCGGTGTTTGCGCCACGGCTTAAAAACAGAGATTACAACAAGAAAAATCAGTGCTATTGCTTGATAGAATGATGCGTCTCGAGCCATTTTTAGTGAGGTAAGTACCTGATTGTTGTTCAATGCAGCATCATAATTTTGAAGTATCGTACTATAAGCGTGTTGACAAGCCGGATAAAAGACCAGTGATGCAAGCAGGATCACGATACCACAAACTATCCACTTAACAATAATCCATCGTTGCTTAAAAAAGCCCCACGGCGTGAGCAGACCGTAAAAAATTCCTGTGCCAATGCTCAATATCGCCGCAGGAACAGTAAGAAGTCTGTCAATCCAAACCATACACTTATAATACATGAAAAGCTCCTGACCTGTATCATAAGAAATCCATGAAAGAACCCACATTGCAATAATGCTTACAGTCCATGTCATGACTACAAGCAAATGCAGGATTTTCAAAATCTTGGTGCCGGTAGGATTGAGTTGTAGCATTAGTTTGTCTTTAATACCTTACGAGTTGAATTGCCGGATTTTACGATGTATATTCCGTTGCTGAGAGTATCAGGAGATACTGCCCGACCTTTTAAGTCATAGTATGTTTCAGGTGTGTTTGCAGCCATATCTGCATTTATTGTATTTATAGCCGCAGAGTTACCCTGCATAATTGGCGTGAGGAAAGCATCAAAATCATTCCCCCAGATTGAAGCATTGCTCCCGCCACCATATCCATGCGGATAACCTTGAAGCACTTTGGTCTCAACCCTTACACCGGCTTCTTTCACTGCATTTGAGTTTTGGGTAAACTGGCCGGCAAATCCGTCGCGTGTGCCCCAGCAATAGAAAGCAGGAGGAAGATTAGCGGCACGGAGTGTCTCAACATTGTTCATCGACACGCTCAATCTTCCATAGAAAGAATATATCATGCCAACAGCACAGGCTGAGACAGGCACGTTGTCAAGTTCATCAGGACGGTATGAGCTGTCAAGGGCTGTACCGTTGGTAAGGTCACGCCAGTTCAGCAGAACCTCGCCGTTCAATATACCTCCGGCTGAAAAACCGACAAGCGCGATGTTTTCGGGATTGATACGGTAATCTTCAGCGTGGACTTTTACATATCGTATCGCCCTTTGCAGGTCAGTTGCGCTGGCCTGCATGGAATAAGGATTGATGCGGTAGTTTACAATAAAGCACTGGTATCCCATCGGTACAAGCATATCAGCTATGTCATAGCCCTCGTTCTGCATACTGCGGAAAGCAAATGCACCTCCGGGGCAAATCATCACGGCACCTTTGGGTTGAACATTCTCAGGCACTGTATATACCAGCATATTGGGTATAAAGTCAGGGCCATCGGAATTATTCACATTCTCACGGAACCCGGGAATATTGCCACGTTGCCAAAGTTCCACTGTCCCTTCCATCGGTGCTGTCGCACCTCCGGGGTTAAGACTGCCATACTGCTGGTTGATAAGGTCAATCCATGTCTGTATGCGGCTTTCATTGATAGACCCGCTTGTCAATCCCAGTCCTTCAAGATGTTCGGCATCAGGTGTCATATCCACAATCGCCTGAAGGGTTTCATCACGGTAGGTTGATGCGTATGTTGTAAAGGGAACAACGGTTTTACCCTCAAAATCGTAGCTTTCCGCAAAAGTATGGAGAATCATGGGAGCGGTATGCCACCACACCGGACCACCGAGAAAAATAACGTCATATTCATCCCAGTTTGCAACACTGTTTTTTATGGCTGGACGAGCATTGCTGTCGCGTTCCTCCAATGCTACTTCAGTGCATGGGGTATATGAGGTCGGATATGGATTGACAGGCTCGATTTCAAACAGATCACCCCCTGTGATTGCCTGTACCTGCTGAGCCATAGGTCTTGTAGTGCCGCCCCATGAGAAATAGGCAATCAGAACTTTTTTCCCTGAGAAATAATCGGATCCTCCACCTTCTCCAGGTTGAACGGGTTGAGGCTGCGTAGGCTGTTCCGGCATTTCAGGTTCATTTGCGCTGCATGATGTAAATGTCAACAGCATCAGAAATAAAAAGAGATAATGCTTCATGGTCCTTTGCGTTTTATGAGTTTAGAATTTTACTGATGCAAAATTACTGACAGATAACGAAGGTGTTATTACTCTTTTTTCGGCTCGTTATTCCAAAATTTCCGAAAATAATAATGGTCATTATATGATAAAAGAAGAACGACATGGGTGCCGTCCTTCTTCCTTCATCTGATTGGGTTAAGCAAGTCGTAAAAATTAACCGCTATATGTAAGTCCTAAAGAGCTTGCCCAATAAATCGCAGTTATTTGTGCATTAATTTTTACGACTTACTTATAAAACTACTTTGTATGTCTTGGCAGGGCTTTTCACAATAAATATGCCCTTTAGATCTGTCGTGTCTTTTATGATGCGCCCATTCAAATCATATATCGTCACATCATTGGAATTGAGATCTACCGACACATCTTCAATCCCGGCATTATTATCTGGATGTGATTCTTCCCATACTGTGCTGATACGGTTTACCCATGCCTCAACACCGCTGGTCGATCCTGTTGTGCCAAGACCTTCAAGATGCTCGGCTTCAGGTGTCATATCTACGATGGCTTGCAATGTTTCATCACGATACGTTGCGGCATAAGTGCAGAAAGGGACAACCGTCTTGCCTTCAAAATCGTAGCTTTCTGCGAAAGTGTGGATAATCATAGGAGTTGTCCACCACCATACCGGACAACCAATGAAAACAATATCATAGTCTGCCCAGTTTTCAACGCGGTTCTTGATTTCCGGACGAGCATTATTGTTTTTTTCTTCAAGTGCCACTTCCGTGCAAGGAGTGTAGGCCGTAGGGTAAGGGACAACAGGCTCAATCTCAAAGATGTCCCCTTTTGTCACTTTCTCAATCGTTTCTGCCATATGGCGGGTAGTACCACCCCACGAAAAATAAGCGACAAGAACCTTTTTGCCGTTAAACAGAGCTCCATCACTTGCCGATGCCAGCTGAGGCACATCATTCTCAGTCGCACCACATGACAAGATTATCAAGAGCACCATGAATAAGGCGAAAAACTTTTTCATATCCGTTGTTAAGTTCTGTTTGAAGTGCGATAATTATGGTTTGTTCCAAATTACGGCGCAAAGTTACAGCAGCTTCATCTCTTGGGTATTACACTTTGTTCTGTTGTTTTTGCCAAAATTTCCGTTCCATCACAAAAACGGAAAAAATGGCAATAGTTACAGAAAATATTATCGTGTCTATTTGTCTGGCTACTCGTAATTTTGCATCGTGATAGATTTTCTAATTATGAATTATATCAAGTCAATCATTATCATTTTTATTTGCTGTCTGACCGTCGGTTTGGACA
Organism: uncultured Duncaniella sp.; assembly: GCA_910589485.1. Classification (GTDB taxonomy): domain Bacteria; phylum Bacteroidota; class Bacteroidia; order Bacteroidales; family Muribaculaceae; genus Duncaniella. Next base: position 110,781 of record CAJUSW010000010.1, read on the forward strand.
ATATCGTATATGGAGCCAATCTGAACGATACCAATGTGGCAATCAATGGTAAAATAGTTGATGCACGCAACAATAAAGGCATCGGAAGTGTTGATATTACCTTAATGGGGAGCAACATAGGCACAATAAGCAATTCTGACGGATGTTTTTCGTTGACATGCCCGGTAGTGTCTGTTGGCAAGGTTTCTTTCTCAATCAAGGGATATTCGACCGTAACCGTTCCATTAGATAGTCTTAGGAAAGGCGGCAATATTATACGATTGGACAGACAAGCCGTTGAATTATCTGAGGTTGTTGTCTATGGTGGAGATCCTGTTAAGATTGTAGAAGAGGCTATCAAGAAAATACCGGCCAATTATTCGTTGAGCAATGACCTTCTTTCGGTTTTTTACAGAGAAACAATTAAAAAAGGACGCCGTTTTGTCGGAGTATCGGAAGCCGCTATTGACGTTTACAAAACGCCTTACAACAAGCGTGAAATCGCAGGGGACCGCGTGCAGATAGAACGAGGGAGACGCCTTGTAAGCCAAAAGAGCAATGACACAATAGCTGTAAAAATAGTGGGAGGTCCGAATCTTGCAGTCTGTGTGGATTTCGTAAAAAATGCTGATGTTCTGTTCTCAGAGAATGAGTTGTCAGATTATGAGTTCAAGATGAAAAATCCTGAACTTATAGACGACAGATTGCAATACGTAATTGATTTCAGACCAAAGGTTCAACGAGAATATGCTCAATTCCGAGGTTCATTATATATCGATAGAGAACTTCTGGCGTTTACCAGAGCTGAGTTTGAAATAGATTCGAGTGATAAAGCCAAAATGACAGCTGCCGTTCTTCATAAAAAACCGAGGGGACTGCGTTTCAATCCTCAAAAGGTTGACTTTGTAGTTTCATATAAGCAGGTCAATGGCAAGACATACCTTAACTATATCCAGAATGTCATGCGGTTCAAATGCGATATGAAACGCAGACTGTTCTCATCAGCCTATACAGCCTATACAGAAATGGTTGTAGTCAATAGAGAGGAAGGAACTGAGGCAAGAATAACTCGCAAAGATGCGTTCAAACCGCGTCAAATATTTTATGACCTCGTTGACCAGTATTGGGACGAGGATTATTGGTCTGATTATAACATTATCGAACCGACAGAATCACTTGAACACGCTGTTGAGAAACTGAAAAAGACCGGAAAGACTCTATCCATGCAATAAATCATCTAAAAATATAAAAATGAGAAAACTGACTCTTATCATCAGCGCAATCGCAGTAATGACCGGATTGCTCATCTCTTGTTCACCGAAAAAGCAAGAGAATCCCGTACAAAATGGAAAAGTTCTTGTATGCTATTTTTCTGCAACTGGAACGACTGAGAAGGCTGCACAGCGTATTGCTGACCTTACAGGTGGGACTCTTCATAATATTGCGCCGGAAGTGGCGTACACTGACTCCGACCTTGATTGGCGTGACTCACTTTCGCGCTCCTATGTGGAGATGCACAACCGTGATTTCCGCCCCGCTCTCAAAGATTCTGTGACAGATATGACTGATTACAGCGTTGTGTTCATCGGCTATCCAAACTGGTGGAATACACATCCGACCATTATAAATACATTTATCGAGGCAAATGATTTGCAAGGTAAGACCGTAATACCTTTTATGACCTCAGGTGGCAGCAACATTATCAACAGCGAGAACGAACTGCACGAGGCATATCCCAGCATCAAGTGGGCAAAAGGTCTGCTGATGAACAATGTTTCTGACGATGATATTAAGGATTGGTTGAAAGGAAACGGACTCCGATAACGCCTGCAACCGAAAAAAGTGTAAGACTTACCGACGTTTGTAAAAATCATCAAAACGATTTATTTGTTTAATAACCGTGCTTCGGCACAAATAACAAGATTACATGAAACTTAAAACGATTTTAATCATGGCAGCATCAGCTATCAGTTTCGGCACGGTTCTCCATGCACAGGATAATCCGTGGGGTCTTGTCTATGAGCAGGCAATCACCGAAAACGTACCCGGCAAAGTGAATATCCATCCGGTAAAATACAATCTCGACGGCATTGAAATAGCCGCAAACGTCTATACCCCTGCCGATTATAACCCCGATGAAAAGGAATATCCGGCTATCATTGTGGCACACCCCAATGGAGGTACAAAGGAGCAGGTTGCAGGACTGTTCGCACAACGGATGGCAGAAAAAGGCTATATAACCATTGCTGCCGATGCCTCATATCAGGGTGCAAGCGGTGGTGAACCCCGCCACACAGACAAGCCTTATTTCCGTATCAATGACATTCACGGTATGGCGGACTATATCTCCAAATATCCCGGTGTTGACCCACAGCGAATAGGCGCATTCGGCATTTGCGGAGGAGGCGGTTATACTCTCGGTGCGGCAAAAAGTGACAAGCGTTTCAAAGCTGTGGCAACCCTCAGCATGTTCAATTCCGGCCGTGTACGCCGCAATGGCTTCATGGACTCAGCCATGCCCACAATTCAGCAACGCCTCAAGGAAGCCTCCGATGCAAGAGAAAAGAGAGTCACCACAGGCGAAATTGTGTTTACTGGCGATATGAACCTGACGGATGAGGAGATTGAGAAACTTCCATTTGACCTCTACCGTGAAGGCGCGATATATTATAACCGCACCCATGCTCACCCCAATTCAACATTCCGCTACACAATGGAAAGTCTGATGGACCTGATGACTTGGGATGCGACAGACCAGATCAACCTTATCAACGCCCCGCTGCTTATGATGGCCGGAAACAAGGCTGATACCTTCTACATGACCTCAGATGCCTTTGAGAAAGCCACCGGTACTACCGACAAGGAATTGTTCCTTATTCCGGGCGCAACCCATATCCAGACATATTATGTGCCTGAATACGTAGATCAGGAAGTCAACAAACTAACAGAGTTCTTTGGCAAAAAATTATGAAAATCCTACGACCAATCATTTGCGCATTTCTCGCAATAATTCCAATGATAACAATGGCAACAGATATAAATAATTTTCGTCAACCTTACCCGGCAGGTCAGGCAATGACTGACAATCCGAATTTTATCGGCACTGCATGGCTCTATCCTTTGAGCCATGAAAAGGAACTCAATGTGCCGATGTTCAATGTTACATTTGAGCCGGGATGCCGTAACAACTGGCACCGTCACAGCGGCGGTCAGATACTAATCGCCACTGCCGGCGTTGGCTATTATCAAGAGAAAGGCAAAGCCGCCCGTCGCCTGTTTCCCGGCGACATCGTAGAGATAGCACCCGGCGTTGAACACTGGCATGGTGCCGCTCACGACAGCTGGTTTGCTCATCTGGCTATCGAATGTAACCCTGAAAACAATGAGGTCACTTGGCTCGGTCCGGTCACCGACGCAGAATATCTCGAAGCCACAAAAAATCAGGAGACCGTAACCGAACTCACCCCCCGTCAACAGGCTATTGTGGCAATCGCTTCGTATTCTGCAATCGGTGACACCTCAGGCTTGACAAAAGCTCTTGAGCAAGGTTTGACAGCAGGAATGACAGTCAACGAAATCAAGGAGCTGTTGATACAAGTATATGCCTATTGTGGTTTCCCTCGCTCTTTGTCAGCACTCGGTGTTTTCAAAAATCTACTCTCTGAGCGTATGGCAAAAGGGATAACAGACCCGGAGGGCGAATCGGCAGCGGTAGTGAGCGACATTGATAAATACGGTCAAGGTGCTAAAACTTTGAGTAAACTTTCCGGAGTACTGGTTGATGCTCCTGCTCCTTGGTACGAGGACTTTGCTCCCGGCATTAACCGCTTCTTGAAAGAGCATCTTTTCGCCGACATTTTCGGTCGCGGAGTACTGCCCTACACAGACCGGGAACTTGCCACTGTGTCTATGCTCACCGCTCTTGGCGGAGTCGAACCTATGGCAACCGGCCACATCGGCATCTGCCGTCATCTCGGAGTCACCTCACCGCAGTTAAACTCATTGTTGGACATCATCGAGTATAATATCGGTCCGTCAAAAACAGAACCAATCCGCAAGATTGTAAACAGATGAAGAAGTTAATCACTCTAATCGTATCGGCTATGGCAATAACATCATCTTTTGCCGAAGGCATTGTAATAAAGAAGCAAGGACAATTCCCTGTTGGAGGCACAACCATACAGCGCGAAGGCACTTTCAATCCCGACACGTTTGTCGGCTGGGCTGAGCAAGACCAAGCCGGACAAAGTTATCGTTGCGATCATGCGTTTGCCCGCTACCAGATACCTGCCAATGCCAAAAATATGCCGTTGGTGTTCGTGCATGGTTATGGCGGTGACGGAGTTTGTTGGGAAACTACGCCTGATGACCGTCCCGGTTTCGCAACTCTCCTGCTTGCCGAAGGTTATCCTACATACGTTCTCGACCTCCCCGGTCGCGGACACGCCTCCCGCACAAGCTCCACTGTTACAGTCGAGCCGGTAGCAGACGAAATGTTCTGGTTCGACATTTGGCGCATGGGTATCTGGCCCGAATGGAATGAAGGGATACAGTTCCCGAAAGACTCTCTCAGCGTCAGCAACTTCTTCCGTCAGATGGTGCCGGATCTGAGCAATCATCAGCTTGATGTTCCGGCACTCGATGCAATGGCAAAGAAAATCGGAAATCAGGTATTAGTGACGCACTCCGCAGGAGGTTTCCCCGGATGGATGGCAGCTATGCGCAATCCAGAAGTGAAGGGTGTCGTTGCCCTTGAACCCGGAGGTTATGTTTTCCCCGATAGTGAAATTCCTGCACCGCTACCCGGTCTGACCGGAGGCTTGAAAGGGGTAGGCGTGCCGATGGAACAATTCATGGAGCTTACTAAAAAGCCGATTGTTATTTACTTCGGCGACTACATTCCTGAAAGCAACGCCACAACTCTTGGAGGAAGCAACTGGGAGGTGAGATTGAAGATGGGTCGTGAGTTTGTCGCGGCAATAAACCGTCACGGAGGCGATGCCACCCTTGTACTTCTTCCCGAAATAGGGATAAAAGGCAACAGCCATTTCCTCATGCAGGAACTCAACAATGATGTGATAGCCAAACTCGTAGCCGAGTGGCTCGATATGAAATTTCAAAAATAATTCGTAACTTTGCCATTATAATTGGCAAATTATGGCAGACGAGAAATTATTTGACAAAATCATAATTACCGACTCCCTGAGCGAGATAGCCTCCGAAAAAATGGAAGGCTACCTCGCTCATGCTCTTTGTCTTGACGGGAGCATGGAATTTGATTTCAACGGAAAGCATTTCATTTTCGGGCGACATGACCTGATGATAGTACGCAAAGGTGGTCTTGTTGACAATATGCGCATCTCTGATGATTTCAGGGTGATGGTCATATATATCAATTCCGGATTTGTTGAACATTGCACACCGCAGTCAAACTACGGCATGAAAGGACAACTCGCACTGTTCATGAATCCCGTGATGAAGCTCAATGAAGCGCAATTCGCTCTCTGCCTTCAGGATTTTCAAGGTGTGAAATACCGCTACGACACCACCGGATTTGTATTCTATGAGGAGAGTATACGGTGTGCCGTCCAACTTATGATTCTGGATTTCTTCGACTTTCATGCCTATAATTATGGAGAGGATTCCATCACGCCTCAATATGCCACAGTGATGACCAAATTTTTCGCCCTGCTCGACAGCGGCGTTTATCGTGAACACCGCGAGGTGACATATTATGCTTCCGAACTCTGCATCACACCAAAATATCTCTCGGAGATATGCAAAAAGGTCAGCGGACATTCGGCCAACTTCTGGATCAACCGTTACACTTCGCTTGACATCTCCCGCCAGCTACGCGACAAGAGCCTGACATTCGTCCAGATTTCCGACATGTTCCACTTCTCATCCCCCGGCTATTTCAGCCGCTACGTTCAGAACAACCTCGGCATGAGCCCCTCCGACTACCGGGAATAATTCGAGACGCGACAGCCTTTTCCGATTAGGAGCAAAAGATTGAAATCAGTATAGGAACGCTTATTTCGAGTATTATTCCGTGGAACAAGGCGGCTGATACAAGTTGAGCGTCGGAAGATTTACCGTTACCTACAATCATGGGCAGACAGACATCCATTGAATTGATTCCGGCAACAGAGATAGCGGCCTCTCCTCTACCACGTTTGGACAGGTATTGGCAGGACAGCAGTGCTATCATTTCCCTGACCACGTTTGCCAACAAAGCTATGGCCGCGACAGAAGCGGCTGCCTCGGCTCCCACTGAGGCTTCCTTGAATTGCGCTATCAGCACTGATGAAAGTGTGTAATATCCAAAGCCACTTCCGATTGCCATGACATCGGCCGATGGTTCATCGGTGAAAATCATTGTGGCAATGTAGGTAAATGTCAGTGTCCCGATTATTGTGCAAGCCGGCAGCAGCAAAAGGCGCGGATTGAAATTTTTCACAATGGATTTGAGATCGGGACGCATACCCAGCGATAAGCCTACTTGCATTATAAGGGCATACAGACAAAGTTGTGGCAAAGAATACTCGCTTACGAAGTCTGGCATAAATCCACACCAACCGACAAATATGCCGGCAAATACCATAAGAGGGAACAGGAGATGGCTCATTTCAAACCTCCTTTCCTATTTGTGAATTTGACACACGCGGTTGTTGCCGCTATACTTCCTGCCACGCCCAGTAAGGCGATAGCCCCGGCCTTAACCCCGTCTTTATGGATATTCGACAGGATTGATTCGTTTGAGCCGATGCTCAAGCCGAACATGAACAGCAGAATGAATATGGTGATTGGAGTGGTACGGGAAAGTGCTTTCCGTAAACCCGATTTGCGGCGAAGCGTATAGCCAATGCCCGCTGATGTTATCAGTAGTATAAGAACCTTGAACATAAGTTACATAACACGATTAGGTCTGAACCTTTTCAGTCCAAACAATTATAATATCAAAATAAAAACAATGTGGGAATGCCTGTCCGGACGCAATTTTTCTGATACAATCCTGTCAGGCGTGTGTATGTAACTTAAATGAATCCGCTGAACCAATGCACATGAACCACCCTGCACAGGCGTTCTTCAGCCCGCACATTCTGACGATTTATGTATTTGGTCGCTATAAACATGATTCTAAACTTTATGCAAAGTTACTAATTTTTTCGAGACAGATAACTATCTGTGGCCTACTTTCTGAGTATTATACTGAATATTATCCACAAATACAAACTACTAATATCATAAATTGTTATTTCTTTATAATATGGGCTTTCATTGAATGTCCGTATCTTTGCAATCAGAAAAACAAATTATATATGAAAACAATACGACTGATATACCCACAATGGTAGGGTGGAAACATTGCCCGGTGGATTCCCAATATCCCGGCTGAAGATGCTTTGCGTGGATATTATCTTGGCGCGATGCTGTTGAATTTCCTTGCTCCGGAAACAAGCGGTCAAACTTTCACAGTGCCCGTTTCCACGGAAATTTCAGAGCGGATCGAGAAAAACGGTGTGCTTGACCATGATATAATTGCTGAGCAGACAAAGGCTGCGCTTGACACACTGCGCATAGCAAATCCAGACAAGGTTGTGACGCTCGGTGGAGAATGCTCGGTAAGCGCACCCGTGTTCTCGTATCTTGCAGACAAATATAACAAATATAAAGGTGATGTGGCGATAATATGGATTGACGCCCATCCCGACATAATATTGCCCGGCGATGACTACAACGGTTATCATGCGATGGCACTCACTGCCTGCATGGGCATGGGGGACAAGGATATAGTAGGGCAACTTCCCGCAAGTGTTCCGACGGAAGCCGTATGCCTCGCAGGTTTAAGAGAGTGTGAATATCCATATATCGAAAAACGCGTGGAGGAACTCGGATTAACACATTATTCGCCACAACAACTTGCCCGAGCCTATCAACCCATGATTGACTGGCTCGGGCAAATCAAAAGTGATGATACATTTCGACTTGGACGTAATGGATCCTACCGATATACTCGCCGCTGTCGCCGACGGCCCGGCCGGAGGATTAACATTGAATGAGGTGGTACGCTTAATAAATGATATTGTATCATCTAAGGAAGTCGTAGCCTTGACTGTTTCGGAGCATATGCCACGCCTTGCAATCAGATTGAAGACAATGCTGTCCCAGCTACCTCTGATGCATTCAACACCCTCTAAGTGTTAAGTCGTATGAAATTGAATGATGTGTCAATGTCGGAGTTGTGGGATTATGGATTTTTTCACGACTATCGGGTATTTATCTGAGATGGGATCCGGTTTTGAAATATGAAATAGATTTCGTAACTTTGGAGCCGACTAAAGACCATAGAGTTTTGTAATCCTCATCGGAGGGCAAAAGGAATAATGCCGGATAAGATGACTGGGTAAAACCATTCTTCTTATCTGTTTTTTTATGACATGTTATGAAAAAAGAAAGACATCTTGACCGCGACAGTCTCGATTTCGGAAATGAAAGAATACCTAAGTTGTTCAGGCAACTGTTCTTTCCGACTCTGATCGGAATGGTTTTCAATGCACTCTTGACCATTATCGACGGCGTGTTCGTCGGGCAGGGAGTGGGAGCCAACGGCATCGCTGCTGTCAACATCGTGGCACCTCTTTTTATGGTGGTGACCGGGATCGGACTGATGTTCGGCATCGGTTCGTCGGTGATAGCAAGTATTCATCTCGCCAGTGGCAAGATAAAGGCTGCCAATATCATCAGCACCCAGGCATTCCTTGTTGGTATTGCCATAGTTGTGATTATCTCTATCCCCTGCATTGTTGTGCCTGAAAGGGTAGTGAGAATGCTTGGCAGTAGTGATGTATTGTTGCCAGACACCATAAGTTATCTACTATGGTTGCTTCCCGGTATGGCATTCCTGCTTATGGAGTGTGTGGGAATGATGTTGGTGCGCCTTGATGGCTCCCCGCGCTATGCCATGTGGTGTAACATCGTGGCTGCCACTTTCAACATAGCATTAGACTATATTCTTGTCTTTCCCTTGCAGATGGGAGTGGCAGGAGCTGCGATTGCCACGTCGGTAAGCTGTGGGCTTGGCGGAATTATGGCGCTTGTTTATTTCTTGTTCTATTCCAAAACCTTGAAATTCTATCGGTTGAAGATGTCTCTGACAAGCCTGCTGCTCACGCTGAGAAACGCCTGGTATATGGCAAAGATCGGCTTTGCCACGTTCCTTACCGAGATAGCCATGTCGGTGATGATGCTTACGGGCAACTATGTGTTTATCGGTGCGTTGGGCGAGAATGGCGTGGCGGCTTTTAGTATAGCCTGCTACCTATTCCCGGTAATCTTCTCCATGAGTAATGCAGTGGCCCAGTCGGCTCAACCGATAATCAGCTACAATTACGGAGCCGGCAATATGAGTCGTGTATCTAAATCGCTCAATACTTCGCTTATAGCCGCCGCGATTTGTGGCATTACAGTCACCGCCATTGTCGCCTTTGGAGCGAAACCCATTATCATGATGTTTCTTTCGCCGGATTCCGGAGCGTTCGGCATTGCTTGCGAGGGCCTTCCGAAGTTTGCGCTGTGCGGCTTGTCCTTTGCCCTGAACATAGCAATGATAGGGTTCTACCAAAGCCTTGAGCAATCCACGAGAGCAACAGTTTTCACCCTCCTTCGTGGTATCATTTTCATAGTGCCGTTGTTCCTGACGCTCCCTCATTTGATAGGCACCGCGGGCATGTGGCTCGCCATTCCGGCATCGGAGTTGCTCACGCTGATTGTCATCGCCATCGACTTTGCCGCCAATCGCCACAAACACAAAGCCGTAGAGACATAAACCTTAGTCCACATCAATCTGTTATCATAAATAAACCGAAATAAATATGAAGATAATCGCTATCAATGGAAGTCCCCGTAAGGGGTGGAACTCCGATAAGCTGCTCCTCAGTTGGGTGGATGGTGTCAAATCAACGTGTAACGATGCTGATATTGAAGTCGTGAATCTCTACGACCTCACTTTCACAGGGTGCAGAAGTTGCTTTGCCTGTAAATTGAAAGATGGTAAGTTCTTTGGCACATGTCCTATCAATGACGGAATCCACGACATTCTTGCAGGCATCAGACATGCAGACGCAGTGGCAATCGCTGCTCCTATCTATTTCGGTGACATAAACGCATATACAAAGTGCCTGCTGGAGAGAATGATTTTTTCAGTCATGACCTACGGCAACCCACCACGCAATATGGTGGAAAATCCTGTGGAGTTCACAATGCTCTACACTATGAACGCCCCTGAGGATTTTGTAGTGGCACACAATTATCTGTCGCGCTGCGATGAAATGGAAACCACAATCGGTTGGGCCTACAAATGTAAGGTTGAAAGAGTGACGGCATATAACACTTATCAATTCACCGACTATTCAAAGTATGAATCAGAATACTTTGATGAAGCGGACAAACGCCATTACCGTGACACGCATTTCAGCCTTGACTTAAAGGCTGCATTTGATGCAGGAGCAAAATGTGCGGAGAAACTTCTTAAAAAGTGATAGGTATGAGTCGGATAAAAATACACATGATGCACTGCGGACGTGTTCGCGTCTCGCCGTCACTCCCTTTCGGAGATGGAAACATCATCAAGGCTTCAGGATTGTTTCTCCCGAAGAAAGACAAAATCTGGCTTCCCGTAACATGCGTGTATATCGAACATCCAAAAGCTAAAATACTTGTTGACACCGGTTGGAACCGCCTGATGTCGCCAGCCGGCATTCTCGACAACAAAGCTCAGGCTACGCAGTTGGGCAGAATGCTCGTGCGTGTCAGTGAGGGATATGTCGAGAAAGGGATGACCGCGTCCGAGCAACTTGCACGGATGGGCGTCAAGCCCGAAGATTTGGATTTTGTTGTCCTCTCGCATCTTGATTGCGACCATGTCGGCGGACTGCGAGAACTGGTCGGAGCCAAGCATATCATGACCTCGGAAGATGAGATTGCAAGTGCATCATCATGGTTGGAGTCGCACACGCGCTACACCCCTTCGCTTTGGAAAGATACCGGAATCACTGCATTCCAATACACAAAGAGCGGACCTGGCCCGGTAGGCGAATCATACGACTTGCTTGGTGACGGCACAGTGCAGCTTGTGCATATCCCGGGCCACAGCAAGGGCCTTTTTGCAACACTTGTGAGCAACAACGGCAAGCAAGCAATGTATTTCTCCGACGGAGGTTATGCCACACGCTCGTGGAAAGAGTTGATTCTGCCCGGAATATGCGAGGATAAGAAGTCTGCACTGAAATCGCTCGAATGGATAAAATCAGTCAGTGAAAGTCCAAGCTGCATCGACTCCTTTGCCTGCCACGACCCTGAAATCGCCCCACACATCACAACTCTCTAACGCCCTATATGTTAAACCATGTCTCAAAAGGCGGCCATTTTTTAGGATTATTTATGAAAATTGCTGTATTCGGAGCCAACGGTGGCATAGATAAATGGGTCGTGAAATATGCCCTTGAACGAGGGTGTGTCAAAAATTCATGGCACACCCTCCTTTCTCCATGAAAAAAATTGATTAATTTAGCTCTATTTATCAGAAGTCTTAGGATAACCCGGTTTCACAGGAATACGTCCGTCGTCCATTGCTGCACTGTATGCCAGCCATGCTACGATTGCCGCATTAACTTTCAAATCATCCAATGACAAGCGTTCGTATGTATCCATTGTTGTGTGGTAAGCCCTGAAATAATCCAGCGGGTCTTGAATGAATTGAAATGCCGGAAGTCCAAGGCGAGTAAAGCTCACATGGTCTGTACTGCCGACAGACATTGGCGAAAAGGTGTCAAAACCTAATGAAACCAAGGGCTGTTTCCATGCTTCAAAATATGGATATGCCATATCGTTTTCTTCCATATATACGCCTTTGAATCGACCCGAACCAAAATCCATATTCAGGTACAGTGCGAAATCATCGTATTCCGGTAACTTTTTCTTTTGCTCCTTATCATAGAGCTTATGGTCGGCATAACCTCTTGAACCATACAGACCTTGTTCCTCTCCACCCCACAGAGCAAGTCGGATAGTACGACGAGGTTTTATATCAAGGGCTTTAAGGATGCGCATTGCCTCTATCATTGTGATGCAGCCCGAGCCGTTGTCAGCGCCACCAGTTCCGCCGTGCCAAGAATCAAGATGTGCGCCGATAAGCACGACTTCATTTTTGAGTTTTGGGTCTGTGCCCGGTATCTCGGCAATGATATTGTTGATTTTCTGATTGTCAGTAAAAGTGTTTCTTACATCAAGTTCCATTTTTACCTCATCACCGCCTTTAAGGAGGCGAACCATTCTGCCGTGGTCTTCGGTGGGCAAAACAATCTCCGGAACAGGCTCAGGATCGCCTACTTTATAATTAACACCTCGTGAACCCGGGATATTGAAAGTCCCGTCGCCTACAATTACAGCCAACGGACGTTCTTCTTTGATAAGCGAGTCTATTGCCTGTTGCAATCCCTTGTTTGAATCGGACGACCATCGTCCCCACGGATTTGAGGGGCGATTATCCTTTGTCATTTCGGAGAGTTCCTCATCGGTATATCTTTTTGCCATAGGACGGAACGAGAGTTCATATTCCCTTGCGATTGGCATAATGACAATCTTCCCGTGGAGTTTTCCGCGATAGTTTGATAGTGATGCTGTATCTGTTGTTTCCAATAGGATGCAATCGCCTGTAACCAACCCATCGGTACTGCCTGACCATGCTTTGGGATTTGCAGCGAAACTGCAGTAGTATGGAGCAGTCATTGCCACATAGTTTTTTCGTTGTCCCAACCGCCTTTTGTAAATTCGGAGGCAAACTCAGTGTGGACATTATCGAATCCAAAACCCTTCAATGTGTCCGTCACAAGTTGTTCGGCACGCATTTTTTGTTTTGATGCCGCAAGGCGCGAACCGAGTCTGTCAGTGATGAAATGTGAGATGCCTTCAACCTGAGAATGATTAAAGGCTTGGTCTTTTACCCTATACGCCATTTGTTCTGATTGGCGTGTCTGGGCTTGAACTCCTGTCGCAAGTAAAATTGCTGCAACAAAAGTCACGATACATCTTGCCATTGTTATTTTTGTTTTAAGTTTATATCATCGAGCCATTGAGCTATGCCGGTTGTATCTCCTTCTTCTGAGATAAAACCGTTGGAGTGCAGTGAATTTGGTGTTGCGTTCACAATTTCGAGCAAAGTTTCATGAGGAAACATATTTGCGTATGAGCAAAATGGAACAACAATCTTTCCACTGAAATCATAGCCGGATTTTTTAAGGAAAGAAAGTACAGGCATCGGTGCAGTGTGCCACCATACGGGACCGCCGACAAAAATCACGTCATATTTATCAAAATCAGCGATGGTATCTTTCAATGCAGGGAAAACGCTGTCGTTCAATTCTGATTTTGCTTCCGACGCACAATCTTTGAAATCTTCCGGGTAAGGTTCTTTTCTTTCAATACGATATAGCGTACCCCCGGAATGTGTTGCTATTGCATTTGCAACCTTTTCGGTGTTCCCGCTTCGGCTGAAATAGGCTACCAATACATTGCGCGTCGTATCAGCCGATATTTCATCTCCGATATAAAGAGGCTCCTTTGAGCCAGTAAATTTGCTGCAAGAACAAAATATTATTCCGACAAGTAGTATAAAGATATATTTTACTTTCATATTGAAACGATTGTTGGTAATGTTTTACAAAGTTATTCGATTTGATTTGTGGAAGTTGTATCAAAATGTCGGTGTATGATACCCTTTTTCCCACATTCATTGTTTTAGACTTTTTTTCGGAAAAATAGGAATAACTCACCGAAAGAAATGTATGTGCTATCCGTGGCCATCTCTGTAATTTTGCATATTGAAAACCTGATAATTAGTTTTTTGATATGAAAATGAATGTCTTTTTATTGTCAGCTATTCTTCTGTGTGCATCATGTTCAGAAGACGAGGACATTATAAAGAAGGAGGAAGATCCTATGAAACCTAATACGGAAATAACTGCCGATAATAACGGCGGAGGCGATAACACACCCCTCGTAAACAGATTTAACTCTAATTCAACAGTTGCCGAAGTCATTTCGGATCCGGCATTTGGGGATTTCGGCTATCTGTTATTTCCAGTTGACCGCAATGTGTCGAGGTCTATGACACTTGCCGACATCAGTTCATCAAATGTATATGTTTGGTATAGTCATATACAGCCAGAGAAAACTGTGGAGATTATCAATCGTCTGTATAGTGATGCCATAGCAGGAAATCAGATATTTTATCGGATGTATTCCGATGCTGAAATAGCCGCCGACCCATCTAAAGCGGATACTGGATTATTCCTTTTCAGAGGAGAAATAGGAAAGCCGTTTGCCATTACCAATGCCGGAGGGGGATTTATGTATGTCGGAGCAATGCAGGACAGTTTTCCCCATTCGCTTGAAATTAGTAATTCAGGATATAATGCGTTCGCTCTGATATATCGCCCCGATGACCCATACGCTGATTTAGCAAGAGCGATAGAATTTATCCATGACAATGCTTCAGATTTGGGTGTTAAGTCAGAAGACTATTCTCTTTGGGGCGGCTCTGCCGGCGCAAGAATGTCTGCGGTTTTAGGTAATCAGGCATATCTGCAACAGCTGACAGACCGTACTGACATTCCACAGGCTTCGGCTGTAATTATGCAGTACACCGGATATACACAGGCATCGCAATATGATGCTCCGACTTATGTATGCGTTGGCTCAAATGATGGCATTGCTTCTTGGCGAACTATACAAAACAGACTGCAACGTCTTTCTGCAATGGGCATCACAACCGAGTTTCATGTCTATGAAGGATTAGGACATGGATTTGGCATTGGCATAGGAACTGTTGCCGATGGCTGGATAAATGATGCGCTGAAATTCTGGCAGAAGAATATGAAAACCGATGAAAGTGCAGGTATTCCACCCGTATATGCTGATTAAGAAACCGAAAAAAGTGTAATCGTTACCGCCATTTTGCAAACGCATCAGGCAAAGCTCAGTTGTTCTTTTACTGAATTCAAAAAATAACAAGATATGAAACATAGAATATTAGGAACGACATCATCGCTCGAAGTTTCCAGCATCGGACTTGGCTGCATGGCCATGAGTCACGGCTATGGAGAACCTGCCGACAAGAAAGAAATGATAAAACTTATCAGGACTACCCATGATTTAGGAGTGACTTTCTTTGATACGGCGGAGGTTTACGGCCCCTATACCAATGAGGAACTTGTCGGTGAAGCTCTCGAACCGATACGGAACGAGGTGAAGATTGCCACAAAGTTTGGTATCAGCATGAATATGGACGATTTCAAGCAAGTGCTTGACAGCCGTCCCGAAACAATCCGTCGGTCTGTTGAAGGCTCGTTGAAGCGTCTTCGCACAGACCACATTGACCTCTACTATCAGCATCGTGTTGACCCCAATGTTCCTATTGCCGAGGTTGCAGGAACAATCAAAGACCTTATGGATGAGGGCAAGATACTCCACTGGGGATTGTCGGAGGCCGGAGTTAATACTATCCGCGAGGCAAATTCTATCTTGCCACTTACAGCCGTACAGAGTGAATTTTCCCTTTTCTGGCGTGAACCGGAGAAGAACCTCCTGCCTGTTCTTGAAGAACTCGGCATCGGTCTTGTGCCGTTCAGTCCACTCGGAAAGGGTTTCCTTACCGGCGGCATAACCAAGGACACAAAGTTCGGGAAACACGACTTCCGTTCATCAGTGCCACGCTTCCAGAAGGAAAATATCGAGGCGAACATGGCTCTTGTAGAGTTTGTCAAGTCTATCGCTGAAAAGAAAGGTGTCACACCCGCACAAGTCGCCATTTCGTGGATATTATACCAGAAACCGTGGATTGTGCCTATCCCCGGCAGCCGAAGCCTCAAACACCTTGAAGACAACATCGCAGCAGCCAATGTAATCTATACTCAGGAGGAAATGGCAGAAATCAATGCCACCCTCAACACAATAGTTATCCAAGGCAACCGCTATAACAGCAACAACCAATCCCATATTGGGAACTAACAAACATACATCATCTATACATAAGGCAGGTCTGGCACCTGCCTTATGCATTTATGGTGAAAACAATAATTTCTAACCACATAATCTATGAACAAAGTTCTGATTATTGATGCTTTCCTAACTGACGGGCGTATCATGTCCGGCTTAAGAACCACGCGATATTTTGACCCAGATTTTTCATGTTCGCCACCGCCTCATCATCTTTCAGAACCTCGCCAGGTAAACGACCATATGCGATATTCCAATATGTAGATCCAGCAACGAACATCTCTTTATTAAGAAAGATAACCATTGGCGCGAGTAGATTTTCCGTTGGAGATGATTATCAACGCTTTCTTTCCGGGCATTGCCTCTTTGTGAAGGTTGTTCAACTGACCTGCCCCGAACATAATTCTTGTCGGGATAAATTGGTCGTAACTCATTTTTGTTTCCATATCTAATTATGTCGTTATTGTTTATACTTACTTTTACCACCCTGCAAGCTGTATTTTGTGCTGAGGTGCAGGAAAAGATATGTCGAGCAGTTCCATATCCTCGGCATCAAGGGTAATTGATACACTGCCGAAATTCTCCTTTACGTGTTCGGCTGACCCCGCTTTGGGTATGGCCATCACTCCGGGGTTACGGATTATCCAAGACAAGGCTATCTGTGCCGGAGTGGCGTTATGTTTCTCCGCAATGGTTCTCAACACTAGATGTCTGAGCAATTTCCCCTCTCCGACAGGCGAATAGGCTATGACAGGAATATCACGTTGCTGTGCGTATGGGATTAAATCATATTCCACACCTCGTTCTTGAAGATTGTAGAGCACCTGATTGGCATCACAACTGCAACCATTCGGAATATCATCAATCAGTTCCATATCGTCAACATCAAGATTGCTGACACCCCACAATCGGATTTTCCCATCACGCTGAAGGCGACACATTGCCTCCACTGTTTCAGAAATGGGATATTTACTTCTCCAGTGGAGGAGATAAAGATCTATTGCATCTGTGCCCAATCGCCGCAGACTTTCTTCGCAGGCTTTGATTGTGCCTTGATAATCCGCGTTATCGGGATGAACTTTGCTGACAAGAAAAACTTTGTCTCGGCATGATTTTATAACTTTACCAATAAATTTTTCATTGCCATACATTTCAGCAGTATCAATCATGTTCATACCGAGGTCAATACCGGTCAATAGAGCATTGGCTTCAGACTTTTCACATAGTGGATTACGCCCCATGTTCCAAGTTCCTTGCCCGATGGGGCAGACTTTATCGCCGTTTGAAAATGTAATGTGTTCCATATAAATACATTTGTCAATACCAATCATGCTTTTCATCACGGTTTATAGCTGCAATTTCAGCCATTTCCTCAGCAGATAACTCAAAGTCAAAGATTGAGATATTTTCTTTCATGTAGGCGGGATTTGATGACCCCGGAATGACTACGACACCTCGTTGCAAATCCCATCTGAGAATTACCTGAGCTACCGATTTGTTATGTTTAGAAGCAATACGCGACAAGACAGGATCACTCAAAAGTTCTTTCTGATGTCCACGACCACCAAGCGGATACCATGCCTCCACAACTATACCTAAATCGTGAAGATGATTCACAACATCGGTGTCCTGATAATAAGGATGTACCTCATTCTGAACCAAGACCGGTTTGATATTGACCTGTGGCAGGAATTTGTTAATCTCGTCAACGTAGTAGCATGACACTCCGATTGAACGGATTTTTCCTTCGGCTACATATTTCTCCATCGCCTTATATGCCTTTACATCATTTGTGCCGGGATGGTGCAATAGCATAAGGTCAACATAACCGATGTCAAGTTTGCGCAGACATTCCTCTATGGCCGCTTCGGGATTACCGAACTGACTGGGATAGATTTTTGTCGCTACAAATATCGCCTCGCGTGGAACACCGGATTCTCTCACACCTTTTCCTACCTCGACCTCGTTGCCGTACATGTGTGCGGTGTCAATTTTACGAAATCCCGCGGCAATGGCTGATTTTACAGAATTTACACAGACATCTCCTGTGAGGCTGTATGTTCCTAATCCGACGATAGGCATATCGTATCCACTGCTAAGTCTGACAGTGGGCGCAAGACCGTTTTTACCGGCTGAAAGATTAAAAGCCCATGAATTATCTTTGTTTTCAGTTTTGGGCAAATTCAATCCGTCAATCCAGTTCCTGATATTGGCTTTTGTTTCATTTGCTCCGAAACGCTTGCCGGGTTTCCATTCAGCATTTATTGCGAGAGAATGAAGATTGGTGTCACTTGACCCTATTCCGCTTGAATGTGATGTGCAGAACGGTACGATAATCTTGCCATCAAGATTATGCTTCTCCAGAAAGGTATATATCACTTTTGGAGCTGCGCCCCACCAGATAGGATAGCCGAGAAACACAATATCATAATCCGCGATATTTTCAACCTCGCCTTTTATTGCAGGACGTGCTTTCGGATCGTTCTGTTCACGATTGGCCCGACAATCCGTATTGTAATTCAAATCTGCTGATGTATAGGGCGTTTCAGGCTCAATACGGTAAAGAGTACCGGAAGTTATGTCTGCCACATCTTCAGCTATACCCTTTGTTGTGTTCGTACAAGAAAAGTATGCCACGAGAACCTTTCCATTTCCAGTTGTCGGTTCCGGCTCCGGATCGGGCGTAGGATTCGGAGTGGGGTCAGGTGTCGGTTCCTCCTTCTGTATGGGTTCATCGTTATCATGGCTACACGCGCACATGGTAAGAGATATTCCTAACATCATGATGAGGGATAAAAGCCAGAATTTCATTTGTCAAAATTTTTATTGAAGAATTCCACGATGCGGTTGAACGGAATGATGTCCATGCGGTCATACAAGTCGGTGTGGCTTGCGCCGGGAACGACTACAAATTCCTTGTTGTCCCCTTTAAGGAGAGCGAAAGCCTCCTTGCCAAAATAGAAAGAATGGGCCTTGTCGCCATGAACTATCATCACGGCATTTTCCAACTCATCGGCATATTCAAAGAACTTGAAGTTGAGGAATGGCAGCGGGGATGTGGCGTTGAAACCTCCGTTGGAGTTGAGCGACCGTTTGTGATAGCCTCTTTTTGTTGTCTTGTAATAGTCATAATAGTCCTTCACAAACTGAGGGGCATCATCGGGAAGAGGATCAACAACTCCGCCACCGACCTTATAGAAGCCATTGCGGTAGTCTTCTGTACGTTGTGCGCACAGGGCGACACGTTTGGCGTTGCGCTGTGCGGCGGAGTTCTCGCTGTCGAAATAGCCGTTGGCGTTTACGCGTGTCATATCGTACATTGTCGAGGCTACCGTGGCTTTGATGCGCGGGTCGTTGATTGCAGACTGGATTGCGATGCCTCCCCAGCCGCATATTCCGAGTATCCCGACCTTTTCGGGATTTACGTCATCCCGGCAAAGCAGATAGTCAACCGCAGCACTGAAATCCTCCGTATTGATGTCTGGAGAAGCGATATAACGTGGTTCGCCACCGCTTTCACCGGTATAAGAGGGGTCGAAAGCGATTGTAAGGAAACCGTTTTCAGCCAACTTCTGTGCGTAGAGGCCGGACACTTGCTCCTTGACAGCTCCGAATGGACCGCTGACAGCAATAGCAGGAAGTTTACCGGTCACATTCTTAGGCATATAGCGGTCTGCGGCGAGAGTTATACCGTAGCGGTTACGGAAAGTTACCTTGCTGTGATTTACTTTTTCGCTTTGAGGGAATGTTTTGTCCCATTCCTGAACGAGTGAAAGATTCTCTGTTTTCATCATGTTATAAGGGTTTTCTGATTCAGCTTTTGCCGGGAGTGCCATAGCGGATATAATCGTCGCCATTACTCCTAAAAATAGTTTTGCTTTCATTCCTGTGGTATCTGTTTTATGAATTTTGCCGGGACACCTCCAACCATAGTATTGGGTGCTACATCTTTTGTCACGACCGCTCCTGCGGCAACAATGGCATTTTCGCCTATCGTCACGCCACTCAGTATTGTCACATTCGCACCAATCCATACGTTACGACCGATATGTATCGGAGCCGGAATATTGTCGGCGCGATGTGAAGGGCGCGGGTCATGGTTGATTGTTGCCATCACACAGTTGTGACCTATGAGGGCATTATCTCCTATGTATATGCCTCCGTGGTCCTGGAATTTGCATCCGGCATTGACAAAAACATTTTTGCCGAAATGGATATTTTTCCCGAAATCTGCCTGAAACGGGGCTATTACTCTTACCGACGGATGAACCTCGCAGCCAGTGAGTTCACTAAGAAGTGCGTTTCTCTCCACATCGGTATGGGGATTGGTATTATAGTCGAGCATCAGTCGTTGCGATTCAGCATAACACCTGTGCATAAGCTCGTGTGCCGCAGAACCGGCCGGGACTGTTTCTCGATGCTCCATCATTTCAAGAAATTCATGCAATTCCATATCACTTTGATTTTACGATACAAAATTATATCGGTTCTGCGGGGAGAAAATACCACCTGCTTGGGAGTAATTACCAATTTCTATGATGGAGGGCAGAAATAGTGCTTAATTCACTAAAAATAGCTAACTTTGCATATTGAAGATCAACCCAATGGCAAACATTCTCAAAGTCAACAAGCCGGGAGATTACCTCTCTCATGTAGGTGCCGAAAGCCGGCATCCGCTGATTGGCGTCATTGAATTTGATAAAATCTCTCCGATACCTCAAAGCCTGAATAACTATGGGGTATATGGATTGTTCATGCACACGAATATTCCAAATGACCTCACTTATGGGTGCGGGAAATACGACTATAAGAGTGGTACCCTTATATGTGTGGCTCCCGGTCAGATCGGTGGCAAGGAAGATAGGGGCGATTTAATTGAGATTGACGGATGGGCATTATTATTCCACCCCGACATAATCAAAGGCTCACACTTGGAAAATGACATACGGAATTTTTCATTCTTTGACTATCAGGTTAATGAAGCCTTGTACATGTCGGAAGATGAAAGAAATATCATTGCCACCATCATGCGCCATATACAGACGGAGATTGAAAGTGGGAATGATGCCTTGCAGAAGAATATACTGGTAGGATATATTGATGCGATGTTGAATTACTGTCAACGGTTCTACAACCGTCAGTTCAGTATGCGGCAGGCGGAGAACTCGGATATTCTGACACGCTTCAATGCTCTTTTGTCTGAATATTTTGAAGCCGGATTGCAGACAGACAAAGGCTTGCCCGGCGTTCAATATTTCGCTGACAAGATGAATATGTCGCCGAATTATTTCAGTGATGTCATAAAACGATACGCCAGCGACAATGCAAGCAACATCATCCGTGAATATGTGATGCGCCTTGCGAAAAATGCACTTAAATCATCCGGCAACATCGCACAAGTGGCATACTCCCTCGGCTTTGAATACCCCCAGCATTTCACGCGAATGTTCAAGAAACAAACCGGAATGACCCCGAAACAATACCTCAAAAATCAATAAAGTTGAACATGATTAACGCATACAGCGGTGGCCGTCAGCGTATATCCTGACACGGGAAACCGGGCTTTCTCCCGTACAGGGAACTCGGCGACTAATCTGTGCTTGGGGATTAGATTGTTCAGAAGGGCATTTGTCAGACCGATAGGCAGCATTGTTGCCGTACCACAATAAGCTACGAAAACAGTCGGAAAGTTTAAAATGGGCTTTCCGACTGTAACTCAATATAGTACCTTCTTTATTCTATATGTATTGCTTGACAGACAACCGCATTTTACTCCGATTGGCTATCAAGTTGCGATAGGGCGTAGGCGTAGGCTCCGGCTGAGATGGCTTTGCTGGCGCCGAGTTTGGAATATGTAACACCTATGCGTTTCATGTCATCATAGGCTATGTTCAGATTGGTGCCTCGGACTGTAAGCGTACGGATATTTCCTTTGGCAAATTTTGCAAACTCCGCGGGGTCATCAAGATTGAACACCTCCATCTGCACTCTGCGCACACTATCTCCTCGGAGAGTTGACAATGACGATCGCAACTCTTTTATGAGCGAGGGGGTAATCAGATGTCGAGCTGCAGTGATGCCCCCTCCTATCACAATAATGCCGTCGATAAGTTGGGCCGCTATAGCCATTGAATCGCCGGCTATCTCTCCAAACTCGGCAAAAGCTTTGCACGCCGCCTGACGGTTACCTGGACGTTTTCCATCGGCAATCTCGCAAATATCCTTTGGTTCAAGCTGATGATTATATTCTCCCGAGACCTCCGAATAAACGCGTTTCACAGCTCTCACTGCAACTCCCTCTTCCGCAATAATACCATTCTTGAGTTTGTGAGGGAGGCAGAATGTCTCGACACACGAATTATCACCCCGGTTTAACTGTCCGTTGATGACCATACCCACCCCGAAACCGGTACCGAACGTGTATCCAATAAGATTTTTATATCTTTTCGCACTTCCGGTCTCTGACAGACGACGGTTGATCTCGGGAAGCGCGCCACACAGAGCCTCCCCGTATGCAAAGAGATCGCCATCATTATTGATAAAGACGGGGAGCCCTAACTCTTTGTGGAGAAACGCGCCCAATGCCACCCCCTCACGAAACGAAGGGAAGTTGGGCAGATAGCCACCAATGACACCGTTTGGATAATCCGCTGGACCGGGGAAAGCGAAACTCACGGCCACAGGTCGCTCATCGAGACTCTCAATAACTTCCCTGAAACCTTTCACCATGGTATCGAGACATAGATCAAGGTTGTGCGAATTGGATGGATATGTGATTGGAGCGGTAATATATTCACACCCGCGCATTGCACCGAATACAAGGTTGGTGCCGCCGGCGTCAAGCGTGATCACTATTCTGTTGTCATGCTTATACATATCTGTTTTAATCAATCGTTATCAATAATATTAAGGTTATTACGGCATATTTATATGCTGTTGAGCAAATCGGCTTTACCTTCATTCACCAACTTTAGTATCAGTTCGCCGAAAAGTGTATTCTGCCATGCAAACCAAGGGCGCGTGAAGTTTGTCGCATCATCCTTATGAAATGATTCATGTATAAAGCCGGTGCCAGCATCAGTATCCATAACCATTTTGACACACTGAGCGATCTCGTTGTCGTCACTGCTGGTAAAAGCTTTCATCATTATGCTCATGGGCCATACCATGTCATATCCTATATGCGGTCCTCCGATACCTTCACCGGATGTGCCACGGAAGAAATAAGGATTATCATCGCTCCAGACAAAACGTCGGGTATTGACATATATCGGGTCATCGACAGCGACATCACTAAGGTAAGGGAGTGACAGCAAACTCGGTGCGTTCGAGTCGTCCATAAGCAGCTGATTACCGAATCCATCCACTTCAAAGGCATATATGTCACCATATTTCGGATGATGATATACCGCATATTTATTCAGCGCAGTCTCCACCTCATCGGCCAATGCTGTGCATCTCGCAGCCATATCCGCACGATTATTTACCTCAGTGAGTATTTCTGCCGCCTTACGCAGTACTGAAACGGCAAAGAAATTGGAGGGAACAAGAAATTGCAGAGTAGTAGCGTCATCACTCGGGCGGAAAGAGGAAACGATCAGTCCACATGGCTTGACCGGCGCACCGAGACCATCATTGTTCAGAGTATCGAGGGCTCGCTCGGTCTTACGTTGGAATTTATATTTCCCAACACCATCCTTACGCTGCTGTTCCGTAAACGTGGCAAGAATATTCTCCATGGCCAGCAACCACTCAGAGTCAAAAATACTGTCATCACCAGTGATTTTCCAATACTCATATGCAAGTCGCAAAGGATAACACAATGAATCTATCTCCCATTTACGCTCGTGCAGTTCGGGCATCATGTCGGTAAGATCAGACATCCATTCACCGCCGGTGGCTCCATCGTTGAATGCATTGGCATACGGATCAATGATGATACACTTGAACTGCCGGCGTATCACACCCTCAAGCATATCCTTCAACTGCGGGTCATCGTTGGCTAAAGCTACATAAGGCCACACCTGTGCACCTGAATCGCGCAACCACATGGCATGAATGTCACCGGTATAGACAAATGTATCATGATGTCCATCGCTGCCGATTCGATAGTGGACGGTGGTGTCGATGGTGTTAGGAAAACAGTTCTCAAACATCCATGCGAGTTTGGGATTTTTGAGCAATTCTTTCACCCGTTTTATTTCACCTTCCACCGCCTTGGAGTGAAACAGCCGCTGAGATTTACCGGGACGGCATGTGCGCAACGAGCGCATATCCAACTTAACCGAAGTATTGTCCGAAACGCATACAGGGGCAGCTTGTAGCGTTGAACCGGTACCGGACAGAATACAAGCTCCCGCTATCGCAAGAAAAAATTTATTCATGATGACTAACTGGTTTATTTTATCGTTTGATTGAACGATTACAAAGTTAGCCGTCAATTGATAAAATTATGTATCTCGGTATGACAACAATGTTTACACCTCTGATGTGCGCGCTATTGTATGCTTTTATGGCAGAATCCGGCACATCTTTTCATGTCCGATATCATTTGTCATATTTCTCAAGCGATGAATCTTTTTTGACATTATTGGTCCTATAATCCTTTGGCGTCATGCCATACCGTTTGTCAAACTCCTTATAGAAATGCGAACGATTGTTGAATCCACTTCGGTAAATGATTTCCTGCACGGTCATCGAGGTTGTCAACAGCAACTTGGCAGCATAAGCCATACGATGATTCTTTATGAAATCATTTGGTGTGACTTCATCCAGTTCCTTGAATTTGCGGTAAAGATTCCTGACACTCGTCTTGAGATGCGCGGCAAGCTGCTCAGGCGAAAGCTCGCTGTCATCAATATGCTCATCTATGAATGTCACCACTCGCTGCAGATACTCCTTGTCCTCACGGTGTAACAGACGCCCGTCACTGTATTCATATGCACTGGCCGACGTATTGTAATACTCCTTCAGATGGCTTCGGCTCTCAAGCAACCTCTTGACCACAGCTCGCAGATAGTTGGGGCTGAAAGGTTTGCCCACATACGCATCCGCACCCGATTCGATACCGGCCACCTTTTCATCCGTACTGTTTTTAGCCGACAGCAGGACAAGCGGTATATGCATGGTATGACGGTTACCTTTAAGCTGCCGTGTCAGTTCCATACCGTCGGTGCCGGGCATCATTATATCACTGATAATGACTGCTGGGACAGTGTGGCGTATGAACTCAAGCCCATTATCGGCCGACGTGGCTGTCACTACGTTATAATCCGACAATGTATCGGACAGTAAGGCCAAAATCTCGGGATTATCATCAATCACGAGTATTGTCTCAACACCATCGTTATTGCCGGATTGCACAATTGGCGCTTCCGGTTCATACTCCTCGGAAGCAGAAACGATATTGCAATCCTTAACATCCGTGGATGAACCACTCTTACTGTTAGTTTCAGCCGATGGATCGGCCTCGAGGCGAGGCAGGCGCACTATGAAATCGGCATACTGCCCTACCGCACTCTCGATGGTTATGCTACCGTCAAGCATTTCCACCATGCTGTGACATATGGCCATTCCGAGTCCGTTACGATGCGAAAGACTTCTGATAGCATTCTCCTCCACATTGTCGAGCACACTGTAACGGTTGAATATCTTGGCCTTATCCTCTTCACGTATGCCTTTGCCTGTATTATAGACACTTATAATCAGAGTGTCATTATCCACCTTTACCGACACGCGTATGGTACCTCCGGAAGCGGTATATTTGAAAGCGTTGGAAATTAGGTTGTTGAGGATCTTGCAAATACTGCTGAAATCCGAGTTCCATACAATATCGGCAGCAATCTCATCGACAAAATCTATATCATTACGCTCAGCCAGTTCAGAGAACGACCTCATTGTCTCCTCACATATATCGCTGATAGATATCGGGGTTATCCTGAGCTGTTTGTGACCGGTCTCGATGCGTCTGAAATCAATCAGTTCCTGAATGAGAGTATTGAGCCGCTCGGTATTGTCGCGAATCAGTCCTACATATTTGCGTATATAATCGTCAGCTCCCGGATAAGCGAGAATACGCTCGCACGGGCCATACAACAGTGTCAGAGGTGTGCAGAATTCATGAGTGATATTTGTGAAGAATTTGAGCTTTTCCTCGTATACCTCCTCGCGGTGCTGCTGTTCGAGACGTGCCATCGCCTCACGCTGACGCCGCATATATTGACGTATCGCAAGAAACACAAGTCCAATAGCCATAAGCAGATATATGAAACGGGCTAACCCGCTCAGATACCAGGGAGCCTTGACAACAATCTGCAACGAATAAGGGGCACTCTCATAGCCGGTGGCACGGTTTACATATTTTACTTTGAGATTATACGTGCCATGACTCATCTCGTTAAACGATATGGTCGGATTGGGGCCGTTATTAATCCACTCTTTCCCATCAAGAGTGTAATAATACATATAACTATAAGCGTTTATGAAGTCGGGAGCGGCAAAACTGAGTGTGAAATGGTTTTGGTTAGAGTCAAACACCAAACGATGAGGTGATTTCCCTTTATCGATATATTCCGAAAGAATCACGCCCCTGCCTGCCACCGATATACTCGACAGTGATATTTGCGGGCAAAACGGCTGAGGTTTTACATATCCGTCATGTTTTGTGACAATTGTGAGGCCATTGATACCACCGAATATCAGAGAATTTCCGGTGTTGAAACCTGCGCCATCACTGAATTCAGTTACAGTCAGGCCATAGTTACGGCCATATGTCTCCGACTCGTTGCTTCCCGGATCAAAGCGCACCAGCCCCTTATTGGTCGATAGCCATATCTCACCGTCATCGGTACGTATCATCTCATGTATTGTGTTATTGGCAAAACCTTTCTCGGTGCCAAAAAACAGCATATCTTCACCTTCTGACGACTTGATGAGTCCCGTACCGGTTCCTATCCACAAAGCATCATCGTCCTTGATAGCGTCAAACACATCATAGACAGTTCTGATTCCGAAATCATTTTTGAACGGGACAGGCACAAGTTTATCGTTTTTAATCTCAAAGATACCCAACCCCCGGTTACAGAACAAAAGATTACCGTTTTTGTCAGCTGTCATTGCAAAAAACAGGTTGGCCGACAGCTTTGTATCTTCGGTCGTGTATATTTTCACCTTATCAATCACAGGATGTCCTGCCGGTCCTGAAATTGACGCTTTAATCACTCCGTAGCCGAGAGTCACCGCCCATAATGTGGAGTCGTTTTCCTCATACACTCCATGTACATATTTCATCTCAGCGGGGAGCTGAGGCGTGAAAATCTTTCCATCATCATAATTGTAATACGACACTCCATCCTCGGTAGCAATCCATAGAATCGGACGTGAACTTGGACAGAACCCAAACACAAGGTTTTGCGACAATCCACTGTTGAACGAAGTAAACAGTTCACTGTCATTCAGTCCCGGTTTGGGATAATACTCATTGAAATTGCGTACTTTCAGCACACCATCTCCCTTGGTACCAAGCCACAGATTTTTGTACTTATCGAGATATACGGCTCTGACCGGATGGGTAATCTTTTTGTTAAACAGACTGAAGTCAAACGAGCGAATGCTGTACTGGTCATCCCAATAAGTATATACCCCCTGACAGTCCGAACCGATCCACACCACATCCTGAAGCGGAGATTGCTCAAGACAGAACACTCCTACCCTCAGTCCGAGATCTACAGCCTGATACTGTCCTTCGGTATTAATGCCAACCCACATAGCACCATCAGTAGCAAACGAAATGAAAAAATTACCCTGATGGTCATGCACGAGATCTGAAATCGAGCCACGTTTTTTCAATTCATCCGAGATATCGGTGACAGGAGTTATCTCACCACGTTGCCCCACCTGCGAGATCATACCGTTATCATCAATGATAAAAATGGTCTCGCCCTGTGATTTGGCAAAAACTATATGCTTGTCGATAAGTTTTCCGTTCTCAGCCACTTCATATGACCCCTCCCGGCCATGTATCAGATCGTATGAATATATACCATCAGCTGCTACGAGCAGTAGCGTATTGTTGTGTATTGAGAGACTCTTGACATCACGGTAATTGTGTTTCAGTGTAGTCAATACTTCAAATTCATCACCTTTGCTACGGTCATAGCAATGCAACCGGCTATCCTCGGTCATGACAAAGAGGTTGTCGGGAGAACTGTAACAAAGCCATTCCTGTCCATGAAATTGCGGATAGGTACGGACCGTTCCGAGACGTGAATCCACATGGTCCAGTCCATAGTTGGTCAGCACCCAGTTTTGGCCATCGCCGGTATTGACGATTTTTTCAATGATATTGCCCGACAGCCTGAGTCCGGGAAACAGTGTTGAGAACGGCGTTACAGATATTCCGTCAGCAATATTCACTCCATCGCATGTACCTATCCATAAGAAACCGGCATCATCCAGGCTGAGTGAAAGTATCGCACTGTTGGAAAGTCCATCGCTATTGGACGTCTGCCGCATATTGTAGGCATGGACGTGAAAGTGTAGCCCTAAGATTATGAATAAGACAGATAAGCGATATATTATATAGCGTTTCAAAGGCATTTCTGAGTTATTAGCTAAGTGTTTTGTATCCGCATGAAATCATGCAATTTGCGGAAGAATCGACATGAAGAGCTTTAAGGTAGTGATTTCATCATGCAAATTTACAACTTAAACACATCATTTAATGCGCTTTTAACATATGTTTTCAATTTCGGCATGTATGATATCTTGCCTAATTTGTATTGTCCGGGGGCATCGTTGCAATAAATACCCATCTGTCTTGATTCATGACATCAAATTGACGGCACGCGATTACTTTTGCATCCGTAAATATCAATACCAATCTAATCATGTTAACCAACCGATTATCATCATTACTGCTTGGTGCGGTTTTATCCGCGGGCATCCCTGCCTCCGGGGCATTACGGGCACCATCTGTCCCTCTTGTGACCATCGATCCCTACACCAACTGCTGGTCGGCCGCCGACCGGCTCTACGACGATGTCACCCGCCACTGGACCGGCTCGCAATTCCCGCTGATAGGTGTCATCAACGTGGATGGCACCGATTATCGTTTTATGGGGAAGGAAGTGCCCGAGCTGTCAGTGCTTGTACCCACAGCCTCGGCCGGAGGTTGGGATGCGCGCTACACAACCTCGGCACCTGCCGCCGGATGGTATGCCCCGGACTTCGATGCTTCTTCATGGAGCAAAGGGTCAGGCGGTTTTGGCTCTGTCCCGCAGGAAACCCTCGCCCGAACTCCATGGGATACCGACGAGATATGGGTGCGTCGCGAGGTGGAATTACCCAAGGGATTAGGCAACAAACCTGTGTATCTAAACTATTCCCATGATGACGATGTGATAATCTATGTCAACGGTGTGAAAGTAATCGATACTGGTAATCAATGCCATAAGAATGTACGATTCCAGCTTCCGGATGATGCCCGTCGCTCATTGTGTCCCGGCAAGAATCTCATCGCAGCATGGTGTCGCGACCGCGGAGGGCTGGCTTTTCTCGATTTCGGGCTTGAGATTGAGGAAAAACCATCAAGAGTATTTACTCGCGAGGCACGTCAGACTGCATGTGAAGTCTTGCCCATGCAGACCCGTTACAGTTTTGAATGTGGTGCAGTAAATCTTGACCTCACATTCACCGCACCGGTATTCCTTGACAATCTTGAACTGTTGAGCCGCCCCGTCAACTATATTTCATATGATGTACGCAGCAACGACGGTAAGGCACACAACGTAAGACTATATTTCGAAGCCGGACGCGAGTGGAGTATCAATGACATATCCCAACCGACCACCTCGGCAATTGTCCGCGAGGGTGGCATCACGGCTGTCACCATTTCAAGTATCGCTCAGGAGGTACTCGGCAAAAGCGGTGATGACCTGCGCATTGATTGGGGCACCTTCTATCTGGCCTCATCCTCTGCCGAGAGCAATGCCTGGATTGGCAAAGCTGCCGCCGCAAGAAAAGCATTTGCCTCTAATACGAAAATCAAACTCGCAGCCCCGGGGCATGAAGCAGGGTTGACAATCAATTGCGGACGCTGTTCCTCGACCGATGGGTTTATCATGATCGGATATGATGACGAATATTCAATTCAATATTTCGGCACAAATCTCCGCCCCTATTGGAACCGCAACAATGACTCTTCCATTATGAAGCAGTTAACAATGGCTTCGGCCGATTACAGACGACTCATGAAAGAAGCTGCCAAATTTGACGCTTCACTCATGAAAGAGGCTACTGAGGCAGGAGGAAAAGAATATGCCGAACTATGTGCCTTGGCGTACCGTCAGGCTATAGCCGCCCATAAACTGGTGGAGTCTCCTGAAGGAGATCTGCTATGGTTATCGAAGGAAAATTTCAGCAACGGTTCCATCGGGACTGTCGATATTACCTATCCATCCGCTCCGATGTTCCTTCTTTACAATCCCGAACTTGTCAAGGGTTTGATGAATCATATTTTCTATTATTCCGAAAGCAGCCGATGGCCCAAACCCTTCGCCGCACATGATGTTGGCACCTATCCCTTGGCTAACGGACAAACCTATGGAGGAGACATGCCGGTCGAGGAGTCAGGCAATATGCTCATACTTTGTGCCGCTCTGGCGCAGGTGGAAGGCAATGCGTCTTATGCCGCCCGACATTGGAATGTGCTCTCGACATGGGCCTCCTATCTTGCAGAAAACGGTCTTGATCCTGAAAACCAGCTCTGCACCGATGATTTTGCCGGACACTTCGCCCATAATGCCAATCTTTCCATAAAAGCCATTCTTGGCGTGGCATCCTATGCCCGACTGGCTGAAATACTCGGCAAACCTCAGATAGCAGACAAATACTTCTCTAAAGCACGCGAGATGGCTTCACAATGGATTGTCATGGCCGATGACGGCGACCACTTCCGCCTAACATTTGACAAATCAGGATCATGGAGCCAAAAATACAACCTGGTCTGGGACAAGATGCTCGGACTCACCGTATTCCCTGACGGAATAATGGAGAAGGAAATTCCCTACTATCTCACAAAGCAAAACATCTATGGCCTGCCTCTCGACAATCGCGAAACTTATACCAAGACTGACTGGATAATGTGGACCGCCACCATGGCTCCTGACAAGACTACATTCATGACCTTCATATCACCTGTGTATAAATTCATGAACGAGACACGACACCGTGTGCCTATGAGCGATTGGGTTTATACCGACCGTCCCGATCAGCGTGGCTTCCAAGCCCGCGCGGTCGTCGGTGGATACTTCATAAAAATGCTCGATGCAAGATTAAAAAACAATAAATAACAGTAAACTTAATGACAAGAACGATTTCGGTCGCTCTCACATTTTCATTGGCAGTGGCAATGACGGCCGCTGCCAATATTATAAATATGAGATGCGAATATCTTACAGATCCTCTGGGAATTGACACCACTAACCCCAGACTGACATGGGAGTATCAGAAACAAGCCCTTCCGGAAAAATGCGTGGTCGAGGTGTCTGATGATGCCAAATTCCGCACTTTACACCGCTATGAGCCGGAAACTCCATGGATGTGCCGTGTCAGCATTGATTCAATACCTGGGCGCCGGTACTATTGGCGTGTGATAAGTTTCGACAAAAACGGCAGAAAACATGTGTCCGAACCGGCGACATTCGAGGCCGGCAAATTCTCATCCTATCAATGGTCTGCCCGATGGATAAGCGACAGCCATGACGTGACATATGAACCGGCTCCATTTTTCCGTCGCCGTTTCAAACTTCATACCAATCCGAACGATTCGAGAGCCTATATCAGTGCGCTCGGATATTACGATATGTATATCAATGGCCGGCGGGTGAGCGATCACCACATGGATCCGGGATTTACGGGTTATGACAAACGCTCATTATATGTGGAGCATGATGTCACTGCACTGTTGCACAAAGGAGATAACGAGGTAATCGTGACCTTAGGCAACGGTTTTGCAAATTGCCAGAGTCGGGATGCGTGGGGGCAGGAGAAAGCGCCATGGCGCACACGACCACAGTTTATCTGCGAGATTCACAATGCCGGTCAGCAGGTGGTTGTGACAGATGGCGGTTGGGAGACCGCATGCGGACCTGTGATTTACAATAATCTTTACAGCGGTGAACATTACGATGCCCGCATACAGCCTACCGATTGGACCGAGGTAAAACTATGTGTGGCGCCAAACGCCACACTCCGCGCCCAATCCATGCCGGCGATACGTCCTATACGCAATGTGACACCCCGATTGCTTAAATCATGGGGCGATACGATACATGTCTTTGACATGGGGATGAACATCGCGGGAGTGTGCCGTATGGATGTCAAGGGGGAGACCGGCACCCGCATACATCTTGCCCATGGAGAACTCCTCAAAGATGACGGACGTCTGGAGCAAGGCAATCTTGACATATATTATCATCCGCTGAAAGACGACGAGGCGTTTCAGACCGATGTGTATATACTTTCAGGTGGGAAAGGAGTCGAGAGTTATCAACCACAGTTCACATATCATGGGTTCAGATATGTGGAGGTGCGCTGCGACCGTCCCATATCGGCCGATAATATCAAACTCACAGGCTTGATGATGCGCACGGCTCTTGAACGTAACGGATCGTTCAAATGCTCGGATGAATTGCTCAACCGTATATATGATGCGACAATGCTGTCATATGAGGACAATATCCACTCCATACCCACCGACTGTCCTCAACGAGAGAAGAACGGTTGGACGGCAGATGCTCACGTAGCGATTGATCTGGCGCTACTTAACTATGACGGCATCACTTTTTACGAGAAATGGATGAATGATTTTGCCGACAACCAGCTTGACAATGGTAATATCTCAGGTATAATTCCTTCTGCAGGATGGGGATATGGAGATTCGCCAGGCCCTGTATGGGATGCCGGACTCTTCATAATACCGCTTGCTCTGTATGACTACTATGGCGACACGACTGCCATAACCCGTATGTATCCTGTGATGAACCGATATATGCAATGGCTTGGAAACCTTGAGAAGGAGGATGGAACTCTGGTTTGCGGTATAGGAGACTGGCTGCCCTACTCTACCCAAACTCCGACCGATTTCACATCAACACTCTATGCCTATGCCGATTATAAAATGATGGGACGTATATGTCGCATACTCGGAAAACCGGTGGCAGAATGGGATTGCAAGGCCGAGACTATGCGTGAACGCATCAACTGCAAATGGTTTGATGCGTCGAAAGCCCTATATGCCAATGGCTCACAGGCTGCACAGGCGATAGCCCTTTATTGGGATGTGACACCGGATGGACATGAGGCCCGTGTAGCAGCCAATCTCGACTCTCTGGTCAGGAATAACGGTTATGCACTCGATTTCGGATTGTTAGGCAGCAAAAGTGTGTTGAGAATGCTCACGAAATATGGCTATACTGACACAGCTTTCCGGATGGCCACACGCACAGAAGCGCCATCCTGGGGCTATTGGATTGACAAATGCGATTATACAACACTTGCCGAGACATGGACACTCAGTCCTGAATTTCGTGACGCGTCGCTCAATCATGTGTTTTTCGGAGATATAGCCGCATGGATGACCAACGACATTGCCGGGCTAAATTTCGACAGCGACACTCCGGGGTTTGAATCGGTAATCATACGACCTGTATTTTTTGATGCCCTTGACTGGGTCGAAGCTGAATATCACAGTGTGAGGGGACGTATCGCATCCCGCTGGGAACGCAACAGGAACGGCACGATCAAACTCTCAGTCACACTTCCGGCCGGAGTCTCAGCCACCTTACATCTTCCCGGCCGCAATACTGAAACTATTACCGGGAGTGCAGTTATAGAGATATAATCATATGCTCAGCTTAAACATAGAAAGGGAGAGTCGATTTCAGTCGTACAACCGTCCGCGATAGCAGGTAAGTCTTAAAAAGATGAGGCTGTGGCAAAATAGGTACAGCCTCATGACAAAGCCCCGACTTGTGAAAGTCGAGGCTTTGTTTTATGTTTTTCAGCATGTTATGCAACGAGGGAGTGCTATGAATTTTGACACACCCCCAAAATCATTATTTTTCCCGGCTGAATGAGTATGGTGCAGCCTCTACGGCTGTACCACGGGTTGTGGCAGGGGTCGATGACATATCAAATTTTATATCGGCTCCCGATTTCAACTGATCGTGAGTCAGATAATTTTTATCATGAGTCTTGCCGTTGACACTCATACTCTTTATATAACGGTTAGAATCACTATTGGCGGGAGCCAAGAGGTTGATAGTTTTACCGTTCTCAAGATTGAGCTTCGCCGATTTGAATAACGGAGCACCGAGCACATATTCTCCGCTGCCTGGGCACACGGGATAGAAACCGAGAGCTGAGAACACATACCAGGCCGACGTCTGACCATTGTCCTCGTCACCGCAATAGCCATCAGGATTTGCATTGTACATACGGTTCATGACCTCGCGCACCCAATACTGTGATTTCCAAGGCTCACCCGAGTAATTGTAGAGATATGTCATGTGCTGTATTGGCTGATTACCGTGGGCATAGTTACCCATGTTCATGATCTGCATTTCCCTGATTTCATGGATGACAGCATTGTAATAGCTCTCATCAAAAATCGGGGGTACGGTGAATACCGAGTCAAGCATGGCATTGAACCGTTGATTGCCACCCATCAGGTCAATAAGCCCCTGCGGGTCGTGAAATACCGACCACGTGTAGTGCCAACTGTTACCTTCGGTAAAAGCATCGCCCCATTTCAGAGGATTGAAGGGAGCCTGAAATGTGCCGTCGGCATTCTTGCCACGCATCAGTGAAGTCTCCTGATCAAAAAGATTGCGGTAGTTCATGGCTCGCTTGGCAAACGGAGCCAGTTCCTTTTTTGACTTTCCGAGGCTTTTTCCGAGACAATAGATACACCAATCGTCATAAGCGTATTCAAGTGTGCGCGCCGCATTTTCTTTAATATCAACATCATAGGGCACATAGCCGAGCTTATTGTAATATTCATGCCCGAGACGTCCTGTCGATGGGATTTTGGGATGCACCTTTTGTGTGCCATTGACAACAGCCTCCCATAGTGTGGATATATCCTTGTCAGACACTTTCACACCTTTGAGCCACGCGTCAGCAACAACAGATGCCGAATTGTTGCCCACCATACATCCACGATGTCCGGGGCTGGCCCATTCAGGCAGAAATCCGCTCTCACGGTAAGCATTGGCCAGCCCAGCCTGAATCATCTCGTTCTGAGACGGATATAACAGATTCAGGAGCGGGAAGAGTGCCCTGAATGTATCCCAGAAACCTGTGTCGGTGAACATATAACCCGGAAGGATCTTGCCGTTATAGGGGCTGTAATGAATTACTTCACCGTCAGCATTGATCTCATAGAAACTGCGGGGAAATAGCACCGAACGGTAAAGGCAGGAGTAAAATGTACGCAGACGGTCCAGATCATCATCCTCTATCTGAATACGCCCAAGCACATCGTTCCAACGATGGAGACCGTCAGTCTTTATACGCTCAAAATCACCGTCTCCAAGCTCTCGGAGATTGAGCTTGGCCTGCTCGGGACTGATGAATGAGGAGGCTACACGGGCATTGACAACCTGACCTTTGCGTGTCTTGAATCCTACGATCGCTCCGGCATGATCACATGAGGCCGTGGTTCCACCGGGTCTGACAGTCCCATTCTCGACCGATGCGTAATAAGTTATGGGTGTATCAAAAACTATCTCGAAATAGTTTTTGAAATTATCGGGCACACCGCCGCTGTTTTTTGTCGTGTAACCTACCACCCTGTTTTCCGCTGGGATTACCGTGATCGCCGACCCGTTATCAAGGGCATCGATAACAACTGTCGAACTGTCATTTTCGGGAAAAGTGAACCGTATCGCGGCGGCTCGTTCAGTCGGTGTCACCTCGGCCACGACGTCATGGTCGGCAAGATACACCTTATAATAATAAGGACGTGCCGTCTCGGCCTTGTGAGAAAACCAACTGGCTCGCTCATCCTCATCAAATACCACTTTGCCCGTGACAGGCATTATGGCAAACTGACCGTAATCGTTAATCCAAGGACTGGGCTGATGGGTCTGCTTGATGCCACGTATTTTGTCGGCATCATAAGTGTAAGCCCATCCGTCACCCATCTTTCCGGTCTGTGGTGTCCAGAAATTCATACCCCACGGGAGCGCTACCGCCGGATAGGTATTGCCTGTGGATAGCGAATGTTTTGACTGTGTACCCACGAGGGTACTGACGTAACCCGAAGGCGAAAAACTCTCGCCGGCATGAGCCGCAATCACCGCCCCCGAAACAGTAAGGGCTGTCGTCACTAATGCTTTCGTTATTGTTTTCATTCGGTATTGGGTTGTGTTATACTTTGTATTCTACATTGTAAAATTACCTATTATTAAGTGGTTTAGATGTGTCGGATCCGGCCAAAACTGTATTCATCGCCATGTGGACACAGTTTTGGCATCGTAGGGTTACAACCATGCGCGTTAAATACATTTTCTTTGCAACGTAATTCCCATGGAAACATATGATAGGTAAAACAGATAGGCAGATTAACATTTTAAGGTAAAAGAGTAAGAATTCAAGTTCAGCCAACGAGGCTACAGTTTTTAGGTAAGAAAGATTGTTTTTTCAAGTTCGTACAAACTGCAGCACAATAATAATGAGTGCAACATATACCTGATGAAATATCCTTAACTATAATTTATATGAATATCATTAAACACAGAAACCTACTGGCCGCAACGTCAATCATGCTCACGGCATCATTGACGCCGGTCTCGGTTGCCGGCAGTATGACACCGGCCAGGATGGTGACTCCTGCTCCCGATTCCGAGCAGATCGTGATCAATGGCACGGTCACGGATGAAGCAGGCGAACCGATAATCGGAGCCTCAATCCTTGTAGCGGGAAAGACCATCGGCACAATTACCGACATGGATGGCGTTTTTTACCTTAAAGCTTCGCCCAAAGCCACTCTTAAAATCTCGTATGTAGGATACGTCAGTCAGGAAATAAAGGTCAATGGCCGAAATGAACTAAACATAGTTCTTAAGGAGGATGCCGAAATGCTTGAGGAGGTAGTGGTTGTCGGCTACGGCACCCAACGAAAAATCTCCAACATCGGCTCGCAGTCATCCATCAAGATGGAGGACCTGAAAGTACCTACCGCGAGTCTGAGCACCGCACTCGCCGGGCGCCTGTCGGGCGTCATTGCCGTGCAGCGTTCGGGTGAACCGGGCAAGGACGCCGCAGATATATGGATCCGCGGTATCTCCACTCCCAACTCTTCCTCTCCGCTTGTGCTTGTCGATGGTGTGGAACGCTCGTTCAACGATATCGACCCTGAGGACGTGGAGTCTCTCACCACCCTCAAAGATGCCTCCGCGACCGCTGTATATGGCGTGCGCGGTGCAAACGGTGTAATCCTTATAAAGACAAAACCAGGCAAAGTGGGCAAACCGGTGGTTTCGGCCGACTATTACGAATCGTTTGTCAAATTTACCAAAACTGTCGATCTGGCCGACGGTGCCACCTATATGCGGGCGGCCAACGAGGCCCTGCGCAATGATGGAGTGGCCACACGCTACACCGACCGTCAGATTCAGAACACTATACTTGGCACGGACCGCTACCTGTATCCCGATGTCAACTGGCTCAAGGAGATATTCAATGACTGGGGACACAACAGACGTGTCAACGTCAATGTACGCGGTGGCTCTGAACGTGTAAATTACTACGCGTCAGTCAGCTATTTCAGCGAAACGGGTATGACTGTGACTGACAAGAATATCAGTTCGTACAACTCAAAGATGAAATATGACCGATACAATTTCACAACCAACCTTAATATAAACGTCACCCCGACAACCACAGTCGATATCGGTGCACAGGGTTATCTCGGCGAAGGCAATTATCCGGCCATATCATCGACCGATCTTTATCGTGCGGCAATGCAGATTTCGCCTGTCGAATATCCCAAGATGTTCTTTGTCAACGGTGTGCCCTATGTACCGGGACGTCAAACCAACGGCAACTTCGAGAACCCCTACAGCCAGGCTACACGACGCGGTTATGACAATGTATCGAAAAACCAGATTTATTCCAACCTGCGTATAACCCAGGACCTTTCGATGGTGACACCGGGCCTGAAACTCACAGCCATGTATGCTTTTGACGTATATAACGAGGTGAGCGTTCACCAGGATCGTAAGGAATCGACCTATTATTTCCTTGACACCAATGTGCCCTACGATATGGATGGACAGCCCATACTCCAACGCATATATGAGGGTAGCAATGTACTTAGCTTCAGCCAGACACGCAGCGGCAACAAGCGCACCTATCTCGAGGCATCGCTCAACTATGACCGCGAGTTCGGCAAGGAGCACCGTGTCAGCGCGATGATTCTTTTCAACCAGCAGAAGCGCCGCATCTATAACAAGGACACGGAAAATTCGCTTGAAAATGCCATCGAATACCGTATGATGGGTGTAGCAGGACGTGCCACATACTCATGGAAAGACCGCTATTTTGCCGAATTTAACATCGGATATAACGGAGCCGAGAACTTCACCCCGAAACACCGCTACGGAACCTTCCCCGCCTACGGCATCGGATGGATCCCGTCAAACGAAGAATTCTGGCAGGATCTCACACCGATAATCCCATTCTTCAAGATTCGCTATACCGATGGTAAGGTTGGCAACAGCGAGGTGTCGGGCCGACGTTTCATGTATCTTGACCAGATGGTGGCCAATGGTGACTATGGTTACAAGTTCGGTCCTAACGGCAACAAATGGCAGGGCTACGAGACCCGCAATATGGCTGTCGATCTCGTATGGGAGGAAGCACGCAAACGCGACCTCGGTTTTGACCTGAGAATGTTCAACAATGACCTCAATATCACATTCGACCTTTTCAAAGAACGCCGCAAGAATATCCTTCTCGAACGCAGTCACTCCATCCCTTCATTCCTCGGCTACAACACTTCGGCACCTTACGGCAATATCGGTATTGTCGAGAACAAGGGCTTTGACGGAACAATCGAATACAACAAGCAGCTCACCAAAGATTGGTTTATCCAAGTGCGCGGGAATGTCACCTTCAACAAAGACAAATGGATCCAGGGAGAGCTCCCCGAGCAGAAATACTCCTGGATGAATCAATACGGCCACAATGTCAATGCCCAGAAAGGCTATATCGCCGAGGGACTCTTTACTCAGGCGGAAATAGACGACATGGCCCGTTGGGAAGCCCTCTCGGCCGAGAACAAGGCCATCACCCCCAAACCGTTTGCCTCACAGTTCGGCACAGTCAAAGCCGGTGACATAAAATATCGCGATCTCAACAACGATGGCCAGATCGACGCTTATGACCAGACATATATCTCACGAGGTGATGTGCCCACAACGGTTTATGGCTTCGGTCTTACAGTAAGATGGAAAGACCTCACCGTGTCGGGACTCTTCCAGGGTGTACATGACGCCCAGCGCATTCTCGGCAGCAATTCCAACCAGCGCGGTTCGATATTCCCCTTTGAGGGTGGCGGTGGTGCCGGAAACCTCTTTGCAAATATCAATGACCGTTGGACCGAGGACAATCCCAATCAGAATGCCTTCTATCCCCGTCTGAGCTACGGAGCCGAGACCCCAAGCAACATCAACAACTTCCAGCCCTCCACATGGTGGGTACGGGACATGAGTTTCCTCCGTCTCAAGACCATACAGATTTCCTACAATCTTCCTAAACGTTGGATCGAGCGTATCCACCTGCGCAATGCCGCACTCTATGCTATGGGCAACAATATCTTCACCCTCAGCAAATTCAAATTATGGGATCCCGAGCTTAACACTGACAACGGTTCAGCCTACCCCAACACCACAAGCTACTCCATAGGTCTAAACCTCTCTTTCTAAATAAAGCCACCAATGAAAACCAACAAACATCTCATATCCGCCCTGGCAGGAATCTCGATGATTGCCACATCGTGCAACGATTATTTCGACCAGGTGCCTGACGACCGACTGTCGCTCGAAGAAATCTTCACGACCCGCGACGGCGCTCTCAACTACCTTTCCAACGTCTATACATTCCTGCCCGATGAATTCAATCAGCGTCAGGTGCATGAGACGAGCCTCTTCCGAACACCGGGCCCATGGACCGGAGCTTCCGACGAAGCTGAATGGACGCTCGACAACAAAGCCAAACTTATCAACAACAACAGCATCGATGCCACCGAAGGTACGATGGTACTGTATCGTTGGAAGAGCTGGTTTTCCGGTGTGCATGAAGCGGCTGTGTTCACCCAATGGGTCGATCGCGCCCCATTGTCATCGGCTGAACGCAACCAATGGAAAGCCGAAGCGCGTGCACTGCGAGCCATATACTATTTCTATCTCGTGCGCACATATGGTCCTGTACCCATTCTGGAACAGGATTTCCCCATGGACACACCGAGCAACAACCTGCAGCTTGCACGCAACACTGTCGAAGAATGTTTTGACTTCATCATCCGGGAGCTGAAAGGCGCACGCGACAACGGTCTGCTCGATGATGTGTCGCTTGATCGCGTTTCGGGCTACGGCCGCATTGACAAGGCCATTGCATCGGCTTTTATCATCGAGGCTATGACTTATCGCGCAAGCTGGCTCTTCAACGGCGACTGCCAGACCTACAGCGAACTCGCCAACAACGACGGCACACTCCTGTTCCCGACTCAGAAATCCGAAGCCGAAAAACGTCAGCTTTGGGAAGATGTTATCACCGAATGCCGTAGCTTCTTTACCAATTACGGCAAACGTTACAAAATGATATATACCGATATTGATGGCAAACCGGTCGCAGGGCCTGACGCCGACGGTTACAGTCCGGTCGAATCATGCCGCCGTGCGGTCAGGACACTCTTCAGCGAGATGTCCACCAACACCGAGATGATTTTCTACCGCATAGATAATGCCGCAGGGACTCTCCAGTATGACCGTATGCCCAACAAAAGCGGCAACTCAACCAATTATCGCGGAGGATCGCTCCTCTGTGCCACGCAGGAGATGGTCGATGCCTATTTCATGGCCAACGGCGAACCCGCAGTCACAGGTTATGCAGCCGATGGTGTCACTCCGGTTATCAACGAGGCTTCGGGATACGTTGACGATGGCATATGTATGACTGACTACGTCGGAACCGACGGCACTCTCTATGCCCCGGCCGGAACCCGCAATATGTATGTCAACCGCGAACCTCGCTTCTATGCCGACATTACTTTCAGCAACAGCAAATGGTTTGGTGGCACAGAGGGTAATTATACTGTCGATTTCACATATAGCGGCAACTGTGGCAAAGCCCAGGGCAACAACGACTACTCCTGCACTGGTTATCTCGTGCGTAAAGTCATGGGTGAAGGAGACCGCAACCAGAACCTTGTGAATGTGCTCATACGTCTGCCTCAAATCTATTTTGACTACATCGAAGCTCTCGCCAACACCGACCCCACCAATCCCGAAATCTGGACCTACATGAACCTGATCCGTCACCGCGCCGGCATACCCGGATATGGCGAGACCGCCAATCTGCGCATCCCGACATCAAAGGATGAAGTTCTGCTCGCCATCGAGCGCGAGAAACGAATCGAGATGAGTTTCGAGAATTGCCGTTACTTCGATGTGCGCCGCTGGGGCAAAGCCGTAGAGTTTTTCGACAAACCTGTTCATGG
Source organism: uncultured Duncaniella sp. (assembly GCA_910589485.1). Lineage (GTDB taxonomy): Bacteria > Bacteroidota > Bacteroidia > Bacteroidales > Muribaculaceae > Duncaniella. The sequence goes on from CAJUSW010000010.1 coordinate 152,602, forward strand.
TATGAACATCAACTATGACGGAAATGAATTCTTTAAGCGCGTGCAGATTGTGAACCGCACTTTTGAATATCAGTACTTCTTCCCGATACCTCAGAGCGAAATTGATATAGACAAGAACCTCGTTCAGAACACCGGATTCTAAATACATTACTTCTCAACACGAATTAAACAATGAAAAACAATATGTTATCCACACTTTGTCTAATCGGGCTGAGTCTTGTCAGCTGCAACGATGATAAGACCGCGATGCCCTACACACCTGAGTCCGACGGTGTGCCCGCATATGAACTTGCCGACATATGGACCGCCTATGACGCATTCAACAAGGTGTATCTCGATCCCCGGACCAATGTATATAAAAACCAGTCATCGGATGCGGCCGCCATCAACCGATGGAACGGAGCCGCCGCCATATGGTGTCAGCCTATGTATGTTGATATGGCCATGAATGCGACAAATCTGGCCCGTAAGACAGGAGATGCTGAACGCGAGCGCAAATATACCGACCTGTCACGCCGCATAATTGACGGAAACATCGACCTATATGTCAACTTTGACTTCGATAATTGCGACGAGACTTACGGTTGGTTCATCTATGATGATATACAGTGGTGGACCATTACAATGGCCCGTGCCTATCAGAATCTTGGCGACGAACGTTACCGCACATATGCCGAAAAGAGTTTTGCCCGTGTGTGGTATGGATCTCCACGTGTCGGCGACACAGGTTCGTATGCCGACCCCGACAAGGGCCTTGGCGGCGGTATGTTCTGGCAATGGCAACCTCTGCGCAACCCGGAAGCCAACGAGGCCAACCATGGCAAGATGTCATGTATAAATTTCCCGACCGTAATAGCCGCCATGCTGCTGTATAACACCGTTCCGGCCGACCGTGGGTCTGACCCCAATCCTGAAAAATGGACAAACAAATACGGTGACTTCGTGCGCCCGGCCTATGAATCCAAACAGAGATACCTCGAAATGGCCAAGGAGATTTATGAATGGGCTGCCGCAAACCTCGGTGACATGTCGACCGGCAAAATCTTCGACAACCGCCATGGCGAGACCATCGGAGACGGCTCGCTCATCTACAATCAGGGTACATTCATCGGAGCATCGGCTCTACTGTACCTCGCCACAGGCGAACAACGCTATCTTGACAATGCTGTTGCCGGCGCCGAGTATTCTATCAATGAAATGTCAACACCCTACTATCTGCTACCATGGGCACATGACACCAACAATCCCTATAGCCAGGGAAGTCTCGAACAGGGCATCTATCCCGCTATCTGGATTCAATACATGGATATTCTCGTGAACGAGTGTGGACAGGAGCAGTTCCGCAAGTTCATAGAACGCAACATCGGTTATGGCTGGGCCAACCGCGACAAGAGCCGCGACATCGCCGACGGCGAGTCCTGGACATCGACAATCGAGGGCGCAGAGATTGGCAGCTATGCCGCCTCATCCATCCCCTCAATGATGCTCCTCTTCCCCTCCTCGGGGAAATAATCACAATCTCATAATTGACAAAAATGAAAATCAAATCATTAATACACTTGACTCTCGCAGCGGCTATCGCCGGTGGTGCCGGAGGTGCGTTCGTATCATGCAGCGAGGAGCGTCATCCTTATTACGAGGCGACTCCCGAGATTACAGATGTGTATATCGACAAGCTTGAAGAGGCTATCAATAAACTCAAGAGCGAACTTTCGCAAGCTGAATTCGGCGAGAAAAAGGGCATGTATCCGAGCGAAAGCCGAGCCATGCTTACCGATGCCATTGACAATGCCAATCGCTATGTCCTGCTCATAAAGTATGCCAATCCCTCACCCTCCGAGTCGGAAAAACAGCGTTATCTGAACGAATGTGACGATGCACTGTCACGATTCCGCGCCACGGTACGCACTGAGGATGTCAAGGCCACGCCGGCTGAGCTCTTTGTCGATGGACGCGGATCAGGTGCCGAAAGCTACATAGATTTCGGTCACGACGAAGAGTATTTCAACTTTGGTGCCGCAGGCATGCAGTCATTTACCGTTGAGTTCTGGGTCAAAGTCACCAAAGCTGGAGGCAAGGATCAGAACGTATTCCTCAGCACTCTTGTCAATCAGGATGGCTGGTCAATGTACTGGCGTAATGCCGACGGTGGCATCTATCGCGGCACATGGGGTGACGAGCAAGGCCTCGTGGAGCCATCGTTCAAGGCTCCCGCTGATGGCGAATGGGTATATTTTGCCATGACCTACAGCGACACCGGCCTACCCGATGCCCCTGCTCTGCGTGCCCGTCACTATGTCAACGGTGAGACCAAGACCACGGAAGGTGGTGTGGGACAACGTCAATACAAATTCAATGTATTCGCAGCCCACAATAAGCCTATGACTGCTTTCGGCCGTTACATGCGCAATGGCGATGACATGCTCTTCGAGGAAGGCTTTGCCGGATACATGAAGAAAATACGCATCTGGAAGGAAGCCAAAGATGTGAATTATCTGAACGCTTCATACAACGGCGAGGTCACAGTGACTGGCTCAGAACCGATGCTGGTTGCAGCCTGGGACTTCACAACCAAACCCGACAGGGTAGATAATGTGATAACCGACCTCACCGGACGTCACACAGCCACAATCCACGGTAATTATAAATGGGAACGTATCATCAATAATGACTGATCACATGAAATCACTTCTAAAATACCATTCACTGCTCGTCGCGCTGATTATGCTTGTCGCAGGCTGCTGTCTCATAGCATGTGACGATGATAATGACGAGGAATATATAACCGACACACAACTCAGTGTGCTTCAAGACAATCGGGCCTCGCTCACATATCTGCTCCGCAACTCGACCTACGGCACCGTGCCCGGCACATATCCACGCGAGGCAAAAGATCTCCTCAATGACGCCATCTCGACTCTCGATTCGGTGATCGAACGTGTGAGGAATGGCGCGTCACTCTCCGAAAGCGAATTTGTCGCTGTTGTCGAGAGTGTGAGCCGCGCTATCGATGAATTCAAACGCCAACGTCTCTATAATCTTTCCGATGAAGTCAGGACTTACATCGAGAACATTATGGCTATGGCTGACCGCCTACGCAGTATGATTGCCGATGACAGCCTCTGGGGCAATCACAAAGATCAATACCCCCTCTCGGGCAAATCGTTGCTTGAAAGTGCCGCTGCAGATTTGGAAAATTATGCCGAGCGTCTCAATAGCGGAGCCATCCCCGACATGACCGAAGAAATGTATGACGAAGTCATGGACAAGGCCACAGCCACCCTTGAACAAGTCAAAGCGACTGCATGGCCCGACAACAGTAACATCACATGGAATCTGTATGTCGATGGCAATCAGGGCACTTATCTCGACTTTGGCTACAGCGAGGATTATGTCCAGTTCGGAGCGCAGGACAATCAGGCTTTCACCATCGAACTGTGGGTCAACATAGAACAATACTGCAATCGTCCGGGCGAAGATAACTCGACATTTCTCAACACTATGACCAATGACCCCTACTGGAGCGGATGGCGCGCACAGGACCGCGTGAAAGGACTCATGCGCACAATGGTAGCTCATTGGGAGGATGACAACTACTCCAATCCCCGCCAATGGGAACCAGGATGGAAAAAGTCTGACAATTGGAACCAGAACCGCTGGACACACTATGCCTTCCTGTTCCGCGACAAGGGGCTACCGGGATTTGACACCCCTACCGACGTCAAGGCTTATTCCATGATTGACGGTAGCCGCAACGGCGAGATAATCCGCGTCGGCGAACCATGGCGTACATACATTCCAGACAATTCGGTGGCCAATCAGATCCACATGACAGGTTTCTGCCAGATGGACAAGGACGGCAACCGCAACGAATGGTGGAGCGGATATATTAAAAAAGTACGTATCTGGCGCACAAACCGCAGCGAGGACGATATATATCGTTCATATCTCGGTGCCGAGCAAGGCGTTACCGCCGACAATCCCGATCTTGTCGATGCCTGGGATTTCGAAGTAATCGGCGACGCGCCGCAGGGTCATGAATATATAGGCCTGAAAGGTCACAAAGTCACGATTGTCGGCGCCCGCTTCGAGTGGCGCGAGACAACCGCCATCCCCGACAATAGATAGCCAACACCACATTTGACATTCAGCAAGAGTTATATTTTCAGTGTGCCGGAAACGCTAACAACGCTCCCGGCACACTTTGTATTAAGCACAGCAATACTATCTTCAACAAAAAAACTTTATGGTGATTTTATATTATTACACTTCAATTATGTTTATCTTAATAATCAATAGGGAATGTAACGTTAAATCCCACAGGAGAAGAAATATCACCGGTAAAGAAATAATAGGGATATAATTTATCCTAGTTATTATCTTTTTTCAAGTCTGCATCAAAATAGGAATAGCTTTTTGGTAGATATTTTTTATCCCGGTATTGACATAATATCCTCGTCCCTCGTAGATGGTATTACGGTAGATATTATTTCAGTTTACAGAAGTCCTGTATGACGCTCGTCTGAAGCACTTATGCGTATTTCTCGGTCATGCCGTAGAGTTCGAGGGTTTCCACGCGGTCACGTTCCTCTTCGGTAAGGAATTTTATGCCCTACGATTTTCCATGCGAAATCCTCATGCCGTCGTAGGGGTTGGACTCCAGCTTCTCAAACTGTATCGCCTTCACGAGATAGGGTTTGAGCCGTTTGTGATAGCCATGAACCGAGGCCTGGGCTGTCACACGCTTGCGTATGAAAT
>CAJUSW010000011.1 GCA_910589485.1 uncultured Duncaniella sp.
AGCACCTGACTGTTAATCAGGGGGTCGTTGGTTCAAGCCCATCCTGAAGCGCCAAGCACAACATTTAAACACACTACTGCTTCAGTAGCTCAGTTGGTTAGAGCACCTGACTGTTAATCAGGGGGTCGTTGGTTCAAGCCCATCCTGAAGCGCAAGCATCCTCTGCGAAGTGATTCGCGGAGGATTTTTGTATCCCACCATTTTGACCATAGATCTAAGGATTAAGTATAGAGGATTAAGTATAGAGGGGAAAGTATAGAGTATAGTGATTAGATTTTTAGGAGTCAGCGGATTTTCCGGCTGGCAACGTGGGGGATCGGATATGAAGTTTTCGGTAGGTGGTAGACCATAGATCCAAAGATCAAAAATCTACTGATCCATTTTTCGGGGCGGCAACAGATTTTTCTGCCTACAAACGTCCCTCAGGCCAACTACCCACCAAGCCACGAAGTGGCGATGTAATTGAATCCCACCACGAGAGCCAAATGCAAATATCCCGCAGGGCCAACCACCTCCCAAGCCTCGAAGAGGCGATGAAATCGTAGCCCACCACGAGAGCCAAATGCAAATATCCCGCAGGCCTCCCACCCACCAAGCCTCGAAGAGGCGATGAAATCGTAGCCCCACCACGAGCCTGACAAGCAAATCGCCCGTCAGGGCAGATTTGCGCCGTCGGGCGAGGTGTGGGGAAAACGAAACGCATACCCAAATGGGCGTCGAAGACGTCCTATAATTCCCCTCGCCACCCTCCATAACCTCCTATATTCCATTAATATACCTCCCCCCCTAAAACTCCTCTTGTTCTATGGTCTAAATCCAAAACCCTCTGGCCCTCTGGTCTAAACCCTCGGATCCAACAATCTAATCCCTATACTCTATACTTTCCCCTCTATACTAAAAAAACACCTCTATACTAAAAATCCTCTGGTCTAAAAATTCCCCACCCACAACACGACATTATCGCACCATATCCTCGGTAAAACCAACCTACCTTTGCCGGTGATATGAAACCAACGAGCCACAAGGTAACCCACCTGACAAAACGAATCCGGCGACCCGACATCTGGTGTCACCAATTCTCACGCTTTCTCGGCCGGGAACTCTCCCCCGTCGAGAAATCCGTCATATCCCGGCTCGAACGTGCCCGCCGGCTCTCCCGCCCGCGCCCAATCGTAATCGTAGATCCCAAAGGCTACGACTCCACCGACCTCCTCCGCTCATATCTCGACTACCGACTCGCCACATCCCCCGAGGGCGCAACCGCACTCCTCTACCTATCCAAAGAAGGAAAAGAAAGAGAATTCGGCAAAATGTATCCTGAATACACCGGCTACACCCGCCGTCAGGTAAAAACGTTGCACAAACGCATCCGTTACGCCTCCTACACCCGCCCCGACAGCGTCCGCGGTACCTCCCCCGCCTTCATGCTCCTGCTCAACGCCCAGGAATACAAAGGCTACTCCCCAATGCAACCCGACCCCGGGAAATTCCTCAGCCTCTGCTCCGCACTATTCCCATTATTGTGCGGCATAGGCTTTCTTGTCATACACATAAACGTCGACAGGGAACAGATCCCCGCCTTCTTCTACCTCGGCATGCAGGGCCACACCACACAGAGGCCCCCGAAACCCGAGCCCCCGGTCGAGACCGCCATACTCGTCCTCACCGACCCAACGTCCATCCTCCGCTGGAGCCTGCCCACCCGCGAGGGCCCGCAAGGCCATCCCGCAGACGATGCACCAATCCCCCGACCACCCATACCCATCTAAGCGGAGAGCCGACCTCCGCCGTTCCATCCGGAACCAGCAATAAGGTTACAGAAAATAGTAGAGCTACAAAATCGATAGCTCATAAACCTATAAACTTCTAAACCTATAAACTCCCCCACTGATCGGCAAGAGCCCCTTGACATACTGCTACAATTATTACAAAACGAATGACTCCCACCCGTGACGGGCCGGAGCCATTATATCTATAAAAAAGATCTTTGGACCTCTGCTCTACCACCTACCGAAAACTTTATATCCGATCCCCCCCTCGTTGCCAACCGGAAAAATCCGCTGACCCGGTTTTTCGGGTTAGCAACGATAGTAGACCATAGATCCAAAGATCAAAAAATCCCCTACGCACCTTAAACCCTCTGGTTCTCTGGTCTAAAAAAACTGCTATACATTCTCCTTGAGCTAATAAATCACGCCATTCCAAACATTATCGAATTTCACGGCGTTGAAATTTTTACAACATATCCCCGCTTTCCGGCATAAAAAATTTCCCTTTCATGACCAACGACACCACACCATCCACTGCCCCCGTCGCCCCATCCGACCATCGGGACTACATAATATTCATTATATTCATTGCCATCCTTGGATCATTCAGCTCCCTGGTCAACGACATGTACCTCCCCGCCATCCCCCAGATGATGCGCCAATACCACACCACCCCCTCCATGACCCAGCTCGGTATCTCAGCCACCATGCTCGGTCTTGGCATAGGATCCGTGCTATGGGGATCGCTCAGTGACCGCTACGGTCGCCGGCGCATACTCCTCATCTCCCTGGCCATATTCGTGATAGGCACATTGTGTGCCATATTCTCCCCATCGATACAGCTTTTCGACGCCTCCCGCCTCATCCAGGGTATAGGCGCCGGTGGATCCATGGTTCTCAGCTACTCCATCCCTGCCGACCGCTATACCGGGCGTAACCTCGCCGTGATAATGTCCATTGTCGGGGCCCTCAACGGATTCGTCCCCGCCGGAGCACCGCTTGTCGGAGGCTTCATGACCGATGACATCGGCTGGAAAGGCATCTTCATCGTATTGCTCATCATAGGAGTGCTCATGTGGATATGGACCACACGCCGTCCCGAGAGCCTCCCGCCTTCACGTCGTCTACAGGCAACCGGACTGAAAAGCTACATCCACGCCTATTCCGGCCTTATGCACAACCGCCGGTTCATGACCTATGTCCTCACAAAGTCCATCGCCATCGGCCTCCTCTTCTCCTACATCTCCTCATCCCCTTTCATCATTCAGACTCATTACGGCGTCACCCCCTCCCACTTCGGCATGGTGCTCGGTGGCAACGCCTTCGCCCTCATCATTGGCTCAATGATGGTAGCGCGGGCCAAGGTCATAAAGCATAGCCTCGTGTGTGGAGGCACCGTCATGTGCCTCGGAGCCATTGCCGAAGCCATCATTCTATGGATCGACGGCGGAATCATCGCCTACGAGATAGCCATCATCCCTATGCTCTTCGGCTCAGGCATGGTGTTCGCCTCATCCAACTCCCTCGCCATGGAGGAAGGCCGATCCGATGCCGGCTCAGCCTCAGCCATACTCAACGTCATCAAATACCTCTTTGCCGCCATCGTCACCCCTTTGGCCGGTCTGGGCGACATCATGCACAGCACCGCCATAGTATTCCTCGCCGTCGCAGCCATCTCAGCCCTCTTCATCATCGCCGTCTCCCGCCTCACCCCCATCCCCACTCTCCAAAAGCACTGACCTCCCCCGCCCCATATCCCACCAAAACACCCCGCAGTCGCTCTTACACACTAAGCCACGAAGTGGCGATGTAGTTATAGCCCCACCACGAGACCGACAAGCAAATCGCCCGACAGGGCAAGATTTGCGCCGTCGGGCGAGGTGTGGGGAAAACGAATTATACGGTAGATCGGGCGTCGAAGACGTCCTATAATTCCCCGCGAGAACCGTGCTGTAACTATCTATACGTCACCGATATATCCTAACGTTAATCCCTATACTCCCCAACGCTTAATACATATTTCCTCGGATATAAAAACGACTCTGATCCCCGGTATGGAGAAATCAGAGCCGTTGATTATCATAAAAGGCGCAGTCGGCCTAATCTCTGTTTGCCGTCATGGCCTTATACACAAGACCCACTACGAGGATAACTTGTGCTACCGACCCAATGAGAGGTTTCAATTCAGGTTTAAAACCCATACTGAATAATGCAATGAACCACACCACGCCCATGGACATGTCCAACGCTTTGGTACCGCCCATCAGACCGGAAAATCCGATAGTCCGCACACATGTGAACAATGACACTAAAAAGACGCACAATAGTAACGTAACAATCGATACTATAGCCCATGAGCCGGGATAACTTGCCGTCCACATAATAAGCGTCCATGCCAATGCGAATCCTGAAATGTTCACGGCATTCTTGCTTGACGCAACCGAAATAGAATTACTCATACTAAGACTGATTTATGAAAATGTGATAAAAAACTATGAAACTATTTTATAAATACTCAATAGAAACCAATCCACTATGGTATCCGTGAAATTTATAATCAATGCTACATCACAAAATTATAAATTTTAATAACAACTGCAAAATTTATTTCACATTTTCAATACATACCCTGCCAATATACCCTAAAATCTCTATACTTTCCCCTCTATATTATAAAAATGCTGGATAAATAAAAAATCCGTTGCTCCTTTCAACAAGGGACACCGGACTAAAGCCAAAAGGCAATTTGTGATTCATAGTTGGTTCTCAACTATTCATCCAAATAATGTAGAGATTATATCATACTTACACAACACCATTTTTATCATTGGGCCGGCGTCGTCACGACGATTGCCATTGAAGTTGCCTTTTTCCTTAGTCCGTTAAAAACTAATTTTGGAATGCGTAAAATTTTTATCAGCCAAGGACGAAACAACTATGGTGCGTTTCTTTCCAATACAAAATTAGATATTCTCAAAAAAACTGGCCTAACGATTTGATATTAATTAACTATTTTTAATAGTGCCCCGTGAACAATCTCCACTGCCTGATTTTTATTGCTTACTGCCCCTGATCGCTCTCGGAACCGATTGAAAACAACGGATGTAGCGAACAATGCCCCCTTGCCCGATGTTGTTCAATAAAAAGCTTTACACAATGAAATTTCGCTATTTATTTCCAATGATGGCGGCCCTTGCATTGGGCATGGGCCAGAGAGCCGAGGCATGTTCGAGGGTGCTGTACGTCGGTGATGACAACCTGCGCATCGTAGGTCGCTCACTTGACTGGAAAACCCCGATCCCCACCAACCTGTATGTATATCCGCGTGGCATGGCCAAAATGGGCAATTCGCTCCCCGGATCAGTGACCTGGACCTCGAAATACGGAGCCGTCTATGCCGTGGGCTACGACGGTGGTGTCACCGAGGGTATGAACGAAAAGGGCCTGGTGGTCAACGGACTATTCTGCAAAGGCACTGTATATGAGAACGACTCCACCAAGAACCGTCCCCCCATGTCGCTCGCCATGTTCCCCGCCTGGATCCTTGACATGTGCGCCACCACTCCCGAAGCAGTCGAGCTGATAGGGGCGCACAACTTCAATATCACAGGAGCCACATTCGACGGTGGCACAGTGTCGGCGCTCCATTGGGGCATAACCGATGCCGAGGGCCGCTCGGCCATCATCGAGTTTGACCACGGTACCATAAAGATATATCAGGGCCAGGATATGCCCGCAATGACCAACGATCCCACCTATCCCGAGATGAAAGCCATCGAGGCCTATTGGGAGAAGAAAGGGGGCACCCACACATTGCCCGGCACCGTCAGCAGCCCTGACCGTTACGTGAGAGCCGTGTTCTTCGACAAGAACGTAGAGAAGACCGGCGACGCGGCCTTAGGCGTATCCATCATCCGGTCGATACTTATGAACGTCTCCGTCCCCTACACCTACACCGTGCAGGGCGAGGGCAACGTATCGTCCACCCAGTGGAGATCATTCTCCAACATCCGCGACCGCCTGTTCTATTTCGACGTGGTGACCAACCCCGGTCTCTTCTACATCGACCTCAAGAAGTGCGATCTCAGCAAGGGCGCATCAGTGATGAAGCTCGATGTGAGCAAGAGCCGCGACTATGTGGGCGATGTGACCGGCAGGCTCTACATGTCCACCCCCTTCACCCCCATGTTCTGATTCCCCACATTTATCAATCAATCGAGGGTGTGCCCGAACAGCACTCCCTCAATATTAAATGCAGGCAAGAATCATTCAAGGCTCTCCGCGACGTGGAGGCCGTGAATGATTCTTGTGATTTTGTGGTATGATCGGGGATTTTTGAGTAATTTTGCATCGATTTTCAAGAGTAGCTGATCACATTATGGGTACAATAGCTAAGAAAGGCGGCCAGGTGGATATGATCCACGGACCATTGTTTGGCAAAATTCTCACATTCTCCATTCCACTGATAGCAAGCGGAATATTGCAGCAGTCGTTCAATGCGGTCGACGTGGCTGTGATAGGCCGCTATTCCACTACCCAGGCCATCGCGGCAGTGGGTAGCAACGGCCCTATCATCAGTATTCTCGTCAACCTGTTTCTCGGCATCGCCGTGGGAGCCAACGCCGTCATAGCCACTTACCTCGGCCAGCGTCACAACGACGCCGTGAGGCGTTCGGTGGCCACTGTGGCCGTCATCTCGCTCGCTTCGGGTTTCCTCCTCATGGGACTTGGCTCATTGCTCGCGCGCCCCATTCTCGAACTGATGAGCGCGCCGGCCGATGTGATCGATCTTGCCGAGGAGTACCTCACCATCTTCTTCTGCGGAATGCCGTTCATGATGATCTACAACTTCGGATCGGCGATAATGCGAAGCGTGGGTGACACCAAACTGCCGTTCTATGCCCTCGTCGTGGGCACGGTGTGCAACCTCATTCTCGATTGGCTCTTTGTGGCTGTGTTCGGACTCGGCGTCGCAGGCGTGGCCTGGGGCACAGTCATAGCCACCGGAGTCAATGCCGCGATAATCGTGTACTTCCTCATGAGGGAACCTGACCCCATCACCCTCAAGCTCACGCGCTGGAAGGTCTCAGGCCCCGACCTCCGCAAGATGCTCAAGATAGGTGTCCCGGCCGGATTGCAGGGCATGGTGTTCTCCATTTCCAACCTCTTCATCCAGTCGGCCATCAACGGCTTCGGAGCCGATGCCATAGCCGGATCGGCCGCCGCGCTCACCTACGAGGCTTATTGCTACTACATAGTGTCGGCCTTCTGTGCCGCCACCATCGCCTTTGCCGGACAGAACTACGGAGCCGGACAGCCGGCCCGGTGCAAGCGTGTGGTGCTGATCAGCATGTTCTACAGCATGGCCATATGCGGCGTGTGCAATATGCTCATCATATGGCAGGACAAGGCTTGCATAGGGCTATTCACCCACGATCCCGAAGTGATGCGCTACGCATCCATGAGGCTCCACACCGTGTTGCTGTTCCAGAGCCTTGCCAGCACCTACGAAATCTCGGGAGCCTACATGAGAGCGCTTGGCTACTCGTTGACCCCAATGTTGCTCACTGTGTTCGGTACATGTGTGCTCCGCCTCGGATGGGTGTCGATATTCGAGCGCTTCGGCCACACTTTCCACAATCTGCTCATCATCTATCCCATCACCTGGAGCATCACCGGCACAGTGGTGATAATTGCCGCGCTCATCGTTCAGCACAAGGTGTTCAAGAAAAAGCCCCGCGCCGTCGAGGCGTGAGGCCGGTAGATTTACCGCTACGTCGATCGGTCGCTTATCTGATCCCTCGTAGCTGATTATTTCCATAAAAGTCATCATTTCCTGCCGAAATCGGCGGGTATCTCGCCCCATTTCGGCGTGTCCCATGTGAGTATGGGATTGGTCACCGGATTGGCGTGGAGCCATGCTGTGGCGCGGTCGAGCATCTCAAACAGTTTGGCATTGGCCGGAGTCCTGGCAAGTGACGTCTTGGGATGGCCGTTCCTCACCCACGAGCGCGCTGTGCGTGAGTCGGTATAGATAGGAACATCAGGGCGTCCCTGCGATTTCAGCAGAGCGAGTCCGTGGACCAGTGCGAGGTATTCACCTATATTATTGGTGCCACCCTGTATGGGGCCGGCATGGAATATGCGTTCCCCCGTGCGCACCCACACTCCTTGATATTCCACCGGGCCGGGATTCTTGGAACACGCGGCATCCACGGCGAGCGCGTCGAGCTTGATTTCGGGGGAGTCCTCGTAATTCACAGGGGCCGGACGGTGATTGGCGATGGCCTTGAGCAGTTCTATCTGCTCCACAGGATCACCACGGTAAGCCTCCACGGCAGCCTCCTGGGAGTCGAAAGCCTTGAACTTGGCGCCGGGATAACCCTTGGTCTGGAGTTCGCACTCCTCCCATGAGTCAAACACTCCGGTCGCGTAACCGTTCCACACTACATAGAATTTCTTTCTTGGGGCCATAGGGATATAGTCGGAGAGGACTTTGATGGATTACTGTTGAGGTTGCGGGGATGGAGGATCGGGGCGAGCTCAGGAGAGGGTGAGGAATATGGAGATATCCACGTTGCGGGTGTGAAGCATCGAGGCTATGCGCTGATGGATGGGCTTGCCGAAGAACGTGAGCGTGGCTTTCTGCATGCCCGGATGGAGCTTCAGCACATTGGACGCTCCCTCGCCCGACGAGATTATGCTGTCCAAGAGAGTGAGCAGTGTATTGGTCAGGGCCATGCCGGCGGTGCGGGCCACCGCGCTTCCGGCGTGGACATAGCATATGCGGTTGTCGATCTGGAGCGAGGCGTCAACAGCCGAGGCCAACGCGAGATCCACCGGTGTCATCGAAGGGAATGTGGATCCGTCGGCATCGGTGGTGAGGTCAAATGTCAGCACTCCGCGCTTCATGGTAGCCACGGCATCGGCGTGGAGCGTGAACGGGGTTGAGGTGGGTGTCACCACCAGCACATCGGCCGACCGGAGGGCATTGGCGAGTGTGCGTGGATGGAGCGAGGAGGTTATGACCCACGGTCCGAGCTCCTGGGATGCACGGCGCAGGGAGTAGACATCGTTGTCAAACATGCGCACTGTCGCGCCCAATCCCATGGCCGAGCGGGCGGCCGCGCAGGCTGCTATGCCTGATCCGATAATAAGAGTCTCGCACGGAACAATGCCGGCCACTCCGCCGAGCAGTATCCCCTTGCCCCGCTGGGAATCGGCGAGGAGCGAGGAGGCTATGGCTATCGATGCCCGGCCGTCGATCTCGGCGAGAATGTCGGCAAACGGGGTGCATCCCCTCTCATCCTCTATCAGGTCGAGGGCTATGGCTATCACATGGCGGTCGAGGAGCACGCGCAATGTGCGCTCGTCGGCGCAAGCCCCCCGCAGGAGGGTGAGAAGCATCGCTCCGCGTCGCATGCACCTGGCATCGGGCGCGCTGAGAGTGGCGGGATATATCACTATGTCACACGCGAGGGCTTCTGACCTGGGCACGATCTCCACCCCGGCTCTCACATACTTGGCGTCATCGTAATGGATGGTCGACGCCGCGTTTTCCTGCATCTTGATGAGAAATCCGCGCTCGGTGAGCTGGGCCACTCCCTCGGGGGTGAGGGGGAACCGTCTTTCGGCCGAATCCTCACAGCGGGGGAGTCCTATGGTGGGTTTGCGGCGGCGTGTACATGTGTCGCACGGTTGCTCGAGAGCGGTAGGAGAGGTAGATTCAAGAGTCATAACCGATGAGTTTTAGGAATTCGTCGACACTCCGGTCCACCTGGTCCAGGCTTTCAAGCCGAGAGCTGTCGAACGTGAGTGTTGCCTGTGAATAGTAAGGATGGCGCCACGACATCTGGTCGGTGATGAAGGTGTCGAGCTCGGCATCGGACAGCGACGCTATGAGCGGACGCTTGGCGCGGCCCTCCTTCAGGCGCGAGAGCAGGCTGGAGTGGGGCGCGGTGAGATATACAGTGGTACCGCGTGAGTTCATCAGCTCCATGTTGCCCGAGAAGCAGGGGGTGCCCCCGCCACATGCCACGAGAGTGTCGGTGAGTGCGCTGACCTCGGCGAGGGCCTCGCGCTCGAGGGCGCGGAAAGCCTCTTCGCCCCTCGAGGCGAAGATCTCGCGTATGGTGCATCCCTCGCGTTCTTCTATATAGTCGTCGAGGTCGATGAAGCGTATGCCGGTGCGGGCCGCCACGGCACGGCCAAGGGTGGTCTTGCCGCTGCCCATGTAGCCGATGAGGAAGGTAGTATCCATTGATTGCAAATTTACGGAAATTCCATTTTTAACCATTTTTTCAAGCAGTGAAAAGATGTTAAACAAACCCCTAAAATTGGTTCTCAGCCAAATTTGGCGTAACTTTGCAATAAGTAAAATAGTGAACGATAATTATAGGGTCTCGAAGCCGAAAGCCTTGAGATTCTAAATTTTTTTACGTTTAATCTCTCACCAAAAAAGCATTATTACTATGGCAATAACTTATATGACCAAGGAAGGTTATAAGAAAAAAATGGAAGAAATCTCGTATCTGGAGTCAGTGGAGCGCCCCCGTATTTCAGCAGCGATAGCCGAGGCCCGCGACAAGGGTGACCTCTCGGAGAATTCCGAGTATGACGCGGCTAAGGAGGCTCAGGGCATGCTCGAGATGAAGATTTCCCAGCTTAAGGACCTTGTGGCCAATTCACGCATCATAGATGAGAGCAATCTCAACACTGAGGAGGTTCAGATACTCAACCGTGTAAAGATCAAGAATCACACCAACGGCATGACTATGGAGTACACCATCGTGGCCGACTCGGAGGCTAACCTCAAGGAGAAGAAGATCGGCTCGTCGACCCCTATCGCCCAGGGGCTGCTCGGACATAAGCTCGGCGAGATCGTGGACATCCGTGTACCGGCCGGCATGATGAAGTTTGAGATCGTCGAGATCAGCTTCTGATCAATCAGCATCTGTAATCAGTAATTGACTGTCGGTTATGGCAACGATATTTTCCAAGATTGCGGCCGGGGAGATTCCTTCCTACAAGGTGGCCGCCGATGATAAGCATTACGCATTCCTTGACATCAATCCTGTGGCCAAGGGGCATGTGCTGGTTATACCCCGCAAGGAGGTCGATTATATATTCGATCTGAGCGAGGATGAGTACCGCGAACTGATGATGTTTGCCCGCCGTGTGGCCAAGGCTATCGAGAAGGCTATGCCCTGCAAGCGTGTGGGTGTGGCCGTGGTAGGCCTTGAGGTGCCTCACACCCATGTGCATCTGCTCCCCATCAATACCGAGGCCGATATGGATTTCTCCAAGAAGCAGTCGTTGCCGGCCGAGGAGATGCAGGCTGTGGCCGATGCGATAGCCGCCAAGTTTGAGTGACCGGAATGGATCGGAATATATTGATTTTTTGATTATATCGGGCCACGGAGCGAAGGAATGAATGTCGCTCCGTGGCCTGAATCTATACATTGGATACTATGTCATCAAAGGTAGGATGCTGGATTGAGGCTATGCGTCTGCGCACATTGCCCGTGTCGATAGCCGGTGTGCTCTATGCCGGTGCTCTCGGATTGCTTTCGTGGCGTTTCAGCCCGGTGCCGTGGGCCATGTGTCTGGGGTTTGCGTTGCTTGCCCAGGTAGCATCGAATTTCGCCAACGAGTATTATGATTTCAAAGCCGGGCTTGACAAGGCCGGCCGTGTGGGGCCGCGCCGTGGAGTGACCGAGGGGGATATCACGCCCCAGGCCATGAAACGAGCCACATATGTGACGCTCGGGCTGGCATGTGTGCTCGGCATCGCGCTCGTGGCCCTGTATGGCGAGTGGTGGATGTATGCTGTGGGAGTGCTTACGGCCCTCGGCGTGGTGGCCTACAGTTCGGGACCTTATCCGCTGTCGCACCACGGGTGGGGCGAGGTGGCTGTGGTGGCCTTCTTCGGCATAGTGCCTGTGTGCCTTACCTATATCCTCATGGGCGGAACCGGTGGATGGTGGCTTGTGGCCGCGTCGATAGGTGTCGGCCTTATGGGGGCTAATGTGCTCGTTGTGAACAACTACCGCGATATCGAGGATGACAGGGCTGTGGGGAAGCGCACTTTGGCTGTGAGGCTGGGGTTGCGCGGAATGGCGAGCGTGTATCTTGCCAACGGATTCATGGCGGTGGTGCTCACCCTGCCCGAGTGGATCGCGGCGGCCAGGATGGGGTGGATATGCCCGTGCGTGTATCTGGCCATTCATGTGGCCCTGTACAGCCAGCTCACCCGCCGGCACGGACGTGCGCTCAATCCCATGCTGGGCATGACGGCGATGCTGATGCTGGTGTATGCGGTGGCGTTTACGCTGACTGTGTGCCTGGGGTAGTCTCCCCGGACGTGTCAGAAGCGCATGCCCACTGAGGCGGTGAATGACAGGAATGCGTTGAAGTGGGTCATGTCGCCTGAATTGTAGTTGAGAAATCCTTGAGTCTTGACGGTGAAGGCGGCGAAGAGCGCCCGATGATTGTAGACGGCGGCGAGATTGAGCCGGAAGTTGTTGGCTATCTGGGTGCGTGCATCGTGCCCCTCCTCCGAGTTCACGAGTTTGCGGTATCCCAGCGCTCCCAAGGCCGTGACGTTGAGCAACCACCGGCGGGGCTTGAGTACCCAGTTGTAGGAATAGCCTCCCATGGCGCAGTAGCTGCGGTATTCGAGATGATAGTCGGGGTTGACGAAAGGCGAGTGCTCGAGGATTTCGGGCGGGAGTCCCGAGAAGTTCATGTGGATGTGCTGCTCGGTGAAATTGAAGCCTACGAGGGCTGTTCCCGCGTTGAGGAGCTGATATTTGGAGTAGCTGTAGGCGGCCGCCTGGGAGTATTTGTAGTGGTTGAAGAACCAGTAGGCGTCGAATGTCTTTGACGCTGATGATGTGTCGCTGAACTTGTAGTGCATGTCACCGTGGTTGTAGTCGCCAAATTCGGTGATGATCATTCCGCCTGTCGACGATACGGTCTGATAGTTGAGCGAGAAGCGCGAGCAAGTGAAGTCGAAGTTGAATGTACGGCGGTTGGCGGGGTTGGAGAAGAGCTTGTTGATGTTCCACATGTAGCCGACGCTTACGGCCATGAAGCTGAGCGAGAATCCGGCGTCGCTGTAGAGCTCGGAGTGCATGTTGACCGATTGCTTGGGGAAGAACATTGTGGAGGTCTCCATCCAGTTGTAGCTCTTGCCCTGCAGTTTCCAGTTGTCGCCTGTGCCGACCACATAATTACGGTCGTAGGAGTTGAAGGTGCGGTCGCCCCAGTTGTAGACGTTGAGGCAGAAGCGCGGGAAGCGCGGGTAACGCACCGAAGGGTCGTGTATGCGGAATCCGTTGTCGATAAGCTGGCGTATCCAGTAGGTATTGCTTACCTTTTCGGTCTTGGAGGCTACGGTGTCGGGGGCATAGAGGGATGAATCCTGCTGTAGGACAGTGGTGGATGTGATCGATGAGACGGGGGTCACGGTGCTGTCGGCCGGCTCCGTGGCTGTGACGCGCAACGCGCCGGAAACGGAGAGCAACAGGAGAAACGTGAAGGATATACGTAGGACAGGATTCATGATAAACAGGTTGCAAATTTACGATTTTTTTGCAAACCGTTCAAGTGCAGAGCAGGAAGTTGGGACGGGAAAATTGTGACTATCGATGATATTTATGGCCGAATATGGATAAGTGTTAAAATATGATAAATAATAGTACTATGTATTGCAAAGTACTATGGAAAGTGTTTAACTTTGCAATGCCAATAAGAAGTTGTTTTTAAACAACCTCTAAACGGTGGAGCACCGACAAGTAGTGCGGTGCCTGTAATGAAAGGTCGTATATACACAGCCTATAAATTGAGATGTAATCATGAATATTGACAATCTGAAATCCCAGATGCGGAAGGGGATGCTCGAATTCTGCGTGCTGTTGATCCTGAAGCGTGGGGACGCCTACGCCTCGGAGATGATAGCGAGGCTGAAGGAGGCTCATCTGATAGTGATGGAGGGCACGCTATATCCGCTGCTTACGCGCCTGAAGAATGACGGACTGCTGGCCTACAGATGGGAGGAGTCGACGCAGGGGCCTCCGCGCAAGTATTATTCCATCACGCCCGTGGGGCATAGGTTTCTCGAACAGCTGCAACAGTCGTGGGACGAGATTGCGGCATCGGTATCAATTTTACAATCAGACTACAACCAAAAATATCTGCCGCAATGAAAAAGACGTTTCAAGTGAATATTAACGGCAAAATCTTTCATATTGACGAGGATGCTTACAGCCTGCTCCAGAATTACCTGTCAAAGCTCAGGGAGGCGTTTCCCGGCGACGAAGGGGAGGAGATAGTGACCGACATAGAGTGCCGCATCTCGGAGCATTTTGACCAGCGTGTGGCCACCGGCGCCTCGGCTATAGTTCTTGAGGATGTGAATCATGTGATAAGCGTGATGGGACGCCCCGAGGAGATCACAAGCGAGGCGAGCTATGAGGCCGAGGCCGAGAGCGCCTCGCGGAGTGCCAACACAGGGGCGGGGAGACCTGCTCCGGCTCCCGAACCTTCCATGACCGGCGAGGCCGGGGCGCAGATGCCGGGAGCGGGGACTCCTCCGCCGTTCCACAAGAAGTTTTTCAGAGATGACAGGCACAAGGTGTTTGGCGGTGTTCTGGCCGGGCTTGCCCAGTATCTCGGGTGGGACGTGACGGTGTTGCGTGTCCTCGTGGTGGTGCTGGCACTGTCGGTGATAAGGTTTGACCTGTTCTGGCCGTTCATCCTCGTGTACATGATATTATGGATGGTGATACCGTCGGCCAAGACTCCGCGTCAGATCCTGGAGATGCGTGGCGAGCCTGTGACGATAGATAATGTGGGACAGACGGTGATAGATTCGTCCGTGCCCCCGGCCGCTCCCGTTCCTGACGGTGGCAACGAGATGGCGCGTTTCATCAACAATGTGTTTCTTGTGATAGGCCGTGTGATACTTGTGGCTCTCGGCCTGGTGGGCGGTCTGGTAGCCGCCGGGACCGGCATTGTGGCGCTGGTGATCATCGCCGGGATGTGCTGTCTGTTCTTCGGAGCCACGAGCCTGAATTTCGTGGAGCATTTCGGCATATCGGGCATATCGCCCTATCTGGACGGATGGGCCATGACGCTGACAATGTTTGCCGTGATGATTCCGGCCTTGTGCGTGTGCTGGGCGGGTATGGCCACCCTGTTCAAAGCCAAGGGGATGTCGGCCACTGCGGTAGTGTCGGTAGTGATCATCGAGGTACTGCTGATCGTAGGAGCGATAGTGCTCGGCATGATGGGCCACGGCGAAGCGGTGAGAATGTTTACCGAAGCCTTGCCGGTGGCTACGGCGTTGCCCGTGGCGGGTGCGATACCCACGGTGTTAGGTTAGACTGTTTTTCCGGAATAGAGTTTCCATATATATGACGATCGGTGGCCGTTACCCCTGAATGTGGGGTGGTGGTCACCGGTACTTTTATTGCATAGTAAAATGAAGGGGCGGGGTGTAGTAGCTTATTTGCGTTCTGACATGTAGCGGTCCAGAGCCTCGGTAGCGGGGATGGAGTAGGGGGTGCCGTCGGGATGAGCGTACACGACGTACTCGCCAAGCGCGGCCTTGCGCTTGAGAGTGCGTTCGACGCTGATTTTCAGCCCGAGCGAGATTTTTTCAAAGTATTCTTTATCGCTCATTCGGATAGGATCTTGGATAGTTTTTCGGGGTTGTACACTGTGTTGTTGGTGGCCACGATCTCGTTTTCGCCACGGGAGTTGTCGACTATTACCCATGTGTCGACTATGGGTAGGAATATTTCACGGAGATTGGCGAGGCCGGCGTAGTAACGGCGCTCGATCACATCGGGGGCGATGTTGTGTCCGCCTTCCTGCACACGGTGAGCCACGCGGTCGCGGGCCTGGGCTACGGATGATAGCCAGAGGAAGAGGAGGTTGATGCGATAGCCGAGGCGGCGCACCTTGTGGATGAGGGTGGCGTAGCTTTTGGCTGACAGGGTGGTCTCGATTGCGAAGGATGTGTGGGCCTCAAGGAGGTCCTCGATGCGGCGCAACATGAGTTTGCCGGCGAGAATTGCCATCTCGGCGGGGTTGAAGGGGGATAGTCCACGGGCGATTTCATCGGCGTTGACGAACTCCTTGCAGTTGAGGAGGTCGGGCAACAAGGTGAAGGATGCCGTCGATTTCCCGGCTCCGTTACATCCGGCTATTATGTAGAGGGAGGGTTGCATCTGTGCAAAAATAGTAAATTATGGTGAATGAAGCAAATAAAAACGTTATTTACGTAAGCCATAGTGACTAACCGCCTCATAACCGCCGAATGATGGATCATAGGCCTCGACCTGTATAAACACGGCTGCCTCATGACTTACTTACCTATATAACAATATTTAAGGGTGAATTGGTTGAAGCGATTGAACAAAAAAGTCCCCTTGCCGGGGAGGCAAGGGGACGGAATGGGTGGAATGAGTGTTCCCGATTATTCCTGGGGCAGACCGTAGCCGTTGGTCACGTTGCCCTTGGACTGGTTAAGAGTCTCGTAGGGGATGGGGTGGAAATAGCGGGGAGCCTCGCCGTTCTTCCATCCGCCGAGGAAGAGGTCGTCGTTGATAGCCTTGTCCGAGATGAGATCGGCACCCCAGTTGGTTTTGGCATAACCGTCGGCCTCGAGAGCGGCTGCTTCGGAGCTTGTGGGGTCGATGTATCGGTAAAGACCCTGGATTGCAAGGTTGTGGTTGGTGCCCTGGACTTTGCCGGCAACGGCTTCGATCGTAGAGTAGTCATATACACCACGCCATCCAGGAGTGCGGGCGGGATCGCCGGGCACTGCGTCGAATGTCAGCGGGTTGCTGAGCTGTACCTTCTTAACCCAGATGTAGGCGGGCATCACACGGCCGTTGCCGAAGTCGTGCCATCCTTTGGAGCGGAGGTCGCCCTTGAGAGCTGCCATCGCCGATTTGAGAGCCGAGGTGCGCTCGTGGAACTTGCCTGAGCGGATCATATCCCAGCGAGCCTCGCCCTCGCCAAGGAGTTCGAGAGCGCGCTCATGCCAGATGGCTTCGAGGAGAGCGTCGCCGGTGGCCGACACGCTATGATTGTTGTCGCCGAAAGCGCGGGCGCGGATCTGGTCGAGCAGAGCCTTGGCCTCGCCGTCCTTGCCAAGATAAGCCTTGGCCTCGGCGTTGAGGAGCATAACGTCGGCAATGCGGAGCACCTGGTAGTTCATACCCATCTGACGCTGTTTGGCCACGAAGGGAGGATTCATGCGGTTGACATCCCACTTGTTGGTGGAGATGCCGCCATTGAGGCGCGATCCGGCTACAAACGAGAGCATGGCCTCGTTGCCCTTGCCATCGGCACCGGTCACGGTCATGTTGGCATCGGCACGCTTGTCGCCATCCTCATAGAGAGAATAGTAGGCAGTGGGGGTGATGCGCACGCCGGCAAATACCTTACAGGGAGCGGCGTTGGAGCCACCGCCGTCGGAGGGACGGCCCTGGGAGTAGCCGAGCTCGCCCTGCTGACCCTCGATACATGCAACCTCGAAGAGTGACTCGGGGCTGGTCTGCATATCATAGATGTACTGGTAGGAACGCTGGTAGGGGTTGTTGATGCCGGCGCGGTCATCGACGGTCACGAGATAGGTGGCACCCTTGGCGGCACCGAGAGCGAGGTCGAAGAATTTCTCGGCAGTGCGGATGTAGTTGAGATAGTCGGAACGGCGGGCATAGAAGCACTTGTTGCTCTCCTGTCCGATCTTGTCGAAGCTGATGTCGCCGTAGAGGCCGGTGACGTCGGTGCGGAGGGTCTGGTAGCCCGCGGCGTGCATGGCTATTTTACCTGCAAGACCGCAAGCGAATGTGCGGCTGATGCGCTCGGCTGTAATGCCTCCCTGGCCAATGGGGTACATGAGTCCCTGCACGCGGTCGAGATCGGCGAGGATGGCGTCGTAGATGGCGTAACGTGACGAGAGGGTGTAGCTGTCAGCGACAGTATTCTCGATACCGTAGGGCACATCGCCAAAATGGAGGCAGAGCTGGAAGTAGCACAGCGCACGCATGGTGATTGCCTCGCCGTAGAGGTGGGTCCAGTCGTTGGTGGTGCCGGCGTCGCGGGCCGAGATGTACTGGGGCTTGTTCTCGAGAATATCGGCGATGCGCTTGGCGCGGGCGAGAGTCGCGAACAGACCGTTGAACTGGGTCTGCTTGCCTCCGATAGCCACGTTCTCGGGGTGGAGCTTGCCGATCACGTTGTTGGGTGAATCGTTCTCGGGGTAGTATTCCACATCGGAGATTGCGTCCTCCCAGTTGTAGTTGCCACCCGAAGCCACATTCTGGCGATAGTTGCCGTAGCACCATGAGAGGGTCTTGTAAGTCTCGTCGGGGGTAGAGGTGACGAAGGAGTCGTCGGTGTTGGCCGGTGATGAAACATCCAGGTAATCATCGCTGCACTGAGCCATGGAGACTCCGAGCGATGCTATGAGGATTGATTTAAATATAGTTTTCATTATGGAATATTCGATTTGGAGTGTGGCTGATTAGAAGTTTACGTTCACGCCGATCACGTAGCTGCGGGCGCGGGGATATGTGCCCCAGTCGAGACCGGTAGTGGGATATACGGCATGGTTGAGGTTAGCGTTGGAGTTCACCTCGGGGTCGAGTCCGTCATATCCGGTGATGGTGAAGAGGTTGTAGCAGGAAGCGTAGAATCGGAGATTCTGGATGCCCACCTTGCCGGTCAGCAGCTTGGGAAGTGTGTATCCGAGGGTGAGGGTGTTGAGTCGCAGATAGGAAGCGTCCTCAATGCCAAGCGAGGATATCACGGCCTGCTCGTTGTAGGGGGTGGGGAGGGTGGCGTTGACGTTGGCTGCAGCGAGCTGCTCGGGAGTGGTGAGAGCGTTGAGCGAACCGTTTGCGTCGATGTTGTACCAGGTGTAGGATCCCTTCACGATGTCGAGTTTGTTCTCGTACACACCGCGCTCCTTGTAGCCGTAGAGCGAGGCGAGCTTGTTGACGTTGTAGACGTCGTTGCCGATGCTCCAGTTGAAGTAGGCTCCGAGGTCGAAGTTACGCCAGTTGACATTGATGTTGAAACCGCCGGTGGCATCGGGGTTCATGTCGCCGATGATCACCTTGTCGGTCTCGGTGACTACGTTGGTGCCGTCGTCCTGGGTTTTGCGGTACTTGGGCATACCGGGTACAGCGCCCTGTCCTTCGGGACGGGGGAAGCGCTCGGCACCGTGGAATGAGCCGAAGAGTGATGCGTTGATGTCCTGCACGCCATCCTTGAGGATCCACTGGCCGTTGGTGTAGTTGAAGTCGTCGGTGGTATAGAAGCCGTCGTAGATGAAACCGAATACCTGGCCCACGGGCTTACCTACCTTAAGCAGGTAGTCGTTGTCGGGGTTGGAGCCGGCAATCCAGTGGGTTCCGTAGGTGCCGGTCACACCGTCGGAGAGTTTGTCGACCTTGTTGCGGTTGAAGTTGATATTGGCACCGGCTGTGATGCTCCAGTCGCGGTTCTGGAATATAGTGCCGCGGAGAGAGATTTCAATACCCTTGTTGGAGGTCTGTCCGATGTTGGCGTAGGTCGAGGTAAAGCCGGTGATGCCGGGGAGCTGGGTGAGCATCAACAGGTCCTTGGTGGTGTTCCAGTAGGCATCGATGGTGGCAGTGAAGCGGTTCTGGAGGAAGCCGAAGTCAATACCGACGTTGCGGGTGATGGTGGTCTCCCATTTCAGGTCGGGATTGGCCATAGTGGTGGAAGCAAGGTCGTAAGAGGGCTGGTAAACGCCGTTGAGGGCTGCCTGCCAGCGGGTGTCGTTCTCGGAGGTCCAGTCCTGTGACCAGAGCGAGGCTGAGATGCCGTCGTTGCCGACCTCACCGTAGCTTACGCGGAATTTGAGATCGTTCCACCAGCTGTTCATGCCCTCGAAGAATTTCTCCTCGCTGACACGCCATGCGAGAGCTGCTGCGGGGAAGTAGCCCCAACGGTTTTTGGGTGAGAACTTGGATGATCCGTCGGCACGCATGGTGAATGTGAGCATGTAGCGGTCGAGGAGTGTGTAGTTGAAACGACCGAAGTAGGATTCGATGCGTCCGGGGATATTGACCTTGGTGTAGAAGGGGTTCTTCTGGGTGTTGTTCTTTGCGTCATACTGGTTGATCATCGCAAAGGCGTTGTCCTTGGTGAAGTTGGCGGGGAAGTGGTCGGCCTTCATGGTCATGCTGTTGCCGTCGGAGTCGGTGACTTCCTGGCCTATCATCACGCTGAAACGGTGCATGTTGGCAACCTCGAAATCATAGCTGAGGGTGTTGGTCCAGCGGGAGGTCCAACTGTCGTCCTTGTACAGCTCGGCCGATCCTGCCCAGAGAGCTTCGCCGGTCTCCTCGTCGAGATACTGGTTGTAGGTGGGACCGCCCCAGATCTTGTTCTGATTCCATGTGCGGCTGAGAGAGATCTCGGTGCGGAAGTTGAGGCCCTTGATTATCTCCCATGTGAGGTTGGCGTTACCGCGGAGGGTCTGACGCTCCTTGAGGGGCTCGTAGTCGCTGATCATACTGTAGGCATTGTAAGTGTCCCAGAGGGCTTCACGACCGAAGTTGTCGATGTTGCCTTCACGCAGGGCGCTGATGTCGCCGTAACGCTCGATGGCCCAGGTGGGAACGGTGCGGAAACGGTAAGAGCGGGAGAGCCAGGAACCTGAGCCTGAAGTGGTGCCCTCGTCGCCCATGGCCTTGATCTGGGAGTAGCGGGCATCGAAGCCTAAGGTCACGCCCTTCCAGAGTTTCTGGTTGATCTTGATGTTGGCGCTCGCACGCTTGTAGAATGAGTTGACTTTCATACCCTCGTTGTCGGTGTAGTTGGCACCGAAATAGATCTGGGTATTCTCGTTGCCGCCGGTGATCGACAGGTCATAGTTCTGGGAGAAGGAGTTGTTGTAGACATCCTTCTGAAGGTCGCTGGACTCTACGTCGCGGTAGTTGTTGATGCCACCGTTCTCGAGGCCGAACAGTTTCTCGAACGGCGTGCGGTAGGCGGCGCCGTTCACGTCGGAGTTGGCCCATACGAACGAGAGATAGTCGTAAGTGTCAAGGTTCTTAAGATACTTGGTGGGGGTGTCCCATTTCACATATCCGTTGAGGTTGACGCGGAATTTACCTTCCTTGGCTCCCTTGGTGGTGACGAGGATTACACCGTTGGCACCACGGGCACCATAGATGGCTGTGGACGATGCGTCCTTGAGCACGTCGATGCGCTCAACCTGGTCGGCGGGGATGTCGGAGAGTGTGCCGGCTATACCGTCGATGAGGATGAGGGGCTCGTTGGACTGGGAGATTGAACCGCCACCACGTACACGGATCGAGATGTCGGCATCGGGACGACCGTCCTGGGTGATGATGTTCACGCCGGCGAGTTTACCCTGCATGGCCTGGGCCACATTGGAGACAGGGGCGGCAACGATGTCGGATGCGCTTACCGATGATACCGAACCGGTGAGGTCCTTTTTCTTGATGGTCTGATATCCGATCACTACTACCTCGTCGAGGGCCTCGACGTTCTCCTTGAGTACGACGTCGATCGAGGTCCTGCCGGCTACGGCTTCCTCAAGGGAGATGAATCCGGTGTAGGTGAAGACGATGGTTGCCGAGGGGGCAACGTCGATGGTGTAGCGTCCGTCGAGATCAGTGAGAGATCCGTTGGCCGGATTTCCTTTCTCGGTGACTGCGACACCCATGAGGGGTTCATTCTGGGAATCAGTCACGACTCCGGTTACTGTCACGGCCATCGCTGATATGGCTTGTGTGACAATAAGCATCAGGACAAGCCAAGCTCGCCGGATGATTGCCGATTGATTGGTTTTCATGATAAATGTTTGGTTATTAGTGAATAGGATTAGTTAAGTCGGAATTGTTTCATGCAAAATTGTCGGTGGGGGTGAGAGAGTGGGAGAGTGGTATATTTAGGGTAATTGTGTGATGAATTTTATATTAAAATAGGTGTAACAGATTTAAGATTATCTAATATTCTCTTGGGGAGAGATTCGTATGCGACATAAGTGTCAGATAATAAGGCTGATATGTTCGCCGTAGAGCCACCATGCTAAACAATGCGGCATATGACGTGATTTCAGGGCATAAAAGGCATCGGCCCTGCGAGGCAGAAACTTCGCAAGGCCGATGAAATTTTTAAAGAAATTTTTTCTTATGGAAAGATACATGAATATCTCTTGGGGAGAGATTCTTTATTTAATATAAGTTATTATTTGTCAACATTTTGAATAATTGGACAAAATGGCGCTTTTGCTACGATTCATTACATTATGTACATGTTAAAGTGATGAATTATACAATGTTAAACACCCCGAAACTATTGTATTTTACCAAATTAGTCGTAACTTTGCATGTTGTATGAATATCTCTCCCCAAGAGAGATGTCCGGATGCTGAACCATGAATTACACCTATAATATATAAACCGTCAATCATTTTACTCCTAAATAACCACTCTTCTCACCTCTCTCATCACACCGACAATTTTGCATGAAACAATTCTTATTTACCAATTAACCAGTTTACATGAAAGACTCTAATTCAGGTCGTAGCCACTGGCTGCGGCAATTTTCCTTTGCTTCGCACTGGAAAACGATGCTCCTCCTGATGGTGCTCTGCGTAGGTCTGTCGGCCAACGCCCAGAACATCACAGTCTCAGGTGTTGTCGAGGACAGCGCCGGCGAACCGATGATCGGTGCGACCGTGCTCGTGGAAGGCTCCAAGGATGGCGTTGCCACTGACTTCGACGGCAATTTCACACTCAAGTGTGCTCCCAATGCCCGTCTCGTGGTGTCTTATATCGGTTATAAGACACAGACCGTTGATGTGAACGGCCAGACCGAGATCAAGGTAGTGCTTCTCGAGGACTCCGAGGCTCTCGAGGAGGTAGTGGTGATCGGTTACGGCGGTACACGTGCCCGTCGCGACCTCACAGGTTCGGTAGGTAGTGTGTCGGGCGTCAAGCTCGCCGCTGTGCCCGTGACTTCGGCAGCCGTAGCCCTCCAGGGTAAGGTGGCCGGTGTGCAGGTGACCACAGTCGACGGTCAGCCCGGTGCCGACATCAACATCCGTGTGCGCGGTGCTACATCCGTGACCCAGAGCAACGATCCTCTCTACATCGTTGACGGTTTCCAGACCGATAACATCAACGATATCCCCCCGAGCGATATCCAGAGCATCGACATCCTCAAGGATGCGTCGCTGACTGCTATCTACGGTGCCAAGGGTGGTAACGGTGTTGTGATCGTGACCACAAAGAGCGCTGCCGAGGGCAAGACCACCGTATCATTCAACGCCCAGGGCTCTATCAGCCACATCTCCAAGAAGATGGATCTGATGGACGCTTACGATTTCGTTAACTATCAGTGGGACTTCGCTACAGGTCACTCCACACGTAACTCGCAGACCCGCAAGTTCCGTTACAACTTCGGTAACCCCCAGGATATGGACCTGTACCATCAGGCCCGTAGCCATGACTGGCAGGACGAGGTGATGGGCAACAACCCCTTCTCCTACTCGGCCAACCTCTCGATCGGTGGCGGAACCGAGAAGACCCGTTACAACATCTCTATCACCCAGAGCGATGACAAGGGTATCATAATGAACACCGGTGTGCGCCGTACCAACATCCACACCAAGCTTCAGACCAAGATCCTCCCCAACCTTACCCTCCAGTACAACCCCAAGATGTCATATCGTCGTGACGAGGGTGCCGGTGGTGACAATGTGGGTTCGGGCGGTATCATCGACGTGCTCCGCTACCGTCCTACCAACGGTGTGCGCGAATTCGGCGCATTCTGGGACGAGAACACTGTCGACCCCGACCAGGAGAAACTCTTCGAGTACACCAATCCTGTGGCCGACATCGCCACCAACGTGCGCAAGAAGCACTCCTACACCTTCACCAACCAGGCTTCGCTTGAGTACAAGCCCATCTCGGGCCTGACCCTGCGCACCGAGGGTGTCTACACCATCGCTTTCAAGGATGACAAGCGTTTCTGGGGCCGTCTCACCTCGGAGGGCAAGAAGTACAACTCCAAGCCCGTAGCCCAGATCGACAAGCAGCAGACCAACTCATACACCTGGACAACTACTGCCAGCTATGACTGGTCGATCAAGGATGTGCACAATTTCTATGCACTGGCCGGTTTCGAGCTCTACCACAAGCAGACCGAGAAGACCATGCAGAAGAACCGCTACTTCCCTGACAACATCACCGCCGACAAGGCTCTCAACAACATGAGCCTCGGTACCCCCTATCAGTCCTCTTCAGAGCTGGGTACAGCTATCCGCACCACTTCTTACTTCGGACAGCTCAACTACAACTACGATCACAAGTATCTGCTTTCGGCTACATTCCGTGCCGACGGTAGCTCGATGTTCGCTCCCGGCCACCAGTGGGGTTACTTCCCCTCGGTATCAGCCGCTTGGGTACTCTCCGAGGAGAACTTCCTGAAGGACTACACATGGCTCAACGAGTTGAAGTTCCGTGCCGCCATCGGTAAGGCCGGTAATAACAACATCGATGCCGACATGTGGCGCTACCTCTATGCCACCAAGACCGAGGGCGGTCCCGCTTTCGGCGAGGTGACTCCCGACGGTGAGCTCTGGTATGGTCCCGCCGACTATCTCCCCAACCCCGACCTGAAGTGGGAGACCACTCTCACACGCAACTTCGCGTTTGACATCGCACTCTTCAACAACCGTCTGCGCATCACCCCCGAGTACTATTGGAACACCACCAGCGACCTTATCTATAAGGCCGACATCCTCTCTACTGTTGGTTACTCCTGGCAGTACAAGAACATCGGTAAGGTGACCAACCGCGGTTTTGAGCTCTCGATCAACGGTGACATCCTCCGTGGCAAGGACTATGTGCTCTCAGCCAACTTCAACCTCGGTGCCAACAAGATGAAGGTTGACAAGCTCAACGGCGATGCCATGTATCTCTACGATACCCACAAGCGCTCCAAGGACGGCGGTTATAACTACCGTCTCGAGGTCGGTGGCGAGGTAGGTCTCATCTACGGTTTCGTTTACGACGGCCTCTATTCTGTTGATGAGTTCAACTACAACGTATCCAACTCGGCCTACGAGGTGAAGTATGATGAGAACGGCAAGCAGATCCCCGTCAACATGAACGATATCTTCAGCGACTCGCAGTCAGGCAAGGCTACTCTTCCCGGCAAGCCCAAGTTCAAGGATATCAACGGTGACGGCCAGATCGACGACGAGGACCGCGTGGTTATCGGCCGCACCACTCCCAAACTTCAGGGTGGTTTCGGCCTCAACGGTCAGTACAAGGGATTTGACTTCACTGCCAACTTCACCTACTTCCTTGACTTTGACGTTTACAATGCCACCGGCATGTATCTGTCATCTTCGATTGATAACAAGGATAAGTTCTATAATGTACTCAACAAGTACACCGACCGCTGGCGCTATGCCGACGGCCCCGAGTGCTACTACGGTAACTACTGGATCCTCGGTGCCTACGAGCACTACCTGGACATGAACGCCGGCCAGACCAACTGGAACCCCATGGACTGGAACAAGGACGTCACCGCCAGCTGCTTCGTTGAGGACGGATCGTTCCTCCGCTGTACCGACATCACCCTCGGTTACACTCTGCCCCAGAACCTCATCAGCAAGGCCGGCATGAGCAAGTGCCGTTTCTATGCTTCGGTTACCAACCCCTTCATCATCACCAATTATTCGGGATTTGATCCTGAGGTTGACGTGCAGAGCGGTCTCACCCCGTCGTTTGACATGAACCGTTATCCCCGTTCACGTAGCTATGTGCTCGGTATCAACCTTTCATTCTAAGCCTCATATATCAAATACCATATATTTCACAGACGAAATACAATGAAACTTCACAATATACTTTTAGCCGGTCTTGCGGGTCTCTCGCTCGCATCCTGCTCCGACTTCCTGGATGTGGACGCTCCCTCCAAGAATCCGCCGGAGTACGTGTACACCGACAAAATGGAGATGAACCGCGCCCTCAACGGTGTGTATGCCGCCCTCCTGAGTGGCAACACCTACGGCTCGGCATTCCTTGACAAATTCTGCTACAATTCCGACGTAGAGTTCAAGATCTACGACAACGAGTTCCAGCTCCCCTCCGCTTACCAGCGTTTCGAGTGCGATCCCGATGCAAGCGACGTGAAGAAGGCTTGGGATGCTCTCTACCAGGGTATCGAGCGTGCCAACATGCTCGACTCGGGTATCCGCAACTCGGATATATATGATGAGGAGGACAGCGAGCTGATGCAGATGCTCGGCGAGGTAAAGGTGCTCCGCTCAATATTCTACCACGACCTTATATGGTACTGGGGTGATGTGCCCTACTCACTGCAGCCCTCCTACGAGCTTGAGAATCCTGTTTATGACGTGGTGGACCGCACCAAGATCCTCGATGATCTGATCCAGGACCTCATCGCTATCGCTCCCAAGATGTCTCTGTCCAGCGACAACTCGTTCAGCGACAAGGCCGAGCGTATAAGCAAGGATATGGCATGGGCCATGATCGCCCGTCTCAGCATGACTGCCGGCGGTTATTCTCTCCGTCCCGATGGCAACTCCTTCGGTAAGATGGAGCGTCCCGACAACTGGAAGGACTACTACAAGATCGCCGCAGAGTATTGCGACTCGGTGGTTGAGCGTACCAATCACTCACTCTCGCTGGATTACCACGAGGTGTTTGTAAACGAGTGCAACCACGTGGCAAGCCCCACCAATGATGATGTGATCTTCGAGATCCCCTTCGGCAAGGAGTCGACCGGTGCCATCGGTTATATCCATGGCCCCAAGATGGACAATGCTTCCGGCGTAACCCCCCATGCCTGGGGTAAAGCCTCAAGCTCGGCCCAGCTCAACGCTCTCTACCGTCTCTTCTTCAAGGAGGGTGATGTGCGTCGCGATTACGTGAACCAGTGGTTTGGCTACAACCAGCTCGGCGAGGCCAAATTCAACAATGGCCGTACATTCTACAACGGCAAGTGGTCCAAGCTGTGGAACACTTCGGGTCTCGGAGCTACCACCGAGGGTAACACCGGTATCAACTTCCCCTACATGCGTTATGCTGACGTGCTTCTTATGTCGGCCGAGGCTGAATTTGGCTACACAGGCAATGTGACCGACAAGGCCAAGCAGCGTGTGGAGATGGTGCGTGCCCGTGCTTACCGCGGATCTGACCTCAGCTCCACCGTGAGCGGCGACGAGGCTTCCCCCGCCAACTTCCTTAAGACAATCCTCAACGAACGTCGTCTGGAATTTGCCGGTGAGAATATGCGTTGGCGCGACCTTGTCCGTAACAACTTGCTTTCCGAGAGCACATTCTGGACATTCTGGAGATACTTCAATGCAGCCGAGTCCAATGGCTCCAACTCTGATTATGTAAGTCTTTATGACTTTAATGATACAGAGGCCTACAACAACAAGCTCGTGTTCACGATCTATTATACTGACAACGTTTCTTCCACAACTGACTATCAGGCTACCCTCACCAAGGCTAATGCCGACAAGCAGGGTGATGCACGTGTTTTCCCGAAATATCCCACTACAGCATCGTTCCCCAACAAGTCAGGTAACATGAATGTGGTATACGTGATAAATCCCTACTCTAAGCCTTGGGATAAGATTGGTGACAACAAGCCCAATGGAAAGGACAAGGCATCGTCGGCCGACTTCATGAAGTGGTTCAATTCCGACCTCGGCTGTCCCTCGGATCACTTCTGCTATTCGCTCCGCGGATACATCTACTATGACCCCCGTACATCCACTACTTTCATCAACCGCAACGGCAACTATGAGACCGCTCCGGAACCCTCGTCGATGCCTACAGTTGATGAGCTCCCCGTGGTGCGCTACATTCTCCCTTATCCCCGCTCGATAATTACATATTCACAGGGTAAGTACACAAATAAGTACGGTTACAAGTAACACCTTATAATCTAAAGAAATCTCTAAGATGAAAAAAATATTTCTATATACACTGACTGCGGTCCTCGCCATGGGCTTCGCGTCCTGTAAGGATGATGAGGTGATGGGTGTAGTCAACCCTGCCGAGGAGTTTGACCGTATGCCAATGACTATGTTCCGTCTCAATGAGAACACCGACAAGGGCGACAATGACCCCTTCGGTATGCGTGTGATCACCGAGGAACGTAATACAGCCATGCTCGTGTGGTATGGTGTGAAAGGTTGTGCCGGATATGAGATCAAATATGGTCTTAATGCCGGTCTGACCTCGGGACGCTCCGAGGATTGGGACAATCCCGATAACCTTGCCGACCGTTTCATCATCAACGATCCCGAGCAACTGTCGGTTCGTATCCCCAACCTTGAGTATGGCGAGGCCTACCGTTTCGCTATCCGTGTGCTCCATCCCGACGGCGTTGAGGAGCATCACTCCAAATGGTATGGCTACGGAAATGGTCGTGAGTGGGCCGAGCAGGCCGGACTCACCATGGAGCCCCGCTATGACTTCCCTGAGCTTGTTTCCGTTAAGGATATCGCCCCCGATTGCTCCTATATGACAGTTGTTGTAAACAGCAATGCTCAGGACGCTATTGACGAGGCGCTCAAGGCATCCAAGCCATCCGAGAAGGATAAGGACGATCTGTGGGAAAGCTATAATGAATACTTTGATATGTTGCAGGATGGCAAGCAGAACGACCGCAGGACTGCTCATTTTAAGGTTACTAAGATGGTTGTGACCCCGGCAAAGGATAATCCTAATGCTACTATCGACTCCAAGTGGATGGATTACAACATCCAGCAGACCGATTTTGTCAACGGTGTAGCCGAGTATAAGGTATCGGGTCTCATGCCTAACGCCAAGTACACCATCGCTGTGTATGACCAGGACAACAACAAGCATGAGGTTGACCAGATCTACAACTCTATCCTCAAGCCCGTGTATGGCAAGCCCGGCGATCCTATTCTGATCGAGCACAAGGTGATCCCCAACGACCACATCCCCGGTGCCGTAGAGTACAATGCATGTCCTCTCGACACCATCATCGGTCAGTTCGCATCCGATACCAATCTTGCCGAGGGCCAGGTGTTCCAGCTTGAGGGCGGAAAGGCCTACTACTTCTATCAGAACCCCGATCTCGCCAAGGGCTTCACTCTTGAGACACGTCCCGAGGATGTGGCCCAGGGTAAGCGTGCCATTGTCTACCTGGGTGGTATAGGCAACAGGTATGATGAATACGGTAACCTCACCAACGAACTTGGTACATGTAACTTCATGTTTGGCCGTCAGAAGACCAGCGGTGAGCCTGACTGTCTCATCGAGGTTGGCGATCTTATCTTTAAGAACATTGATTTCGATTGCCCCAAGGCTCTCAACTACGGCCATCAGGCTCAGGGCGAGGGTTCGGCTACCGGTAACTACTTCGCCAACATGTACAGCAACGGTATGAAGGTGTCGATCAAGTCGCTCCAGGTGCTCAACTGTACTTTCCAACGCATGGTGCGCGGATTTATCCGTGTGCAGGGTACCAAGGACAAGGTATTCGAGAAGATACTTATCAAGGGTAACCTCTTCTACAACTGCGGTTATTATGACAACAACGGCCGTGGCTATGCCTGGATTGCCGGTGACGGTGCCCGCACCACTTCCAATATCTACAAGGATTTCGAGTGGAGCAACAACACCATGTATGACTGCCCGCGTACAGCCATGATTTCTGACAACGATAAGGACATCGAGTATGTAAGCGACGTGCAGTGGAATATCCGCATAAATAACAACACCTTCATCAACTACTCTACCCGTAGCAAGGACCGCGCTATTTTCCAGACCCGTTATATCCCGGGTGGATCTCACTATGAGTTCCGCAACAACCTTCTCGTGGTGACCAAGGCCGACAACGACAAACGTAACGTGTATATGGCCGGTAGCGATGTGCGTACAATCAAGGGTAGCGGTGTGATGACCTTCCTCGTGAAGGACAATTATATCGCGGGTAGCAAGACTCTTACCGATGATAAGTTCTTCGAGTCCTACCGTTTCTCTCTGAACAAGAACTCATTCGGTCAGACTTCTTGGGCCAAGTTTAATCAGGGAACCACCGACGACCTGAAGGTTAAGACCGGAACTCCCGCCCTCAAGGCGACTGAGCTGTTCAATGACCCCAATCCTCCTTATACCGAGCATAACACCTCCAAGGGTCATCCCCGTGACCACGAGGCTCCCGCTGATATCTGGAATGCTCTCAAGTACAAGTCGAGCGCAATGGGTCATGAGATCGTGACCAAGGGTATCGGTGACCCCCGCTGGGCAGCCGGTGATCCCATGCACTTCTATGACAACCTCTGATAACCTATTCGGCTGAGCCGGTATTCCAGGTTCAGCTTAACCTCCCAATAAATCCCCATCGTCACCCCGGCGATGGGGATTTTTTTATCCATGTCGTCAATATAAGTTGTTTTTAATGTGAGTAAGTGTTATATTTGCACACAATGAAGCTGATAGAATTAAATATTGCCCAGATAGTGTCCTTGTGCCGTAAGTATAAGGTGAAAGCCTTGTATGTTTTCGGATCTATCCTGACATCGCGTTTCAATGATGAAAGTGATGTAGATTTAGCGGTGAGTTTTGACAAGGAGAATATTGCATTGGAGGATTATGCCGATAATTTCTTCTCTCTGCAATTTGACCTGGAAGCGATATTTAACCGTCAGGTTGATTTAGTGTGCTATGATGCCATAACCAATCCAATATTCCGGCAAGAGCTTGACGAAACGAA
Source organism: uncultured Duncaniella sp. (assembly GCA_910589485.1). Lineage (GTDB taxonomy): Bacteria > Bacteroidota > Bacteroidia > Bacteroidales > Muribaculaceae > Duncaniella. The sequence goes on from CAJUSW010000011.1 coordinate 30,591, forward strand.
GCTTCAATTATATGGATGATCGGAGAAATATTGAAAAAAGATTAGGAGACGTACTGTCATCTATACAGAAGATAGAATCGTTTGTGGAGACACGCCCTAAACGATTTGATGTGTTTTGTCAGGATGAGATGTATCGGTGTGCTGTTCTGTTCAATATCGCGATTATCGGTGAGGCCATAGGGCAGATTCTTAAAATAAGTCCGGAAATAAGAATTACAAGTTCCCGACAGATAGTAAATACACGTAATTACATTATCCATGGATATGACAGTTTGGATAATGAGATATTGTGGAGTATAGTAATCAATCATATCCCTAAGTTGAAACAGGAAGTACTGATGCTTCTTGATCAGTAAATGGGGTGCATCTCCATTGTCAGGCAGGCTATGGAATTGGTGAGGTTAACAAAAAATAACTACCGCTATATGAGTTTATATCCCGCCGTTGAGTAATTTTGTATTTTATTTGGCTTCTTTCATACTGTCGTTGGAAGCTATTGCTATGTAAGATTATACGCAAATAATTATACCTTAAACCCCAAAAACAAAAGAATGACCATGAGGAGAATCAGTATGATGCTTGTGGGACTTCTGCTTGCGGCCGGTGCATGGGCCATGACTCCCGATGAGGCGTGGAACACCGTTTACCCCGAGATAGAGAAGTCGATCGAGCAACCGACATTCCGGGCCAAAGACTACAAACTACTCGACTACGGCAAGAAGTCCAAGACCAAAGGATTTCTCTACACCGAACTTATAAATAAGGTGATCGACGTGTGCTCCCGCGAAGGCGGAGGCCGTGTAGTTATCCCCAAGGGCACATGGCTCACAGGTCCCATCACCATCAAGGACAATGTGAATCTCCATCTCGAGGAGGGTGCCACACTGCTTTTCACCCCCGATACCACCCAGTATCCCGTGGTGCGTACCCGTTGGGAGGGCATGGACTGCTACAACTATCAGCCCATGGTGTATGCCATCGGAGCCAAGAATATCGCTCTCACCGGCAAAGGCACGGTGGACGGTGGCGCAAGCAACGACAACTGGTGGGGCATGAGCTCCAAGAAGGGACATGATTACACTGGTCCCGGCACTGTGGCAACCCAGAAGACAGGCCGTCCTCTGCTCCAGGAGTGGAACGAGAACGGTGTGCCCGTGGAGAAGCGCCAGATGGGCCCCGGCTACGGTATGCGTCCCCAGCTCGTGAACTTCGTGGACTGCAAGAACGTGCTCATCGAGGATGTCACACTCCTCCGTTCGCCGTTCTGGGTGATCCATCCCCTGTTCTGCGAGAGCCTCACAGTGCGTGGCGTGCATATCCAGAACGACGGCCCCAACGGCGACGGCTGTGACCCCGAGTCGTGCAAGAATGTGCTGATCGAGGATTGCTTCTTCGACACCGGCGACGACTGTATAGCCATCAAGAGCGGACGTAACCGCGACGGCATCGTGGCCGCGCGTCCCACCGAGAACGTGATCGTGCGCAACTGCCGCATGAAGAACGGCCACGGCGGTATCGTGGTGGGCTCGGAGATCTCGGGCGGTTTCTCCAACCTGTTTGCCGAGAACTGCGTCATGGACTCTCCCGACCTTGACCGCGTGGTGCGCATCAAGACCAACTCGTGCCGTAGCGGTGTGATCGAGAAGATCTATTGCCGCAACATCGAGGTGGGCCAGTGCAACGAGGCCGTGCTCAAGATCAATCTGCTGTATGAGCGCAAGGAGGCTTGCGACCACAGCTATCCCCCCGTGGTTCAGGACGTGTACCTGGAGAATATCTCCTGCAAGGAGAGCAAGTGGGGCATCGTGATCGAGGGATACGAGGATCTGTGCAACATACGCAACATCGAGGTGAAGGATTGCAAATGGGACGGCGTGGTCAACGGCGGAAACTCCATCAGCGGTCTCACCAAGAATGTGCGCGTGGCCAATACATATATCAACGGCAAACTCGTCACCGACAACGAGCCTCTCTCCCAGGCCATGGCCCTCTCGGAGATGAAGCGTTGTCCCGAGAGCTGGATGCTCGATTATATGAAAGGTCCCCACTGGACCTATGCTGTGGGCACCGAGCTTGACGCAATCCTCAATGTGGCCGACCGTTATAAGGATGACCGCATGGCCGCTTACGCTCTGAGCTATGTCGACACTCTTGTGAACGCCAACGGCGACATGAAGGGCTTCAAGATGGAGGCCTACAACCTCGACAATATCAAGGACGGAACTCTCCTGCTCGCGGCTTACGAGCGCACCGGCGAGGAGCGTTACCTCAAGGCGATGAACACCCTGTGGAAGCAGCTCCAGGCCCAACCCCGCACAAGCGAGGGAGGATACTGGCACAAGCAGAGGTATCCCCATCAGATGTGGCTCGACGGCCTGTTCATGGCCGAGCCGTTCAGCGCCAAGTATGCCAACCGCTTCCTGAAAGGTAAGGAGAAGGAGGAGGCCTGGAACCATATCGCCGACCAGTTTGCCATCGTGGCCAAGCACACCTACGATCCCAAGACCGGACTTTACCGCCACGCATGGGACGAGAGCAAGGAACAGCGCTGGGCCGACAAGGAGACCGGACAGGCTCCCCACGCCTGGGGCCGTGCAATGGGCTGGACATTCATGGGTGTGCTCGATGTGCTTGAGGAGATGCCCGAGGATCATCCCCGTCGCAAGGAGCTGGTGGAGATAGCCCGCTCGTTTGCCGACGGTGTTGTCAAGACCCAGGACACCCGCAGCGGTGTGTGGTATCAGGTGCTCGACGCCCCCGGCCGTGAAGGCAATTATCTCGAGGGCACGGCATCGGCCATGTTTGTGTACTCGCTTCTGCGCGGAGTGCGCATGGGTGTGCTCGACCAGAGTTATCTCAACGCTGCCCTCACCGGCTGGAACGGCTTGCTCAAGCACCTGGTGCGCATAGGCAAGGACGGATCGGTGACGCTCACCAAGTGCTGTGCTGTGGCCGGCCTCGGTGGCGACAAGAACTATCGCGACGGATCGTTCGAGTACTATATCTCCGAGCCTATCCGCGATAACGACGCCAAGGGCGTAGGTCCGTTCATCAACGCATGTCTTGAGATGGAGCGCCTGTAATCCCCGCGTCTGTCAATACTTGTCCTTAACCCTGCATCCGTGTGATTCAGGGACGGAATTATCATCATACACCCGCCCCCGGCAGTAACGTCGCCACGACGTGCCTGCCGGGGGCGGATGCGTTTCGGGGCGGAGCCACATCCGGAATCTATAGTGAACGAAATAAAAGATTTAACACTTTTAACTCCATTTTCTTTCCAACTCTTGGAAAAATTAGTAATTTTGGGTCGCATTTTATACTTTTGCGAGTGATCACGCTCCCCGCTCGCCCCCTATTACCTTAAAATTACAATGATGAAACTAACAACTCGTCTTACCCTACTGAGCGCGGCTCTGACCGCCGCAATGGGTGCAACTGCAGCTGAGTATGTCTCCGAAGTGTGGAGCCCCGATGCCGGCAACGGCAAGTATATCAACCCAATCATTGATGCTGACTATTCCGACCCCGACGTAGTGCGCGTGGGTGACGATTACTATATGACCGCCTCGAGTTTCTCGGATATTCCCGGTTTGCCCATCCTTCATTCCAAGGATCTCGTGAACTGGACCATCATAGGTCACGCTATCGCCGAGATGCCCGACTATGCCAAGTTTGCCACCCCCAACCATGGAAATGCCGTGTGGGCTCCGGCAATACGCTATCACAACGGCGAGTTCTATATCTACTACGGCGATCCCGACCTGGGTATCTTCATGACCAAGACCAAGGATCCCGCCGGACCCTGGGAACCGCTCGTGCTGGTGCATCCCGCCAAGGGCATCATCGACACCTGCCCCCTCTGGGACGATGACGGCAAGGCCTACCTGGCTCACGGATACGCAGGAAGCCGCGCCGGCAACAAGAGTATCATAGGCATGATCGAGATGACCCCCGACGGCAAGTCGACAATAGGTCAGGACCGCATCATCTATGACGGACACCTGGACAACGAGACCATCGAGGGCGCCAAGATGTACAAGCGCGACGGATGGTACTGGATATTCTCTCCCGCCGGCGGTGTGCCCACCGGATGGCAGGTAGTGATGCGCTCCAAGAATCCCTGGGGACCTTACGAGATGCGCAATGTGATTGAGCAGGGCGACACCGATATCAACGGCCCCCACCAGGGCGCATGGATCGACACCCCCGACGGCAAGGAGGACTGGTTCATACATTTCCAGGACAAAGGCCCTTACGGTCGTGTGGTGAACCTCGAACCCATGGTGTGGCTTGAGAACGGTTGGCCCGTGATCGGCGTCGACCCCGACGGTGACGAGCGCGGTATCCCCGTGAGAACTTACAAAAAGCCCAACGTTGGCAAGACCTATCCCAAGCAGACTCCTCAGGAGAGCGACGAGTTTGACTCGATCGAGCTGGGCAAGCAGTGGCAGTGGAAGGACAATCCCTCGGCTCTGTGGTATTTCTGCGATGCCGCCGCCTCCAAGCTCCGCCTTTTCTCCAATAAGCAGCCCGAAGGTTCCACTATATACGATCTCCCCAATCTGCTCCTGCAGAAATTCCCAGCCCGCGACTTCACCGCCACCGCCAAGGTACAGTTCTGCCCCCGCAAGAAGGACGGAAAGATCATGGAGGGTGAGCGCGCCGGTATCGTGGTGATGGGCTACAACTTCGGCACACTCTCGTTCGAGAGCCGCAAGGATGGTGTGTATCTGGTGCAGACCGACTGCTACAAGGCTAACAAGGGTGGCCAGGAAACCTATGTTGAGGAAGTGAAGGCGGATCCCGATAAGGAGATGTATCTGCGCATGCGCATCGACTACACCGGCCCCAAGAAGCCCACTCAGAAACCCGATTACACCTGCGAAGCCACATTCTTCTACAGCCTCGACGGCAAGAAGTACACCAAGATAGGCCGTCCCGTGAAGGTGGACGTAGGCCACTGGATCGGAGCGAAATTCGGTCTCTATTGCTCGCGCAACTGGGTCAGCAACGACAGCGGTTGGCTTGACATCGACTGGTTCCGCGTGACCAAGAAATAATTAACCGGAAATCCCATATACCATAATCGTTTAATGAAGACAAGAATCCTTACATTGCTCGCCGTAATTATCGCAGGATGTTTCGCCGCCAGCGCTGCCGACGATAAGTGGAAGCATGACATATATGTGGCCCAGGACGGATCGGGCGACTACCGCACGATCACTGAGGCCCTCGAAGGCATACGTGCCTATATGGACTATACCGTGACCGTTCACATCGCCAACGGCACCTACAAGGAGAAGATCGTGATCCCCGCTTGGCTCACAAATGTGACATTCGAGGGGGAGAGCCCCGAGGGTGTTGTGATCACCAACGATGATCACGCCAATATCGACAACATGGGCACATTCCGCACCTACACCGTCAAGGTGGACGGCTCGGATATCACATTCCGCAATCTCACAATCGAGAACAATGCCCCTCAGCTGGGACAGGCTGTGGCGCTCCACACCGAGGGTGACCGCTTGACTTTCCAGAACTGCCGTCTGCTCGGCAATCAGGACACCCTGTTTACCGGAGGCAAGAACGCCCGCCTCTATTTCGGCGATTGCTATATCGAGGGTACTACCGACTTTATCTTCGGTCCGGCCACCGCATATTTCAAGGATTGTCTCATCCACTCCAAGCGCAACAGCTATGTTACAGCCGCCTCGACCCCCGAGGATGTCCCCGTGGGATATGTGTTTGACAGTTGCAAGCTCACAGCTGCTCCCGATGTCGACAAGGTATATCTTGGTCGTCCCTGGCGCCCGTATGCCCACACCGTGTTCATCAACTGTGACATGGGCTCGCACATCCGCCCCGAGGGGTGGCACAACTGGGGTGACAAGTCCAAGGAGACCACCTCGCGTTACGGCGAGTACGGATCCAAGGGCGACGGTGCCAAAGGTCCGCGTGTGACATGGGCCAAGAATCCCACCAAACAGCAGGCCGCCGATCTCACCGATCTCAACAAGGTGTTCACCTGTACCAACACCTGGATCCCCACCGCCGCCAAGAAGTGACAGCGGGATGAACGTAGAACCACCTAATAATTTACTATAAGACAACAATTATCATTATCAATACCGAATATGAAAGCTTTAAACAAATTGACCGCTCCTAAGGCAGTCGCTCCCGAGAGAATCATTCAGTTTGGCGAAGGTAACTTCCTCCGTGCGTTTGTAGACTGGATCATCAAGAACATGAACGACAAGACCGACTTCAACTCGTCGGTAGTCGTTGTGCAGGGTACCCCCGACGCATTCGTGATGCAGCTTCTCCAGGGTCAGGACTGCCTCTACCACGTGAACCTCCAGGGCCGTCTCGATGGCGAAGTGGTCAATTCGTTCACCCGCGTTGACGTAATCAGCCGCGGTCTCAGCCCCTTCACCCAGACCGACGCATTCCTCGCACTGGCCGACCAGCCCGAGATGCGTTTCGTGATCTCCAACACCACCGAGGCCGGTATCGCCTACGATGACACCTGCAAGCTCTCTGACCGTCCTGCCGCTTCTTATCCCGGCAAGCTCACCCAGCTCCTGTATCGTCGTTACAAGACATTCAACGGCGCTCCCGACAAGGGCTTCATCATCATGCCCTGCGAGCTTATCTTCGAGAACGGTCACCATCTCAAGGAGATCATCAACAAGTACATCGAGCTCTGGAAAGAGGATCTCGGATCGGATTACGAGGGCTTCAAGAACTGGTTCAACACCTACAACTACGTATGCGCTACCCTCGTTGACCGCATCGTTCCCGGATTCCCCCGCAAGGAGATCGCCCAGATTCAGGAGAAACTCGGCTACAAGGACAACATCGTTGTTCAGGGCGAGGCATTCCACCTCTGGGTTATCGAGCGCGCTTCCAACATGACCATCGAGCAGCTCCGCGCCGAGTTCCCCGCCGAGAAGGCTGGTCTTCAGGTGCTCATCACCGACTCCGAGGCTCCCTACCACGAGCGTAAGGTTACTCTTCTCAACGGTCCTCACACCGTGCTCTCGCCCGTTGCATTCCTCAGTGGCGTAAACATCGTGCGCGATGCCTGCAACCACCCCGTGATCGGCAAGTACATCCACAAGGTACAGTTCGACGAGCTCATGCAGACCCTCAACCTCCCCATGGAGGAGCTCCAGAAGTTTGGTGCCGACGTGCTCGAGCGTTTCAACAACCCCTACGTTGACCACCAGGTTACCTCGATCATGCTCAACTCGTTCCCCAAGTTCCAGACCCGCGACCTGCCCGGCCTCAAGGTATATCTCGAGCGTAAGGGCGAGCTTCCCAAGGGCCTCGTGCTCGGTCTCGCAGCCCTCATCACCTACTACAAGGGTGGCAAGCGTGAGGACGGTACCGATATCGTGCCCAACGACGATGCCAAGATCATGGATCTCCTCACCCAGCTCTGGGCTACAGGCGATACCCGCAAGGTAGCCGAGGGTGTTCTCGCAGCCAAGGATCTGATCTGGGGCGAGCACGGAGACCTCAACACCATCCCCGGCCTCACCGACCTCGTGGTTGAATACCTCGACAAGATCCAGGCCAACGGTATGCTTGAGACCGTAAAGGAGATCGTTGAATAATTGAAACCCTAAAATTCCACATTCCTATTTGTGAATTTGTAGATTAGTAATCAGCAATTAGTGATCGGGACGATACGTGCTATTTCATAATTGCCTGACCACTGATTGCTGATTACTAATTGCTAATATATGATATTTAGATGAAGGATTTCCTCAGAATCAATCCCGCCGACAATGTTGCCGTAGCCATCAACCCACTATCCAACGGAACGGTTGTGACTATCGACGGTGTGGGCGACGTTACTCTCGTCAGCGACATTCCCGCAGGCCACAAGTTTGCCCTGAAGGATATCGCCGAGGGTGAGAATGTGATCAAGTACGGATTCCCCATCGGCCATGCATGTCATGCCGTGGCCAAGGGACATTTCCTCGATCACGAAGATATCAAGACCAACCTCGAGGGTCAGCTCGACTACTCCGACATAGCCATCAACGATCATCATTGTCCCGTACCCGGATCGGCACTCAAGGGCAAGGAAGCCACATTCCGTGGCTATGTGCGCCCCGACGGCCAGGTGGGTATCCGCAATGAGATCTGGGTGATCCCCACCGTGGGTTGCGTCAACGGTATCATGAAGCAGATCGTGGATCGCGTGAACGCCGAGACCGGCGCCGAGGGTGTGGACGGTATCTTCGGATTCCCCCACAATTACGGTTGCTCCCAGCTGGGCGATGACCATGAGAACACCAAGAAGATACTTCGCGACATGGTGCATCACCCCAATGCCGGCGGTATCCTTGTGGTAGGACTCGGATGCGAGAACAACCAGCCTAAGGTGTTCGAGGAATTCTGTGGCGACTACGACCGCAACCGTGTGAAATTCATGGTGTGCCAGGAGGTCGAGGGCGACGAAGTGGAGGCCGGAGTGAAGATCCTCACCGAGCTCTACAACCAGGCCCGCACATTCGAGCGCACCGAGGTGCCCGCATCCAAACTGCGCATCGGTCTGAAGTGTGGCGGTTCTGACGGTTTCTCAGGCATCACAGCCAATCCTCTGCTCGGCGAGTTCTCCGACTGGCTCTGTGACGAGCAGGGCGGTACCACCGTGCTCACCGAGGTTCCCGAGATGTTCGGAGCCGAGACCATCCTCATGAAGCGTTGTGCCTCCGACGAACTGCTTGGCGAGACCGTATCGCTCATCAATAACTTCAAGGAATACTTCTTGAGCCACGGCGAGCCCGTGGGCGAGAATCCCTCCCCGGGCAACAAGGCCGGCGGTATCTCCACCCTCGAGGAGAAAGCCCTCGGTTGCACCCAGAAGTCGGGCAAGAGCCCCGTATTCGGTGTGATGGAGTATGGCGAGCGCATCCGCGAGCATGGCCTCAACCTGCTTTCAGCCCCCGGCAATGACCTCGTGGCTTCGACAGCTCTTGCAGCCGCAGGTTGCCAGATGGTTCTGTTCACCACCGGACGTGGCACCCCCTTCGGCACATTCGTGCCCACTATGAAGGTGTCGACCAACTCGGGCCTCGCACGTCGCAAGCCCACATGGATCGATTTCAATGCCGGACGTCTTGTTGAGGATCAGTCGATGGACGAGGTGCTCAAGGAGTTCATTGACTACGTGCTGAGCGTGGCCAACGGCGAGCTCGTGAACTCGGAGAAATCCGGCATCCACGAAATCTCCATCTTCAAGAACGGAGTCACTCTGTAAGAATTACCTAATATAAAACGCATAAACATTTAAAACTTAATTACTTTCCCTCCTATGAAACCATTCATGGATGAAAATTTCCTGCTGCAGACCGAGACTGCGCAGAAGCTATATCACGAACATGCGGCCAAGATGCCTATCATCGATTACCACTGTCATCTTATCCCCAAGATGGTAGCCGATGACCACCGTTTCAAATCCATCACCGAGATTTGGCTCGGAGGTGACCACTACAAGTGGCGTGCAATGCGCTCCAACGGTGTTGACGAGCGTTTCTGCACCGGCACCGACACCACCGACTGGGAGAAGTTCCAGAAGTGGGCCGAGACCGTACCCTACACCTTCCGCAACCCCCTCTACCATTGGACTCACCTCGAGCTCAAGACAGCTTTCGGTATCGACAAGCTCCTCAACCCCGAGACAGCCCGCGAGATCTTTGACGAGTGCAACGACAAGCTTCTCAATGATCCCAACATGACCGCCCGTGGCCTCATGCGCCGCTACAACGTGGAGACCGTGTGCACCACCGACGATCCCGTTGACTCGCTCGAATACCACAAGGCTGTGCGCGACAGCGGTTTCGAGGTGAAGATGCTCCCCACCTGGCGTCCCGACAAGGCTATGGCCGTTGAGAATCCCGCCGAGTTCCGTGCCTACGTTGAGAAGCTCGCCGAGGTGAGCGGTGTGACCATCAACAAGTTCGCCGATATGGTCGACGCCCTCCAGAAGCGTCACGACTTCTTCGAGGAGATGGGTTGCCGTCTCTCCGACCACGGTATCGAGGAGTTCTACGCAGCCGATTACACCGACGAGGAGATCAACGCTATCTTCGACAAGGTATATGGTGGCAAGGAACTCACCGCCGATGAGATCAACAAGTTCAAGAGCGCCATGATGATCGTGTTTGGCGAGATGGACTATGATTCAGGCTGGACCCAGCAGTTCCACTACGGAGCTATCCGCAACAACAACACCAAGATGTTCAAGCTCCTCGGTCCCGACACCGGCTTCGACTCCATCGGTGAGTTCACCACAGCCAAGACCTGCGCCAAGTATCTCGACAAGCTCAACACCCGTGGCAAGCTGGCCAAGACCATCCTCTACAACCTCAACCCCAGCGCCAACGAGGTGATCGCCACTATGCTCGGCAACTTCCAGGACGGCTCCGTAGCCGGCAAGATCCAGTTTGGCTCAGGCTGGTGGTTCCTCGATCAGAAGGACGGCATGCAGAAGCAGATGAACGCCCTCTCGCTCCTGGGTCTGCTCAGCCGCTTCGTGGGCATGCTCACCGACTCCCGCTCGTTCCTCTCTTATCCCCGTCACGAGTATTTCCGCCGCACACTCTGTAACCTCGTTGGTACCGACATCGAGAACGGCGAGATCCCCTACACCGGATACGAGGAGAAGCGCGTGAACCAGATGATCGAAGACATCTGCTACAACAACGCTAAAAATTACTTTAAATTCTAAATGCACAATCGGTGACCGGCAATCTCCCCTGATGGAGATTGCGGGCCACCGGTTATTAATCTCCCATTTTACGAAATGAGTTCGACAATCTCGCCGGCATCGGCTCAGGCTAAGAAGATGACCAATTTCCGTTGGTTCATCTGCGGTCTGCTCTTCCTTGCCACAACGGTCAACTACATGGACCGCCAGGTGCTCTCCCTCACATGGAAGGACTTCATCGCACCCGAGTTCCACTGGACCGACAATGACTATGGTACCATCACCGCAGTCTTCTCAATAGTCTATGCCATCGCCAACCTCTTTGCCGGTCGCTTCATCGACTGGATGGGCACCAAGAAAGGTTACCTCTGGGCTATCGGAGTGTGGTCGGCAGGTGCATGTGCCCACGCTCTCTGCGGCTGGGCTACCGAGCACACTGTGGGTCTGCACAGCGCAGCCGAGATGGTAGGCGCTACCGGAGCCGTGGCTTCCACTATCGCCATCACATCGGTCTACTACTTCATTGCCGCCCGTATCGTCCTCGGAGTAGGCGAGGCCGGTAACTTCCCTGCAGCCGTAAAGGTTACTGCCGAGTACTTCCCCAAGCGTGACCGCGCTTATTCAACCTCGATCTTCAATGCCGGCGCCACCATCGGTGCGCTTCTCGCTCCTATCTCCATTCCCCCGTTGGCCCGCTTCTTCCAGGGCCTCGGCGTTGGCAACGGTTGGGAGATGGCATTCATCGTGATCGGTGGTCTCGGATTTATCTGGATGGGCCTCTGGATGGTATTCTACAAGAAACCCGCCGAGAATCCCCGTGTCAATGCCGCCGAGCTCGCTTATATCGAGCAGGACAGCAACGTCCCCGGCGAGACCCCCCGCGAGGAGGCTAAGCAGGAGGACACCAACAAGGACGTGATTCCTTTCGGCAAGTGCTTCAAGTATCCCCAGACATGGGCCGTGATCGCCGGCAAGGGCCTCACCGACGGTGTGTGGTGGTTCTTCCTCTTCTGGATCCCCGCCTATATCTCCGACGTGTATGGCTTCGCATCCGACACCCCCACGGCTATGACCCTTATCTTTGTGCTCTATGCCATCACCATGCTCTCCATCTATGGTGGTAAATTGCCTACCATAATCATGGACAAGCATCCTCAGCTCGATGCTTATTCGGCCCGTATGCGCGCCATGTTCATCTTCGCACTGTTCCCGCTTCTCGCCCTCCTTGCCCAGCCCCTCGGAAACTTCTCCTACTGGTGGCCTACCATCATCATCGGTATAGCAGGTGCTGCCCACCAGTCATGGTCGGCGAATATCTATTCGGTTGTAGGTGATATGTTCCCCAAGTCCACCATCGCTACCATCATCGGTATCGGCGGTATGGCCGGCGGTGTAGGCTCGTTCCTCATCAACAAGGGTTCGGGTATGCTCTTCACCCACGCAGCCGAGACCAACATGCAGTTCATGGGCTTCGAAGGCAAGCCTGCCGGTTACTTCATCATCTTCTGTGTCTGTGGCGTAGCTTACCTCCTCGCCTGGGCTATCATGAAGATACTTGTTCCCAAGGAAAAACCCGTATTGCCCTGATAAGCATATAGAATTACCATATTGAGAAGGGAGATTGGAAAAATCTCCCTTTTCTTTTGAAAAGTTTTTGTTAAAACTGGGTGTAATTTCGCCGAAAAGCATTAAATTTGCACCTACAATTTCAACAATAATTGAGTTTTTTATCCAATTTAATCTAAGAAACAATGGCTTACGTTATCACCGACACCTGCATCTCCTGCGGAGCTTGTGCAGCTGTTTGCCCCACCGAGTCTATCTCTGAGGGTGCTGAGCACTATGAAATCAACCCCGATACTTGCATCGATTGCGGTGCTTGCGAGGCTGAGTGCCCCACCGGCTCAATCCACCCCGGAGAATAATCGTCGAGATATCGATTCGACTGACGATTCAAAATCCAATAAAGCGCTCTCGGAGGTTTCGACCTTTCGGGAGCGTTTTCGTTAATCCCCCCCGATACACCGATACCATGATCAACCGTTTGCTGGCTCTCGTGATGCTGTTGTGCTGTGCATCAGCATATGCCACCGAATACATGTTCTCGCCGGTAGAGGCCCGGTTGACCGACAACCGTGTGCGTGGCATCCTCCAGTTGCCCGACAGGCGCATGCTGTTTGCCACCGAGTCGGGCCTGGAGATCTACGATGGTGCCGGGTCGGTATCATTGCCGTATCCCTCCACGGCTCCCTATCGCCTTGAGGGGTATGATGGCCACTTGCACCTCTATCTCGACGGTTGCGAGCCACGGCTGTGGGTCAAGAACCGCAATTCGCTCCGGTGTCTCGACCTGGTAAGAAACAGGTATGTGGAGAATGTCGATTCGCTGTTCACCGCCATGGGATATGACGGGGTTGTGGATGATGTGTTTGTCGACAGTATGCCCTGGATCGTTTCGGGCGACAGCATCATCCAGCCCGTCACGCGCTTCTCATGCCCGAGGGACAAGGCTGAGGGCGAAATTCTCGACATGTTATCCTCGGGTGGCAATCTGTACATATTCTACCGTTCGGGGATTATGTCGTGCATAAGTCTCGGTACCGGAAAGGAGAAATACCGCAGAGCTGCGTTCGGCCCCGAGGATTACGGCAAGTTTTCGGCTACCTCGCTCGTTGTCCCCGGGCCTGGTGGATTTTATCAGTTGCGCAACGGCTCCAAGGGCGGTTTCTTCAAGTTTGACATGGCCTCGCGTGAGTGGACCAGGATGCTTGAGACCGACTTTTATCTCAACACTCTGGCTATAGATTATGACGGCACGGCCTATATAAGCTGTCCCAAGGGGATCATTGAGATGAATGTCAATGACGGTGCCCACCGTCATATACCGTCGTTGCGCACACGCAAGGGCAATGTGCTCGCCACCGAGATAAGCACTGTGTATTGTGACGTGGACGGAGCACTGTGGCTCGGTACCGTCAACCGCGGACTGCTCTATCACCATCCGCGTGCCTACCGCCATCTTTTCATTCCGGCCTCGCGTCTTCCTGAGGTGCCCGGAGCTTATTCCGCGCCCCAGGTGTTTTCCGAGGACCGGCACGGCAACATGTATTTCTCGGGCCACTCCATCAGCATTGATTCCACCGCCACCCTCTCGGCCGTCGTCACTGCCACCGAGCCTGCAGGTGAATATGGTAGCGGGGGAGCGTTTATAGCGAGCGACGGATCATTGTATTTTCATGACCGCGACGGATGCCATATATTCATTCCGCGAGATGCTGATGATGACGGGCATCTCCCTGTGATAAGCGGACTGCTCGTCAACGGTGAGCCCTACGACGGTGCCAGCGGAGTGACACCCGCATATCTGGAGGAGGTCTCATTGCCTCACGACCGCAATTTCGTGACCATCGAATGTGCCTCGGTGAGCTATGCCTCCGATACCGGCTACCGCTACCGGCTCAGAGGGATCGACGACAAGTGGATATCGGTAGAGTCCGGAGATCTGCCCCCGGGTGGCGCACTGAGGGCTGTGTACACCTCTCTTCCACCGGGAAGCTATCAATTTGAAGTGGCTACCGGCGAGGGTGATGACGCGCCCGTGAGAAAGCTCGGCATCACTATCAGGCCCCCATGGTGGCTCACCGTTCCGGCTCTGATACTATGGGGAGTGCTTGCAGTGGCGATAATTGTTGTGGCTGTGAGAGTGTATTCGTTGCGTACCCGTCGCGAGCTTGAGCGGAAGCACCGTGAGGAGATTCTGCTCACGAGGATACGCTCGCTCATCGAGCAGTGTGACCGCTATGAGGCTGAGCGTAACGTGGCCGATGAACCGCAGGCTGAGGAGAACCCCGAAATGTCACCTGCCGATGCCGGTTTTATAGCCCGGGCGGTGGAACTTGTGGAGAGGAATCTCGACACGCCCGGATATTCGGTGGAGCAGTTGAGCCGTGATCTGTGCATGGAGCGCACGGGATTGTACCGCAAGCTCACTGCGTTGCTCGACCGCTCGCCAAGCCTCTTCATGCGCGACATACGTCTGCGCCATGTAGCCCGCTTGGTAAAGGAGGGACGGTTGTCGATGGCCGAGATCGCCGAGAAGACCGGGTTCAGCAGTTCGAGCTACATGAGCCGTTGCTTCCAGGAGGTGTATGGTTGCCGTCCGGGTGAGTATGCTACAAAAAATGGTGTCTGATAGACGTTTGCACGGGATTTTCAACATGAGTGACTGATGTTTCAACATGATTGTTGCCGATTATTGGTGTATATTAGGTAGTTTTGCAACATCCGATAACACACAATCATTATCTGCATCCATGATGAAAAACCAATTATTCCTGAGCCTTGCCGCAACCTTCCTGCTGGCAGTGCCCGCCGTTGCCGATACAGGAAAGGCCTCCGTGTCGATCCCTGCCGACGGCATGACATGTGAGATCGAGTTCTACACCCCCGACATTGTGAGGGTGGTGAAGTATCCATCCGCCATGACCTCGGCTCCCGAAAAGAAGAGCCTTGCCGTGATCGCCTCTCCTGCCGATGTGAATTATTCCCGCAAGGATAATTCCGGGGCTGTGACGCTGAAAACCGGCAAGCTCACAGTGAGTGTCAATAAAAAGACCGGAGACATAACATTCAGCGACGCGCGCGGACGCAAGTTGCTCCGCGAAGGGGACGCTGTGATGACCATGCGCGAGAGCGGTGCCGACAAGGGAAGCTATACCGTGGTCCAGAATTTCTCGCTTGATAAGGATGAGCCTATCTATGGTCTCGGTATCCTTCAGAACGGCAAGATGTCGCAGCGAGGCACCGAGTGTAAGATGATACAGGGAAACACCTGGGACTTCGTGCCATTCTTCCAGTCGTTGAAAGGCTACGGAGTGTATTGGGACAACTATTCCCCCACATGGTTCCGCGACAACGCATCAACCACGATGTTTGACTCCGAGGTGGGCGACTGTATCGACTACTATTTCATGGGCGGGGGCAATGCCGACGGCGTGGTTGCCAATATGCGCCATCTCACCGGCGATGTGCCCATGCACCCCATGTGGACTTATGGTTTCTGGCAGTCGCGCGAGCGTTACAAGACCCAGGAGGAACTGCTCGAGGTGGTGCGCCGTCACCGCGAGCTGGGAGTGCCCCTTGATGGTATCATCCAGGACTGGCAGTATTGGGGCAACAATTATCAGTGGAACGCCATGGAATTTGTCAACAGCGGTTTCCATGACCCCAAGGCCATGATGGATGAGGTGCACGCCCGCAATGCTCATGCCATAATCTCGGTGTGGTCCTCGTTCGGACCAATGACCAAGCCTTACCGCGAGATGGATGCCAAGGGGTTACTTTTCGGCATCAACACCTGGCCGGAGAGTGGATATGACGGTTGGCCACCACGCAAGGATTATCCTGCGGGAGTGAAAGTTTACGACGCATTCAGTGCCGAGGCGCGCGACATCTACTGGAACCATCTCAAACGTCTCTATGATTTAGGTCTCGACGGATGGTGGATGGATTCCACCGAGCCTGACCATTTCGATTTCAAGGAGGAGGATCTCGAGCTCCCCACCGCGCTTGGCTCTTTCCGCAAAGTGCGCAATGCCTATCCGCTTATGTCGGTCGAGGGTGTGTACGATCATCAGCGGGCAATCGACAATGACCGTCGAGTGTTCATCCTCACCCGCTCGGCTTTTGCCGGACAGCAACGCACCGGTGCCAATACCTGGAGCGGTGACGTGGTGTCGACCTGGGACAGTTTCCGTGCACAGCTTCCTGCCGGACTCAACTTCTCGCTCACCGGTAACCCCAACTACAATTCCGACCTCGGCGGATTCTTCCCTGCCGCATATAATAATGTATATGGCGACAATTCCGCGCCCAGGAATCCGCTGTTCCAGGAACTCTACGTGCGTTGGCTCCAGTATGGTATCTTCTCGCCGATGATGCGTTCACATGGCGAGAACATCAAGCGTGAGATCTACTATTTCGGCGAGGCCGGCGAGCCTGTCTACGATGCGATAGCCGAGGCCATCAAGTTGCGTTACGCCCTGTTGCCTTACACATATTCCACAGCCCATGACGTGTCGGCCCGTCGTGGATCGTTCCTGCGCGCCCTCTCGATGGATTTCCCCGCCGACCGCAACACCCACGACTGCAACGACAAGTTCATGTACGGACGCTCATTGCTTGTGGCTCCGGTGCTCCATGCCGCCTACACTCCCGAGGATGCCATCTCGGCCAACAAGTGGCTCGGCCTCGACAACGGCACCGACAATTCAGCCAAGGTCAAGGCTGCCGTGAATTTCAATGACATGAAGGAACACTCCGTATATCTCCCCGCAGGCACCGCATGGTGGGATTATTTCACGGGAGAGAAACTGCAAGGTGGTAAGACTCATTCACGCCCCGTGAAGCTCAACAGCATCCCTCTCTATGTCAAGGCGGGCAGCATCCTTCCCATAGGCCCCGACGTGCAGTATGCCACCGAGAAGCCTTGGGATAATCTTGAGGTGAGGGTATATCCCGGAGCCGACGGCGAGTTTACGCTCTACGAGGATGAGGGGGACAACTATAATTATGAGAAGGGGATGTTCTCGACCATCACATTCGCTTACGACGACAGCGCCCGCAAGCTCACCATCGGTGACCGTTCCGGATCGTTCCCCGGCATGATCGGCAAGAGGAAATTCCGTATTGTGCTCCCCGACGGAAAATCGGCATCCGTGGACTACGACGGTCGGAAGCAGACAGTAAAACTGTAACGTAAGTTCCCATCCGGTATTTTATCGGGCACCATCGGCTCATCTCCGCTTTATTTTCGATCCGCACGCATGTGGCGCGACAAAATATAGGGTTTGTGAGACGCGCAGATGGTGCCCGATACGTTGTTTCGGATTAATTTTGCAGAAAAGCATCATTTATAACGACCGAAATTATCTATGAAAAAGACTATTATTGCTATGTTAGGAGCCACCGTGATGGCATTATGCAGTGCCCGGGCTGATAGTGCGTCACTTCAATACGAGGGCGCTACCGACGGAATGCCGGTAGTGCAGACCGAATATACAGCCGACCCTGCACCGTTGGTGGTAGGTGACACCTTATTTCTCTACACCACCCATGATGAGGATGGAGCCGATGGCTTCGACATGCGCGACTGGTTGCTCTACACTTCCACCGATATGGTCAACTGGACCAATCACGGGGCTGTGGCCTCACTTCAGGATTTCAAGTGGCGTAGCCGCGACAACGGAGCCTGGGCCGAGCAGGTGGTGTACCGCAACGGTAAATACTACATGTATTGCCCTCTTCACGGCAATGGCATAGGCGTGCTTGTCAGCGATACCCCCTATGGTCCGTTCACCGATCCCATCGGCAAGCCTCTCGTGTGGCAGAAGGAGCATTGGAACGATATTGACCCTACCGTGTTGGTCGATGATGATGGACAGGCCTACATGTACTGGGGTAATCCCAAGCTCTATCATGTCAAGCTCAATGAGGACATGATATCTTGTGACGGGCCTATTGTGGAACACCCCCACATTCAGGACTATCAGGAGGGGCCGTGGATATGGAAGCGTGGAGGCAAGTACTATCTCGCGTTCGCGTCCACATGTTGCCCCGAGGGTATAGGCTATGCTATGGCCGATTCCCCCGTCGGCCCCTGGCAATACAAGGGTCACATCATGGATCACACCGACCGCACCCGTGGCAACCACCCCGGCATCATCGAGTTCAAGGGGCGGGACTATGTGTTCGGACTCAATTACGACATACTTCGCCTCACCACCCGCGACCATCACGAACGCCGTTCGGTGAGCGTGGCACCCATGTACTATAAGGAGGACGGCACCATTCTCGAGTCGCCCTACTTCAAGGACACCTATATCAAGCCGGCCGGCACATTCAACCCCTACCGCCGGGTAGAGGCCGAGACCATGGCATGGGGTTATGGCCTCAAGACCTCCCTGCTGTCAAAGGCCGGAGCCCCCGATGGAGGCTACAGAAATAATCTTGCCGTATGCGACATTGACCCCGGCGAGACCCTCCTGCTCAAGAATGTCGATTTCAGGGACGGTGCATCGAAATTCATCGCATCCGTGGCATCGGCCAAGGGTGGGGCCGTAATCGAGATCTACATCGACAGCGCCGATGGCCCGGTTATCGGAACATGCAAAGTGCCCTCGACCGGAGGTGACGACCGGTTCAAGACCGTATCGTGCAAGCTCCGCAAGGCCGAGGGAATCCACGACCTCGTGTTCAAGTTCACCGGCTCAGGCTCCGACCTCTTCCGCTGGGACTGGTGGCGCATGGAATGATGATAGTTGGAGTGATTACAAATGCAAGAGTTTTTATTAATAACAGTTAAAATATTTGTATTTTTTTGTAATCTATATATTAAATGTTTAAATTGCAAAAAAAACAATATGGAATTCAAGAGATTTTTAGTATTTGTCCTAATATTGGTGGTCCAACAGATTTCTATAACTGCCAAAGGACAACCTACTGCTTCATCCTGTAGCCTCCAGAATCCACCAAATGATTATGTGTATTGGGGCTTTTTGGGAAATCAGGTTATTCATGTCGAACTTAAGAATGCAAATACATTAATAGCAACAGTTGCGCTTGAGTGTAAAACTATAGGGAGGACTTTTAACTATATACTTCCACCATTTACAAAATTTGAAGCTCAGGAATTTTCGATATTTGGATATGTTCCGATAAGTTGGGAGTTTAAATTGTCCACAGCATCCGGGGCATGTATGGTATTAGGATATGCTCGTTGGAAGGATTATGAGCCCGACAGGCCGGATTACAAGGATTAGTAGTGAAAAACAATATATTTAATGTATTATGAATAAGATTATTATTTTCCCTTTGTTGACCTTAATGATGAGCTTGCTGTCATGTGGTAGTAACTCTAAAGAATCCATGTATGCCAATATTCTTGCTGAGCAGGGTGAGGCCGGACTGGTGAACAAGCTTGTTGCCGATAATGAATTTATCGACGTTGATCTCTATGCTGTCCAATCAGGGATCGTAAGTGAGGATGCATCACGCAAATCCGCCGATGAGTTCCGGACAGACATGGCAAAAGCCAAAGCGGCCATCTACCGCTTCTATTCCCACGTAAGTCTTGTCGACGGTGAATATGTACTGGACAATTGCACCGCCAAGGACTTGAATATCTCCCCGGAACTATTTGAGACGATGAGTCAGGACATAGAGAAGTCCAATGGTTATGCCCGAGAGGCCCGGAAGAACGGTGAAGCAGTCGAGATGACCCCTATAACGCAGGAGTATCTTGAATCACTGCTCCGATAGCCATCCTTTCTCCGAAGATCGGAAAAATATTTATCAGCCCACGGAAAAATTTAGTGTCATTTTTCCGTGGGCTTTTCTTCACTATTTCAGCTATTGGGCCAATAAAAATGACCAAAGAGATATCTTTTCTAATTCTAATAATCACTTTGTTAAAAGCAAGAAAAAACCTATTGTAAACTTATGTTGCATAACACATTTTTTTGTTTGCCAAGTAATGAAATCTATTACTACATTTGCATCGGTCTTAGACACAAACAGTACATTAAGGCCATAAAAAACCTGTTATAAATACCAACCATCAAAATCTTAAGCCATGGATATTAATAATATTCTCAGTGGGCTTGAAGCCAAGCACCCCGGCGAAAAAGAGTACCTTCAGGCAGTGAAGGAAGTTCTCATCTGTGTTGAGGACGTCTACAACCAGCATCCCGAATTTGAAAAAGCCAAGATCATCGAGCGTATGGTCGAGCCCGACCGTATCGTCACCTTCCGTGTGACCTGGGTTGATGACCGTGGCGAAGTACAGAATAACATCGGCTACCGCGTACAGTTCAACAACGCTATCGGCCCGTACAAGGGTGGTATCCGTTTCCACGCTTCAGTTAACCTCTCGATCCTCAAGTTCCTCGGTTTCGAGCAGACTTTCAAGAATGCCCTCACAACCCTCCCCATGGGTGGTGCCAAGGGTGGTAGCGACTTCTCGCCCCGCGGCAAGAGCGAGGCCGAGATCATGCGTTTCTGCCAGGCCTTCATCCTCTGCTTGTGGAAGAACCTCGGTCCCGACCGCGACGTTCCCGCAGGTGATATCGGCGTAGGTGGCCGTGAGGTTGGCTTCATGTACGGTATGTACAAGAAGCTCGTCAACGAGTGCACCGGCACATTCACCGGCAAGGGTCTCGACTTCGGCGGTTCCCGCATCCGTCCCGAGGCTACCGGTTTCGGCGCTCTCTACTTCGTGCAGAACATGCTCGCAAGAAAGAACGACACCCTCGAGGGCAAGACAATCGCTGTTTCAGGCTTCGGTAACGTGGCTTGGGGCGCAACCCTCAAGGCTACACAGCTCGGTGGCAAGGTAGTGACCATCTCCGGCCCCGACGGATATATCTACGATCCCGAAGGTATCTCGGGCGACAAGATCGACTACATGCTCTATCTCCGCTCCACCGGCGAGGACATCGTGGCTCCCTACGCTGAGAAGTATCCTTCAGCTACATTCTATCCCGGCCGCAAGCCCTGGGAGCAGAAGGTGGACATCGCTCTTCCCTGCGCTACCCAGAACGAGGTTAACGGTGAGGATGCCAAGATGCTCGTAGCCAACGGCGTGCAGATCGTTGCCGAGGTTTCCAACATGGGATGTACCCCCGAGGCTATCGATACATTCATCGAGAACCGCGTTAACTACGCTCCCGGCAAGGCTGTCAACGCAGGTGGTGTAGGCGTATCAGGCCTCGAGATGAGCCAGAACGCCGAGCATCTCCAGTGGACCGCTCAGGAGGTTGACGACCGTCTCCATCAGATCATGCGTGATATCCACGAGCAGTGCGTTGCCCACGGCACCGAGCCCGACGGATTCATCAACTACATGAAGGGCGCCAACATCGCCGGCTTCATGAAGGTGGCCAACGCCATGATCGGACAAGGCATCATCTGATAGAGTAAATATATACGCAAATCTTACACAGAAACATATCCTGAACGCCCGGCCCCACGGCCCGGGCGTTCTAATTTTGTATAGAGGCGGAATTTCGGAAAAATTTCCCGCAGATATAATTTTGTTATTACTTGGATATTTGCGACCTTTGCACCGTATTTTTTGTTTTGCGGAGCTGTGTTCCGCATTGCCATGAAAACGTTAAGTAAGTCGTAAAAAGAATGCACATATAAATCGCAGTTATTTTTGTGGTATTTTGGCTGCGGAATGAAGGAGCATAGCGAGCTATGCGACTGAGTGACAAAACCAAAATAGCCAAAAAGAACAAGATTTATTGGGCAAGCTCTTTAAGACTTACATATAGCGGTTCTTTTTAAGACTTACTTACCTCGCTAATTCAACTCTATCATCAAATCCTTAATCTTACAGCTTAACAATGGTAACTGCAATAGTTATTTTCTTTATCCTCGGATACTTGTGTATCGCGTTGGAAAGCGTGCTTAAAATCAATAAGGCAGTACCCGCTCTCCTCATGTGCGTGGTATGTTGGACCCTCTATGCCTGTGGCGGTGCTCCCGCCGATGTGGACACCTCCTCGCGTCTGCTCCATCACCTTGGCGAGACTTGCGAGATCCTGTTCTTCCTGATGGGAGCCATGACTATCGTGGAGATTGTCGATGCCAACGGCGGTTTCTATTTCGTGC
The DNA here is from genome assembly GCA_910589485.1 of uncultured Duncaniella sp. GTDB lineage: Bacteria > Bacteroidota > Bacteroidia > Bacteroidales > Muribaculaceae > Duncaniella. Next base: position 52,990 of record CAJUSW010000011.1, read on the forward strand.
AGGATACCCTCGCCACCAAGAGCAAGAAGGCTCTGCTGTGGCGCATCACTCTCATGACTTTCATTCTCTCGGCCATCCTCGACAACCTCACCACCAGTATCGTGATGGTGATGGTGTTGCGCAAACTTGTGGCCGACAGCAAGGACCGCATGATGTTTGGCGGTATGATCATTATTGCAGCCAATGCAGGCGGTGCATTCTCGCCCATCGGCGACGTTACCACTATCATGCTGTGGATCAAGGGTATGATTTCTACCGGCGGAGTCATCAGCCAGCTGTTGCTCCCGTCGCTTGTGGCTGCCGTGGTGTCGGCATTCTGCGTGGGTCTCTCGCTCAAGGGCGAGCTTAAGGCTCCTGAGCGCAACGAGGCTCCCGGTGCCGCCAACAACCCCGATCGTATGCTCATTCTATGCTTCGGTGTCGGCGGTCTCATATTCGTGCCTATCTTCCGTATGCTCACCGGCCTTGCCCCTTTCATGGGCATACTGCTTGCTCTCGGCGTTCTGTGGCTCGTGAGCGAATACCGTTGCAACCGCAACGCCCTGTTCTGTGAATCCTCTCATCTCAAGGTGACCACATTGCTGTCGCGAATCGACATGGCCACCATACTCTTCTTCCTCGGAATCCTCCTCGCCGTAGCCACTCTCCAGGAGACCGGGGTCCTCACCTCGTTTGGAGCTTGGCTCAATGAGGCCTCCAACGGCAACCACTATCTCGTGACCGGAATCATCGGCGTGGTGTCGAGTATCGTCGACAACGTGCCCCTCGTGGCCGGCTGTATGGAGATGTATCCCATCGCTGCCACCGGCGATTTCGCCACCGACGGACTGTTCTGGCAGCTGCTTGCCTACTGTGCTGGTGTGGGCGGTTCGATGCTCATTATCGGATCGGCTGCCGGTGTCGTGGTCATGGGCCTCGAGAAGATCAGCTTCGGCTGGTACCTGCGCCGTTTTACATGGATCGCCTTCGTAGGCTATCTCGCCGGTATCGCCACCTATGCCCTCGAAACACTCTTTTTCTGATATAATGATGAGGTTGTGACGGGCCATAGTCGATAAGAAATCTATAATATGAGATGAATACTTTGAGTTTTAAATCCCTATTGTACACTGCTCTGTTATGTCCTGTCACATCCTTCATGCTGTCATGTGTCGGAGAGACGGGTGGAGAGGCTTCGTCCGCCCGAGAGGCTGACGGAGAGCTTTTCGAGACATCCGACCTGTCGCTCTTCGAGCTTCGCGACCGTGTGAAGCGTGTCACCACCAACACATATTATAATGTCACCCTCGATGCCGACTCGGTGATCATCGACTCCGTGCCCGCCAATGTGGTCACTACCGAGGTCTACTTCGATTCGCTCGGGCATTATGTCCCCAGGCGTGACGAGCGTCTGCGCCGCGACGAGTGGGGACGCATAGTGCGGTGGGAGGACCGTCGCCCCAATCTCAGGAGGGTGCATGGCGGATTCCTAAAGGATACGCTCAGCTATCGGCACGTATCGTCCAATGTGGTGCAGTCAACCGGTATGGGCGACTACTCCATCACCGTTTACGACGATCGGCGCAGGGTGGTGGGCCAGTACACCGATCCGCTTGCCGACGGTGAACACACCGCCGTGTTCAATCTCTACCGCGACGAGGATGAGAGGGGAAACTGGACCGAGCGTCTCAGCGTATGGACCACTCAGTCCACAGGTTCCCGCCCCCACATCTCCTATTCTCTCGACCGGCGGGAGATCGTATATTATTGACAGCATATTCTGCAAATCAAAAACAGGAGTCCTCATGGCCGTCAAGCCAAGGGGCCTCCTGTCTTGCTATAAGGATGGAATTATGTTTTACTGGTAATTGGTAGTCACGTCAACGTAAGAATCTACCGACGGAGTTCCAAACTCGATGGCGCCCATATCCTCATTGGAATTGATCACCAGATTGTACACATAATGGTATCCGGGATGCCATTCCGAGAAACTGCTTGTCGACAGCGGGAATTTCAGCAGACCGTCGCCGAATGTGCTGCCCTCGACCACATTCTCGGAAGGAGTGTTGGCGTTAGGCCATAGTTTAGCTCCGCTCTTGGCATCGTAAACCGAGCACATCACGGTGATGTAGTTATCGTTTCCGGCACCGTTGCTACGCCAGCTCAGGGTCTGAGGAGTCATGTATTTGGCACCGCCCATTCCCATGCCGGTAGTGGCCATATCGGTGGCGGTGGTGGTAAGGGTGATCAGGTCGTTAGCGTCCTGCGACATGTGCAGAATGTAGGGCACAGGTGTATTCTGATCGCTCCATGTTCCGATGCTTTCGGCCGATGGGGTGCCCGAGGTCGAGGCCGACGGGAAATGGAAATTACCCTTGGTCATGATATTCGCAAGAGCCACGTTCGACACCTTTACCTGAAGGTTGGTGTTGGTCGAGCTCATCTTCACGGTCACTTTCGAGAGAGCGTGACGGAAATTGAACAGCACCTGGGCGTTGGCCATACCGGCATTGCCCGTAAGGTTGGGGCTCACGGCATAGATTATATCCTCGGTGCCGGGATAGCTGTCATAGGGGATAGGTTTCAACGGGTCGCTCGTGCCAAGCCACGAGGCCGGGGCGAAAGCATAGAAGTCAACCGACTCCTTGGCCGGCCAGTACTGGATAGGTGAATAGGACCATGTGTTTACACCGGTCTTTTTCACCTCCACATTGTTCATGAACACATTGGGCGAAGTCGCCGTGCCTGTGTAGGCATACACGTTGAACGTAGTCAATGTATTGGTGGTTATGTCGCCTGCTCGTGAAAACTCGGTGTTGGCGGCAAATCTGATGGCATTGTCCGCATTGTTCTCAACAATGGGACTGTCCTCCTCCGAGGAGCATGCCGAGAACACCGCTCCCGACAGCCCTATGAAGGCCGATAATAGTAAATAGTATTTTTTCATTTTCATAATGGTTTTTATGTTCATTATTATGAGGTTGGTTTCACCTTCTTATGTCCCGTGGATTACAGGTATATGTCTATAACATGCCATCCGTCTACATCCACGATGATGCCCACATCATCATCCTCGGGCGGATCGGGTGGAGTTCCTTCAGGTATCTCCAGTCCGTCGATATATATGTGGACGTTTCGGGTCCAGGGGCTGTGTATCACCTGATCGGTCACGTCAAAGCTCTTTGAAAAGCTCTTCCCGTCGGTGCGCGTGACGGCTATCGTAAGGGTGAAGCCGGGCACTCCTGCGGGAGTGCCGAGTCCGCTACTGCTTCCTATCAGCTCAGCCCCTCCCTCAGCGGTTTGGGATAGCTGTATAGGGATGGAGCAAGTGCCGTCGCCTGTTGTGCCCGATCTGACAGTCAATGAAGAGGCCACGCCGTCGAGACGTGCCGATGCGCTCCTCACACGGTCCATCCCCTTGATGTCGCGCAACACTGCGGTGTAGACCGTGGCCATAGAGTCCGGGTAGCATCTCACAAGGCTTTTGGGACATTCCTTGCACGATCCGTCCTCAAGGGTGTACTCCACTCCGCAGAGAGTTACCTCGAGATTGTCGATCACGGCACCGTAGAGTATCCCCGAAGGGCGTGCTGCCGATGTCCCGTCGGCCATCCTGGCTCGGGCTGTGAGACCGTTGAAAGTATCCGTTCCGGTAAACTCTATGCCGGGAAGATCATTGTTGACGGCTATCAACCGGTACCGGCCCGCCGGCAGTTCCACTTTTCCTCCCTCCCGCCCGGCTATATCAAACCTCCACATTCTGGTCCAGTCCGACACGGGGTAGAAGTACAGCGTCATTCCGTCGACTTCGGCTCCGGGAGCCTTGTCCCACACGAACTTGACATCGATCGTGCTTACACTGTCGGCGGGGCATACTATCTCCTTGTGCCCGCACGATGCCGTGAGGACCATCAGTAACAGTATTAATATGTTGGCCGGATTTCTCATTGATAATCAGGGATATTTCTGTCTTCTCTACACGGAAACCACACCAAGGTGATCTCCACGCCTGTCGGGCCGATATGATGTTTGAACGACCGCGACGTGCACACGTATGTACCGCATTGAGGTTTGTACTTTATGAGCCTTCCCCCTGAGTATCCTATCTTTACCCCGAAATCGAGATTCAGGCGCTTGTTGAGCGGGATCGAATAGCCGTAGCTGAGGCCTACGCCATAGGTCATGTCGGGCGACTGCCACCCTTTGCCTCCGAATTCAAAATCAAACGTGTGCAGTGACGTGTACACGCCGAAATGATGTCCTGTGAGAGCCCGTGAGCGCGATTCCTCCCCGAGCCAGTATCTCAGTTCGGCCGTTCCTCCATAGATTCTCCAGTAGCGGTTCTTGGAGCGGTTGCTCCACCACGCGCCACAGCAATCGAGGCTGATCGAGTAATTGGGCGGAAGTGATATTTCTATTCCTATATCGGGAGTTAGCAGAGCATCATTAATTAAATTGGACTTTACAGCTATGCGTGGCTGATCGTCGTACGGGGGAGAGGCCCACATGACCGATGGGACCATCCCTGCAAGTATGATCATTATGGAATATAGAGCCATGCGTGGCGTTACCCGTGAAGTGATTCTCATATCTCAATAGCCGTCGTTCGGTAGTTAGCTGTGGTTGCCGGCATGTGGCTCGTCGGCAACCGTCTGTACATATAGAACGTAACAGCGCGGGCAAGGTTCAGGACACGCTGTCATGAGTGTCGCTGGCCTTGCCCGCGCCTATGGGGTATATACGGCAGGGGATATGGCTATTTCTGCTCCTTCGCCGGGGAGAGGTAGCTACGGTATTTCACCGGATCGGAGATGATCTCCACCGCCGAGGTGAATATGGTGTTGTAGGGGTTGACTATGCGGTAATAGGTAGCCTGCTCGAACAGATCCCTGCCTATCAGGCCCTTTATGATGGCCAGGAGGTAATCGCGCGAGGTGTCAAACTGCTCCTGGTTGAACTCCACGCTATCCTTTTTGCCTGTCTCTATCAGGCCGTCGATCATGTCGGGCGTGATCTCGAATTTCTGTACGAACGCATCCTCGGTCTTATACTTCTTCTTGAGCTGGTTGCGGTGGGCGTCCACGTAATCGAGCGCATACTTGTTGATCGAACCCTTGGCCACGAGGTCGCGGTAGTAGGGGGTGAAGAATGTGGTGTCGAGCGGCACGAAGCGGTCGGGCATGATACCGCCTCCGCCATACACGGGGCGTTTCAGGCGTATGGTGCTGTAGAGCAACGAGTCGGAGAACGCTATCGAGTCGGCCGAGCTGAGTTCGCCCGATTCATAGCGCTTCACCATATCCATGCGGTAATCCTCATCCTCGCCGGGAGTGTAGGGCTTCTGTATGCAACGGCCCGAGGGGGTGTGGTAGCGCGACACGGTGAGACGTATCATCGACCCGTCGGGGAAGGGGAACGGACGCTGAACAAGGCCCTTGCCGAATGTGCGGCGTCCCACGATTACTCCGCGGTCATTGTCCTGAACGGCTCCTGAGAGGATCTCGCTCGCCGAGGCCGAATACTGGTTCACCATCAGCACCACGCGACCGTTGAGGAAATCTCCGTCCTTCTCGGCCTCGAATTTTGTGGATCCGTGCTTGGGGGAGTCGGTGTAGACTATCATATCCCCCTTGCGGAGAAATTTGTTGGAGATCTCCGTGGCGGGGCGCAGATAACCGCCACCGTTGTCGCAGAGGTCGATGATCACATGCTTCATACCGGCTTTCTTGAGCTTTTTCATCGCATCGTTCACCTCATCGGTGGTGGTGCCGGCAAATCGTGCCACCGAGATGAAGCCCACGCTGTCGTTCACCATGTAGGAGGCATCCACGCTGTAGATGGGTATCTCATCGCGTTTCACCACAAATTCCAGCGGAGCCGGTTCGCTCTTTCTCACCACTTTCAGGCGGGCTATTGAGCCGCGCGGTCCGCGCAGCACCTTCAGGATTTCGCTGTTGGGCATCTTCACGCCCGCTATCACGGTGTCGTTGCACGATATGATACGGTCGCCGGGCACTATGCCCACACGCTCTGACGGTCCACCCGACACTGACTCTATCACATAGAGCGTGTCGTTGTTCATCTGGAATCGTATGCCTATACCTGAGAAGTTTCCGTTGAGAGGCTCGGTGAGCTCGCGGGTCTCGTCGGCGTTGGAATAGGTGGAGTGGGGGTCCAGGTCCTTTAGCATGGCTATGATGGCATCCTCCACCACTTTGGTGGTGTCGATGGTGTCCACGTAATAGTTGGCGATGATCTGCTCGGCAAACGCCAGTTTACGTTCGGGAGTCAGTTTCACCTGTTGCTGGGCCAAGGCTGTCATTGCCGGGCCGAGGCACAGAAGAATCAGTGCATATAGCGATTTTCTCATTCGATTATTATGCTTATTTATGAGGTAGATATTTCGATATGTCGTGGCCATGTGATGCAAGCTCTCTCACCATCGACGAGGACACGTAGCTCAGCTCGGGTAGCGAGTACAGCAATATGGTCTCGATCCCGGCGATGGACCGGTTTATGTCGGCGAGGTTTCGCTCATACTCATAGTCGGCCACCGACCTCACTCCGCGCAACATGCATCCGGCACCCTCGGCCACACAGGCATCGACGGTGAGCCCGGTGTAGGAGATCACCTTCACTTTGGGATGGTTCCGGTAGTAGGAGGCTATGGCCTCAACGCGCTCATTTATCCTGTCGGCCGAATTTTTCGCTGGGTTATACCCGATGGCTATCACGAGGCGGTCACACAATGGCAACGCTCTCTCCACTATCGAGGCATGGCCTATGGTGAATGGATCGAATGTGCCGGGAAACAGTATGGTTGACATAGAGATGCGGTTCGGTTCGTTGGACTATTCCTGAGGTATGTCGTCGGCCAGATGGGTGTCATCCTCCACCACAAGGTTGTCGATGATGAAGTTTTGGCGCTCCATGGTGTTCTTGCCCATGTAGAATTCCAGCAGTTCATCCACGGCATCCTCTTTGCGCAGGGTCACGCGGTCGACCCTCATGTCGGGCCCTATGAATCCGCGGAACTCCTCGGGCGAGATCTCTCCGAGACCTTTGAATCGGGTTATCTCGGCATTGTCGCCGAGCTTGTTGATCGCCTCGATGCGTTCCTCGTCGCTGTAGCAGTAGTAGGTCTCATCATTTCCCCCCTGCTTGTTGCGGCCGTTGCGACGCGAGGTCTTGCTGTTGCGCACACGGAACAGAGGGGTCTGCAACACATACAGGTGCCCCTTTTTGATCATGTCGGGGAAGAACTGGAGGAAGAATGTGAGCAGAAGCAAGCGTATGTGCATACCGTCGACATCGGCATCGGTGGCGATGATCACATTGTTGTAGCGCAGGCCGTCGATCCCCTCCTCGATGTTCAGGGCCGCCTGGAGCAGATTGAACTCATCGTTCTCATACAGGATCTTGGCCGGCACGCCATACGAGTTCTTGGGTTTGCCTCGCAACGAGAACACCGCCTGGGTCTCCACGTCACGTATCTTGGTGATCGATCCGGCTGCCGAGTTACCCTCGGTGATGAATATTGATGATGCGAGTTTCTTGTCCTCGTCCCCCTTCTGGTCGTTGAAGTGCACGCGACAGTCAAGTAGTTTCTTGTTGTGCAGGTTGGCTTTCTTGGCCTTTTCGCGGGCCAGTTTGGTTATGCCGGCCATGGCCTTGCGCTCGCGCTCGCTCTCCTGGATCTTTTTCAGTATTATCTCGTCGGCAATGTCGGTGTGGCGGTGCAGGTAGTTGTCGAGTTCGGTCTTGATGAAATCGCCCACGAATTTTGCCACCGTGGGGCCGTCGGGGCCCACGTCGCGGCTGCCGAGTTTGGTCTTGGTCTGTGACTCGAACACCGGCTCCTCCACCTTGATCGACACTGCGGCTATCATGCCGTTGCGTATGTCGGAATAATCGAAGTCCCTCTTGAAATATTCCTTCATGGTCCTCGACACAGCCTCCTTAAAGGCCGTGAGGTGGGTTCCGCCCTGGGTGGTGTGCTGTCCGTTGACAAATGAGTAGTACTCTTCGCCACGCTGGTTGGCATGAGTGATCACCACTTCGATATCCTCCCCTTTGAGGTGGATGGGCGGGTAGAGCGGTTCCACGCTCATGTTGTCGCGTAGCAGATCGAGCAGTCCACCTTTCGACAGGAAGCGCTTACCGTTGTAGGTGATTGTAAGGCCGGTGTTGAGGTAGGTGTAGTTCTTTACCAGAGGGACGATGTACTTGTCCTGGAACTGGTAGTCGCGGAATATGGTGGCATCCGGGGTGAAGCGCACCAGTGTGCCCGACGGCTCGTCGGTGCTCTCCAGCTCGCTCTCTTCCAGGATCTCTCCACGGCTGTAGCTCACGCTCTTGGCCTGTCCGTCGCGTATGCTTCGGATGAAGAAGTTGGTCGAGAGGGCGTTGACAGCCTTGATGCCCACGCCGTTGAGGCCTACCGATTTTTTGAATGACTTGGAGTCATACTTGGCTCCGGTATTCATCTTGGAGGATACGTCCACCACTTTCCCGAGGGGGATGCCTCGGCCGTTGTCTCTCACGGTCACGGAGCCGTCGGCCACGTCGAGGGTGATGTTTTTGCCATATCCCATCATGAATTCGTCGATGCCGTTGTCGAGCACCTCCTTGATCAGCACATATATGCCGTCGTCAAAATTGGATCCGTCACCGAGCTTGCCTATATACATGCCCGGGCGGCGGCGTATGTGTTCCTTCCAGTCGAGGGTGCGTATGTCGTCCTCGCTGTAATTCACCACTTCCACCTCGGCCTCGGTTTCAGCCGGGGTCGGCGTTGCGGCATCGAAAAGATCGGTATTGTTGGTTGTATTCTCGTCAGTCATTTAATTATGCTTTCTTACGCAAAGATAAGAAATTTTCGCGACAAAGACAAAAGGGTGTCGGTTAAGCTTTTTTGTCGGTGTCCTCCCACAGATACATGCGGTCCGACGGACGTATTTTGCGCGGTACTTTCAGTGAGAAGCTCTCGCCTTTCTTCACCACGGGCACGGGATCGTATTCCAGTCTCAGCTCCCCCGCTTTCATGATGATGGCTCCGGTGTCGGTGCCGGTGATTACTATCTCGTCGTCGGGATGCAGTTCGCCAGCCTCCATGAGAAATTCGCCCACGCCGAGCTTGGGGAAATACCTCACTCCCTTGGCTATGTATCTCTTCACCTTTGTGGCCGAGGAACCATATTTGGATGACCATTCGCCCAAGCGCTGGCCCATATAATATCCGTCCCAGAATCCGCGGTTGAACACCTTGGCGAGCGACTCGTCCCACTCGCTGATCTTCTCGGGGGTGAACGTGCCGTCACATATAGCCTGGATAGCTTCGGAATAGGCTTTCACTGTAAGGGCTACATACTCGGGCCCGCGGGCGCGTCCCTCGATCTTGAACACCCTCACTCCCGCGTCAATCATCTTGTTGAGGAAATGGATGGTCTTCAGATCCTTGGGCGACATGATGTATTTGTTCTCGATCTCCAGCTCATCGCCGGTCTCGATGTCGGTCACGCGGTATCCGCGACGGCATATCTGGGTGCAGGCTCCGCGGTTGGCGCTCGAGTTCATCTCGTGGAGGCTCAGGTAGCATTTGCCCGACACGGCCATGCACAAGGCTCCGTGGCAGAACATCTCGAGTCTTATCAGCTCGCCCTTAGGACCGCAGATGTTCTCCTCCACGATGGTGCGGTGTATGGCTGACACCTGTTCCATCGACAGCTCGCGGGCCAGTACCATCACGTCGGCCCACTGGGCATAGAACCTCACGGCCTCGATATTGCTCACGTTGACCTGGGTGGAGATGTGTACCTCCACGCCTATCCGGCGGGCATAGCTGATGGCGGCGATGTCGCTCGCTATGATGGCCGATATGCCGCTTTCCTTCACGGCATCGATCACGGCATGGCACTTCTCTATCTCGTTGTCGTATATGATGGTGTTGACTGTGAGATAGCTTTTCACTCCGGCTTCATCGCATATCGAGGCTATGCGGCGCAGGTCGTCGAGTGTGAAGTTGACCGATGAGCGGGCGCGCATGTTCAGTCCCTCCACTCCGAAGTACACGGCATCGGCTCCGGCCTCTATAGCGGCATGGAGCGATTCATACGACCCCACCGGGGCCATTATCTCAAAATCCTTACGATTCATACTTATTCAGCGTTGTAAATTTTCAGCGGAGCTGAAAAGTTCTGAGTTTCTGAGGTTATAAGGTTATAAAATCTTATAACCTTCCGAGGCTCGGCCTCGGAATCACACAGTGCGGCCGGGGTAAGCCTGGAGTGCGGCCGAGAGAATCTTCATGGCGCGGGCCAGATCCTCCTTGTTGAGCACATAGGCCATGCGCACCTCGTCACGTCCCATGCCGGGAGTGGTATAGAAGCCCGATGCAGGAGCCATGAATATGGTCTCGCCGTCGAGGTCGAAGTCGCTCAGACACCACTGGCAGAACTTGTCGGCATCATCAACCGGCAGTTTCACCACGGTATAGAATGCGCCCATGGGGATGGGGGTATAGCATCCTGGAATCTTGTTGAGCTGGTCGATCAGGAACTTGCGGCGCTCCACATATTCATTATATGTAGCGAGCATATACTCGGCCGACGTGTCGATCGAGGCCTCGGCTACGATCTGGCCCAGCAATGGGGGGCTGAGGCGGGCCTGGCAGAATTTCATCACGTTTTTCTTAAGCTCGGGGTGCTTGGTGATGAGGGCTCCGATGCGTATGCCACATTCATTGTAGCGCTTCGACACCGAGTCGACCAGCACCACCTGCTCCTCGATGCCGGGGAGATGGAATGCTGAGATATAGGGCGCACCGGTGTAGCAGAACTCGCGGTACACCTCGTCCGAGAACAGGAACAGGTCATACTTCTTCACCAGGTCGCGGATCTGAAGCATCTCCTTCATGGTGTAGAGGTAGCCCGTGGGGTTGTTGGGATTACAGATGAGGATACCCTTGGTGCGCGGAGTGATCAGCTCCTCGAACTTCTCTACCGGCGGGAGGGCAAAGCCCTCGTCGATGCTCGACGGCACGGTCACGATCTTGGCACCGGCCGAGATAGCGAATGCCATATAGTTGGCGTATGCAGGTTCGGGCACGATTATCTCGTCGCCCGGATCGAGGCACGCCATGAAGGCAAACAGCACCGCTTCCGATCCACCGGTGGTGACGATGATGTCGTCGACATCCACGTCGATGTTGAACCGCTTGTAATATCCTTTCAGCTTCTGTCGCAGTGACAGCAGACCGTCCGACGGGCTGTACTCCAGCACATCGCGGTCGATATTCTTGAGGGCAGCCAGACCCTCGGGAGGAGTGGGCACATCGGGCTGGCCGATGTTGAGGTGATACACCTTGGTTCCGCGGGCCTTGGCGGCATTGGCCAGAGGCACGAGGCGGCGTATAGGTGAAGCGGGCATCAGTGTCCCGCGCTCTGATACATTAGGCATAATAGTTGTGGGGTATATAGGTCAGCGCATGCCCTGGAGGCGTTCGCGCACGGTGATAAGTATTTCTTTGTCTATTTCGGTGAGCTCTAAGTGGCGGCGTGACATCACGGTCGAGGCTGTCTCGAAGAACGCATCCATGTCCACCTCCCTCATGCCGGCGGTTGAGCCTTGGGTGAATGAGGGGATGAATGTCCGGGGGAATCCGGCTCCGTAGAAGTTCACGCCCACACCCACCACTGTGGCGGTGTTGAACATCGTGTTGATGCCGGCCTTGGAGTGGTCGCCCATGATGAGTCCGCAGAACTGTAGGCCGGTCTTCACGAAACGTCCCTCGCCTATGCTCCACAGCTTCACCGGATCGTAAGTATTCTTCAGGTTGGAGGCTGTGCATCCTGCTCCGAGGTTACACCATTCGCCTATCACGGCATTGCCGAGGAATCCGTCGTGGGCCTTGTTGGAGTATCCGGTCATCACCACATTGTTGAGCTCGCCACCCACCTTGCAGTAGGGGCCGAGGGTAGTGGCTCCATAGATTTTACCGCCCATGTTGACTACCGAGTGCTCACACATGGCTATCGGGCCACGCAGGCAAGCACCCTCCATGATCTCGGCACCGTTGCCCACGTAGACCGGACCGTTCTTCACATTGATTATGGCACCCTCCACGGTGGCACCCTCCTCGATGAAGAGGTTGGCCGGATCGCCTATCAGGCGGCAGCTGTCGCTCAGAGGCTGTGACTTGCGTCCGGCGGTGATGGCCTCGAAGTCGCGGCGCAGGGCCTCGTCATTGTTCATGAACAAGTCCCATATATGATTTATGGCGAACGGTTCGCCCTCGTATGCGACATTTCCGGCCTCGCCGTTACCGTTGCGGGCTATCACCTCATCGTTGCAGATGAGCGCCTGGCCCGGTTCGAGAGCGAGTATCGCCTCCGCCAGTTCTTTGTCGGGGTGCAGATTGGCCGCTATGAACAGGTCGTTGCCATCGTCCGAGAGCGAGAGTGGATATTTTGTGCTCAGGTAATCCTGAGTCTCGAATGAGTAAGTTCCCTCGATGGTGCGTTGCCATTTCTCGAGCATGGTGGTGATGCCGTGGCGCACCATGGCCACAGGACGTGTGAAAGTTAGGGGTAACAGCGCCTGACGGGCCTTTTCCGGATCAAATAGTATGATGTTTCGCATAGCGTGTATCGTTTGCTTGACTTTTATTGAAAAACTGACAGATGTAAGTGATGTAGTTCGTCCAATTTTATTTAAGTTGCAAAATTACAAAAAAACACCTGAATATCTCCACCCTTAAGCCGGAAATCTCGGCTTTTTGGGGCATTTTGATCGAGAGATACCAACGATCTTTGCAATCTCTTTTTTGCATTTTGCTCTGAAGTTAGTCCGAAATTTACGGTCTTTACTCCGAGATTAATTGGCGCCAAAAGAGATGTGGGCTATTCAGTAGGAAGTTTTGCACTCCGTTTCTGAAATTACAAAAAAAAATCGGCCGGAGCACAAAAAGTATTCCGGCTGAATATCTGCTTTTTCAAAAGGCGAAGTCAGTCAATTACCTTGGCCTGTCTCAGTCCCTCCACGAAGTTTATCGTAGGAAGGATAAGAGGGTCAATGCCCGATATGGCCGTAAGTGTTGATATGTGTGCCCTCAGGTATGGGAACATGATGGCCGGAGCACTGGCAGTGAAGAATGTGCCTTTCTCTTGATGCGAAAGATTGTTGTCAAATTCAAAAATTCCGCGCATCTCTAACTGTATGTCCAGACTTTGATCCGGATTAGTTACCGAGACACCTAAGTCCAAAGCATACTCTGATTTGCACTCCGATGTCCTTATGCCGGAAAATGTAACATTGAGTTTCTTATCGATTTCACCGGATTGGGCCATGCGCATCTCCGATTTTATGATGCGGTAGCCTTTGAACCTGAATTTTGTCTGTTCAGTTGCCATATAGATTATGCCGCTAAATTATAACACTCAGGATTCACGGTAAACAGATTTTCAATCTGCAAACGCCATTCCCCTACGGGACTCATTTCCGTGAATCCTACTATTGTTTCTGCTCCCGAACTGAGTTGGAATAGCTCCTCATTATCGCATAACAACGGGGCATTACACCCGTAAATATCTTCCATTTCATCCTCAAAAGACATCACGTCGCGACTGAAGCTTTCCATGTCTGCTATTACATCTGTACATAACGAAACAAGATACACACAACGTGTCGTGTTGTACTCAAAGCGGACTTTCAATCCGGGATATTCAGATGTGATGCGGTTGGCCCATTCGACCAAACGATTCCTGATTTCTTCTATTTTCATGCGCAGAGGTAGCGTTTTAAGTTTGTTATTATAGCATCTGCTTCAGCTTTATAATGCAGAGCCTCGTCAATGGTGAAAAACTTGTTGTGGTAGTCAGCTTCCACTCGGCTATGTTTCAAATTGTTTATTCTATCGCGTATTCTTCGGGCTTCATTAAGGGACTTTGACGCAATTCTATTCTTAACTTCCTCTAATATGAATTTATGCGAACTCTCCCCTTCATGGGCGTTCTGTTCGTCATATGATATGGCCGGAGTTGCTTTTTCCGCTAACAGGTATTTCATATATTGGAGTACCGCGTAATATGAGCAATGGACACTTGTAGTCCACCCTTGCTGAGTATTGCTGTCTTGGGACAACTTCTCAGCCATATAGAGATTCATGTCACATTTTGTTATCATTATACGATATACCTGATTGCTAAACACTTGATTTGTGTCTGTAGTTTATAATGATGGACAAAGATAGCCAAAATTAATAGCAATTAGGAAGTTTATTAACATACATTTTAATATTTTAATATTTGTGGGCCTATAAAAAGGCGAATACTCATAAGTTTGGTAATTATGCTGTCTGTCTTTTGCTTTTGTTTGCGTTTTATTGGTTTACTGTTCTCCAGTTTATAAGACCAGAGACTCTATAGTTGAGAGAAGGGCAATTAATAGAGAAGGGCAATTAATTAGGTGTGTTTCATTTGTTGTTTTCAAGATAATTAGTTAATTTTGCGATTAGATGGAGACAACTCCGTCCATGACATTTTGGATTAAGAAGCGTTATGCTTATCTCTTGAGAATGGAAACCTGAGAAACTTTCATAGAGCAAGAGTGGCATAGTGGTTCTCACGCTACGGCGTGGGCTGCTATTGTTACATCTGCTCACAGGCTTTCTCAGGGCCTCCATTCTTAGACGTAGCATTGCAGTTCCACGCTTCGTGGTTTATAAATATCTGTAATAAGGAATTGCATACAGAGTAACTAATGCCATGCAAATATAAAAAATGAAACACAAGTTACTAATTATTGTTGTGTCGTTACTTACATTATCAGCATGTAGTCCGAGTAATGAAGAAAAAGCACAAGAAATGGCTGCAAATTACCTGAAAGGTGTATTGTATCATTTTGATAGTTATGAGCCATTACAGACAAAAGTAGATAGTTCTTTTGTATCTTTGGCATCAGACAAGGAAGCTATAGACCTTACATTGGACATGATGAAACTCTTTCAATCGGCTCAGGAGTATGCGGATAAGATTGAGAGAGCAGAAAGTTCAATGGAGATATGGTCTCCAAGTGAATACTCATCAGCGTATAGCAGAGGTGAATATCGTAGGGCAAAGGAGGAACGAGATGACAACCAACAACTATTGGTTAAGACAACGGAACGAATCCAAAATCAGTTTTCAAAGATTAAGAGCCGACAGGCTTATTTGGAGGCTGAGTCTTCTTTAAAAATGGGCGATTTTGATGGATGGAAGGTTTATCACAAATTCAAAAGCCTTAATGGATTGGGGACAGTTGACCTGTTGGGCGAATATGTGTTATTTTGTGATACAGACTTTAATGAGAAGCATGCGTATTCAAAAGATGACTATGAGGCTATTAAAAAAGTTATGACAACAATTTCTGAATCTTCGGAATTACCTGAACTTGCAGAAAAATTACAAGAGTTGATTTTCTAAACAATTGATTATGACAAAGCTTTTAAAATATGCGATACTTTCTGTTTGTCTCTTGTCGACGTGTGGAAATATATTCGCGCTAACCGAATCTAATGAAGTTCGAAAATGTGATTCTGTAATGTCTTATAGTGATTCTGTAGTGTCCCATATCGCATCAATTATAGAAGATATGGATATGAGGAAATATCGAAGCGAATCAACGAATAGATATAAACTTTATCCCACAGAGAACATGTACAATTTTCTAAAACTGGACACTAAAACAGGAAAAATAGAACAAGTCCAATGGTCTCTTGATAGGGATAAGGAGGGCTCTGTATCAATAAATAGAGATGATTTATCCTGGAACTCAGTTATAGGAACATTTGAATTATATCCTACTCCAAATATGTATCAGTTTGTACTTCTGGATAAATACAGCGGAAGAACTTGGCATGTGCAGTGGGGAATGGAGAATAAAAAAAGATGGATCAGACAAATATATTAAAAATAAATTTCATGAAATCAAATCCTGAATCAATTCGCTGTGGACATGCAGAGGACAGCTTTGAGGCTCTGAAAAAAGCATGTGAGAAAGAAGCAAATAATCTTTGTGTAACACTCAACCTGGCACAGGGGGATGTTGTTGAAATTCCTTTTTGGACATCTGATTTTCCAGAACTGATTTGCGTTGGCAAATTTTCAAAATCAGATAAAGGTGTGACATACGAGTTGGATTTCTCAGAAAGCACTCTTTAAATTCGGATTCCAAAGAATTACTTTTGGATGTGTTCGAGAATTTTAAGTATTGACTTGACAATGCAGTTAGGAGAATTCCCTAAGAATCCATCCATAAGGGATTTTTGGATTAGAGTAATTTTTCGTTTTGACGAAACAATGATAGGACTTATCCATCATTGATTTTCAACTAATGGTAAATGCTTTTGAGGCTGATAAATACATAGTATATCCGTCAAAGACGGCGTGGCATTATCGATCGAGTGGGGGGGCAATATGTTTCTGCCCAATGTCTCAACAGTCTTATTCCCCGGATTTTGTGTTGGGGATAAGGCGCACGTTGGTGAGGGTGAGGCGGGCGGTGGACTCGTCGATGTCGGTGGCCTTGGAGCGGTACACTATGGTGCAGTCGGTGATGTCGATGTCGTGCACGCAGTCCATCCCCTCGATACCCGATGCCTTGATGCCGGTCTTGCACCCCCGGCATATCACGTCGCTGATGTGAATGTCGGTAAACTCGGGCACATTCTTCACCTCCTTGATCACCGGTGCGTCACCGGCTTTGGATCCGGCCGGGCGGTCGGCATACGAGCATTCAAATGTGATTGCCGCATCCCTTATATCAGCCATCATTATATCGCTTATGTACAGATCCTTGGTCTTTCCGCCACGCCCTATAGCGCTCTTGAATCTCAGGCCGGTGTCCGTACCCGAGAATGAGCATCGCCTCACCACCACACGGTCGATACCGCATATATCCTCACTGCCTATCACAAACCCTCCGTGGGCGTGATACACTATATTGTCCTGTATCAGCACATCGGCCACACCGTTGATATCGGTGTCCTCCTTGCGGGTCCCGCTCTTCATGCACAGGCCGTCATCCCCGCAATCGACAATTGAATTGACTATCAGCGCCTGATGGCAGTCGCTGAGGTCGATGGCATCACCGTTTTGAGCGTTCCAGGGACACCTCACAGTGATTCCGTCCATGATGATGTTGCGGCTGTTGAACGGGTGCACGTGAAACTTGGGAGCGTTCTGGAACGTCACCCCGGTGAGCAGGATATTCTCGCAGTGAAACACCCTGAACAGGTCGTTTCTCATCTTCTCCTGCTTCTCGGGAGTCTTGGCCACGTCGGGGTATCCCGATTTCATCTCCCACGGATACCACAGCGATCCGTCCTGGCGTTCCACGCCTCCCATGGCCTTGAAGTCGCGCCACTCCACATCGCTCACCTTCCCGCGCTTCACCGGACGCCACTGGGCGCCATTGCCGTCGATGATTCCCTCGCCGGTGATACCGATATTGGTGCAACGGTTGGCCGTGATGCACGGCTTCACGCGCGACGCTTTGGGGTTAGGCTCTACGTACAGCTCCTTGTCGGGCGAGAAATACAGTATCGCATTCTTCGCCACCACTAAATTGATATTGCTTTTCAGCTCTATCGGGCCGGTGAGCCACACACCCATGGGTATCTCCACCCGTCCTCCGCCCAGGGTGGCGAGCGAGTCGATAGCTCCCTGGATGGCTTCGGTACACAGGCTCACGCCGTCCCCCTTGGCTCCGTGGCGGGTGATGGAGGTCGAGCGGTCGGGAAATGATATAGGGGTCACCTGCCTGACCTCGACAAGCATATCGGTATAATAATGTGAGTAATCGCCGGCATGGGCTTTTATGAGCATCGCCGACAAGGCGAGCATCAGCGCGCCGAGAATGTTACGTTTCTTCATGGGTATCGATTGTTTCCTGCAAAAGTAATGATTATTTAACCGATGGATATAGCCGTCGTGACAGATTTAACAAAAACTACACAAAAAAGCCGCTATTTTTACGTACTTTTGCAACTCATTTTTCAAAACTTATTCCTGCTGATAGCGGTATGATACGTAAACACCTGATTCCCATTTGTATATTGCTCTCCGGATTGACGCCCGTCATGGCCGAGGAGATTGCTGAACCGGTATATGCACCGGCCGACACCTCGGCCCTCTCGCTCGGCGAGGTCAGCGTCACCGCCATCAAGCAGGCGTTCTCGCTGTTGCGTCAGCCGGTTACGGTCACTACTATCAACAGGCAGGAGATCGAGCGCTACAATGTGGCCGGCATGAAAGGCGTGAGCGAGATAGCACCCAATTTCTACATGCCCGACTACGGATCGAAAATGACCTCCTCGATATATGTCCGCGGTATCGGTGCCCGCATCGACCAGCCCGCCGTGGGACTCAACGTCGACAATGTGCCCTATCTCAACAAGAACGGCTACGATTTCGACATGCTCGACATCGAGCGCATCGAGGTGCTCCGCGGTCCCCAGTCCACCCTCTATGGCCGTAACACCATAGCCGGCCTCATCAATGTCTACACCCTCTCGCCCATGTCGTGGCAGGGAGTGAGAGTGATGGCCGAGGGGAGTCTGCCCGGGGCTTACCGTGCGGGTGTGGGCATCTACCACAAGCTCGCCCCGCGCCTGGGCATGAGCCTCAATGCCTATGCCTCCCACACCCACGGCTATTACCGTAATCTTTATAACGGGAAAAAGGCCGACGCATCCACCGATTACAACGGCCGCTGGCGCACCGTGTGGCGTCCCAACGAGCGTCTCAGTCTCGAAAACGTGCTCTCGGCCGGACATTCCCGTCAGAACGGCTACCCCTATGCCTACGTGGAGACGGGTGAGATCAACTATAACGACACCTGTTTCTACCGTCGCACATCGGTGACCGACGGCCTCACTGTGAAATGGGCCGGCGAAGGCTTCTCGATCGCATCCATCACCGGATTGCAGTACCTGAGCGACAACATGACTCTCGACCAGGACTTCCTGCCCGACAGCTACTTCAATCTCACCCAGCGTCAGCACGACCGTAGCATCACCCAGGACCTCGTGTTCCGTGGCACCGTGGGCAACTACTCCTGGCTGGCCGGTGTATTCGGCTTCTATAAATACGGTACCATGAACGCCCCCGTCACATTCAAGGAGGACGGTATCGACAATATAATTCTTAAGGAGATGGGTAAGCACTTGCCACCCTTCATCACCATGGCATGGGATGAGGATCAGTTTCTCCTGGGCAGTGACTTCCGCCACCACGTCAACGGCGCGGCCATCTATCACCAGAGCTCCTACGATTGGCGCCGATGGACCTTCTCGCTCAACATGCGACTCGATTACGAGCACACGGTCCTCTCGTACCACAGCTATTGCAACACCGGGGCCAACGGCACCGTCAACCTGCCCCAGCTCCCCCGTCCGATACAGTTTTCTCTCCCGGCCAATATCGATGAGAACGGCCGCATGAAGCAGTCGTTCAAGCAGTTCCTCCCCAAGCTGAGCGTCACATACAATCTCAGGAACTCGGCCATATTCCTCTCTGTGGCCAAGGGCTACAAGTCGGGCGGATTCAACACGCAGATGTTCAGCGACTTCCTCAAGCAGGAGATGATCGATGTCATGAAGAAGGAGGCCGGGGATCTCATGGGTGGCATGATGGGCGGTGGCTCCGGATCGGGTTCCGGTTCCGGCCGTCCCGCGGGCGTTGCCGAGACCGATGCATCAGGCTCGCAGGTGGAATACACAGCTGCCGACTATGTGTCCTATAAGCCCGAGGTGAGCTGGAATTACGAGCTTGGCGGACATATATCATGCGATGAGGGGCGTGTCTACTCCACTTTCTCGGCGTTCTTCATCGATGTGCGCGACCAGCAGGTGACAGTGTTCCCCGAGGGGATCTCCACCGGACGCATGATGACCAATGCCGGCCGCACCCGTTCGTTCGGAGCTGAGCTCACTTTGCGTTACAACCCTACGCCCCGTTGGCGTTTCGATCTGGCCTACGGCTACACCAACGCCACTTTCCGCCATTTCTTTGACGGCGACGATGATCTCTCGGGCAAGCGTGTTCCCTATGCTCCCTCCAACACCCTCTTCCTCTCGGCCGCCTACCGTCTGCCGGTGAAGTCGAGCTTTGTCGATGCCATCAGCTTCGCTCCATCGCTCCGTGGCACCGGATCGATCTATTGGGACGAGCTCAACCTCTACCGTCAGCCGTTCTATGCCGAGCTGGGTGCCTCCATCCGCTTCGAGCACTCACGCTATTCGCTCGACATTTGGGGCAAGAATCTCACTGACACCCGCTTCAACGTGTTCCGCTACGAGTCCATCGGCAATAATTTCATGCAGCGTGGCAAGCCTGTGCGCGGTGGTATCACCCTACGCGTCAACTTCGCGTCCAATTGATCTCGCCTCCCGTGGCCATGCAGGGGTTAAAAGGTTTATTGACATTTCGTTAACTTTATTTATGAGCCCCTTGTCCCATGTCGCACAATATGCACCACTCCTCTACGTTTATTGTAGAGGCGCGCAGGGGCATGTATGCCCGCGAGGTCGCCCTGACAGTAAAACACAATACCAATCACTTAACAACGAACTTTATAATAATCCAATGAATAAGTCTACTCTCATCGCCGCGCTCATGGCGCCGGCACTTCTGTTCGCCACCTCATCCTGCTTGAGTTCCGACAATAATAACAAGCAGGAATCCACCCTCAACTACGGAGGCAACCAGTGCTTCAACATGGTCACTGACTCCGAGACCGGTGATTATTTCATTTCTCCCGCTCCTAACTACACCTTTGTCCTCGACCTCATCAATCTCCAGGGCACTGCGAGCATGTCTGGTATCAAGTTCGGCTCCAACGGATCACCCCTCTCGTTCAAGCTCCCCGCCATGCCTCTCACTTTCGATAACAAGGACTACAGCTATAGCCTCAAAGGCTCGCTCCTCACTCCCGAGGGTGTGGCCGAGCAGTATGTGTTCAACAACTTTAATATGCGTGTCGTTGAGCGCACCATCCAACTTCCCACCGGCTACGTCTATGCCCCCATCTTCGATATCAACTTCAGCGTGAACGGCCGTTACCGTTTCACCGCATTCCCCACCGCCTACTTCCTGCTCGGTGACGTGATGGCTCATCCCACCGGTGAGAATGCTTCGGGCGAGGATTACAAGTCCGACGACTCGGTTGTGGCTATCGCTCTTACCGCCGACAAGACCGATGCTACCAAGTACACCGCGGCTCTGTGGATCTACAATGCCAGCTTCTCTGAGAACATGAGCGACATGACTATCTATGCCGAGAATCTTCCCGTCAATATCACCCCTTACGGTTTCTCTATCGTGACCGAGGAGGGCGAGGCTATCAAGGTGAAGGATTCGGCAGGCGAGATCAAGGATTGCAGCTTCTCCAATATAAAGGTGAGCACCTCGGTTCCCTCGGGCGTGACCTCTCTTGAGTTCGACGCTGATTTAAAGGCTCTTCAGCCCACCAAGCCTATCGAGCCTTGCCACGTATCAGCTAATCTCACCTATTACTACAAGACTGAGAATAACTGATCGTTTGGTTAACAAAGGTTAAAAACCGAATTCCCCTTAAACCATTTCCATAACGCCGTGTTATAATGATGTAGTTACTATTATTTGCACTGTGTTTTCATGGTATTAGATTTAAGGTTAAAGATACCGGGCCATCGTGAGATGGCCCGCTTCTTATATATATACCTGTGATTTTTCGCTGAATGATTGGAGAAATTCCGTATATTTGTGCTTCCAATCGTTTTACCAATGAAAAGACTGCTTGCTATTGCCCTCCTTCTCATCACACTGTCGCTCGCATCTATGGCCAAGTCGCCTGTGGTGTGGGAGAATCCCGTAGCCGACTATAACCCCAACAATCATGACGGATATTTCATCTGCAATGTCACCCCCATGAGGGTCGAGTTTGCCCCCGACACCACCACCGTGACTTTCGAGGTGATGTTCCGAGCCAATTATTGGTTCCTTATATCTCCCGAATCCCATCTCATTGCCGGAGACAGGAAATATGCCTTGATAGGGGCCGAGGGAATCGAGCTTGGCAAGAAGTCGGTATGTCAGGACTATACCCCCAGGACGTTCAAACTGCATTTCAAGCCTCTGCCCGAGGGTACGGAGAAATTCGACTTTTGGGAGAGCGATGACACTTATATCCGTGGCATCACCGATCCCGCTGTCACTGCCCGTCAGCTCCTCCCCAGCACCTGGCGCGACGAACGCACCGGCCGGTGGGAGATCGGATTTTTCGATGAGGGGGTCATATACGATTCCCGCTTCTGGGATTATGTCGGGGACGC
Source organism: uncultured Duncaniella sp. (assembly GCA_910589485.1). GTDB lineage: Bacteria > Bacteroidota > Bacteroidia > Bacteroidales > Muribaculaceae > Duncaniella. Next base: position 75,317 of record CAJUSW010000011.1, read on the forward strand.
TCGCCCCGGCAATTCGTCACGGGTTGAGATCACCGATGGATCCGAGACCCTCACGGTAAAAATAGGCAAACTGAAGAAGGGATGCCGCAAGATCACCGTTGGCAAGCGCGAGACCACCTGCTCCATGATCACCGGCCGCACTTTGCCCGACTATCCCATAGCCGATACCCGCGCGGAATTTATCGACAACCGGTACGTTGACGGCGACACTGCCATAGTGAGAGGATGGCTTAAGGACTCACCCAAGAAAATAAATCTCTACTCTCTGTCATTTGGCGATCTTGTTTCTGACAGATATGGCGAGGAGGCTTCATGCAAGGTCGATTCCCTGGGCCGTTTTGAACTTAAGGTGCCGTTGCGCAACACCATGGAGTGTTTCATGGACTGGAAAAACACCTTCATCCGCACCGTCCTCGAGCCGGGCATGACCTATTATCTGCTCTATGATTTCGGTCGCGGGCAGAAACTGTTCATGGGCCCCGATTGCCGGGTTCAGAACGAACTGTTGGCCTATCCGTTGCCATGGCAGTCCTACGGGATCCGCGATGTCCTCGCTCAGCGTGGTATCGATGCTTACCTCCCCGCCGTGGATTCCGAACTGAATATGCACCTCGGGATGCTCAGTGATCTGTGTGAGGCTCATCCCATGCTCTCCCGTCGGTTCAGGGATCAGTATGAGGCGCATCTCTACAATATGTATGCCGTAGATCTCGGCCAGGCCCGTTTCGGCACTCCCGGTTTTAAGCTCACCGACAGCGTAGCCTCCTACCTTGCCGGCATACTCGCCAATCACCGCCACAAGCCCTACTCATTGCATCGCGATGTATTCACTTCTATTTCCGATTTCATCGACGACCATGTGCGCAAGGACACGGCCAATATCACATTGTCGACAGCCGAGATGGGCAAGATCCGTGAGAAGCTGTTGGCCGAGAACCCTGACCTTGATTCCATAGCCGAGAAAAAAGGTTTGTTCCGTATGGTTCCTTCCATGTTCTTGATCAAGGAGATCACCGCGGGCGTCGCTTTCATGGATTCGCTCGGAGTCGATGAGGACCTGCGCAGCATCTGGGCTACTCATCGCGGATATGAGGCTATCGACAATTCGCGTCAGTCGCTTGAGCCCGAGGCTGTGGAGTGTCTACGCGAGAATATCAAGCTCCCTGGCATGCTGGAAGCCCTCTTGGCCAAGAATGAGAAATATGCCGAGCTTGAGCGCCGGGCCAAAGGTGCATCACCCTTGACACCGCTCTCTATTCCGGTTGATGAGAGTGTGCAGGATGGACGGGTGTTGTTCGACAGCATCATCGCACCCCATAAAGGAAAGATAATCCTTGTCGACGTGTGGGGCACATGGTGTGCCCCGTGCCGTGCCGCGCTCGCTGAGTCGCAGAAAGAGTATGCCGAGTTGGCACCCTACGATATGGTGTATATCTACCTCGCCAACAACAGTCCCGAGGGAGCATGGCGCAATGTCATAGAGGAATATCAGGTCAAGGGCGACAACTGTTTCCACTACAATCTCCCCGCCGATCAGCAACAGCTCATCGAGAAATACCTGAAAGTGAGTGGTTATCCCTCCTACCGTCTCATCGACCGCAATGGTAACCTCCTGGACGTCAACGCCGATCCCCGCAACCTCCCCGCCCTCCAAAAAATCCTCGATCTCCTTTTTTAGTACTCTTAGTATAGAGAGTGATTTTTTAGTATAGAGGGAAAAGTATAGAGTATAGACAATAGGTCTTTAGACCGTATTTTTAGACCAGAGGGCCAGAGATCAAGTATAGAGGGAAAAGTATAAAGTATAGGGATTAGATTTTTAGATCAATAAATCCCCGCAGGCCATCCTACCCACCAAGCCTCGAAGAGGCGATATAATTGAAGCCCCACCACGAGGGAACGTGCAAATCGCCCGTCAGGGCAAGATTTGCGCGATCCCGAGGCGTGGGGAAAATGAAACACATACCAAAATGGGCGTCGAAGACGTCCTATAATTCCCGCGTCCACCTCCCTAACCTCCTATAACCCACCAATATTTCCCTAAAATTCTCTTGTTCTTTGGTCTAAACCCAAATACCTCTGGCCCTCTGGTCTAAACCCTCAGATCCAACAATCTAATCCCTATACTTTATACTTTTCCCTCTATACTTGATCTCTGGCCCTCTGGTCTTAAAATTTCCACCCGATACACGACATTATCGCACCATATCACCCTCCCCGGTAACCTACCTTTGCCGTTGATATGAAACCAACGAGCCACAAGGTAACCCACCTGACAAAACGAATCCGGCGACCCGACATCTGGTGTCACCAATTCTCACGATTTCTCGGCCGGGAACTAACCCCCGTCGAGAAAAACGTCATATCCCGGCTTGAACGCGCCCGCCGACTATCCCGCCCGCGCCCGATCGTAATCGTAGACCCAAAAGGCTACGACTCAACCGAACTCCTCCGCTCATATCTCGACTACCGCCTCGCAACATCCCCCGAGGGCGCAACCGCACTCCTCTACCTCTCCAAAGAAGGAAAAGATAGAGAATTCGGCAAAATGTATCCTGAATATACAGGCTACACCCGCCGGCAGGTCAAAACGTTGCACAAACGCATCCGTTACGCCTCCTACTCCCGCCCCGACAGCGTCCGAGGCACCTCACCCGCCTTCATGCTCCTGCTCAACGCACAGGAATACAAAGGCTACTCACCAATGCAACCCGACCCCGGGAAATTCCTCAGCCTCTGCTCCGCACTCTTTCCACTGCTGTGCGGCATAGGCTTCCTTGTCATACACATAAACGTCGACAGGGAACAGATTCCCGCCTTCTTCTACCTCGGCATGCAGGGGCACACCACACAACGTCCCCCGAAACCCGAGCCCCCGGTCGAGACCGCCATCCTCGTCCTCACCGACCCAACGTCCATCCTCCGCTGGAGCCTGCCCACCCGCGAGGGCCCGCAAGGCCACCCGGCAGACGATGCACCAATCCCCCGACCACCCATACCCACCTAAGCGGAGAGCCGACCTCCGCCGTTCCCACCGGAACCAGCAATAAGGTTACAGAAAATAGTAGAGCTACAAAATAGTATTCATTGCCAAAAAGGATAGCTCATAAACCTATAAACTTCTAAACCTATAAACTCCCCCGCAGCTCGGCAAGAGCCCCTTGACATACTGCTACAATTACTACAAAAAATGACTCCCACCCGTGACGGGCAGGAGCCATTATATATATAAAAATAGATCTATAGAACTCTGGTCTATAAAAAAACAATGGTCTAAAAATCTAATCCCTATACTTTATACTTTTCCCTCTATACTTGATCTCTGGCACTCTGGTCAAAAACTAATCCCCAATACGCTATCTTCTATCTAAATTTTGTGGTGCACGGATGTGGCGAATTCATCCTTTTTGTGTATTTTTGCGTCCGGAAAATATGACGCGCCAGGAAATTGTGATTGACTCCTCACATGACATGGAGGCAGAAATCATACTCAGGTGACGCGCCGTCAACGCTGTGAACCATGACACGCAAATATGATTATCTCGTTATAGGCTCGGGCATCGCGGGTATGAGCTTTGCCCTCAAGGTAGCCGGACACGGCACTGTAGCTCTTGTGTGCAAAACCACACTCGATGAGGCCAATACGGCTCTCGCACAGGGCGGGGTAGCCTCGGTGACCAATCTGGAAGTCGATGATTTCGACAAACACATTCATGACACTATGGTGGCCGGTGATTGGCTCAGCGACCCCGAGGCCGTCGAGAAAGTGGTGAGAAATGCCCCCGCCCAGATCAACGAACTGATACGTTGGGGTGTGGATTTCGACAAGAAGGAGGACGGATCCTTCGACCTGCACCGTGAGGGGGGACATTCCGAGTTCCGCATCCTCCACCATGCCGACAACACCGGCTTCGAGATCCAGGATTCGCTCATAAAAGCCGTCCGCGCCAATAAGAATATCGATGTCTACGAACATCATTTCGCCGTCGAGATCATCACCCAGCATCATCTTGGCAAGATCGTCACCCGCCGCACCCCCGATATCACATGCTACGGCGCATATGTGCTCGACACCGACACCGGCATAGTCGACACATTCCTCTCCAAAGTCACCCTCATAGCCACCGGAGGCGTAGGTGCTGTATATCAGACCACTACCAATCCTCTTGTAGCCACCGGCGACGGAATAGCCATGGTGTACCGCGCCAAGGGCACCGTCAAGGATATGGAATTTATACAGTTCCACCCCACAGCCCTTTACCATCCCGGCGACCGCCCCTCGTTCCTCATCACCGAGGCCATGCGCGGTTACGGAGCCGTGCTCCGCAACAAGGCCGGCGAGGAGTTCATGCACAAGTATGACCCGCGCCTTTCGCTCGCCCCGCGCGACATTGTGGCCCGCGCCATCGACTCGGAGATGAAGCTCCACGGCGACGACCATGTGTATCTCGACGTGACCCACAAGGACCCCGAAGAGACCAAGAAGCATTTCCCGAACATCTATGCCAAGTGTCTGTCGCTCGGCATTGACATCACCAAGGACTATATACCAGTGGCTCCGGCAGCCCACTACCTGTGTGGCGGTATCAAAGTCGACACCAACGCCGAGTCCTCCATACGTCGCCTCTATGCCGTGGGCGAGTGCTCATGCACCGGACTCCACGGAGGCAACCGTCTGGCCTCCAATTCGCTCATTGAAGCCGTTGTCTATGCCGACGCCGCCGCCCGCCATGCCATGGAGCAGGTGGGCCACTATGATTTCCGCACCGACGTACCCGAATGGAACGACGAGGGCACACGTCACCCCGAGGAGATGGTGCTCATCACCCAGAGCATCAAGGAGGTGGGTCAGATCATGGGTACCTACGTGGGCATCGTCCGCTCCAACCTCCGCCTCGACCGCGCCTGGAACCGTCTCGACATTCTGTATGAGGAGACTGAAAAACTGTTCAAGTGCTCCAAGGCATCGCGTGAGATATGCGAGCTGCGCAACATCATAAACGTCGGCTACCTGATCATGCGTCAGGCCAAGGAACGCAAGGAATCGCGCGGACTCCATTACACCGTCGACTATCCCCCTGTGCCCCGCAAGGAAGAATAGCCCGTTTCCTCAGGGCAATGCAATAAACACGTTAAGAGATACGTTGTTATAAAGATATGCCCTCACCATTGCGCTACATATTCATCATGTTGATCCTGCTCGTGGCTTCCGATGCCGTGGGGCAGGTGGTGACCGATGTCCCCACAGCCGAGGAGATCGAGGCCCGCGGTGCGCGCAAACGTGCCCTCGAGGGCTACTATTTCTTCCCCGGAGAGGATGGGGAGGAGCAGCTGATGCTGGTGCTCTCGGACGTGACCGTGTTCCCTCCCATGAAGTTCAAGAACAAGAAGGAGGAGCAATTCTACTGGAAGACGGTCCGCGACGTGCGCAAGACCCTCCCGTATGCCAAACTCATCTGCGAGACCCTCATCGAGACTTACGAATACATCGAGACTTTCCCAACTCAGAAAGAGCGCGAGGAGCATCTCAAGAAGATGGAGGGAGCGGTGTTTGAGCAGTACAAGCCCGTGTTGAAGAAGTTTACCAAGAGCCAGGCTCAGATGCTCGTTAAACTCATCAATCGCGAGACCAATCAGTCGAGCTACAATATTCTGAAAGCTTTCCTCGGGTCGTTCCGTGCCGGATTCTGGCAGACGTTCGGCCGGCTGTTCGGCGTGAATCTGCGCACATCCTACAAGCCCGACAAGGACCGCAAGGATGCCATCATCGAGCGCGTGGCCACCCTCATCGAGCAGGGACAGCTATAGTAGATATAATAAATACAGTAAGAGGTTGCCGTCAGGCAACCTCTTAATTCGTTCATTCACCTATCGCCGAGATGATTTCCTCGGGCGTAGGGTCTACGGCGATAATGGTGCCGTTCCGGTCAACGAGAACGATTTTACCACCGCCGTTCCCGGCCTGGTATTTCGACCATATGCCGGCACGGTCGTTGAGCTCCACAAGATTGGTCCACGGGTATCCATCCCTTTCTATCGCATTTTCCATAGCCTTGGTTGAGCCGTTCTCGCGAGCTATACCCACCACTGTGAATCCCTTGTCCTTGTATTTCTCATAAATAGGTATCATGGCCATGGAGTGTCGGCGGCACGGTCCGCACCACGACGCCCACAGGTCGATCACGGCAACCTTGCCATTGATCAGCTCGGAAAGCGTCAACATGTTTCCGTTGAGATCGGGGGCTGTGAAATCCGGATACTTGTTGCCCGGCACAGCCGTCCTGGCATTGGCCAGTGCGCTCAGGTACTTATGATAGGGGTGATCGGTGAGTGTGTCGGCAAACTCCCGGGAGAACACCTCAAGGGTCCTTTCGGCCGAAGGAGCGGCGAACATCATGTTTCGGGCAAACATAAACAGTGCCACTGGACTTTTTATTGTCCCGAGGGTGTCAACCCATTCATTCTGGATTTGCAACACTAAATTATCTATATTCTCCTTTAGCTGACGTGCTTCGGGCGTGTAGTGGTTATCGTTAGAGACCAGGTTATTGAACTTTTCAAAGAGGCTGTCGCTCGGGGTGATGTTATTTCTGCGGAGCCGGCCCATCTCGCTCATTATATTCTTGAAATCTTCGGTGTAGGCCTCCTCGGTGTCCAGCATCTCGTTGAAGCGGATACTATTGGGATTATTCCCCACACGCGTATTGATGATCTCGCTGTTGCGATCTTCCAGGCGGGAGAGTTCCTGAGTCAGTTTTCCTCCGGTCACGGTTATAGGGCTCTCCCTGTCGCCGATTGTTATCTCTACATCACCGCCTTCGGTAAAAAAGAATGTCGATCGCCATGAGCCGTTAAGATATTCATTGCCGGGCGACAGGCTGTAGACAATCTGGTCGGGTGATTTGAGGTCAAATTCAAATTTCCCCTCCCTCACCGGTATGATCCGGCATTTGTTTACGCGGATATCCTTGTTGGCCTCGGCGAGTATCAGCCATGAGCAATCGGGGTTATCGTTGACAGTTCCGCTCACATGAGTGACCGGGGCGTTGTTTTCGGGAGAGTTGAGCTTCAGACCCGTGATCTCCCATCCGCCCGGCTCGATGAAGTCAAACACCGTGTCGGCCTTGTCAAGCGGGGGGAATATCATGGAGGTGGAGATATAGGTGGAGTCACGCATAGTCACCTTCTCGCCGGCTCCCATTCCACGTATCTCCCTCATTGGATAATTCTTTCCGGTCGATCTCCCGTGCAGGTAGCAACCCGGCACGAGTCTCACCCAATTATTGCGGAGCTGGTATATGTCGGCCTTCACTGCGGTAGCGGAGTCGGAGAGGGCGACCTCGGTGATCGAAAAGTTTATATTTGCAGTATTGGAATCGAAGTCGGGATTGACCACGGTGCGGGTTTGTCCATGCAGAGTCAGGGTTGTAGCCAATGCTAAGGCAAGCGATGCGATGATTTTCATGAATATCAATTGATATGGTGGTGTATTCTGCAAAGGTATACAAAAAAATAAAAAGCATCGTCCGGATGGGGTTGAAAAACGTCCGGACGGTGATTGATATAAAGTGATCGATTCAGATGCTTAGGCCAGATCGGCGATCTGTTGAGGAGTCAGGCCGTTGGCCTCCATAAGCTCCTTGACATTAAAGCGGTCCACAAACTCTTTCTTGAGTCCGAGGCAGGTGACCTTGACAGGGGCATTGCCGAGATATGTGGCCACCTTCTGTCCGAATCCGCCGTCGACTATGCCGTCCTCTACGGTGATGACGAGGCGGTAGTCCTTGAGCGAATCGAGGCATTGTGCATCGACCTGCGAGAGAATACGGGGATTTATCACCGTGGGAGTCACCCCCTTGTCGCGCATCATGGCGGCTGCCTCGCGGGCTATGGCCAGGAACGGGCCCTCGGCTATGATGGCCACGTCGGCTCCCTGCTCCACCACGTCATAGCGGGTGAAATCCATATTCACGGGAGTATCCTGATGCACCACGCGTCCACCGGGGGTACGTATCACCACCGGCCCCTCGGGCGCGTCGAGTGCCCGGGCGAGCATCGCGGTATACTCCTCGGCCGAGGCCGGCGCGAGCATACGGATATTGGGGATATTGGAGATCATGGCAATGTCGAAGAATCCCAAGTGGGTGATGTCGTTCATGCCGAACATGCTGGCGTAGAATTCCACCACAGTGACGGGGAGATTATTGATCGCCACGTCGTGCGACAGCTGGTCATAGGCCCTCTGTACGAATGTCGACACCACGCCCATCACCGGTTTGGCACCACCCTTGGCGAGTCCGGCGGCCATGGTCACACAATCCTGCTCGGCTATGCCCACGTCCACATACTGGCTTCCGGCTGCCTTTCGTGCTTCTTCGTCCCAGCCTATGGCTCCCGGGGTGCCTGCGTTCATCATCACCACTTTCTTGTCCTCGCGCACACGCTTGAGCATGGTCTGGGCGAAGATGTCGTCGTAGCTCTCCCCGCTCATGGGGTGGGTGAAGGCGCCGGTCTTGAGGTCAAACGGAGCGCTGAAATGGAATGTCTCTTTGTGGGCCTCGGCACAGGGCAGTCCCATACCCTTCATTGTGTTGATGTGTACCAGCACAGCGCGGTCCTGATCCTTGGCCGCCTTGTAGGCCTGGATGAGGGCGCGCAGGTCGTTTCCGGCTTCAACATAGATGTATTCGTAGCCCAGGGCCTTGAATATATTGTTCTCGCAAGTGCCGTTGCTCTTTCTCAGTTCGGCCAGATGGGTGTAGAGTTCGCCGTGATTCTCGGCTATCGACATCTGGTTGTCGTTGAGGATCACGATGAGGTTGGATTTCAGTTCGGGTGCATAGTTGAGGGCTTCGAGAGCCATGCCTCCGCCGAGTGATGCGTCGCCGATGAAAGCCACTACATTCTCCTTGCCTCCTTCCAGGTCGCGGGCCTTGGCAAGTCCGGTGGCCAGTGCGATGGAGGTGGAGGTGTGGCCTACTTCAAAGAGGTCATACTCGCTCTCGCCCGGGCAGGTAAAGCCTGTCACCTCGTCATATCGGGCCGGGTCCAGGAATGCCTCGATACGGCTTGTGAGCATCTTGTGTACATAGCTCTGGTGCGAGACATCAAACACTATCTTGTCCTTGGGAGCATCGAACACGTAATGCAATGCCACCGTGGCCTCGACCACTCCGAGGTTGGGGCCTACGTGTCCGCCGTGGGCGGCGAGTTTGCGCATGAGGGCGGCACGGAGTTCGCCGCTCAGGGTGTAGAGCTGATCGAGGCTAAGCCCCTTGATGTCGGCGGGAGAGTGTATTTTCTTGAGATTTATTTCCATAGATGAGGGAACTGTTTTTGATGATTATTTTTCAGAGTAGGGGCCATAGATCAGGCCACTACAAAGTTAACATATTTCATCGGCCTAAGTTTTACCAAAAATCCCTCGATAGTTACCAAAAATCCTCATTCCACAGGTTGGAGCTCGCCTGAGGCAATCATTTTAAGTGCGCGGGCGAGCTGATCGGGGCATGAGGTCTCCCTGTGACCGCATATTATCCCGTCGATCCTCCCGATTACATCGGCAGGTTTCATTCCTGCTATCAGCCGGCCTATTCCTTTGAGATTTCCGTGGCATCCGTTCATGAATTTCACTTCCTTGATCACTCCGTCCTCAATCTCGATGTCAATTTGGCGGGAGCATGTGCCCCATGTGGTATAGCGGTACTTCATAATATAGTTACTTAAGTGTAAATACTCTAAAAAAAGATGAAGAAGAGAGAGGCAAAGTTACGAAAAATATGTGTTTTGCTTATCTTTGCCCCACGCATTTAGCTTTATATTGCATGATATACAGATATATAGTGTTTGGTATCCTTCTGTGGATGTCGGTTTTGACGGCATTCTCGGGCGAGAGAATCATAGTGGTGGACTCGGTCAGCGGTGAGCCGTTGGCCAAGGCTTCGGTGCTGGACCGTAACGGCAAACCGGCAGGAATGACCTCGGACCGTGGCGAACTGCCCGATCTGAAACCGTCGTCCTATCCGCTTACGATACACTATATAGGATATACCCCGGCCACAGTGGCCCGCCCCGATGGAGATTCCCGTGTGAGATTGAGTAAGATGACATTAGCCCTGCCTGAAGTGACGGTGAGCGTCGGCAAAAATGAGGTGTTGCACCTCAAGGGATACGTGAGGGAATATTCCACCCTCACATCGGTCACCGACACTGTGACGCTGTTTCGTGAAAAGGCGGTAGATTTCATGATACCCACAAAGAAGGCCCGGCGGAGTTTCCGCGGATGGTCATCGCCACGGCTTCTGGCAAGCCGGTCGTATTTCCGTTTCACCACCCGCTATGGGCTCGACAGCGTGAGCGATTATTACCGGCAACATTTCTCGTGGTCTGACCGAGTGGGTGTGGTCGACAGAGTGCCTATGCCTTTAGGGCTCAGGCGCAGATCCGAGGCCGGCGACACTGTATATGGCAAATATGGTGTAGCGTCGATGTGGCATCGCAACGGCGAATCGGTGACATTGCAGGCCGATGTCCTGGCCGACAGCGTAAACAGGAAGTGGGTGCCCGACATGGATGCGTTCATGCACGGAAGTGTGGACTTCAATCGCTTCGATATCAAGATCTCGTTTGACGATATAGGGGAATCCATGCTTATGGCCGAGAATATATCGGGAATATCGTGCAATATCGACACCAAAGGGAGGGGATGGAGTCTCTTTCAGGTGTTCAGGCATGATGAGCCGTTCTATGTGAACACATATGCCGAAATATATATCACCGACAGGAAATACATCACTACGTCACAGGCCAAGAAACTTGCGCGGCTGTCGGGCACGACTCTTGGAGCTGACATTGTGGCACCGCCCGAGGCTCCGCCATTGCAGCCTGCCGTGCGTGAACTCATCGCCCGGGTCGACTCCATTGACCATGATGGACAGCGCACAGCGTTGAGACCCGATCAGCGGTATATGCGCACCATCCCAAAAATTAAGGAGAAAAATGTGTTGCTGAATATGCTGAAACGCGTTTGGCATTGAAAAATTCAGGTTGAGAGTTTTTACGGCTTTGTGAAATGGAATATAATTATTATCTTTGCGGGAGATAATGTAAAAACTACAATTATATAACTATTTGACATTCCATGAAAAAACTAACACTCATCACAGTGCTGATGCTTGGTGCGATGAGCTCGTGGGCGCAGACCTCACGGGAAAAAGCCGAGGATATGCTCGGTAAACTCACGCTCGACGAGAAGATCTCTCTCATGATGAATGCCTCTCCGGCCATCCCCCGTCTGGGCATTCCCGCATTTGACTGGTGGAGCGAGGCGCTCCACGGCGTGGCCCGCGCGGGTCTCGCAACCGTTCTGCCCCAGACCATAGGCATGGCCGCCACATTTGACGACGAGGCTGTGGGCGAGGCTTTCGAGATGGTCAGCGATGAGGCTCGTGCTAAGTTCAACGGCTTCCGCAAGGATGGTGCCGACCTGAAACGCTATCAGGGCCTGGCATTCTGGACCCCCAATGTAAACATTTTCCGCGATCCCCGCTGGGGACGTGGCCAGGAGACCTATGGCGAGGATCCGTATCTGGCTTCCCGCATGGGCGTGGCTGTGGTCAACGGTCTGCAGGGACCGGCGGACGGCAAATATATGAAATCGCTCGCCGGAGCCAAGCACTTTGCCGTGCACAGCGGTCCGGAGTGGAACCGTCACTCATTTGACGCCAAGGATATCGATCCCCGCGACCTGTGGGAGACCTACCTGCCCGCATTCAAGGTGCTTGTGGATGCCGATGTGGCTCAGGTGATGTGTGCCTACAACCGCTATGAGGGGGAGCCCTGCTGTTCAAGCAAGAAACTCCTCCAGCAGATACTGCGTGGCGAGTGGGGATACAAGAATATAATCGTGTCGGACTGCTGGGCCATACGTGACTTCATATCCGACTGGGCCCACAACACTCACCCCTCGGATGCTCATGCGAGTGCCGACGCCGTGATCTCGGGCACCGACCTGGAGTGCGGACCCATCTACAAGGCTCTCCGCAAGGCCTACGACCAGGGGCTCATCACCGAGGCGACCATCGACTCGGCTGTGGTGAAGCTTCTCGACTACCGTTACCGTCTTGGCGAGATAGATGCCGCCCCCGATGTGCCTTGGAACAGCTATACAGCCGAGACCCATCTCAACACTCCCGAGCATGCCGCACTTGCCCTCGATATGGCCCGCAAGTCTATGACCCTGCTCAAGAACAACGGCATACTGCCCCTTGACCGCAAGTCGGGCAAGAAGATATATGTGATGGGTCCCAATGCCAATGACTCGGTGATGCAGTGGGGTAACTATAACGGATCGCCCGCCCACACCGTGACTGTGCTCGAGGGAATACGTGGTTATGTTCCCGATGCCCGCTATGAGCGCGGTTGCGCTCATGTGGTGAGCGATAACAAGGCTTCGATGTTCGGCCACATCAAGGGTGGCATGAATGCTTCCTACTGGAACGGACATTCCACCACCGGCAAGCCTGTCGCTACAGCCAATTACACCACACCTATCAATCTCGACGGTGGCGGTGCCACTGTGTTTGCCCCCGGCGTGGAGCTTACCAATTTCTCAGGCATCTACAAGGGCTCGTTCGTGGCTCCCGAGGATGGCGACTACATCATAGAATTCGAGTCGAGCAAAGGTGAGGAGGCTGTGCTCCTCAACGGCAAGGAGGTGATAGTGCGTCACCCCGAGGGCCGTCAGAACCACAAGGCTTCCTATATCTTCACTGCCTCCAAGGGCTCGACCAATGATATCGAGATCCGCTTCAAGCATTTTGAGGGGGATGCGGTGATGAAATTTGACCTCCTTTCGGCCAAGAACGAGGAGCCTGATTTCGCCGATGCCGACATTGTGGTATTCGTAGGCGGTATCTCGCCCCAGCTCGAAGGAGAGGAGATGAAGGTGTCGGTGCCCGGTTTCCGTGGCGGTGACCGCGAGAGCATCGAGCTCCCCAACGTTCAGCGTCAGCTCATCAAGAAGATCAAGGACGCGGGCAAGAAGGTGGTCTACGTCAACTGTTCCGGCTCGGCTGTGGCTCTCACTCCCGAGGATGCCGAGTGTGACGCAGTGCTCCAGGCATGGTATCCCGGACAGGCCGGAGGCCAGGCGGTTGCCGAGGTGCTTTTCGGTGACTATAATCCCGGCGGACGTCTCCCCATCACATTCTACAAGGACGACAGCCAGCTCCCCGATTTCGAGGATTATTCCATGGCCGGACGCACCTACCGCTATTTCAAGGGTGAGCCTCTCTATCCCTTCGGTCATGGCCTGAGCTACACCACATTCACTTACGGCAAGCCCAAGTATTCGGCCACCACTATCAAGGCCGGTGAGCCTGTCAAGGTGACTGTCCCCGTGACCAACTCGGGTAAGATGGATGGCGATGAGGTGGTGATGGTGTATGTGAGCTGTCCCGCCGACCATTCAGGTCCCGTGAAGAATATGCGCGGATTCAAGCGTGTGCATATCCCTGCCGGCAAGACCGAGAAGGTGGAGATAACACTGGATCCGGAGTCGTTCTCTACATTCGACAACGCCACCCAGCGCGTGAATGTACGTCCGGGCCGATACATAGTGCATCTGCCCGAATCACAGCAGGAAATCACTGTAAAATAAACAACCGTTTATACTCCGGGGCGTTCAATTACGAATTGAACGCCCCGTTCTCAGATTCCATAATTAAAGAGCATAATTCATCGGTAATGTAGTCATGAAGTACGTAAAGATCATCCTCGCGGTCGTGGTGTTTCTCGTGATGTCGATATGGACAACGATACTTTATCGCGACGCTATCATTTTGTGGTGGATAGTCCCGTCGGTCACTCTTGCAGTGGGAGCGGCCACCGGTCTGCATATGTGGAGGCCGTGGCGTTTTATAACCGGAAGCGACAACATGTGGCTCAATCTTGCATGCCATGCCGTGTTTACGGCCGCTTTTCTGTCATTTATATTCTTTGGAGTCAACAATATGCTTGCCGATCGGTCCAAGCTCCACACCGAGAAGGCCGTGGTGACCGCCCATTACAAGCAAGAGCATGACCGCACACGCCGTGTGCGCCGTGGCAGGTATATACCCACGGGGGAGAAATACTACACATATAGTCTGGAGATAATGCTCCGCAACGGCGAGGCGAAGACCATCTCGGTGCCCCTCTCGCGCTACAACAATGTGCGCAACGGCGATTCAGTCTCCGTGCCTGTGTGCAAGGGATTGTTAGGCGTCACCGTACTCCAGGTGGACAGTATAAAGTATCCTGCCAAGAAGAAAAAGGCACGCCGGCGCATCCCCATGAGGCGTATGACCAATTAGTGGAATGCAATGATGAGCCACGAGGATATGCTCATGTAGATGAGCATGCCTATGATATCGTTGGTGATCGAGATAAACGGCCCCGTGGCAAGCGCGGGGTCGATTTTTAATTTTTCGAGTGTAAGGGGCACGAATGTGCCGAATACCGATGCGAACATCACCACGCAGAACAGCGAGATCGACACGGCAAATGTGGTGACCTGATGTCCGGCTCCGATAGTGAAGTAGTTGTAGATGAATACAAGGAGGGCGATGATACCGCCGTTGAGCAGTCCCACGCCAAGCTCCTTCACGAGCTGACGGGCCGATTTCTTGATGTCGAGCGAGCCGTTGGCAAGACCCTGCACCACGATAGCCGATGACTGTGTACCCACATTTCCACCGGTACCGCCTATGAGCGGGATGAACAGTGCCAACGCGGGATCCACCACGAAACCTCCCTCGAATTTGCCGAGGATAAACGAGTTGCACAGTCCGCCTATCATGCCGATAAGCAGCCACGGAAGGCGCGCTTTGGTCTGGGCGAAGAGTTTGTCGTCGCTCTCCACGTCGTGGGTAAGACCCGATGCCAACTGATAGTCTCGCTCGCTCGAGTCACGCACCTTGTCCATCACGTCGTCGACGGTGATGCGTCCGAGCAGACGGCCTATGGAGTCGATCACTGGCATTGCCACGAGGTCGTATTTCTCGAAATCGAGAGCCACTTCATCAATGGGGGTGTCGGCTTTCACCGCCACGGGATCATCCTCCATCACATGCTTGATCTTGGATACCGACGGGTGGGTGATGAGCTCCTTGAGGGGCAGTGTGCCTTTGAGACGGTCGTCGTTGTCCACCACATACACGTAGTAAACCTCGTCCATATCCTCGGCCTGCATCCTCATCTGCTTGATGCACTCGGGCATGCTCCAGTTTTCGTTGACCACGATCATCTCGGTGCCCATGAGACCGCCGGCGGTGTCCTCGTCGTATTGCAGAAGGTCGATGATGTCGCCGGCCTGCTCCACGTCGTCGATATGGCTGAGGATCTTGTCGCGCTCCTCCTCATCCAGCTCCTGGATGATGTCGACGGCATCGTCGGTGTCGAGGTGCTCGATCTGCTTGGCGATATCCTCGGCATCCATCTTGCTGAGCAGGAGTGAACGCTCATCCTCGTCAAGCTCCATGAGCACATCGGCCTGGGTGTCCTCATCGAGAAGCCTGAACAGATACTCGGCTTCCTCGAGATCGAGGTCGCGGTACAGTTCGGCAATGTCGGCGGGGTGGAGGTCGGCCAGCTCCTCGCGGGCCGCTTCGTCGGCATGATCCTCGATTATTTTGCGCAGGTGCTGCAGATACTCTTGATTGAACTCTTTCATTCTTCGCTACTGTATGAAAGTGAGAGGTGAGCACTCACCCCTCAAGTGGGGGATACTTACAGGAGGGGTTGTGGCACCCTCTTATTCTTCTACTACGGTGGGCTCGTCGGGGACAATCAGTCCCTTGGCCTGTTCCAGCAGTGAGGTCAGTTCGATGAACTGGGCCACCGAGAGCTGTTCTGGCCTCATGGCGAGCAGGGGCGATTCCGGCAACGGCACCCCGGCCGGAAACAGTCCGCGTATGGAATTTCGTATCGTCTTACGCCGCTGTCCGAATGTGGTCTTCACGATCGTCTTGAACAGCTTCTCGTCACACCCCAGCGATGTCACATCGTTGCGGGTCATGATTATGACTCCGCTCTTTACCTTTGGCGGAGGATTGAACACATTCTCATCGACAGTGAACAGGTATTTCACATCGTACCAAGCCTGAAGCAGCACACTCAGGATACCGCGGGCCTTGGTGCCCTCGGGGGCGGCGAGCCTTTCGGCCACCTCGCGTTGCAACATGCCCGAGCAGGCCGTCACCTGGTCCTTGTAGTCGAGAATATGGAAAAATATCTGGGAAGAGATGTTATAGGGGTAATTGCCTATCACACAGAACTTCTGCCCGTCGGGGTACAGTGCCCCGAGATTGAGCTTCAGGAAGTCGGCATCAAGAATACGGCCATGAAGCTCGGGGAAGTGGTAGCGGAGATACTCGATGCTCTCACCGTCGATCTCGGTCACTTTCACATTGTGGCCCAGCTCGATGAGGTATTTGGTGAGCACACCCATTCCCGGACCCACCTCGAGCACGGGCAGGCCCTTCCAGGCGTCAAGCGTTTCGGCTATGCGCCGGGCCACATTCTCATCGGTGAGAAAATGCTGGCCCAAAGCCTTTTTGGGCTTCACTGCGCTCTCCTGTCGGCGGGGGCGCTGATTGGATGTGATGCGGTCTCTCTTCATTATAATTACAAAGGTAGCTTTTTTCCGTGAAAAATTCCTGCATAATCATTGAAAAAGATTTTCAGGAATTTTAAAACTATTTCAACAAGCTCCGTAAAACCATTACACACCCCAAGTCGTTAGTATAGATGAAAGCACGAAAGGAGTGTCGCTCACCCTGTTGGTGATGTTCTCTCCCCGTAGGCTATCATATAGTAGTCCTTGGCAACGAGCCTCGGGCTATGTGAGGAGCCCTTCACCGGGTATCTTCGCAAACTCCGGCGCAGGGCATCGTCCTATGAATTGGGGTGAGCTTTAAGCTCCGGCATTGAGAGAAGGTCTTTAGCCGTAAAGACCTTGGAAAGGCAAAAAGTTGCCATTTCCTTCTACACTCGGCCCGGCAAGTGGTACATATTATCCCGCCGGGCCATTTTTTTATCTATTCCGGCCGGTCGTCGGCAGGGAGCGGGATGCTGTCGCGCAACTTCTTGGGAAGTTTCCCCACCACTTGTCCATAGCTGTGATGAATGAGCGATTTTATCATATCATCGGTGAGTGAGCCTTGGAGGCTCAGCTGGTTCCAGTACTTTTTATTCCAGTGCCATGCCGGCTCGATCTCGCTGTGGGATTCCCTCAGCTCAATGGCGTAGGCGGGATCGCATTTCAACACAAAATAGTCGGGGCGCGCAAATCCGATGCACGCAAAGATTTTGCCGCACACCCTTATGACGAGATATTCGTCGCCGAATGGCATATCCTCGCTCGTGTTCGGAAGCGAGAGGCAATATTCACGGATTGATTCGATGTTCATGTCTCCCAGGTTATAGATACGTTATTTGATACTCTTGGAGCAGGTGGAATTCCCGCCCGGATTTCCATATTTTTTCTCAAAGACATCGAAATGCTCCTCGCCCCATCGGAGCATGGCATCGATTATGGGGAGAAGTGACGCTCCGAGCGGGGTTATACGGTATTCCGATCGGGGTGGCAGTTCGGGGAAAATGGTCTTGACCACCAGGCCGTCCTCGGCCATCTCTTTGAGCTGAATGTCGAGCACACGAGGCGTGGCCTCGGGCAGGCATTTGTGCAGTTCGCTCGGGCGATATCCGTTGCCGTCGCGCAGCTCGTCGAGCAGACATGATTTCCATTTCGATTCTATGAGGCTCATGGTGAGTCGCAACGGACAATCCAGATCAACAGGTATTTTCTTTTCGTAAGCCATTGTAACGGGTTATTTTATGCAAAGGTAGGAAATATCTCAGAAAATCAGAATACCGAATAAATTTTCGGTATATGAATAATTTTTCGGTACTTGCGTATTTTGTCATACCATACTAATTTTGCCTTCGTAAAAATCATTAAAATCCCAGTAATTATGAGAGACGAAATACGTGAATACGAGGCAGTGCAGGAAGCCGCCATGAAGTTTGTAAAAAGTGTGGCTGAGGGGGACAGCTCCCATGCCCGCACCCTGTTTGTGGACAATGCCGTGCTGTTTGGCTATCTCAACGGTAAGCTCGAACAAGGCTCGATCGAGCAGTTCTATCACAATGTGGACACCGTGGGTGCCGGCGAGGAGTTCAAGGCCCGCGTGGATGTGCTGGCCGTTGAGGAGACGGTGGCAGTGGTGCGTGTGCTCGAGGAGGGCTGGGGCGGCAGTATCGACTTCACCGACTTCCTCCTGATGCTGAAGATCGACGGTGAGTGGAAGTGTGTAGCCAAGGCTTACAATCAGAACTCCGATACCATCAAGAAATGAACCGACTGCTGTACGCCGCACTGTTGTGTGCCGGAGCTGTCATCGCGACATCATCGTGCTCCAACCAGGCGCAATGTGATAAACCTGCCGATAACAAATCAACCGAAATGACTATGACAACAGATATGACCGCTATTGCTCCTGAGGAACTTGAGGCAATACGCAAACCACTCGATATGTATGTAAAGGCCGCTGTGGAGGGTGACAGCAATATAGCGCGCCAGGCATTTGCCGAGGGAGCTACAATGTCCCATGCCGAGAACGACTCGCTGTACTGCCTGCCCATCCAGGCCCTGTATGATTACTACGATGCGACCGGCAAGCATCCCGCATCCTATGAGATAGCCGATGTGAGCGTGGGTGGAGATGTGGCAATGGTGAGGATAGATTCC
Source organism: uncultured Duncaniella sp. (assembly GCA_910589485.1). Lineage (GTDB taxonomy): Bacteria > Bacteroidota > Bacteroidia > Bacteroidales > Muribaculaceae > Duncaniella. The sequence continues at coordinate 94,107 of CAJUSW010000011.1, forward strand.
AAATTTGGTGATGTCTCATTCTGCGACATGTTCAATCTCGTGAAGGCCGGTGGCGAGTGGAAAATCGTAAGCAAGATTTTCAGCGTGAAGTAAACCGCGCCCGCCGGTAAAGCGTTACAAATCCAACTAACTCAACAACAGAATGAAAGTACTTGTAATCAACGGAAGCCCACACAGGCACGGTTGCACTGACCGCGCCCTGCAGGAAGTGGAGCGCACACTGGCCGATCTCGGTATAGAGACCGAGCGGATCGAGGCCGGCAATAAGGATATACGTGGCTGTATAGGCTGTAATTTCTGCCGTGAGCATGGACGGTGCGTATTCAACGATATTGTAAACGAGTGTGCACCCAAGTTTGCCGAGGCCGACGGCGTGGTGATAGGTTCGCCTGTGTACTATGCGGGAGCCAACGGTCAGTTGCTTGCCATGCTCGACAGGCTGTTCTACAGCACCTCGACCACTGTGGCCAAGACCATGAAGGTAGGAGCGGCCGTGTTGTCGTCGCGCCGTGCAGGATCCACTTCGGCTTTTGATGAGATCAACAAGTATTTCACCATAAGCGCGATGCCCATAGTGTCGAGCACCTATTGGAACGAGGTGCATGGATTCACAGCCGAGGATGTGGAAAAGGATCTTGAGGGCCTGCAGACCATGCGTAACCTGGCCCGCAACATGGCTTTTATGATAAAGGCTTTCGCAATGGCCAAGGCCGACGGTGGATTCCCACAGCAGGAACGGGCATCGTTCACCAGTTTCCACACCGAGTAGCCTCCCCTTGCCATAACAAGGCCGACGAAAATATTGCTCCCGCAATCTCCGGTATTTACCGGAAACTGCGGGGGCAATCCTTATTCACGTTTCTCAGAATGTTATCTTGAGGGAGAATCCCTTGTAGGAACCGGTGACAAACGGGGTGAGCGAACCCTCCACCGAGGGGGACTCGGGTTGCTCGTCATAGGCCATATCGGTCTGTGAGGGATCGCTCCAGCCATTGCCGGCACACTTGGTGTTGCGTCCGCGGAACAGGTCGATCACCTCGTTGATGGGGTCAACGAGGAATACGGCCACGTTGCCGAGGAATTTAGACCCGAACAGATGATAGTCGTTGGCCACGATACTGCGCTTGGCCTTGTAGAAAGCCTCGCCTATGGCACTGCCCACGAGCGGAGTGATGAAGATGTCCTGAATGGACGGACGCTCCATGAACGCCTCGATACCGAACTCCCAGCCGATGGTGGACACACATGCGCTGTAGAGCATCGAACGCCAGAAGTTGAATCCGCATGAGCGGGCCGACATGAAGTAGACGGCTCCGGCGTAGGGGTGAAGCACGAAGTTGAATATGGGGTTGTCGTGATCCCATTCAGGTCCAAGCTTGAACACGTTGCGGTACCAACGCTTGAACATAGGCGTGCCGGTGATCTCGGCGCGGTTCCATGAGGTGGCATCGGCCGGGAGGCATTGGAGTACAAGCAGGGTTCCGACGTATGCGCCACTCAGCACGGCAGTGTTGGTCCACATGCGTTTCCAGTCAGGAACATTGAGCTTGGTGGAATACGGGTGGCAGTATATCGACCTGTGGTCGGCTACCTCGGGGATATTTGGTATAGCCATGGCCAGCAGGCTGTCGGGCGCAAAGGTCTCGGTGGGCTCCACGAGAGGTTGTACGGTCTCGATAAGAGCGACGGTGGTGTCGGCTGTGACGGTATCGGCCGTGATCGAGTCGACAGCTATCTCCTGAGCCTTCGCCGTGGCGAAGGTGAATAGAGAGACGATCAGGATGTTTAGTAGTCTTCTCATAAATTAATAATTAAAACAGCTTGTGAGTAACAAAAACAGCTTTCAAGTTTTCAATTAAAACCAATGAGAAGCACGGTGGGTTCAGTTTCCCTACCCCCGTTAACATGTAGCCCCCACCCTCGGAAATATTCCGGGAATGGGGGCAAAAATGCCTCTCAGATAGCTGAGAGGCATGTATTGAAATTGTTGTTAATTATGCTCGGATGTCACTTGAGGCGGTTGACGGTCTGCCTCAGTTCGGCTGCCACAGCCGGCGATGTGGCGGGATCAACGGCCAGTTTCCGGCAGAAATCCACTATCTCGCTCTTGCGGTGGGAGAGCGTGAACCATCCCAGGGCCTCGGCCATATTCACCCTCACGGTATCGGAGTTGGCGGTGTCGGCAAGGACAGCAAGGTAGCTGTCGAGGTTGTAGTGATAGGGATTGTTGCGCACTATGCGTATGGCCGATATCCTCCGGGCATCGTCGAGCGAACTGTCGATGATGCGTTTATGATAGCTCGAAGCGAAATCGTGGGCATGGTCTATTATCTTCATCACGGTCTCCTTCTCCTCATCGGCCTTGTAGCGGCCGGCGGTGGCATAATGCCTGTCGACGCACTTCTCAACCTCCTCATGTGGGAATAATGAGAGCGAGTTCTGGAGAAGATAGTTGACACGCTGGCGCTCGCTTCCACCTATATAAGCGTCAACCACGGCAGGCAGGAGCGACACGTCGCCTATGTCGCCGGCCATGTCGGCGCTCATGCGGGCTATACGCTCATAGGGATCATTGACTCCCAGGCGCACGGCCTCCTTGAAATCATCGTTGCAGTAACCCGACAGCAGTTTGAGAGCTTCCATGCGGGTGGTGTTGAAGAGGGAGGAGCGGAACACCTCGAGCAAGCGGGGCGACATCTCGGCCTCGTTGCCTATGGCCGATAGCATGCGCAGGGCTATGGACTGAACGTCGGCGTGAGGCGATGATAGCAACGCCTCCCAATAATCCCTATCCCCCTTGCGCACGGTCATGTCGGCACTCAAGGTATTAGGCTCGAGCGGGGCAAACCGCATGGTGGGATCACCCATCATGTGCCCCTCGAGGGTGGCCACGAGACGGTTGTACTGGCCGGCACGCACGCCGTGGGAGAGGAGTCCGATCATCTCGATGGTCCAGCGGTCCTGGAGCACGTTGCGTGTGTTGCCCTGGGTCACGATTGTGGCGCCGGGATTGAACAGATATTCGCCGGCTATGTAGTCATCCTCATGGAACGAGCCGTTATAGCAGGCATCAAACATCACCATCCTCGGCATTGTGACCCTGTGGTGGAACTCATCGGCCTGAATATCCTTGGAGGCGTAGCCAAGAGAGTCCTTGGCATGAAACTCGGGATTGTGCAGATCCTTGAAAAAGTCGGGCGTGAGGGCATATTTCTTGGCAAACGCCGCCACTACCTCGGCCTCATCGTTGCCCTTGCGCACCTCGCGCTCGATGCGTGAGTATATGCCGGCCTTGATCTGGAACAAGCGGTCGTCATAGTTGGTGGTCTCACCGTAGCCGTTGATGTACTGGGTGGTGGGCGCGCCATGTTCGTGGAACATGAACAGGTCGATGCCCGGACGCTCCAGTTCGGTGAATATGCGCTCCTTCATCGGCTCCATCATGCGGAAATTCCAGTGCTTGAATCCTGACGAGGTCTTGAATGAGCCGGGGAAATGCTCGCGGTAGGCCTTCTCCTCATCCATCCATGCCATGAGGCAATCGGAATTGTAGCCGTGGCCGTTGAATGACACGACGCGGTCCACCTTATCCTCCTTCATCTCGGCCTTGGCGCGGGCCGCTTTGTCGAGAAACATCGAGATCCCCTCATACTTGTCACCGCCCCTGAGCTGGGGATACCTTATGCGTGCCGAGTAAAAGGTTGGGTCGAGCTTCTGGGGGCAATCCTCGGTGAGTTCATAGTAGAACAGATGTCCGTTGGTGCTGTCCTGCTTCAGATACCTGAACTCCAGGTCAAGGCAGTCATAGAAACGGTCGGAGGGGACTGAGGAGTCGATGAATGAATACTTCTCCTCATCCATCTTGAACGCCGTGGTCATGTGCTGACCGTTGCGCACCATCGCCACCGGCACATCGCCCACAAGCACTATCCCCTCGAGATTGGGATCGGAGGCATACAGCTCCTTGATGGCCTCGCGCACCTGGGTGGGGGAGGTCCAGTCGTCGTGCACTATATAAGTAGCCAGTCCGTCGGCCTCGACGGCATCGCGGTAGCGGAGCATGGCGGGACGGGTGGCATCGTAAGTGGCCCGGTCGGTGACGATGGCAAACGATGTGGGACACCCCTTGGCCACCGGTTTCTCGGTGACAACCCCGGCCCATGCCGATGTTGCCGTTCCGGCGGCTAATATGATTGATAATATCGCTTTCTGTTTCATTGGAAAATCACTGTTTTAGCCTGTTGATGGTGCGGAGAGCCTGATTGCGGAGAGCCTTGGACTTGGTGGTGCGGCGCAGGCGGTCACAAGCCGTGAGAATCTCGTCACGGCGGTAGGATTGGTTGTACCACGCGAGGGCATCGAGCAGAATTAGTTTCAACGACTCCTCCTCGGCGGGGTTGTCGAGGATGGCGAGGTAATCGGAGAGGGATGCGTGGATATTGTTGTTGCGGAGCGATTTTATGTAGAGCTTTCTCCACTTGCTCTCGGCTCCGTCGCCGAGTATCCCTTCGTTGGCTGTGGTCTGCCGGCCGAAAGCCTTGCGGAGCTTGTCGGTGCGGGCACATTTCCGCTCTCCGAGAGCCTTGTCGACAGCTTCGGGGCTGAATGCCTGAAGATTGTTCTCGATCTGAAACACCACGCGCTCGGCCTGAGTGTCGTCGAAATATGCGGCCACGAGATCGGCCACATATTCATCGCGACCCACACGGCCCATGCGCGACACGGTGGTGCGGCGTATGAACTCGTTGGCATCGGCGAGCGCCGTGGGCAAGAGGTCGCGGTAATTGTCATCGTTGAGCTTCTCGAGCAGACTCAGGGCGGTGTATCGCTCCATGGCTACAGGCGAGTTGCGGAATGTGTCGGCATAGAGCTGAGAAAGGCCGTCGGCCCCATAGCGCCACAGGCGGTGCATGGCAAGGTTGCGCAGGTCGGCATAGGGGGAATCGAGCAGGGCGCGCATGTCGGCCTCGTTATACTTGGCCCGGCATATCTCGGAAGCGTCGACCCTATTGGCCGATGGAGTGAAGCGGTGGGTGGGATCACCCAGGATATGGCTCTCGAGGATATTGGTCTCCTGAGCCCACTGGCCCACACGCGCTCCGAGCCACAGCAGGCCGAGCATCTCGTTGGCCTGCTTGTCCTGGAGCACATTCACGCTGTTGGCAAATGTGGCCACGGTCTTGCCGTCGGCAAAGATGTAGCGTGATGCTATGCAGTCCTCCTCGCGGAAATCACCGTTGTAGCAAGCATCGAATATCACCATTCGGCTGTTGGGCTTGAAGGCGGTGATGTCGGGGAGCAGGATTCCGCGGTCGGCATCGGTGATGGAGTCTGCCTTGATCACAGCCGGGTCGGCATAGTCGGCCCACCAGGCCGAGTCGAGCCCCATCCCGCGGTTCTTGGCCTCAAGATCGGCAAGTTTCTCAGGATTATCGGCCACACGGCGTGCGCGGTTGCGGAGCATCTCGCGGTAGAGTGCCACATGATCATCAAGATCGTCGCTTGCGGGGATGGATGAGATATACTGGCGGTCGGGCACACCGTGCTCGTGGAATATGGTGAGGTCAAGATCCTCGCGCACCAGTTGGTTGATGATATCATCCTTGGGATAGGGTGCGAAACTGTAGCGGGTGAATCGCGCCCTGCCCGGCGAGGCGGGAGAGTCGAATGTGCCCGGCATCTGCTCGCGTATGGTGGCCGCTTCCGAGGTCCAGGCGTTGAGGGAATTGGAGTATGATCCCTCGCCGGTGTGGGAATAGAACTGGTCGAGCCTGTTGTCGGCACGGTGCTCGGCTATAGCCTTGTTGAAGAAACGGTCGATCTGCTCGGCGGGAGTGCCTACCGCCTCGGTGCCGGGACCTGTCACGGGCTTCACGCGGGCCGAATAGATGTCACATTTGATCTGGGACGGCGAGTCGGCGGCGAGATCGTAGTAGAAGAAACCCGTGTGGGTGGAATCGGGCCTGATGTAATCGAATTTCAGATGAAAATCATCATAAAAACGGTCGGATGGCACTGATGATTCCCACCAGTCGGTGGTCTCGTCCATCTTGAAGGCCGATGTGAGGTGCTGGGCCTTGCGTATCATGGCCACGGGGATCTCGCCTACCAGCATCACTCCCTCGAGCGAGTGTTTGCGGTGCAGATCCTTGATCACTTTCTTCACCTGCTCGGGCGATTTCCAGCGGGAATGGACTATGAATGTGGGCAGATCCTCGGAGCCGAGCTGATCGGCGAATGCTTTCATGCTGCCCGAACATGACTCCCATGTGGGGGTGTCGGTTATGACGGCAAATGATGTCTTGGTGATTTTGGCGTCAGGCCTGATGACAGTCTGCGCCCCCAACATAGCGGGGCAGAGTGTCACCAGGACTGCGGCGCCAATCAATGATGACTTGATGTGCATTATGATTGGTCAGTTTAGAGTATGTTTAGAAAGTCACGCCTACGGCAAATGACAGGTAACGGCGGTGATTGAAGTCGAAGTCGCTTGTCTTTACATAATTTATCTCGGCACGTGCATAGGCGTTCATGCGGTTGTCCCCCTTGATCTGCTGGGAGTAGGTGGCCGAGCCTCCCACATTCCAGTAATCGGAGGAGAGATAATTGATGTTGCCGGTCTCCAGCACCGTGATGGTGGGGAGCGACGGGAGAGCGTCGGAATATACATATTCCCCCTTTCCGGCCGACATGACTCCGCCGGTGGCTGCTATGAGCAGTCGGCGGTTCATCTTGTCGCCGAGGTTGAAATTGTATTTGGCGGTGAGATGAGTGTACACTCCGCTCGAATTCTTGTGGGCCTCGGGGAGCAGATAGCGGTCCTTCTGCTTGTTGTAGACCACACCGGCATCCACGCGCCAGGCATACTCATCGGCACGCTTTCTCACGAGCGAATAGTCGGCCGAAAGACGGGTGGTGCGGTAGGTGGAGCGGACGTCATACTCAAGCACCGACCAACCCGGATTTTCAATGTCGCCGTTATTCTCGCTCACATATTGGATTCCTTTTATGTCGCGGGTGTATCCGCCCAGGTTGATCCGGTGGGCGAAGCGGGCGCCGTTGACTGTGGCCTGGATGCTTGCCTTCCAGGTATCATCCTTCACCGATGCGGCTTTCTGGGGGATTGTGGGGTTGCGGTCCACATTCTCCACATGGCGGGTGTAGTCGACACCGGCGAGGATGTTGATCGATCCGCCGTTGTTGTAGTTGTACTGCAACCCGCCTCCGGCTATGTGGCCGTGGTAGTCCGTGCTGATACCGCTTCCCATCTCTACGGTGGCGGCTCCGAGGCCAAAGAGGAAATAGTAGGTCTGATCGTCAAGATAATTGACATTGCTCATGCGGGAATCCTCCTTGAGCGAAGTGTACTGAAAATCGGCACCGATGGAGTGCTTGCCGTCGATAGAATAGACCAGTGCCGGGTTGACACCGAGCTCAAAGTATCGCGTATCCACGCGCGGGTCGCGTTGCTTGGCGGCGATTGCGGCGCGGTAGGTGCCCTCGACACCGAGGGCGAGCTTGCCCCAATAGAGCGGGGTGGAGGCGCGGAATTTCATGTCGTAGTTCTGGTTGCGCCAGTCGCTGAGATGCTCGTCGGCCATGAAGAATGGCATTCCGCGGAACGGATCGGCGATGGAGGCGTTGAACGATGCCTCATTGACGTTGCGCTGCTTGAACGAGAACTCGCCCCATACCAGAGCTGATCCGAGATTCATGAATCCCTCGCAGTCAACGCCGGCATTGTTCACGCTCTTACCATCCTGTGGGCGGTGAAAGTTGCCTGAGGTCTGGTCGTAGCCAATCTTCACCTCGGAGTAGTTACGGGTATCGTCGAGGACTGCACCGGCGGCGTTGGATGATTTGAACCACAGGCGCTGTTCCTTGAGAAGCTCGAGGGCCGCAGGGGAGTATCCTTCGGGCGACAGCGTGGACTGGGTTTCGGTCTGAGCCATGACTGCCGGGGCGCTCATGAGGGTGACAAGAAGCATGGCTCCGGTCTTGGATATATAGTGTTTCATCAGAAATCGCAATTAACAGAATTGATAATTATTGGTTGACATGGCTCCATGCGGGAGCGGTGGAGTGACGGTGCATCACAGGGACTACTCCGCTCTCGAAGTCATTGACCGAATTGTTGGTGTCCTTGTACTTCACATGTCCCGATGCGGCGGTGGCTTCCTCGTCGACGAGGCGTGTCACACCTACACCCAGGTAGGAACTGCCCACGGTGACGAATCCTCCGTCCATGATGGCCGGGAAATTCTTGGAGTCGTTGTAGGATGCGTTGCGCACACACTCCACGGCGTCCACCACATATTCCACAGGCACCTTGGCATAGAGAGTGCCGTATTTGCTGCCAAGGTTGGTGGTGCTCATGGAACTGTCATGCACGGGATCCCAGTCGACCCCTTCGGGGACACGGAACACCATGAGGCCTACTCCGAACACCGAAGTGAGATACATCTCTATCGAGCCCATCTCGGCACTGCCGTCGTAGAACACATGCAACATGTTCTCGGCGGGCTGGTCGGTATATGTGGCGCTGTTCATGTAGAACTCAAATTCAGCCTGCGAGCCGTCGATGGGGCAGTTGGGGTTGAAAGTAGGCAATTTGTGATTGGCTGCAAACTGTGCCACTATGCACGATTCGCCGGGCTGGAGAGGATAGTCAGTGCCTTCGCCGGGGAATTTCCACACACGTGAAGCATACACGTATCCGTCCTCATCCTCTGCGGGCCATATCGGTAACACTTTGTTGAAATCGATGGGATCTGTGTTGGCGAAATAGAGGCCGTCGAGATACTGCACCTCATCGCTGTTGTTGGCTATCTCGTAGAACTGATCGCGGAAGTACCATGGATTCGACCCGCAATAATAGACTTCGGAGAACACGAGGTTGCCTATCTGGGCGCCCTTAACCTCGATGCTGATCTCGGATCCGGTAGACTGATTGCTTCCGGAGGCACTCGAGGCGAGTATGGGACGGTTCACGATATTGGCCATGAGGAGGATGGGAAATCCGTCCTCATCATAGGCGGTTCCGCTCACTGATATGGAGTAGACTCCCGGCACCACGTCCTTGACCACACACTCGCTCCCTGAGAATTTCTGCTCGTAGTGGAGCCCCTCGGTGTAGTTGTCCATGGATATGAGCATATCGTCGCCGAATGTCACGTTTCCGCTTTCGGCACGTGTACCGGCCTTGGTCCAGAGCGATACTTTCACATCTTGGCCGATTACATTTTGCGCATCGGAGGCTTCGTTGAACTGATCGCACGAGACCAGTCCGAGAGTAATCACCGACAGCATGGCATATATAAGTTTTTTCATCGTTACAATTGATTAGAGGGTGAGCGAAAGTTCCACACCGAAGTAGAAACGGTTGTTCTTGAGATAATAGGTACCGGGTTCACGCACATCGGCACGGCGCGGGTAGCTGCGGAACATGTTGTTGGCGAAGAACGACACGCGCATCAGGTCGCCGAGTTCCTTGGTCACATTCATGTTGAACACGAAGTAGGGCTTGAATGACTCACGCTTCTCATAGACGTGCTTACGGTTCTCATACATGTATCCGAATTCCGAATCGCGGAAGTCCTCGATGGAGGCGAACTGATCCTTCTCGAAGAAATGAGGCTTGCCGTCCTGGAGCGACATGTAGCCCACGGGAATGTCATAATTGGTGTAGGTGGCCCAGTTGGCATCCTTCCACACAGCCTGGCCGGTGAGAGTGACCACGAAGCCGATGCGGGGGAGGTTGTGGGTGATGCGGAGAGAGGTGTTCATGTTCTCCTCGTAGAAAGTGAGCGAGTTGCAGTCATATATGGCTATGTCCTTACGCTTAGAGGCCACGCTACCGTCGGTCACATCCCTGAAGGTATATGCCATGTTGCTGCTGCGGGTGCGGAGCCATGCACCATTGAGCGAGAAGGTGGTGTTGATCTTCTCGATACGGCCCAGGGAGAGGTCAAATTCCACACCGCGCGAGGTGATGGCCACATCGTTGCCGGGAGCATACCATGAGGAGAGCACCTGGGATGAGGATTTCTCCACGATCTGCCCGTTGGCGTCGCGCGTGTACTCGGTCCAGAGGAAAGGGGAGAATGTATTGAAGTTTTTGGAGAGCGAGTAGCCGTTCTTGAGATTTTCATAGAAACCGGTGACCGAGAGGGTGCTCCGGCCCAGGCGCAGGTCGAATCCCACCTCGGCCTTGCGGTTGGTGGCGATCTTCAGGTGGGAATTGTCGACGTCGTAAACCTTGGTGGTGGTCATGTACAGGCGGTCCTCCTCGGGGATGCTGCTTGTGGCGAGCTCATTGAGGTTGATGTACTCGAAGTAGGAGCGCTCGGGGAACAGATAGAGCATCGTGGGCATCTTGGCAGTGATACCGTATCCGCCACGTATCCACAGCTTGCTCGGTATAACCTCGAACGAAGCATTGAAACGGGGCGAGACGATACCTCCCACACGGTTGGCGTGGTCATATCGCACACCGGCCTGGATGCGCAGTTCATGAAGACCCATCTGCCAGATGAAGTTCTCCTCGGCAAAGAGTCCTACGTGGTTAAGGAAAGGAATGTCGCGGTAGTCGCGGGGGCGGAACGAGGCATTCACCTGGGTGACCTCACGCTGGGGTGCGTTCTCGGGGTTGAAGCTCTTTCCGTGGCCCACATTGCCGTCGGAGCGGAAATCCACGCCGAGGAGTATGCGGTTGTTCACATATCCGCTCTGCTTGAAGAGTGTGGCCACAAGTTTGCCGAACACGTTCACCTCGCGGGAATCTATGCTGTATCGGGTAAGGTAGCTCGATGGGATACAGTAGGCATACTTGTCGGCATCCTCCGGCCCGAAGTTGGTGATCTCATTCCCCTCGGCGTCGAATATCGACTGGCCGGGACGGTTGGTGATCACGGCACCGTCGACGAGCGATCCGGTGTAGGGGGTATTGTTGGAGGTGGCGAGTCCCTGATAGTAGGACTGGCGGGAGGTGTAAGTGCCCGAGGCAACATAGCGGAGCGATTTGAGCCAACCCTTGTTGATGCTCCACAGGCCGTTGGTGTTGAACGTGAGGCCATAGTCCTCGCCACGAGATGCGCGCTGGTATGACTCGTCGTCGGGGTTAAGCGACCGCTGATCCTTGCCGTAGATGAAGTTGAGCGATGTATTGGAGCGGAGATTCCGGGAAAACTCCTTGGAGTACATCACTCTGGCTGAGGCTCGCTGATAGCTTATGTAGGATTGCGTGGGATTATTGGTGTTGTGGGCATAGTCGGCACTGATATTCAGTCCGCCACGGTTCTCGCCGAGCGAGAATCCGGTGCTCACGGATCCCATATACACCTTGGGGTTGGCCTTGGCGGTGATGCGGAGCGGTTCGCGTCCGGCCTTGGAGTTGATGATGATGGCTCCCGAGGTGAGATCGCCGTGCTCCACCGACGGGATACCGCGTATCACCTCGATCGACTCGATATTATCGGTGGAGATCTTTCGCAGATCGACACCATCGTTAACATCTCCTACACCTTCCGAAGCGCCTACAGTACCGGTCTCGCCCTTCACAGCGGTGCTGAGGGTCGACATGTTGGCGTTGTTGGAGATGGGCGCGCCATCGCGTATCAGGGCAGTACCCATCGCGTTCATAGCCTCGGCACCTGATTTGGCACTGTTGGATACGTATGGGTTACTCGTTATTGCTTTGCGTATATTAATAGTCTTGGCTTCATCGAGACTCGGCTCGGAAGTCCGTCCGCCCGGCAGGAGCGACATGATGTCGCTGAGGCTCGTGGCCTGCATGTGGTCCATGGCGTTGCGCCCTATCATCGACGAAGTGGCTCCGCCGGCCTTGGATGCCTGGGCAGTCACCATCACTTCCTTGAGCTTGAAATTCTCCTCGCGCAGGGTGAAATTGACAGTCATGGGACCGTTCACCTCCACAGGCTTCTCTATGGTTACTTTTCCCACATATGAGACATTTATCACGGCCTTTCCGCGCGGCACATCCTTGAGTGTATAGGTGCCGTCAGCAGCACTTGTGGTGGCTATGCCGAAGTCGGGGATCGCTATGACTGCGAACTCCACAGGGACTGAATCGCCTCCCTGGGTGTATTCGTAGACCGTTCCGTTGATGCTGAAAGTGCCGGCCTGTTGGGCTGACGCAGTCAGAGATGATGACACACCGATGGCTATGACGGCAATCATCATCTTGCAGATGGTTACTAATGATTTTGGCATTGTGTTAAGAAAAAATGGTTATAAAAGAGGTTGATTGATGATTCTATGCAAGGTTGTCAGTCAGGCAAGCGTGCAAAATTACTAAATTTTGAGCCCGTGTGCCGACAATTCAATATAGTTTAGGCGTAGTTGGGTGATATTTGCAATAAAAATGTGCTTAAAAGTTAACAAATGAAAATTAGCTTACATGAGAGAGCGTCCGTGGTAAGTACAGTGCAAAGGTAGATGTAAAATCTCCTTGTGACAATACTCAAAAATGGGTATTATACTCCGTTGGAATAGTTGATTTTAGGTATTGGAGAGACTGATTTTTAAAATGCCGTGAGCATATAACTTTTTGGCGGGGAGATGTGTTATAAGAGAAACACGTTAAAAACTATTTCTATTATGAGACGAATGGTATGCATGGTCATAATCATGACTTTCGCCACGATGCTGGCGATGGCCGACACGCAGGCCGATTTCAACCGTTATATAAAGGCTTACAACTCCCAGGTGGCCTCGCATCAGTATGTACAGGCGGCCAAGTCGGTGGCCGGAGCGGCCAAGGCTTGTGCCGAAGCCAAGAATTACGACGGGGCGTTCAAACTGGTGACCGGCCTGGACAAGATCATGGGCGAGCGAGGCGTGTCGGCCGATTCGCTCCCCGAGGCTTATTTTTACACGGCGCGCACCCGCTACGCTCTCTATCGCAAGATGAACAATAATGCCCAGGCCGAGGCTTGGCTCCAGAAGATGGGGACTTATGCCAAGAAGATCGACAACACCGCCATTACCAACGACATGCTGTTTACCGAGGCTCAGTTCTATTACTCCGTGGGGCGCAATCAGTTGGGCGACCGTTGCATCTCGCGCCTGATACGCCAGTACGAGACCGCCAAGGATTACAAGGCTGCCGATACGGCCTACCAGAAGCTGATCGACAGGGCCGTGTCGTCCAATGATGCCCGTCTCGTGGAGCGCACATTCGAGAACTACATGAAATGGAGCGATTCCATCGAGGCTATCAATGCCGATACCGAGCTTGGCAAGGTGAAGCAGGAGATGGCCGAGAGTGAGGCTGAGGTGGCTCAGAAGCAGAGCACCATCAACTCGCGTACAAGCCTGATGATAATTTTCATCACTCTCTTTATCATTGCTGTCGCCGCCTTGGGTATGGGAGCTGTGTTCTACCAGCGAGTACGCGCAAAGAACCGCCACATGAAGCGTATGGCTGAGGAGGCCGATATGCGCAGTGCGGCCAAGAGTGCTATGCTTCAGAATATGTCGTCGACCATGGAGCCGGCTCTCGACAAGCTCGATCCCGAGGATCCGGCCGTGAAGAGCCTCAAGGGGTATGTGAAGAAGGTGGAGGAACTCTCGGCTGTCGACAGCGCCCCAACCGTGGATAATTCGGCTCTCGAGGAGGTGAATATCGAATCGATGGTCAACGAGCTGGCCAATGAGATCAGGCCTCGTCTGCGCAAGGGAGTTACCCTGCATCTCGATGGTACCAAAGGAATGGTGAAGATCGACCGTCAGGGAGTAGAGAAGATTTTGGCCCATCTGCTCGATAATGCCGCCAAGTTCACTCCCGAGGGTGGGCGCATTACGCTTGCTTACCGCAAGAGGGGTGCCACGAGCTTCCAGTTTGTAGTCACCGACAATGGCCCCGGCATCCCCGCCGAGGAGCGCGAGGGACTGTTCAAGGCATTCAACTCGGCCCATGATATCACCGAGGGGGACCGTCTGGGATTGCCGATATGTGCACTCCGTGCCGAGAAGATGGGCGGATCACTCACCCTCGATCCCGAGATCACCAAGGGCGCATCGTTCATACTCTCGCTGAAATCGTAACGACCCGCATGACATAAAATAAAAGACCATAGATCAAGAGTGACACCTCTGGATCTATGGTCTTAATATTATAATGTAGTAACGTTTACGAGCGCAGGAGCTTGATGGCGAGAATCAGGGCGCGGGTGGTGGCCGAGTCTATGATGCGCTCGCGCGAACCGTTGAACTTGGCAGTCTCGTACACCTCCTTGTCGCCGTGGCGCGCGCAGATGCACACCGTTCCCACAGGCTTTTCGGCAGTGCCTCCTCCGGGGCCGGCGATTCCGCTTGTAGCCATGGCGAGCGATGAGGCTGTGGCGCGGCATGCTCCGGCTACCATCTGTCTCACCACTGGGATGCTCACGGCTCCGTGGGTGGCAATATCGGCAGGATTCACCCCAAGCACACGGGTCTTCACCTCGTTGCTGTAGGAGATTATGCCTCCGTTCACTACATCCGACGCTCCCGGTATCAGCGTAAGCTCATGGGCGATATTGCCTCCGGTACAGCTCTCGGCAGTGGCTACGGTCACTCCGCGCTCACGGCACTCCTTGAGCAGTATTTCGGCGGGGGTGAGGTCGGAATCGGCAAGGACGGCGGGGCCGAGTATCTCCTTGAGTGCCTCGATCCGGCGGCCCACTTCATCGCGCACGAGCGTGGCATCCTCGTGATGTCCGTCGAGGCGGAGGCGTATCAGTCCCGGCTTGGGCAGATAGGCGAGATGGAGATAGGGGGGCAGGGCGTCCTCCCACGGGGCTATCTTCATGGCCAGGGCACTCTCGGTGTAATCGGTGACCATGAGCACGGCATGCTCGATATGCACCGGCGAGGGGAAACGCTCGCGCAGGGCCGGGAACACTGCCTCGGCCATCATGGTCGAGGTCTCGAATGGCACGCCCGGCATCGACACGAGCACGTGGTCGGCATCACGCTCAAACCACATGATCGGCGCGGTGCCCACGCGGTTCTGTATCACACGGCACGAGCTGGGCACTATGGCCTGAGCCTCGGTGAGAGGATTCATCTTTATGCCACGGCGGTTGAATATCTCGTGGATATTCTCGGTGACGGCGGGGTCGGTGATCATCTCGCCTCCGAAATAGCGCCTCAGCACCTCCTTGGTGATGTCGTCCTTGGTGGGACCGAGGCCACCGGTGGTGAGCACAACCTGGCTGAGCTCGAAAGCGCGGTCGATGGCGCGGGTGATGTCGGCGGGATTATCGCCCACGGTCTGCACGTCGTTCACTTCCCATCCGTAGGGAGCAATGTGGCGGGCTATCCAGCCCGAATTGGTATCGGTGACCTGCCCTATGAGCAGTTCGTCACCGATCACTATTATCGATACGTTCATATTGTGGTTCTTGCGTAGGGCACCTCGTCGTAGCGGCAGAAGATGCGGTCGAGATACTTGTAATATCCGGCTATGGCCACCATGGCGGCATTGTCGGTGGTGAAGAGACGGGGCGGGATAAAAGCTGTGAGTCCACGGCGCGAGCAATACTCGGCCACGGCATCGCGCACTCCCGAGTTGGCCGAGACTCCTCCGCCTATGGCGATTGTCTTTACGCCGGTCTGCTTCACGGCTTTATCGAGCTTGTCCATGAGGATCTCGATGATGGTGCGCTGAAGCGAGGCGGCAAGGTCGGCGCGGTTATTCTCGATGAATCCTGGGTCGAGTTTGAGATTGTCGCGCAGGGTGTAGAGGAATGAGGTCTTGAGTCCGCTGAAGCTGTAGTCCAGCCCGGGGATGTGGGGCTTGGCAAACTTGAAGCGCGAGGCATCCCCCTCTGCTGCCAGACGGTCGATGTGCGGACCGCCGGGATAGGGCAGACCCATAACCTTGGCGCACTTGTCGAAAGCCTCGCCGGCGGCATCGTCGATGGTGCGGCCCACTATCTCCATGTCATTGTAATTGCGCACGAGGATGATCTGGCTGTTTCCGCCCGACACGAGCAGACACAGGAACGGATATTCAGGCACCGGATCGTTCTCCTCACGGCGTATGAAGTGGGAGAGCACATGGCCGTGGAGATGGTTGACATCCACTATGGGCACACGCAGACCTAAGGAAAGCCCCTTGGCAAACGATGTACCCACATGGAGCGACCCGAGCAGACCGGGCCCGCGGGTAAATGCTATGGCCGACAGCTCATGCTTGTCGACACCGGCACGCTTCAGGGCGGTGTCGACCACAGGGACAATGTTCTGCTGGTGGGCTCGCGATGCGAGTTCGGGCACCACACCGCCATACTCGGCGTGTACATCCTGCGAGGCTATTACATTGCTCAGCAATATGCCGTCGCGTATCACTGCCGCCGAGGTGTCGTCGCAGGACGATTCGATTCCTAATACCGTTATGCTCATGAGGATTCTTGATTTTTCTGCAAAATTAAGCATCCTGCTCCGTTTACGCAAATCCAATTACGCAACATGAGCGGGCACCGGTTGAGGGTGTCCGCTCATGAAGGGTATAATTAGAATCGATGATTTGTGATTTCAATTACTGGAGGGTACCGTTGTTGGCGGCATCGATCATCTGCTGGTTGGCAGTGATGTAGATCTCCACGCGACGGTTCTGGGCACGGCCTTCGGGAGTGGCGTTGGAAGCAACGTAGTCCTGCATGGGCAGACCCTCGGCCGAGAGGCGCGATGCTGCAACACCGCTGTTGAGCAGATAGTTGCGCACAGCATCGGCACGTCCGGTGGACACGCGCTGGTTCACGGCGAGTGTGCCGGTATCGTCGGTGTAACCGTAGATCTGCACATTGGTGTCGGGGTTGCCGATGAGTGAGGAGGCAAACTTGGTGAGGTCATTCTTGGCACTTGCGCTGAGGGTGGTGCCGTTGGTGGGGAAGAGGATTCCGCCGTTGAATGTCACCTTGATAGCCTGGAGGCCGTTGGAGTCGGTGGTCTTCTCGATCTGAGCCTGCTTGGCCAGTTCGGCCTCAAGCTCGGCCTGCTGCTTGTCCATCTTCTTGCCGATGAGGACACCTGCGCCGGTACCTACGGCAGCACCGATGGCGGCGCCGATGGCGGCACCCTTGCCTCCGCCGATGAGTGCACCGAGACCTGCGCCTACGCCGGTACCTGCACCACCGCCTATGAGGGCTCCCTTACCGGTGTTGGTCATCGAGGAGCAACCGGTCATTCCGAGCACGCACACTGCGAGCATGGGGACACCTATGAATTTGAGTAGTTTCATCTTTATCTCTTTTTAAGTTAATTGTGTTAAATTTGATGCAAAATTAGCATAAATAGTTGATTTTCCAAAACGGCGGGGGTTATAATGCTCCGGCACCGGGAAGGATATTGGCGAGGGGTGACACGAAGGCCGCTACGTCGGTATCGCCGAATATATCGGCTACCGTGAGCCACACAAGCAGCAGCACAATGAGGACGATAACCCCTATGATAAGCCATATCGAATAACCTTTGGATTCCTTTTTACTCATAATAATAGTTGCTTTTATTCATCAAAACGTTTGAGAGGGCTGATTTGTTAGAGGAATTTCGTTAATTTTGCCGATAAGTAAGGACAAATCTCACAGAATATGGCTGAATACAACAGAATGCAGATCATAAAGCGCCGCTTCTTCGCGATGCGCAACGGCATCATCGCCGACACTCTCCGCAAGGCCGGACTCGATTACCGCATGATATTCGGACTCAATCTGCCCCAGGTGGTGGAGATCGCCGGCGAGCAACCCCACGAGCCGGCGTTGGCCGAAGAGCTGTGGGCCGACCGTCGCACCCGCGAGAGCATGCTCCTCGCCCCGATGCTCTATCCCCATGCCGAAATGGATGGGGCGACCGCCCGTCGCTGGCTTGCCGAGGCTCCCACGGTGGAGGTGGCTGATGTGCTGTGCCTGAAACTGCTCCGCAATGTGGACGGGGCGTTCGACATGGCTGTCGATGCCATGACTGCCGACCGCGACATGACCCGCTACACCGCCTTGCGTCTCATGTTCAATCTGCTGACGCTTGCCCAGACCCCTGCCGGACGTGACAGCGGACTGCCCGAAGCAAAGGAACTCGCCTTGGCCATCAGGCCGTTTGCCGAAGCCGAGCGCAAGGTGGAGTGTCGCCTCACCGCCCCGGTGGCCATGCAGCTGCTCGACGAGATAGAGTTTCTCACCGAGGAGTGACAAGCTCATGGAGGAGATGGCTAAAACACCCGCGAAACCATCTGAAAAATTAAAATTGACAAGTTCCGTAAGATTTTTTTGCGGAAACGGGCATTTATCGTATATTTGCAAAAAATCCATAAACCAACTCCATTCATCACATTATGTTTAAGAACCACCCCAAGGGCCTGATACCAGCGGCCCTGAGTAACATGGGCGAGCGATTCGGATACTACATCATGAACGCCGTGCTCGTGCTGTTCCTGTGCTCCAAGTTTGGACTCAACGAGGAGACAAGTACCTTAATCTATTCCTTCTTCTACGCCGGTATCTATGTGCTGAGCCTCGTGGGCGGTTATATCGCCGACAAGACCCAGAACTACAAGGGCACCATCATCTCGGGCTTGCTCGTGATGACCATGGGCTACATCATCCTCTCCATTCCGGTACTCGCCACCGAGGGCAACACCTCGTGGCTGCTCACCGTCACCTGCGTGGCTCTGTTCCTCATCGCATTCGGTAACGGTCTGTTCAAGGGTAACCTTCAGGCTATCGTTGGTCAGCTCTACGACAACCCCAAGTACAGCTCACAGCGCGACTCGGGTTTCCAGATCTTCTACGTGTTTATTAATATAGGTGGCGTGCTCGCTCCGTTCGTGGCTCCCATGCTGCGCAGCTGGTGGCTCAACGCCAACAATATGTCATACAACGCTTCGTTCCCCGCAATGTGTCATGAGTACCTGAGCGTGACCGACTCTATGACCGAGGAGAACATGAACAACCTCTACGCCCTCGCCACCCAGGTGGGTCACCAGGGTGAGAACATCTCCGAGTTCTGTACCAAGTATCTCGATGTGTTCAACACCGGTATCCATTACTCGTTCATCGCATCGGTAGCCGCCATGCTCATCTCGCTCTTCGTGTTCCTGGCTGTCAAGAAGGGTCTGCCTTCGCCCGTGCGCCGTGGTGCCGCCGAGGAGGTGAAGTACACCGCCGAGGAGAAGCAGGCTATGGCCAAGGAGATCAAGCAGAGAATGTATGCCCTCTTCGCAGTGCTCGGCATCGCTATCTTCTTCTGGTTCTCTTTCCATCAGAACGGTACCTCAATGTCGCTCTTCGCGCGTGACTTCGTGGATACATCCACAATCGCTCCCGAGATCTGGCAGGCTGTGAACCCCTTCTTCGTGATCGTGCTCACTCCGTTCATCATCATGTTCTTCGCATCGCTCTCACGCAAGGGCAAGGAGATCTCCACCCCCCGCAAGATCGCCATCGGTATGGGTCTGGCCGGTATCGCTTACCTGTTCATGACCATCTACTCGCTCTATATGGGCTATCCCTCCGGCACCGAGTTCCGCTCGCTCACCGAGGCTGCCAAGGCCGGATTGCTCTCAGGTCCCTGGGTGCTCATCACCTACTACTTCTTCATGACCGTGGCCGAGCTCTTCATCTCGCCCCTGGGTCTCTCATTCGTATCCAAGGTAGCTCCCAAGCACATGCAGGGTCTCTGCCAGGGTCTGTGGCTCGGTGCCACCGCCGTTGGTAACCTCATGCTCTGGATCGGCCCGCTGATCTACAACAAGGCTCCCATCTGGGTAGCATGGGCAGTGTTCCTCGCTGTATGTGTGGTATCCATGGGTATCATGTTTGCCATGGTTAAGTGGCTCGAGCGCGTGACTAAATAAGGAATTTCACAACCTCCCATACGGCTCTTGTGAGCCGGGATAAAAAACATCGTCGGAAAGCATGTCGACCTACATGCTTTCCGACTTTTATTTATATTATAGAATGATATAAAAAAGGATGAATTTGAGACAAATAGACACCGTAGATTCCCATAAATAATATTATCTTTGCAAAGGAACTTACTGATACACATAATCTAATCATGACAAGCATAATCGTTTCAACTATAATTCTACTTCTCGTTGTGGGGATAAACTACGGAGTCATGAAATTGGCGGAGAAAGATCCCGGCATAATATCCGGCTTCAAAATGAGTGAGGATCCGCAACAAAGAGAGCGTGATAGAATATGGCTTAACCGGCTGTTCAGCTACATGCGACGTGCCAACATTGCTACCCTCATCGGTGGCGCGATAGGAATAGTCAGCGGATTGCAGATAATCTACATTCTGTCTTTGATAATTCCCATAAGCATCGCTGTGATGTTGGCTTATGCTCGCCGGGATACCGGATCTCAGAAGAAAGGCGGAAATACGGTTATGCTCATCACCATACTCGCAGTGCTCCTCATTGTTACTATGCCGATATTATATTTAAGCCGAAGCAACCTGGAAGTGTCTTTTTCCGATGATATGATGGAAATTTCCGGATTATATGGTCGCGAGATACCTTTGAGTGACATAAATGAGGTGACATTATGTAACTCACTTCCCGAAATAAGCCTCAGGACAAATGGATTCTCATTGGGTGACACTTGTTTAGGTCATTTCCGCACTACCGAAGGGAAAAATATAATACTTTTCACTCATTCTGATAAGTATTTTGTTCGCATCACTCAGAATGATGGGACCACCCACTATCTGTCATATAGGGATAAGGAAGCGACTGAACAGCTCTTAAAAAGAATACAGGAGAAACTGCCACAACCGTAGCCAGTTATAATATTCCCACTAAGCACTTGATCGAATACTGTAACCTTAATAACAAAACCTATGCATCTCAATCTTATTATGCAAACTGACATCAGGTTAATATCTCTAATCTCGTTGCTCATTGTATTCTCGTCAATCCTAACGTCATGCCATGACGATGAGGATTATGCCGAGGTGGGCACGTCGTGGGTGTATGATAACTCCAAGAGTAGCGCTATTGAGGACGGCGAGTATATAATACGTAATATGGGAGAGTATGAGGCCCCTATGGATACTCCGCTTCCCACCGGATGCAATGTCGATTTCAACAAAAACAATCTTGTCATAGCCAAAGGCCATGATGTGAATGAATATGACGCTATCGAAGTATCAGCCACCGTCGACGGGAACGCCTACATAATAAATGTGACATTGATCAGGGGGCAACTCATCCGTCCTGCTGTAGAAGCATGGTGCGTGGCATCGGTATTGCCTAAAATCCCCGACCCTACTGTGAGGCTTAACGTGAAGACATCTGCCCATTAATCCCCCTCGACTGTTGCGGGGATTACAGGTCGAGAGGCTTTCCGATTATGATTTCGTTGACAGGGACGGGGATGTTGCGGTCCGACAGGTAATTGTAAGGGCCCGGCTTATAGCCCGGTGAGGCTACCGACAGGCTGTCGATGAGCACTGGAGTAGAGATTCCGGCTATATCAAGCATGGTGTGGAATACCGAGGCCGATGTTATGACCCTTTTCCCGGAATTGTCACGCAAGGCAACATCGGTGGAGGGATAATCCTCACGGTAACTGTCGGACAGCCATGCTATCAGTGGCACATGCAGTTCGTGGGCCGACGGGCGTGGCGAAGCGTGTAGAAACAGCCCGAGCTCATCATCGAAAATATTCTCTCCGTGGTCGGATGTATATAACATTCCGGCCACAGCTCCTGAGCCGGCGAGCTTCTCTATCAGTGAGTGTAGAAATCTGTCGGTGTACAGGATGGTGTTGTCGTAGGCATTTACAAGATTGTCACGGTTCTCGGCCAAAGCCTCCTCCGCATCCTCGGGAGTGAACATCGCCAACTCGGCCGGGTAACGTTCGCGGTATTTGAAATGCGAGCCGTAGCAGTGGAGTACTATCAGTTGCTTTGGGCGGCCTGAGGCAAGTATCTTGTCCACGAGCGGGAGCATGTCGCAGTCATACACATTGGCCGATGCGGGAAGCTCCTCCTTGAGAAACTCCCAGGAGTCGGCCTCCTGGCCGAATATGTCGATGAACGAATGATTGGGCCGTTGGTTGGAAATGAACACAGTGTGGAATCCTGCCTCCTTGAACGCCGATATTATACCCTTCTCACGGTATATGCGGTTATAATCCTCGGCAGTGCTGGCCGAGAGGAGCATCGGGACACTCTTATGGGTGGTGTTGGATTGCGTGTAGGCCTGTGGAAATTTTATGAGATTGGCGGTTGTCGAGAGCAGGGGGGTGGTGTTGCGCGGATAGCCGTACAGACTGAAATTCTCAGCGCGGGCTGTCTCTCCAACTACCAGTACATACACTTCTTTCGACTCATCGCTGTGCATCGGTCGGGCTTGAAATGTGAAGCCGGCCGAAGTCTCGGCATACCTGGCCGTGCGTCCCGACCGGTCCACGGCCAGTCCTATATTGTAGCACACGTTCACCGGATACAGATCGTCGGTAGCGCGGTAGGGCTCGGAGGCATAGCAGGTGATAAGGCACAGGACGCCTATACAGGCTCCTACGCCGGCATACCGGCGCGTTGACCGCAGGAATTGCGGCTCCAGGAGATAATCCTTTTTCATACATTTGCGTCCCGCCTGTATGAGTATGGGCAGATACACCACGGCAACCCCTGCTACAGCGGGAATGAGGCTTCCAAGCAGTTCGCCCACCTCGGTGGAGTTGGTAGTGACGAGGTTGAGAAACATGTCGACCGCGATGATCGATCCTCCGAACAGGTAGAGCAACACCATCTGGAACGCCGACAGGAATATGAAGAGAAACATCATCCACACCCCTCTGGCAGGATTGCGAAGTAGGGTCAGGAGCAGAGCGTAGACCGACACTGGGAGGATCACGTTGCAAGCCTTGGCCATCAGTGATATCGGCTCGGTTACCGACAGCGCGATATTGGGTAGTGCGAGCACTGCCAGTGTGGCGAAATAGAGTAGACGTGGATCGTTGATTATATTATGCTTTTTCAAAGTCGTGGAAATGTGAGATTGGTTGTTGAGGCAGGTATCAGAACGCCTCGTTGATGTTGAACATGAACCCTTTCTGTCCGTTTTTGCCGAAACCTATGTCGAGACGCACGTTCACGTCCTTTTTGAACTCCCAGCGGTAACCTATGCCGAAATTGGGGAGAAGCCGTTGCAGCTGAACCTCGTCGAAGTGGCTGAACACAGTGGCCACGCCGGCCCATGCCACCACTCCGCTGCGTCGCCACACGTGCTGGCGCAGTTCCACCTGGCCCGCCATCATGTTCTTGTCGCGGTATCGGCCCTCGTAATATCCTCTCAGATAGTAGGGTCCGCCCACCTGGGCCATCATGTACCACGAAGGGTGTCCTATATTGAATGTGGAGCGGAAATCGCCTGCAAGGATAGCTCCCTGCCACAGGGTGCGGTAGCAGTCAAACTGTATCTCGGTGGTGGAGAATGCGTATCGGTTGCCTATGAATTTGGGCCGGAACGACTGGGTGACTGAGGCGTAGATGCCACGCCGTGGATTGGTGAGCACATCGCGCGAATCGTAGGATAGGGTCACGCCCACGCCGAGATCCCACACTGAACGGCGCATCCCCTCGAGCAGTTCGGGGCGTTCGATGTTGAAGGCATGTATGTAGTCAAACATCACCTTGGGGCCCACGTACAGGTTGGAGCCGAGATGAAACAGCATGGCTCCGTTCACCTTGACACCGGTACGCTTCATTTCCGATTCGTTGGCGTCATTGTTGTCCATCTCGTAGCCTATGCCCCAGAAGTCGCTGGGATCGGCGAGGAACTCGGCGGTATAAGTGATGCGGTAGCTGTCGGTGGGCGAGAGGTGAGTGCCGCGTATTCCCACGCTTCCGAATCCCTTGGTGCTGATTTTGCCGAACAGCGAAGCGTTGGACGGAGGTAACGAAGGGTCGGAATCCTTGGTGCGGTACAGTCCCGAAGCCACCAGGCCTATGCCGAAACCCATGTCGGAGGTATAGTATGGTCCACCGATGATGCTGAAGTCCATTCCGGTGGTCTTTTTGCCCTTGTTGCTGTCCTCGAAATAATTGATGATACGTTTTATGAACCCCGGCTTTTTGGCGGTGGTGTCGGCATCGGCTGATGGCACTGTGGGTTCAGTAGCCATGCCCCCGAGCGGGAACATGACCGATAGGGCCAGCAGTAATGTCAATATATGTCGGTGCATAGAGATCAATTGTTAAGGATATAGGGAATCTGCGTGGCCGGGTCAATACACCAGTCTCACGTTGTCGACCCACAGCGTATTGCCCGGAGTGCCGATGAATGCTCCGCCGTGTGACGACGAGAACTGTATCATCAGGTGGGTCGGGGTCTCCCCCTTGTCGGCCCATCCCGTCTCGGTTATGGGCACGCTCACGCCCTTGCTGTTGCGGGCATAGTCAGTATTGGTCAGGGCCATTGTCGATGCGTCATAGCGGGGATCGCCCGTGATGTCGCCATACATGATTTCGTAGGTGGCATTCTCGACCCATCCCGATGTGCTTTTGGCATACTTGACCACCATGGTGCCTACGCGCTTGGCTGTGATGTTCCCCTGAGGATCCTCCTCGCGTTTCTGCAGGAACAGCAACGCCACACCATAGTCCGGGCCGGGCACGGTGGACTTGTGGCTGAATCCGGTCTGCTTCACGCGGTTGGGGGTGCCGGGTGTCGAGAACTTATAGTCGAAACGCAATGCCCGCGGGCGCTGGGTGAACGGTATGCCCCAGTTCAGGGCTTTCACGCCGTCCTTAGTACCCGTGATAGGTTCCTTCATGTCGCCGAGAAATATGGATCCCGCTGCAAGCACGTTGATGTTGACGAGCCCGAGCACTTTGAGCGACTCGATATGGGTAGTCATCTTGGCGCAGCGGCCGTTGCGGTGGGTGTCGGGGGTCACGGTGTTGTTGGTCTTGACCACTCCGGCCACCTTGGCCATTACATTGGAGTTGCCCCATGGCGATCCGCCCTGGTTCTTGTAGGGGATATTGCCCTCGATCACTGCATCGGGGCCTATTTCATAGGGTACCTTCTCGTTCCCGCCGATCACGGCCGACTCCTTGATGTGGCGTTCGGTCCAGTGCTCCATATCGCCGAAACGCAGGGGCACTACCTTCTCGCCCGAGACATTCACCGGTGCCACCGCTCCGAGGAGGATGACCAGTGAGTAGAGTATTTTACTATTTTTCAGATGCATAACGGGACAACGTTAAGGTGTAGATGAAAACGTGACTATCTCCAGCAGGAATCTTCTATCAGACAAAAACTCCTGCAAAATTAACAAATATTACGCGTTTAGAGTTCCAGTATTGGACACTAAATTCTTCAAAAGTTCCACAAAATGCCCGGTTGAGGAAGTTTTGCCCAATATATTGGTCAAATGGGATAGTACATGATCATCCTTTGGCCGAAAAGTGGTAACTTTGCGCCCTGTAAACTTTCTATAAGGTTGACTATGGAAAATACTGATTTTATAGTGGAATTTCAGTCGCCCGAGTTGTGTTTCGGACCTGTGAGGATAGCCGGAGCGCAGGGCCTGGGCCTGCCTGCGGGTATCACAGCGGTTGTGGGGCCTAACGGTTCGGGCAAAACCACGCTCGGATATGTGATCGAACGCGGGCGTTTCGGTTTCGGCAACCGGGTGAAGTTTGCCCGCGAGGGTATGAGCGTGAAGATGCTTGCGTTCACCGATATACACTCTTTCACCGGGGTCGACGTGCTCCGCTACGACCAACGTCTCGAATCGAGCGAGAACGAATATGTGCCCCTCGTAGGTGAGATATTCGGCAAGGCCATGGAAAGCGACCTGTGGCACGACATGTGCCGCCGGCTGTCGCTCGCGGGGGTGGAGAATAAGCGCATCAACTATCTCTCGAGCGGTGAATTGCGCAAACTATTGATAATAAACGCCCTTCTTGCCGGTCCCGACATCCTTGTGCTCGACAATCCGTTCATAGGGCTTGACATACGCTCGCGGGCCGAGTTGCGCGACGCTCTCATATCGCTCCGCGACCGCGGACAGAATATAGTGTTGCTCCTGAGCGACCCCGACGAGATCCCTGCCGGCATTGATGCCGTAATTGCCATTGACTCGCTCGCCCTTAAGGGGTTGTTCCGTCCGGCCGACATGGAACTTCTGATGGAAACCATAGCTCCGGTTAATGAGGATGTGGCTATCACTCTGCCCGATGCCCCCGATCCCGTACCTGACCATGAGGTGGCGTTCAGCATCCATGACGGCCATGCCGGATATGGCGGGCGCGATGTGTTCAGCGGACTCGACTGGACAGTGAGGCGCGGAGAGCGGTGGATGCTCACCGGACCTAACGGCTCGGGCAAATCCCTGCTCCTGAGCATGGTGTGTGGCGACAATCCCCAGGCCTATGCCAACGATATCATTATTCTCGATCGCAAGCGCGGATCGGGCGAATCGATATGGGACATAAAGAACAATGTGGGATACGTGTGCCCCGAGATGCAGCTCTATTTCCGTAGCAAGCTCCCTGTGAGGGGTATCGTGGTCGACGGAATGCGCCCCGTGCTTGAGCGTTACCGCAAGCACTCGCCCGAGGAGCTTGCCATAGCCGACGCATGGCTCGCATGCCTCGGCATAAGCCATCTGGCCGACAGGGATTTCTCCACTCTCTCCTCGAGCGAGCAGAAAGTGGTGCTCCTTGCGCGAGCCTTTGCCCGCCAGCCGGCCATGCTTGTGCTCGACGAGCCGTTCCAGGGGCTCGACAACCGGGTGAAGGAGCGCATGCGCCGGGTGATCGACGCCATAGTCACCGCCCGCGGTACCTCGCTGATATTCGTCACCCATTACCCCGAGGAGCTTCCCTCGTGCGTCACCCTCCACAAATCACTGGCCGAGTGAAAACCTTTTGGCGTGGGAATGTGTATTTTGACGAAATAATCCGTAACTTTGCACCACTCAAATTTTTGAAACAACTTCAATAAGCGTACATAATATTATGGCAAAAAAAGCATTGTTAATGATCCTCGACGGCTGGGGAATCGGCAATCACTCCAAGAGCGATGCCATCTACTCCACCGCCACCCCCTACTGGGATTATCTTATGAATACTTATCCTCACAGCGAGCTCCAGGCTTCGGGTGAGAATGTGGGATTGCCCGACGGACAGATGGGTAATTCCGAGGTAGGCCACCTCAATATCGGTGCCGGCCGCGTGGTCTATCAGGATCTCGTGAAGATCAACAAGGCTTGTGCCGACAAATCCATCCTCAATAACCCCGAGATCGTGAGCGCATTCTCCTATGCCCGCGACAACGGCAAGGCCATCCACTTCATGGGCCTCACCAGCGACGGCGGCGTTCACTCTTCGCTCGACCACCTCTATGCCCTCTGCGACATCGCCAAGGAATATGGTCTCGAGAAGGTGTACATCCACTGCTTCATGGACGGCCGTGACACCGACCCCCGTAGCGGCAAAGGATTCATCGAGGCTCTCCAGGCCCATTGCGCCAAGAGCGCCGGCTCCATCGCGTCGATCATTGGCCGTTACTATGCCATGGACCGCGACAAGCGTTGGGAGCGCGTGAAGGTTGCTTACGATCTTCTCGTAAACGGTGAGGGCAAGCAGGCTACCGACATGGTTAAGGCCGTGGAGGAGAGCTATGCCGAAGGCGTGACCGACGAGTTCATCAAGCCCATCAACAATTCCACCGTCGACGGCTCCATCAAGGAGGGCGATGCCGTTATATTCTTCAACTACCGCAACGACCGTGCCAAGGAGCTTACCATCGCTCTCACCCAGCACGACATCCCCGAGGCCGACATGAAGGTCATCCCCGGTCTCCAGTACTATTGCATGACCCCCTACGATGCTTCATTCACCGGTGTTCACATCCTTTTCCCCAAGGAGAATGTGGAGAACACTCTCGGCGAGTATCTCTCGAGCGAGGGCAAGAAGCAGCTTCACATCGCCGAGACCGAGAAGTATGCCCACGTGACATTCTTCTTCAACGGTGGACGCGAGGCTCCCTACGAAGGCGAGGAGCGCATCCTCGTGGCTTCCCCCAAGGTTGCCACCTACGACCTCAAGCCCGAGATGAGCGCTTATGAGGTTAAGGACAAGCTCGTTGAGGCTATCAAGTCGCAGGAGTTTGATTTCATCGTGGTTAACTATGCCAACGGCGACATGGTAGGCCACACCGGTGTTTACGAGGCCATCTGCAAGGCTGTAAAGGCTGTTGACGAGTGCGTGAAGGATACCGTTGAGGCTGCCAAGGCTGCCGGCTACGAGACCATCATCATCGCCGACCACGGCAATGCCGACAATGCCATCAACGCCGACGGCACTCCCAACACCGCCCACTCGCTCAACCCCGTGCCCTGCGTGTTCGTTACCGACCGCAAGGACGCTCATGTCGAGAACGGCCGTCTTGCCGACGTCGCTCCCACAATGCTTTCCATCATGGGGCTTCCCCAGCCCTCCGAGATGACCGGCCACTCGCTCATAGGCTGATCATAGCGCACGATACATAAATTCACTCGGCCCGCAGATGAAAACCACCTGCGGGCCGAGTCTTTTATTATACAGGACCCTCGAAGTCCTTGTTATGTACTATCAGATATGCAGCTTGTGGCCCATGCGCTCCTGCTTGGTGAGCATGTAGCGGCGGTTGTACTTGTTGGCGGGGATCTCCATGGGTACATTCTCCACCACTTCGAGTCCGAATCCCTCCAGACCCTTGCGCTTCACGGGATTGTTGGTGATGAGGCGCATTTTCTGTATGCCGAGCATGCGAAGTATCTGAGCGCCCACGCCATAGTCGCGCTCATCGGCTTTGTGGCCGAGGTGCAGGTTGGCGTCCACGGTGTCGAGGCCCTCCTCCTGGAGCTTGTAGGCCTTGATCTTCTCCATGAGGCCTATGCCACGGCCCTCCTGGTTGAGATAGAGGATACATCCGTTGCCCTCCTTCTCGATCATCTCCATGGCCTTGTGAAGCTGTTCGCCACAGTCGCAGCGCATGGAGCCGAATATGTCGCCGGTTGCACATGATGAGTGCACACGCACCAGCACAGGTGTCTCGGGGGTAAGCTCGCCCTTGATGAGCGCTATGTGCTCCAGGCCGTTGCTCTTCTGCTTGAAGGGGATGAGACGGAAATGTCCGTAGGCGGTGGGCATGTCCACCTCCACGCCCTTCTCCACGAGCGATTCGGTGCGCAGGCGGTAGGCTATGAGATCGCGGATAGATATTAGTTTCAGTCCCCACTCATCGGCATGTTTTCTCAGCTGAGGCAGGCGTGCCATCGTACCGTCGGGGTTGAGGATCTCGATGAGCGATGCGGCAGGACTGAGACCGGCGAGGCGGGCCAGGTCGATCGAGGCCTCGGTGTGGCCGGGACGGCGCAACACGCCGGCATCCTGGGCATACAGCGGGTGCACGTGGCCGGGACGGCCGAAGTCCGAGGGCTTGCGTGTCGGGTCGGCAAGGGCGCGTATGGTGGCGGCGCGGTCGTGGGCCGACACGCCGGTGGTGCATCCGGGCAGGAGGTCGACGGTGACGGTGAACGGTGTGCCCAGCATCGAGGTATTATCCTCCACCTGATGGTCAAGCTTCAGCTCGGCGCAACGCGAGAGGGTGAGAGGTGCGCACAGTTCGCCGCGCGCGTTGGTGATCATGAAATTGACATGCTCGGGAGTCACTTTCTCGGCCGCGATGATGAGGTCGCCCTCATTTTCGCGGTCCTCATCGTCAACCACTATCACGAAACGACCTTCGCGGAAGTCGGCGATTGCTTCTTCGATTGTATCAAGCTTTATCTTTTCCATTCTGTATGAGTTTTATTAGTTGTGAGGAGACATCGTTGACCGTAGTGAGATCATGGCGCAACTGTTTCTGCGTGTACCGGCCATAGAGCCATATGGGGATCCCGACGGGGAACAATGCTATCATCGTATTGCTAATCCACGGAGTGCGCGAGGGTTCCAGGAACCATAGCGACCTGAGCACAGGCATATCCATGAGTTTGAGGATGACCATCTTGTCGCGCGAGTTGGAAAGGCGTTCCACCAGATATTCCTGATAGTCGCGCAGGGCGTGGAGCGAATCGCGGTCATATCCCTTGCGCCAATAGGCGAGATACGACTGGCGCGCCGGGTTCTCGGCCAGATATTTCTCGGTCATCGCCTTGAGTTCGCCGAGCTTGGCCACGGCCAGTTCGGGGCGCACCTCCTCCATCACTATATCCTTCATCTCAATCGAGCGGGTCTGGGTGATGCCGAGGAAGCGGCGGAAGAAGTTGAGATAGGCGTCCTTATTGAATACGGCCGAGTCATTGACGGCCTTGTAAGTAAAGAATATACCCATCGGCAACAGCACCGCGGCACTGAGCCACATGCCCTGCCACACCGGCCACTTGCCGTCGCGGGCCAGCTTGTAGCCCATATTGTCGATGATGTAGTAGAATATGAACAGGAACACCGAGATAACGAGCGGTGTGCCCAGGCCTCCTTTGCGGATGATGGCTCCGAGCGGGGCGCCGATGAAGAAGAAGATGATGCACGCAAACGAGAGGGTGAATTTCTTCATCAGCTCGATCGAGTGGCGGCGTATCGACCTCTTGTCGTCAGCCATGGTGAGGTTGCGGTACTCGTATTCCTGCCTGTTGCGCTGGGCGCGTGACAGAGCCGTCTGCAGATGGTTGAGATATACGCCCGAGGAGGATCCGCGGAACACTGAATCCACGTCGATGGGTCTTGACATCTGTACCTCGGGGGTAGGTATGTAGGTCTGGTTGCCTACACTGTCGGTCTCGATGTTGAACGGTATCACGTTCATGTGGGGAGTTGAGCGCAGAGAGGTGGCATATTCATTGCCGACGGAGTCGACGCGGTGCTGCACCGAGTCGATGGTGGCCTGCAGCTCGGCCATGTTCTTGCCTACATACTGGTTGCGCATCCCCTGCTCGTCCATGCGGTTGAAGTTGGCGTCAAACGGCACCATGATCTCCTTTACGTCGAAGGTCTCGCGCCGGTAGGGGACATTCTTCATGCCTGAGGCCGCATCCTTAAGGTTCTCGAACGACTCTCCGGTCCACAGCTCCAGGAACAGGTGGGTCTTGTCGGGGGTGATGCTCATTTTGCCCGAGTCGGCCAGTATGATCGATGAGTTTTCAAATCCGCGTGACACGTCATATATCATCATGTCATACAGCACGCCTGTCTCGCGGTTCTTGGTGTCAACAAATAGGTTGTAGCCCGGTATCTGGTCGTAGAACACCCCTTCGGGGATCTCCAGTTCGGGCGATTTCTGCTTCACGGAGTAGAGCAGAGTATACATCTTGGTCTGCGCCACGGGGAGGACGTTGTTCTGAAAGAAAAACGCGCCTATGGCTATGAATACCATCAGCACAATCAGCGGGGCCATGGTGCGGATCAGTGATATGCCCGAGGCTTTCATGGCTGTGAGCTCGAAATTCTCGCCCAGGTTGCCGAATATCATCAGCGAAGCGAGAAGTATGGCCAGCGGGAGTGCCATAGGCACCATGGTGAGGGCCGCGTAGAAGAACAGCTCGGAGATGATGTCGACCCCGAGGCCCTTGCCGACGAGCTCGTCTATGTAACGCCACAGAAATTGCATAAGCACGATGAAAAGGCATATACAGAATGTCATCATGAACAGAGGCAGAAAGCTCTGCAGGATGAATAGGTCCATGCGCTTGATCCGTAGCACTGCTTTATACTGTGGGGATATGAGGGTTAATCGTTATGATGAATGTGTCATTGGCTACAAAAGGACAAAAGTTCCCGCGTTCATGGGTAACTTTTGTCCTTTCTGTATCTCGGTTATTTACGACACATTATCGTGAATAGTCACTTAGAGTAATTGGCTGGTGAGAGGTGGTTCCTGCCCGGGTGAGGATTTATTTCACTCCGAGACGGGCCTTCACGGTGTCGGTGATGTCGGTCACGTCGGTGCCGGTGTAGAGGGGCATCACGTTCTCGAACACGAAGGTGTATCCGCCCTCGGCTCCGATAGCCTGGATTGCCTTGACTACCTTCTCCTGTACGGGGGCCATCAGCTGCTGCTGCTGACGCTGGAGGTCGTTGAGAGCCTCCTGACGGAACTGCTGGATCTTGTTGTCAAGCTCCTGCATTTCCTGCATGCGACGGTCCTTGATGGTCTGGGGAGTGGTCTCCTCGAGGCCCTGGAACTCGTCATATTTCTTCTGCATCTCCTCCTGGAGCTTGCTGAATTCGTCCTGATATTTCTTGTTGGCAGCCTCGATCTGCTCGTTTATGGTCTTGATCTCAGGCATGGATTCCATGAGCTGCTGAGTGTTGATGACAGCAAATTTCTGAGCGAATACGCTCATGGGAAGCGCAATCATGATTGCGAGCAACAGTTTCTTGATCATTGTTGTATTCTGGTGTTATTTGTTTATACTAATAGTCAAAATGCGTTCTTGCCTATGTTCTCCACACAAGCGGTGCAAAGATAGTGAATTTACTTGGAATAACCTAATTTTTGGAGTACCTCATTGGAGACATCGATGCGGGGCGATGCGAATATGATGTCCATTGAGGATGCACGGTCGAATATACACTGGTAGCCACGCTCCTCCGACACTGCCTTGATGGCGTTGTACACATCCTCCTGGATGGGCTTCATGAGGGTCTGGCGCTTCTTGTAGAGTTCGCCTTCGGGACCGAAGTATTTCTGGCGCAGTTCGGCGGCCGATTTCTCCTTGGCCACTATCTCCGATTCCTTTTTCTTCTTCTGCTCATCGGTCAGGAACACCATCTCGTTCTGGTAGTTCTTGTACATTGTCTCGGCCTCCTTGGCCACAGCCTCTACCTCCTTCTGCCAACGCTGTGACAGCTGGTTGAGCTGCTCGTTGGCCATCTCGTAATTGGGGATGCTCGAGAGGATGTAATCCATATCCACCAGCGCGAATTTCTGTGCGCTTGCTCCCAGCACCGAGCCGAGGGCTATAATTAGAGTGAAAAGTAATTTCTTCATCTGTGAGGATTTTTTCAGGTGATGTAAAATTTTTGTCCGTATATTAATATAGACACTTTCGGGCTGTAAAAGTTTAATCGGGGCAATATTAACCTGATAACCCCATAACCTTATAACCATTCAAGCGGGTTTTACCCCGCTTGAAATATTAGAACTCCTGGCCGAGGATGAAGTGGAAGTGAGATCCACCTTTCTCGCCATATACCTTGTCGAAACCGTAGGCCCAGTCGATACCCATCATACCCACCATGGGGAGGAAGATGCGGACACCCACGCCGGCCGAACGCTTGATGTTGAATGGCTGGAAGTTCTTGATGTCCGACCACGCGTTACCGCCTTCGAGGAATGTGAGGCCGTAGATGGTGGTGGTGGGCTGGAGCAGGAACGGGAAGTGAAGCTCGACGCCGAATCGGGTGTAGGCACGTCCGCCTCCCTCATAGTAGGGGGTGAGCTGGCCGTTGTCGTAACCGCGGAGGGCGATGGTCTCCTGAGCATAGGTGTAGGAGCCTGACATGCCGTCGCCACCCACGTAGAATGTCTCGAACGGTGACTTCAGGTAGCGGTTGTAGCTACCGAGGAGGCCGATGTCAGCACGGGTCATGAGCACCAATGTGTACTTGCCGTCGGGGTCGGTGAGCGGGGTGTAGGTGCGGGAGAGGAATTTCAACTTCCAGTACTCAACCCAGCGGTAGAGCTGGCGATGAGCCTCGTCGGTGTTCTCGCTCGAGAGCTTCTTCCAATCCTTCTTGCCGAAGAGTGATGCCGGAGGGGTCATCTGGAGGCTGAGAGAGAATGTGGAGCCCTTACGTGTGTACTGGGGATTGTCGATCGAGTTGCGGGCGAGTGTGAGTCCGAGCACGAGCGAGTTGGAGGTACCGTTCTGCATGTTCAGAAGGTAAGCCCAGTTCTTCACGTGATACCAGGTGTAGCCGAGTTCGGCCTGGAAGGTGAACCAGTCGTCGGGCCAGTTGAGACGCTTGCCGAAGCCGATGTTCACGCCCAGCATCTGGAGGTACTTGTTGGGATCGTAGGCGTTCTCGATGGCATTGTTGTAATAGTCGTTGTAGCCGTAACCGTAGTTGTTGTACAGACCGCCGTAATATGAATTGTAGTAATTGTTCATGTAGCGGTTGCTGTAGTAGGAGGAGTTCACGCCGGTCTGGCGGCTGTAGTAGGCCGATACGGAGAGGGAGTTGGGTCGCTTGCCTCCGAACCAGGGATCGAGGAACGATACCGAGTAGGCTTGGTAGTAGCGGGCGTTGGTCTGTGCCGAGATGGTGAACTGCTGGCCCTCGCCCTGCGGGATGAGTCCGCGGTAGGAGTTGGGATAGAACAGGTTCTTGATCGAGAAGTTGGTGAACTTGATGGCCACCTTACCGATGATACCGGTCTGGCCCCATCCCATTGAGAATTCAAACTGGTCGTTGCTCTTGGATGCGAGGTTGAAGAGGATGTCCACAGTGCCGTCCTCATCGTTGGGCTCGGGGCGGATATCCATGTTCTCGGGGTCGAAGTGTCCGGTCTGGGCTATCTCTCGTGCCGAACGCATCAGGTCGCTCTTTGAGAATAGTTCGCCGGGTTTTACACGTAATTCGCGGCGTATCACCTTTTCATACAGGCGGTCGTTACCGTTGATGATCACGTTGTTGATTCGCGCCTGGGGTCCCTCGGTGATTCGCATCTCGAGGTCGATGGAGTCGCCACGCACATTCTTCTCGATGGGCACGAGCTGGAAGAAGAGGTAACCGTTGTCCATGTAGAAGTTGGCCACGGCATCGTCGTCGTCGGATGTACGTTTGTTGAGGAGCTTCTGGTTGTACACGTCACCCTTCTCGATCCCCAGCACGTTGTTGAGGAATGTGGTGGGATACACGGTGTTGCCCACCCAGGTCACGTCGTTGATGTAGTACTTCTTGCCCTCGTCGAGCGAGATGTACACGTCCACGGTCTTTTCATCGTAGGGGACCACGGAGTCGCTGAGGATGGTTGCGTCGCGGTAACCCTTCTCGTTGTATTTCTCAATGATGCGGTTGAGGTCGTCCTCATAGTCGCTCTCCACGAATTTCTTCTGGCGGAACAGGTTGAGGAGCTTGCCTTTCTCGTTGGTCTTCTTCATGGCGCGTTGCACCTGATTGTCCGAGAGCACCTCGTTACCGTCAATGTAGATCTTGTGCACCTTCACCTTGTCGTGCTTGCGCACGTTGATGTCCACGATCACCTCATTGGGGGCCGAGAGGTCCTCAACGAGATTGATCTTCACCTGGGCGTTGCCGAAACCCTTGTTGCTGTAGTATTTCTTGATGATCTGCTCGGCGCGGTTCACGATGTTTTGGGTGATCTGGTTGCCACGGTGGAGCTGGAGGGCTTCATCGAGGTCCTTCTGCTCGCCTTTCTTCACGCCGTTGTAGCGGATAGATGCGATGCGGGGCTGCTGGCGCAGGTTGAAGCAGAGCCAAGCCTTGTTGCCGGCCACCTTGTCGACGGTGATCTTCACGCTTGAGAAGAGGCCCTGTTTCCACAGTCTCTTGGCGGCATCGGTGATGTCGTTGCCGGGGATGGGCACGTAGTCGCCCACCTTGAGGCCGGAGTAGCCTATGATGTTCTTCTCTTCGTAGTTGTCGGCTCCTACGATGCGGATTCCTGCGATCTCATAGGTCTTAGGGAGTCCGCTGAACAGCATCGTGGGGTTGGGGATGGTGTCCACCCGGAGCTGGGCCTCGGAGGAGAATGAGCAACATAGTATTGCGATAAGCAGGGTGATGATATGTGACGGATTGGTTCGCATATTGATAACGCTATTTTATCTGGTCAGAGGTGAGGCCGAATCGACGCTCGCGCCCCTGGTAGTTGGCAATTGCAGTGATGAAGTCCTGGCTTGAGAAATCGGGCCAGAAGGTGTCGGTTACATATATTTCGGAGTAAGCTATCTGCCACAGCAGGTAGTTGCTCACGCGGTGGTCGCCACCGGTGCGGATCAGCAGGTCGGGATCGGGCATGCCGGCGGTGGTGAGGTATTGTTCAAAATCGGCATCGGTGGCCATGTCGGCCGGAGTCTTTTTCCCCTCGGCTACCTCGGTGGCGAAACGTCGGCATGCCTCGAGTATCTCCCAGCGGGCCGAGTAGCTCAGTGCGAGAGTGAGGGTGAGGCCGGTGCAGTGGGCGGTGTCGGCTATGCAACGTTCGAGGCGTTCACGAGCCTCCTCGGGCAGACGGGTAATATCGCCTATCATCGCCAGGCGCACGTTGTTCTTTATCAGGTCGGGGGTCTCGCGCTCGATGGCTATCACAATGAGGTGCATCAGGGCGTCAACCTCGGCCTTGGGGCGGTTCCAGTTCTCGGTCGAGAATGTGTAGAGGGTCAGGTATCCGATGCCCAGCTCCGAGGCGGTCTCGGTGATGCGTCTCACGGTGTTGACCCCCTCTACATGACCCTGGCTACGGTCGAGGCCACGGGAAGTAGCCCAACGGCCGTTTCCGTCCATGATGACGGCTACGTGGCGCGGGAGGCGTGATGGATCGATGTCGGCTATGTTGGTCATGTCGATGGTTAATCTAATCGGTTGCACCCGATACAACGCTCTCCCAGTTCGTAGGACACGGAGAAGAGCAGTGTCGAGTACCAGTCGGTATTCTTTATAAATGAACTCTTTATGAGATAGAGATCAGTGAGGTCGCGCCCGTCGGCCTTGTCGCCGAGCACTTTGTTCATTGCGAATTCGAGCCCCAGGTTGAGGCGGGGATTCGCCTTGTACTTCACCCCTACGGCCATAGGTATCGTCATGGCCACATTGCTCTCGCCTCCACGGCATGATGCCACCGAGATGCCGGCTCCGAGGGCGAGATAGGGGCTCACGCGGCTGAGCTGTTTGTAGCTCTGGCCTATGCCGTAGTTGAAGAAGTTGAATTCTCCACGGGCCTGGAGGTCATACACGGTGGAACGGAAGTCACGGACAGTGGTTCCGGGCACCACATTCTCCATGTCGGCGGTCGAGCCGCTGATCGAGGCCATATTGACGAGCGCGCGCACGGCGAAGCGGGTGTTGATGAGATAGCGTAGCGAGATGTTGGCCGCCACGCCGGGATGGCTCAGGAGATTGCTTTCGTTGGCGTCGCCCAGATACCCCGACATTCCTATCCCTGCCCCGAGGTCCCATCGGTAGGTCTCGGGTTGAGCTGTGGCCTGGGCCGCGCTCGCGGGAGCTACGGTCCAAAGGGTGATGAATGCAATGATGGATGTCAGGATTCTACGGTTCACTTTAGTATAATGGCTGGAAAGTGAATCGGTTGATCACGCCACGTGTCACGTAGGGGATGAGATTGCCGTCAGCCCCGTAGCCTCCGAACAGGAATATGTAGGGGCACTCCCAGCTTGTCACAGGCTTGCTCACACGTGAACCTGCCTGGGCTGCAATGTTGACCGGAGTGGCCCATGCGGGCAGTCCGGCGGTGGGTATATCGGTCCAAGCTCCATCGCTCATGGCGCGTGAGGTGAGGGTGTAATCCTTCACGAACGCCTGGGCTGATGAGAAGGCGGGGAAGTCGGAGGGGAACTGGAGGTAGGTGTCGGCATCCTTCCATGTGATACCGAAGTCGTAGGAGATGTACACCTGCTTGGCGGTGACCATGGTTCCATCCTTGCTGTATATTCCGCCCATTGCTATGAGAGCCGACTGGTAGGTGACTCTCCAGCTGTTGGAGGCGATGCGCGGGGTGGAGTAGGGGATGAGTGCCATGCCGGCGCGTGCGTCTATGCCGGTGGTGCTTATGCGGCTCCATATCTCGCCGTCGTAAGCCCACGACTCGCCGGTGTATGAGCCGGTTGCATCAACGCCACCTATCATGATGGCCATGGGCTTGGTGCTCCATTTGGTCTGGTACATCACCAGCTGGCTTGTACCGCTCACGGGGCATCCGGCGGGAACGGCCGATGTGCGGGCGCTGGAGGCAGGATAGGTTGTGTGGATCCATGTGCCGTTGTCGTTGCGGGCACCGAGGAGGATATCGCCATATCCGCCATACACGCAATTCATTATCGCCGAAGTGGAGGTCCAGGTTTTACCATCGGTGGAGGTGTAGAGGAGTCCGGTGTTATCGGTGAGGAAGAGGGCGTTGTCGGTTGATGCGA
This sequence comes from uncultured Duncaniella sp., assembly GCA_910589485.1. Classification (GTDB taxonomy): domain Bacteria; phylum Bacteroidota; class Bacteroidia; order Bacteroidales; family Muribaculaceae; genus Duncaniella. Next base: position 132,236 of record CAJUSW010000011.1, read on the forward strand.
GTGTGTTGATGTTGGCGCCGGCGGGCAGAGTCACCTCAGCGGTGGTCCAGGAGGCCGATTCGGGATTGGAGGTCACGGCAAGATAGTTCTTGCTTCCGTCGGTCAGGAGGGTATAGAGCTTTTCCCCGAGCATGGCGGTGCGCTGTGCATTGGCCTCGACGGGAAATTTCACTTTCTTGAGCTGATCCCAATAGAGGGTGTCGGCGTCGACGGTGTGAACGTTAAGTTTCACGGTGTAGTCGCGCTTGGCCTGCTCGTTGTAGGATGTCACGGTCATTTTCACCGGTCCGGCGGCGAAGTTGATGCTGTCCGAAGGATTCTCGGTGAGATTTACCACGGTATCGTTGCCCGTGAAGCGGGATTTGAACGAGAGTTCGATCGATTTGGCGGCCGCTCCGGTCACATTCACGATCATGCGGCTCACATCGGTGCCCTTGGGGAGCGAGTCGGCGTTGAACACCTCGGCTTTCACCAGGTCGATTGAGAAGAACACCGAGTCGAGCGAGCGCAATATCTTTTCGTTGGATCCGAGGCTGAACGCAGTGATGCCGGTGTTGTAGTAGTCTCCCTCGATATATGCTATCTCGGCAGCATTCTCATCGTTGCACGACGACACCGTCAGACAGGCGGCGAGGAGGGTCGCTATCAAGTATATAGGAAATCTTTTTGTCATAATGCAATGTGCATGGACGGCCATAGTTGACCTACAGTTGTTTTCAAGTTGCAAAGTTAACAACATTTTCGTTAACTCAGTAACCCGAAAAGCAAAAAAACCAAAAATCAACGTTAATTGGGCATCTTGAGGAGAATAGCCTTGGCTGTATCGTTTTGCATTCCCGGCATGGTGCGACCTATCGGAGCGTTGATATACGTCGGATCGCAGATGAGAAATTTCTTGCCATCGATGCGCAGATAGTCACCCTTGGCATCTTCCCCCAGAGCTATCGCGGTGGAGAGATGCCCCGGATAATACACGAGGGCGCAGGGTAGATTTAGCAAATCCCTGACTATGCGGGTCAAAAGTATGCTGCGGTCTTCACAGTCGCAGTATGGGTAATACAGGGTTTCGTCAGCAAAAAAAGCGCGGTCATGCCCCCACACTTTATCGTCGTACTCGTATTCAAATCCGGTCTGAATCCAGTTGCACAGCTGGTTCACCGCATCGTAGTCGCTCAATCCTTCGATGCTCTTGCGCAATTGGGGATATAGTTGTGTGTGCATGGCCGTAGAAGTGGGAGTATCGGCATATATGGCCCAGCGTGTTATGTGGTCTTCTCCATATTGCGATGATGGAAATTCCTCGCAAAAAGCCATGTAGTTGGAGTTTATGCTGCTCTTTATTTCCACTCCCGATGCGGAAGCGATTGTGCGGGGTGACGAGGGGGTGTCGGCAAAGCGTTGACAGGTGGTTATGGTCGGCGACATAGGTTGCTCTCCCGGGAATTTTGCCTGACAGATGTACACACGATTAATCTTCCCGCGATCGCTGTAATATCTTATGTCGTCCTGACTCCATCCTAATTTACCGTGGATAATGTAACGGGAGCCATAGAGCATGGTCAATTTGTTGTCGGCAAGTGCAAGCCGCATCTTGTAGCCCGATTGACAGAAGAGAAAAGCTTTCAGTAGTTCTGCCTCGTCGGTGTCTATGCCGAGAAAGCTCTCGGATATGGCATTGAGTAGTCTCAGGTAAGCCCAATCCGAGAGATTGTGGCGGTCGCGCAGTTGCAGACAGTCATATATTGTCATGTCGGACATGGGTTTTGACAGATGCCTCCATGCGCGTGCTATATCTTTTTCATTAGGTTTTACCGAAAACCGCATTTCATCACATATGTGCACAGTCATTTCCGTACCGTAAAGTTTTATGGTAAGTGTCGGTACCGATGGCTGTGTCTTCGGCAATGGCTTATCCTGAGGGGTGAGTCGGGGCAGAGGTGTTTCCGGGAGATTGTCAATGGAGGGCTTAATTGGCGCTATAGGCTGTGGCTGGGGCTCTGGAATGACGGGCCTTATCAGCTCACGTATGGTTATTGGATTGTTGACAGGCGGTTTCCTCTTTTCCTCAGGTGTGGCTATAACAGGGGGAATGGGCTTATCCTCGGGTTTCGCTATTGCCGGAAGCATCTTGAATTCTTTCCATGCCTTTTGCAGAAAGTCGGCATATTTCATATTTGCTTCTTGTCGGAAATTGTAAAATTCCTTGGTTGACTGATGTTTGAAATCATCAAATGTTTTCCGGTATCCGTCATCGGTCTGTGCCAATGCCTCCATGCTGACGAGAGTGGCGATGAATGTGATGGTTAGTGTCTTATTCATCCTGTTGTATGAGAGGGTTATTGAAAGTCTGTCATAAATATTCAGCCTGCAAGGGTAACTTCAGATTTACCTTGCAGACTGACATCAGATCAGGCTATCAGAACTTGTAGCCGACAGTTACGTAGAAGGCCGAGTTTTTAAGTTCGAAGCCGTCTTTGCCTTCCTCTTTGGCGAGGGGTGTAAGACCGAACTCATATTCAGCTCCTACTACAAAGCGCTGGAATTCAAAGTCAATGCCGAAATCGAGACCTGCTTCAAAGCGTTTTGCGCCCAAATCCTTGAATATGTCTAGCGATTGGCTCTCGGATTCACCATTATACTCATATTTCGCCTTACCGGAACCGGCCATGCCGAAAGCAAAGTAGGGGCCGGCCTTGAGCACGAGGTTCAGACGGTCGGTGAGATTGAAACGATAGGCGGCAAGCACGGGAATCTGGAAGTAATAGATGTCGAGCTTATCTTCGTAAGATTCGTACTCTTCAGTAAATGCCCACTTCGCACCCTTGAGTGCAAATTCAGCTGAGGGCATAAGTGAGAAGTTGGATGAAAGTGGATATTCCAGTCCGGCACCGATCTTGCCTACGAAATGGGTCTTGCCATCTTCGTTGCCGCCGTCGCTGTAACGACAGGATGAGATGCCCAAGCCACCCTTCAGGTTCCATGTGACTTGTGCTGACGCTGTGATTGCAAACATTGCAACCACAAGAAAACTTAATAACTTCTTCATGACTTGTTGATTTTTGAGGTTAATAATGAATTGAAGATTAAAATGTTTAATGGCAATGAGTTAGAAATATAGCTCCTCCCATTTCTCTTTGAGACTTGACGATACCGATACCGAGGGTGTCTGATTCTTGTCATTTTTCAGAATAGCGTCGCGGCGTACCCCCTCCGAAACCGACTGAAACAGGTCACCGAATTTCACGGAACCGTTGCTTTGCTGGATTTTTTTGAGCAGATGGTAAGTGAACATGCCGTGACCCTTTTCGTCATATCCCATCGCGGTCTCATCCTCCGAGGTGGCTGATAGCACGATGACATTTCCCGAGACTGTCTCTTTCTTGGGCTTGCGGGCTACAGCACGTGCTGCTATAAGACCGGAGTTGTCGCGGTTAAGACCGGAGAAACACGCATCGAGAATCACCACCACACTTTCAGCCGGCATTTTCCCAAAATTTTTATATATGTCGGATAACTTGAAGCATGTGGAAGGCACTGTGACAAGCCCGTCGGAGGGAACGATGAATGCCGACTGGTCTTCCTCGCTTGGTGTTCCATGACCGGCGTAGTAGAACACAAATTTCGACTTGCCGCTGGTGGCGTTTGCAAGATTCTCCATTTTTTTTAATGCACGCATCATGGAGGTATAAGAGGCATTGGTGTAAATAAACACCTGGTCATGAGGCACACCCAAAGCATCGATACAATAGTTACGGAATGTTTTGCCGTCATTCTCGGCGAAATTCACTGTAGGTAGCTCGTCATAGGTCTCGTTGGCTATGATGAAGCAGAATGTCGATTCGTTAATCTTTTTGGCCTTTGGGATATTGGTGTCAATATCCGAGAGTTTACGCTTAGGTTGCTCGGGTATAGCCTGTGCTGTCAGCTCCTCGGGTTTGTTGTCGGGTGTCAGCTGTATCCCAGAGGGCGAAGTCTCGTCATTTCCACTTATGCCCAATCCTTTTGACAATTTGGATAATAATCTGTCATTCCCTTTTGAGGCTTTCTCCTTTTCCTTCTTCTGCTTCTTCTCCTCCTTAGCTGCAAGGGCGAGCATCTCCTTTTGTTCTTTTTCCAGTCTCCTGAGGCGCTCCTGTTCAGCCTTCTGACGAGCCAGTTCTTCTTTCTGTTGTGCGATTATCTTGTTGAGTTCGTCATTACGTCGTTTCTGAGCCTCTATCTCGTCACGTTTCGCTTTATTATTCCTTTGGGCAAGCAACTCTCGCTCCTTGATTGGCTCAGCATCGGAATCGCTGTTGTAAAGGCGCGAGGTATAGGCCTGAATCAAAGCAGTGTTAAAGTTTTCGGGTCCGTAGAAAGCGATGTTGTTGTTCTTACGGAACGCGTTGGAGCGCACGGTGGTAAGAGTGGACGGAAGAGTCACCCTTCTTAACTGACGGAACTCATTGAAACAGAATTTCGCAATCTCCTCCACTCCCTCCTCAATGATGATCTCCGAGGCCATGTAGTTGTTGCCGTTGATGAAACAGTTGATTTTCCTGACAGGCACGCCATTGATGGAACCGGGTATCACAACCTGATCGGCATCATTGTCAAATGATGTAATGGTTATGAATCCCTTGTCCTCATTGCACTTGAATGTCACATCGTGATACACATATTTAAAGCTGCGTGCATGTGTGCTTCCTATGGCTAAGGCCATAAATATTATAAGTGATATGATTTTTCTCATGGCAATTATTTTTTTATTCTTACCGTGAAAGTGTGTACATTCATATTCTTGTCGTGCTTGCGGTTGTGTATGAGCCACTTGTTAAAGTCCTTGTAGGGGATGGTGGGCACATCAAGATAACGGTTACCGGAGATGGGCGATGCGAACCGGTTTGGCGAGAATACCACATAGAGGGTGTTGTATTCCACATCATTTTCAGTACACATCATCACATAGCTCTCTACGTCCTCGGCCTCGCTCTTGTCGCAGGTCTTGTCGGAAAAGAATATGTAGGGTTTGCCACGTTTTATCAGATAGCAGGATTCGCCGGAAGTCTCGTAAGGAAGAAGCGTGCTCACGTCTGTGGTGTTCTCGTCAAGAAGAAATACTGCTAGATGCCCGTTTTCAGGTGATTTAAAGTAGAGGAATATATCGTCGTTATGGGAGAACTCAATGCTCTCATACTTTGGGTCAGGTTGATTTTTCAGTACCCTGATGTCAAGGTCGATGGCTGCGCTCTCTATTTCGCGAGCCTCCCCATTTACTTTTACCCTCACCACAAGCATGCCTTGCTCATAGGTTATGTCATATTCCGGTTCGTTGATGGTGCGTATCCACTCGCCCTTAACCTCGCTACCTCCGATGGAGTAGAAGTCGGTATGTGACTCGGTTTCGGCATTCCTGACCACTGTGGTGGAGTTTTGCGATACGAGTGTGCCGAACTTATTGGCTATGGCTGCTGTCATGGCTCGTTCGAGAGCCACTTTCCGAGCTTCGGCCGGCGACATGTTCTCCGGAGCCCTGAAAGTGTATTCACCCTCAACTTTTTTGATTTTCTGGGCAGAAATTAGGCTGAAGGTGAACAGTAGCGCGAGACTGAGCGCTATCCTGCGAGGTGTCATTACTTGCCGAGAAGTTTATCAAGACTATCTTTAAGGGTTGCCGACTCGTCCTTCAAGTTTTCGATGATGGTTTTCTTGGCTGCACGTTTCGCCATGTCGCTGTTGTAGGCGATCATGATGCGTACCTCTTTCTTCTTTCCGGGAACTATACGGTAGATTTCAATTACATCTATAACGCGTCCGATGTTTTGCGATATTAGTTGCTTTGAGGCATACACGGTCTTGACAAAACTGTTGATTTCATCCTCGGAAATCTGTTCGTTGGCTCCTTCCGATGTAATCAGGGCAGCAACCTCCGATTGTATTTTCTCAGCGATGTTTTGTTTGGCAAGGGTTGTGGCCTGAATCTTTGCGGCATCGTAATTGTTGCTCACACTCATGGCCTCCCCCATTATGTATTTGGGAAACATATCCTCGTCATACTCCATCTGCATCATGTAGGAGCGATCAAGTTGCTTCTCAATGGGGAGAGCGCCAGGGGCTGCGAGCCATCCCTCCTTGACAAGTTTTTTGGCTTCTTTCTTTGCACTTTTCGAGGCTTTCTCGTTTAGCTCCGATTTTGACATCTTGCGGATGATTTCACGCTCCTGACGTATGTCCTCATACGATTGAGCACAGACTGTCATGCCACACATAATGGCTGCAAACATTGCAAGAAATAATTTTTTCATGAATCTTTGTTTTTATGGTTTATGAATGATTATCGCATAAAAACAAAAAGCGTGAGAATTCTTTATGTTGTTCATCCCACACTACGAGGCTCTGGACTGCCCATTGGAGTTGAATGAACAACGCAGAGGCCTCACGCAAATATGTCACACATGCCATCGCAACGCTCGCACGCTACGAAAGAACGAGATATACATATCCGCAGGCATCTACTGTTGTTACACCTTGACTCCAATTGAGAAATTTTCCAGATTTCGTAGTGTCAGGTAAATAACGCCGAGTAAACGCTTTTTGTAAAAATGCCGGACCGCTGTCCGGCTGTCTGCCGACCCTCCCGCATTACCCACGACCGGGCCTCTGCAAAATGATCTGCGTCGCTAAGTTATAAACTTTTTTTGTTCAAAGCAATTTTTTTTTAAAAATTTTCGCTTATGTGTGAAAATAATGTGAATCTCATCGGATTGATGTGATACTGAGTGCGTCCATATTTAATAATGGGCCGTAGGACACTGTTGCTTTTGGCGTGGTGTCCTGCGGCCCGAGGTGATTCTGGATGTGTTAGTTCTAAGAAGTGCTTTTCAGCATTGTGGGTTTTGAATGGGCGCTCACGCCTTGCGGATGTAGTCGACGATCCATTCGCCCACCTCGCGGGTGCCGTAGACGGCTCCGCCGGGCACCTGTATCTCGGGGGTGCGAACATTGGCGTCGAGCGATGCGTTCACGGCCTTGCGTATAAGGGCGCCCTCCTCCATGAGATCGAAGTACTCGAAGAGCATGGCTGCCGAGAGTATCTGGGCGAGAGGGTTGGCGATGTTCTTCCCCTGGGCCTGGGGCCATGAGCCGTGGATTGGCTCGAACACCGGGGTTTTCTCGCCGGTCGAGGCCGAGGGGAGCAGTCCCATCGAGCCGGTGATGACGGAGCCTTCGTCGGTGAGGATGTCGCCGAAAGTGTTCTCGGTCACCATTACGTCAAAGAAGCGGGGATCCTGGATCATGCGCATGGCTGCGTTGTCGACATACATGTAGTCGGTCTCCACATCGGGATACTCGGGTGCAATCTCCTGGGCCACCTTGCGCCACAGGCGTGACGAGGCGAGCACGTTGGCCTTGTCGACCACGGTGAGGTGTTTGCGACGACGGCGGGCGTAGCTGTAGGCCACGCGGAGTATGCGCTCCACCTCGGTGCGGGTGTAGGCGTTGGTGTCATAGGCGCGGTCGTCCCCTTCGAGCTTCTCTCCGAAGTACATGCCGCCGGTGAGCTCGCGGATGCACACGAAGTCGGCACCCTCCACCAACTCCCTGCGGAGCGGTGACATGTGCACGAGGCAGTCGAATGTCTCCACGGGGCGGATGTTGGCAAAGAGGCCAAGTTTCTTTCTCATGGCCAGCAGTCCCTGCTCGGGGCGCACCTTGGCGGCGGGATTGTTGTCGAACTTCGGATCGCCTACGGCCGAGAAGAGCACTGCATCGGCCCACAGGCATGTCTGGTAAGTGTCCTCGGGGAAAGGATCGCCCACTTTGTCGATGGCGTCGGCTCCGCACAGGGCGTAGCGGTATTCCACCTTGTGGCCGAATTTCTCACATATCGCTGTCGTCACGTCCACTCCCTGGGCCGAGATCTCGGGGCCTATGCCATCGCCGGGGAGTACTGCTATTTTCAGGTTCATATATCTTCAGTATATTGTTTTTGATTTCGTTACGTAAGTCGTAAAAATTAATGCACATATAAATCGCAGTTATTTTTGCGGTATTTTGGCTGCGGAATGAAGGAGCATAGCGAGCTATGCGACTGAGTGACAAAGCCAAAATAGCCAAAAAGAACAAGATTTATTGGGCAAGCTCTTTAAGATTTACATATAGCGTTTAATTTTTAAGACTTACTTACATATCTATGAGGTTGAGCATCTTCACGGTGGCCTGGATCGCCGCCTCGGTCTGGTCGGGGTCGAGTCCGCGGGTCTTTATCACGGTGCCCTGATAGTTCCATGTGATGGTGGTGTGGACCAGGGCGTCGGTGCGTCCGCCGGGCGGGATGTTCACCGTGTAGTTGGTGAGAGTGGGGAAGGGGCGTTTCAACCGCGCGGTGTAGATGTGGCGCACGGCTTTCATGAAGGCGTCAAACTGTCCGTCGCCCGCCGCCGAGTCCTGATACTCCTCGCCGTCCACCATGAGCTTGACGGTGGCCGAGGGCCTGAGGCCGCGTGTGAGGTTGAGAGCATAGTTGACCACGCTCACCCTCGACGGGATGGTGGAGTGCTTGAGCACGTCGGCCACGATGAACGGCAGATCGCTCTGGGTCACTATCTCCTTCTTATCCCCGAGCAGGGTGATACGGGCAGTGACCTTGCGCACATCCTCCTCGCTCAGTTCTATGCCCAGAGCCTGGAGGTTCTTGCGTATATTGGCCTTGCCCGATGTCTTGCCGAGGGCATACTCGCGCTCGCGTCCGAATCGCTCGGGCAGGAGGTCGTTGTAGTAGAGGTTGTGCTTGTTGTCGCCGTCGGCATGCACTCCAGCGCATTGGGTGAAGACGCTCTCTCCGATTATGGGCTTGTTGGGGGGCACCATGATGCCCGAGAATGATTCCACAATGTGGCTCACCTTGTTGATCTTGCTCTCGTCGATGCCGGTCGAGCCGTGGAGCTGGTCATGTATCACGGTGATGGCGCTCGATAGGGTAGCGTTGCCGGCGCGTTCGCCCAGACCGTTGATGGTGCAGTGCACGCCCCGCGCCCCGCCTTTCACGGCCGCGAACACGTTGGCCGTGGCCAGGTCGTAATCGTTGTGGGCGTGGAAGTCGAAATGGAGGAGAGGGTAGCGCTTCACCATGTTGTGGACATACGACAAGGTGTCGTAGGGGTTGAGCACACCGAGCGTGTCGGGGAGCATGAACCGTTTTATAGGGAGCTCCTTGAGGCTCTCCATCATGGCGAATACATATTCGCGCGAATGTTTCATGCCGTTGCTCCAGTCCTCGAGATACAGGTTGACCGCCAGTCCGGCCCCGGTGGCGCGTGCCACCTCGTCGGCTATGCGGGCGAAATGCTCCTCGGGTGTTTGCCCGAGCTGCAGCCGGCAATGCTTCTCCGAGCCTTTGGCCAGGAGGTTGATCACCTTTCCGCCGGCCTCCCTGACCCAGTCGACCGAGGCCCCGCCGTCCAGAAATCCCAGGACTTCGATGGCTTCGAGCCGTCCTATGCCCTGGGCCCAGGCGCAGATGCGTTTCACGGTCTCATGCTCGCCGGCCGACACGCGCGCCGAGGCAACCTCGATGCGCGGCACGTGCAGGTCGTTGAGCAGAAGGCGCGTGATGGCCATCTTCTCGGCTGTGGAGAATGATACCCCCGATGTCTGCTCGCCGTCGCGCAGGGTGGTATCCATTATTTCGACTGTCATGCCTTGAGTCACTTGCGGTTGGCTTCAAATTGCTCGATGTCGTCTTTTTTGGAGAGTAGATACTCCACGTCGTCCAGCCCCTCGCTGAGACATTGTTTCTTGTAAGGGTTGATGTCGAATGTCTCGGTGCTTCCGGTGGCGAGGTTTGTGATGGTCTGGGTGGGGAGGTCGACCTTTACCTCGGTCTTGGGATCGGCCGAAATGGAGGCGAACAGTTCGGCGAGGAACCCCTCGCTCACGGTGACGGGGAGCACGAAGCAATTCAGTTCGTTCTGCTTGTGGATATCGGCGAAGAAGCTCGACACCACCACACGGAAACCGTAGTCGTGGATGGCCCAGGCGGCATGTTCGCGCGATGAGCCCGAACCGAAGTTCTTGCCCGCTACCAGCACGCATCCCGAGTAGGTGGGATCGTTGAGCACGAACGAGTCGATGGGGTTGCCCTCTTTGTCATAGCGCCAGTCGCGAAACAGATTGTCGCCGAATCCTTCGCGCGATGTTGCCTTGAGGAAGCGAGCGGGGATGATCTGGTCAGTATCCACGTTCTCCATAGGCAGGGGAACGCAGGTTGATATTATGGTAGAGAATTTTTCTTTCATGAGATGCCTGATAAACTTATAAACCTATAAACCTATAAACCCATAAACTTATAAACCCCCTACACGCGGGGATCGGTGATCCTGCCGGTCACGGCTGCGGCAGCGGCCACGAGCGGGCCGGCGAGGATGGTGCGGGCTCCGGGACCCTGACGTCCCTCAAAGTTTCGGTTGGAGGTCGACACGGCCAGTTTGCCGGCGGGTATCTTGTCCTCGTTCATGGCCAGACAAGCCGAGCATCCGGGCTGGCGCAGTTCAAATCCGGCCTCCTCGAGGATCTTGTCGAGACCCTCCTCGCGTATCTGCTTGTCCACGCCCCACGATCCGGGCACGATCCAGGCCGTCACGCCGGGAGCTTTCTTCTTGCCTTTGACATAGGAGGCGAAGGCGCGGAAGTCCTCGATGCGGCCGTTGGTGCATGAGCCGAGGAACACATAGTCCACCGGGGTACCGAGCAGGCACTGGCCCACCTCGAATCCCATGTATCCGAGTGCTTTCTCAAATGAGATCTTGCCCTGCTCATCCTCGGGATCGGGAGCCGGGATGCACTCGGTGATGCCGATGCCCATGCCGGGGTTGGTGCCGTAGGTGATGCGCGGCTCTATGTCGGCGGCGTCGAAACGCACCTCGCGGTCAAATTTCGCGCCCTCGTCGGTGTGGAGAGTGCGCCAGTAGGCCACAGCCTTGTCCCACTCCTCCCCCTTGGGGGCAAATTCGCGTCCTTTCACATAGGCAAAGGTGGTCTCGTCGGGGGCTATCATGCCACCGCGGGCTCCCATTTCGATGGAGAGGTTGCACAGGGTCATGCGCTCCTCCATCGAGAGGGCGCGTATGGCCTCGCCGGCATACTCCACGAAGTATCCTGTGGCTCCGCCGGTGGTCATCTGTGCGATTATGTAGAGGGCGATATCCTTGGCGGTGACTCCGGGGCGGAGCCGGCCGTCGACGGTGATGCGCATTTTCTTGGGCTTGGGCTGGATGATGCACTGCGAGGCGAGCACCATCTCCACCTCGCTTGTGCCTATGCCGAAGGCTACGGCGCCGAGCGCTCCGTGGGTCGAGGTGTGCGAGTCGCCACACACCAGGGTCTGCCCGGGGAGTGTGAGGCCGTTCTCGGGGCCTATCACATGGATGATACCGTTCTTGGGATGGCCGAGGCCGTAGAGTGTCACGCCAAACTCGGTGGCGTTCCTGGTGAGAGTGTCCACCTGATTGCGCGACACGGGGTCCTGTATCGGCTGGTCCTGGTGCAGAGTGGGGATGTTATGGTCGGGGGAGCACACTGTGCGCTCGGGTCGCATCACTTTGATGCCCCTGCGGCGCAATCCCTCGAAAGCCTGGGGGCTTGTCACCTCGTGGCAATAGTGGCGGTCGATATAGAGCTGGTCGGGACCGTCGGGTATGCGGTTCACCACATGCGCGTCCCATATCTTGTCAAAAAGTGTCTGTGGCATGTCTATTGTCTGTCTGAATAAACTGTGTGATTATCTCACGAACTTGTTGATGGCGTCGATGTAAGCCTCGGCACTGGCGGCCACGATGTCGGTGTTGGCCGAGAAGCCGTAGTAGGACACTCCGTCGTGCTCGACGGTCATGTGCACCTTGCCCACATCGTTGCTGCCCTTGTTGATGGCCTGGATCAGGAACTCCTTCACGAGCATCTTGCGGCGTATGATGAGCTTGATGGCCGAGATGGCGGCATCCACCGGACCGTTGCCCGAGGCACATGCCTCGAATTTCTCTCCGGCGATGTCGAGACCCACGCTTGCCACCGAGTGCACGCCCACACCGGCAGTGACTTGCAGGAAGTCGAGCTTGATGCGCGACGAGGCCTTGCGGTGCTGTCCGGCTATCATGAGCACATCGTCATCGTTGATCTCCTTCTTGCGGTCGGCGAGCTGGAGGAATGCCTCGTAAGCCTTGTCGAGCTGTTCGGTGGTAAGCTCGCAACCGAGCACGTGCAGACGGTGCTTGAGGGCTGCGCGTCCGCTTCGGGCGGTGAGCACGATCGAGTTCTCGTCGATGCCCACATCCTTGGGGTCGATGATCTCGTAGCTCTCGCGGTTCTTGAGCACGCCGTCCTGGTGTATGCCCGACGAGTGGGCGAATGCGTTGCGTCCCACAATGGCCTTGTTGGGCTGAACGGGCATGTTCATCAGGCTCGACACCATTCGGCTGATACCCGTGATGCGGGTGGCGTTGATATTGGTGTCGATACCCAACTCGCGGTGGGAGCGGAATGTCATCACCACCTCCTCGAGGGCTGTGTTGCCGGCGCGTTCGCCTATGCCGTTGATGGTCACCTCGGCCTGGCGGGCACCGTTGATCACGCCCGACACGGTGTTGGCCGTGGCCATACCCAGGTCGTTGTGGCAATGGGTGGCGATGATCACCTTGTCGATACCGTCCACATGGTCCATCAGATACTTTATCTTAGCTCCGAACTCTGAGGGCAGACAATAGCCCGTGGTGTCGGGGATATTTATCACGGTGGCTCCGGCCTTGATCACGGCCTCGACCACGCGGGCCAGATACTCGTTGTCGGTACGGCCGGCATCCTCGGCGTAGAACTGTACATCCTCCACAAATTTCTTTGCGTAGGCGACGGCTCTCACGGCACGTTCGAGAATCTCCTCGCGGTTGGAGTTGAATTTGTATTTGATATGCGGATCGGAAGTGCCTATGCCTGTATGGATACGTGGGTGCTTGGCATATTTCAGCGCATCGGCGGCCACGCGTATATCGTTTTCCACAGCGCGGGTCAGCGCGCATATCGTCGGCCAGGTCACAGCCTTGGAGATCTCTACCACTGAATTGAAATCGCCGGGGGAGGATACTGGAAATCCTGCTTCGATAACGTCAACGCCGAGTGTTTCGAGGGCTTTTGCCACTTCGATCTTCTCTACAGTGTTGAGCTGACAGCCCGGCACCTGCTCCCCGTCGCGGAGAGTGGTGTCAAAAATGTATAATCTATCGCTCATAGCTTGCTTTTTTACCTGTTTAAGTGTGCAAAGGTATAAAATATTTATATTAAAGCATAATTTTATTAATGATTTTAATTATAATTATGCGCTTTTGGAGCGGATTGAAACGAAAATATCCAAAAAAGTAAATGATGGCCCATATCCCCGGTTTAGTATAGAGGGATTTTAAGTATAGAGGAATTTTTTTAGTATAGAGGGGGAAGTATAGAGTATTAGGGATTAGATTTTTAGACCAGTGTGGTTTGTATAGACCAGAGGGCCAGAGATCAAGTATAGAGGGAAAAGTATAGGGATTAGATTATTAGGACAAGTGAAGATAGGATATATTCCCCTAATAAATCCCCGCGTCCATCCACCCTAACCTCCTATAACACACCAATAAATCCCCGCAGGCTACACAGCCCACTAAGCCTCGAAGAGGCGATGTACTTATAGCCCACCACGAACCGGGCCCACAAACTACCCGCAGGCCAACTACCCACCAAGCCTCGAAGAGGCGATGAAATCGTAGCCCCACCACGAGGGAACGTGCAAATCGCCCGTCAGGGCAAGATTTGCGCGATCCCGAGGTGTGGGGAAAATGAAACACACACCAAAACGGGCGTCGAAGACGTCCTATAAATCCCCCGCGTTCCCCATCCCTAACCTTCTATATCACACCAATATATATCTTTACTCCCTGCTCTGATATTCTAATCCCTATACTCTATACTTCCCCCCCCCTCTATACTTAAAAATAAAAAATCTCTGGCACTCTGGTCTTAAAATACCCAACTACACGACATTATCGCACCATTTCCCCGCTAAAACCAACCTATCTTTGCCGGTGATATGAAACCAACGAGCCACAAGGTAACCCACCTGACAAAACGAATCCGTCGCCCAGACATCTGGTGTCACCAATTCTTACGATTTCTCGGCCGGGAACTAACCCCCACCGAGAAATCCGTCATATCCCGGCTCGAACGCGCCCGCCGACTCTCCCGCCCGCGCCCAATCGTAATCGTAGACCCAAAAGGCTACGACTCAACCGAACTCCTCCGCTCATATCTCGACTACCGCCTCGCAACATCCCCCGAGGGCGCAACCGCACTCCTCTACCTCTCAAAAGAAGGAAAAGATAGAGAATTCGGCAAAATGTATCCTGAATATACAGGCTACACCCGCCGGCAGGTCAAAACGTTGCACAAACGCATCCGTTACGCCTCCTACTCCCGCCCCGACAGTGTCCGCGGTACCTCCCCCGCCTTCATGCTCCTGCTCAACGCCCAGGAATACAAAGGCTACTCCCCCATGCAACCCGACCCCGGGAAATTCCTCAGCCTCTGCTCCGCACTCTTTCCATTATTGTGCGGCATAGGCTTCCTTGTCATACACATAAACGTCGACAGGGAACAGATTCCCGCCTTCTTCTACCTCGGCATGCAGGGCCACACCACACAGAGGCCCCCGAAACCCGAGCCCCCGGTCGAGACCGCCATACTCGTCCTCACCGACCCAACGTCCATCCTCCGCTGGAGCCTGCCCACCCGCGAGGGCCCGCAAGGCCATCCGGCAGACGATGCACCAATCCCCCGACCACCCATACCCACCTAAGCGGAGCGCCGACCTCCGCCGTTCCCACAAGGAACCAGCAATAAGGTTACAGAAAAACAATACGACAGGTAAATAGGAAAAATGGAATAATAGTCCCCGGCATGTCAGCGAATTGTGTTCATGGTAAAAAAGAACATGCCCTTAAACTTATAAACCAATAAACTCCTAAACCCATAAACTTCTAAACCTATAAACTCCCCCACAGTTCGGCAAGAGCCCCTTGACATACTGATACAATAATAAAAAAAAAGCGTGTCGGGTCTGTGAAGACCTGACACGCTATAGAGCTTATTATATTCGGCTTTGTGTGAAGCTGAATTAGTCCTGGTTGAGGTTTACACGCTTGAAGTCAACTACAACAAGGCCCTTGGTGGTGTTGTCGAGGAACTGGCCCACGGTGAGCTTGCTGTCCTGAACATACTCCTGCTCCATGAGGCAAGATTCCTTGAAGAACTTGTTGAGACGACCGTTGGCGATGTTCTGGATCATAGCCTCGGGGAGGTTGGCTGCCTTAGCCTCGGCGGTAGTCTTGATGATCTCGCGACCCTTGGCTGCATCCTCCTCTGTGATCCAACCCTTGGAGATGTTGGACTCGATGTGATCCTCGGAATCGAAGTGGTTGGGGTTGAGACCTGCCTTCTTGAGGGCTGCCTCAACGGCCTTGCGTACCTGCTCCTGCTTGGTCTTCTCAACGGCAACAGCGATCTCCTGATCGATGGTGGCCTGGGGAACGTCGTTGCGGGAAACGGCAACGGGGTTCATGGAAGCGATCTGCATGCACACCTCGCGGCCTACCTGGGGATCAACACCCTCGAGGTTGAAGCCTACGATAGCGGCGAGCTTGTTGTTGAAGTGGTTGTAAGCGGCGGCGGTAGCGGCCTCGATGGTAACGTAAGCACCGATCTCGGTCTTCTCGCCGGTCTTACCGCTCTCCTCGGTGATGAGGTCGGCGATAGTCTGGCCGTTTACGGTGAATGCCTTGAGCTCCTCTACGCTCTTGAACTTGTTCTCCATGGCGATGTCCATGAGCTTGGTGGCGAGGGTAACGAAACCTTCGTTCTTAGCCACGAAGTCGGTCTCGCAGTTGAGAGCGAGGATGGCTGCGAACTTGCCGTCGGTGCGGGCGATAACGTGTCCTTCGGAAGCCTGGCGGTCTTCGCGCTTAGCGGCTACAGCCTGACCCTTCTTGCGGAGGATCTCTACTGCTGCCTCGATGTCGCCGTTAGTCTCGGCGAGAGCTTTTTTGCAGTCCATCAGACCTGCGCTTGTGAGATTGCGCAGCTTGGTGATTTCTGCCATTGTAACTGCCATAGTAGTATATAGGTTTTGGTAGTTATTTAATGATGGGATAAAAAAAGTGTCGAGGGCCCGGGGTGGGAGCCCTCGGCAAAAGAGGTGGAGTATTACTCGGCTACTTCGGCGGGAGCCTCAGCTGCGGGAGCCTCGGCGGTCTCAGCCTCGTTGCGACGGGTCACGCGACGACGTGAACCCTCACGACGGGGAGCCTCGCCATTCTCGGCAGAAGCCTTTTCGTCGGCCTTCTCAACCTTGCGCTCAGCGAGACCCTCGTTGATGGCGTCGCATACGGTAGAGAGGATCAGGTCGATCGACTTGGATGCGTCGTCGTTGGCGGGGATTACGTAGTCAACGTCGTTGGGGTTGGAGTTGGTGTCGACGATAGCGAATACGGGAATTCCGAGACGGTTGGCTTCGGCAACGGCGATGTGCTCCTTGCAAACGTCAACCACGAAGAGAGCCGAGGGAAGACGGTTGAGGTCGGCGATAGAGCCGAGGTTCTTCTCGAGCTTGTTGCGCTGACGGGTGATCTGGAGTTTCTCACGCTTTGAGAGGTTGTCGAAAGTGCCGTCCTTGGCCATCTTGTCGATGGAAGCCATCTTCTTCACAGCCTTGCGGATGGTGGGGAAGTTGGTGAGCATACCGCCGGGCCAGCGCTCGATCACGTAGGGCATGCCTACGCTCTGAGCCTTCTCGGCGAGGATTTCCTTGGCCTGCTTCTTGGTGGCAACGAAGAGGATCTTCTTGCCGCTCTTGGCGAAGTTGCGGAGCACGTTGGCTGCATCTTCGAGCTTGGCCTGGGTCTTATAGAGGTCAATGATGTGGATACCGTTACGCTCCATGAAGATGTAAGGAGCCATTGCAGGATTCCATTTTCTTTTCATGTGGCCAAAATGGCAGCCTGCTTCGAGGAGTTGGTCGAAATTGGGTGTTGACATGTTGTGTCGATGGGTGTTGTTTACGTTCTTGAAAAATACAACCGGGGAGTAGGGAACGTGTCCATCTCCGGGGTTTAGATGCTAAACACTATATTGCTATGCGCAATTCCAGGTGGATAATCGAAAAAGGATTAACGCTTGGAGAACTGGAAACGCTTGCGAGCCTTGGGACGACCGGGCTTCTTACGTTCAACGACGCGGGGGTCGCGGGTCATGAAGCCTTCGGCGCGGAGTGCTGACTTGTCCTCGGGGTTAACCTTGACGAGAGCACGGGCGATAGCCAGACGGAGAGCCTCGGCCTGTCCCTTGTAACCGCCACCGTCGAGGTTGACATGGATGTCATACTTCTCGGCTGAGTCGAGGGTGAGCAGGGGCTGCTTCACGATGTACTGGAGGATTGAAGAGGGGAAGTACACTTCGAGGGGACGCTTGTTGATGGTGATTTGGCCGTTGCCTTCCTTCATGATTACGCGGGCCACGGCGGCCTTACGGCGACCTACTGCATTAACTGATTCCATTCTTCAATTATTTGATTTTGTTAATATCGATGAGTTCGGGGTTCTGAGCCTCATGGGGGTGGTTGGCACCGTTGTACACGTGCATGTTCTCGATGAGACGACGGCCAAGACGGTTCTTGGGGAGCATACCCTTAACAACCTTGGTGAACAAGGGGTGGTAGCCGGGCTTAACATGCTTGTTGAGAGACTTCTTCATGAGGATCTCGGGAGTGGCAACACGCTGTCCGCCGGGATAGCCGGTGTAAGAGAGGTACTCGCGGTCGGTCCACTTCTTGCCGGTGAGGCGCACCTTGTCGGCGTTGATTACGATAACGTTGTCGCCACACTCCATGTTGGGAGAGTAGCTGGGCTTGTTTTTGCCACGGAGAATGAGTGCGATTGTGGCGCAGAGACGACCGAGAACCTGGTCGGTGGCATCGATTACAACCCACTTGTGCTCAACCTGCTGTGCGTTGGGCGTGAGGGTCTTGTAGCTTAAAGTATCCACGTTTTAATGCTTAATTAATAGATAGTTACTGATGTGACTCGGATAGACCTCCGCTCGGCCAAAAGCTCGGGCTTCTCGTTGTCGTGGTTTATTAATTGGACATAATCGGACTGCAAAGGTAGTGATTTTCCACGAATTATCATCGCGATGTTAAGTATTATTAACATCTTGATGGCCGCCCGGAGCGGGAGGAGGACTTGGAGGGGTGGATGAAGAGGGGTGTGTGAAAAAATCGACAGTATCAGATTGATTTATTTTTCGGGCACTTAGCACTTTTTTTATAAGCCTTTTTGAAAAGGGAGTGATAATTCTGAAGCAAATTTGCGGTATTGCCATCAAGTCATTAAATCAGGGGGTTACAATGTGTTTTGCGATAGAAAAATTTTTGCATACATTTGTGGCGCAAATTTTTCTAAAATAAGTGCAGATATGGTCCTTTCAGGGAAAAAAATTTGGATGTCGGCCCGCGACTACGTTATGATAGTGCTGGCCTTGACGATCTTCGGAGTGGGCTTCTCGGCCTTCATACTACCTGAAAAGGTGGTGATAGGCGGCGTGACCGGCCTCGGTACCATTGCCTACCTGATCACGGGTAAGACCTATATGATAGGTGTGGCGCAGTATGCTATCAACCTTTTGCTTCTCGGGGCGGCTTATTTCATCGTGGGAAAGCAGTTTGTGATAAAGACTATTTTCGGCGCTACCGTGGTGGCCATAGCTGTGATAATATTCCCGCCCTTGTTCCCTGAACCGCTTGTGCCGGGGCAACCTTTCATGAATGTGTGTATAGGCGCGATAATGGTGGGCATAGCCCTGGGACTTGTGTTCATACATAACGGCAGTACGGGCGGCACGGATATCGTGGCGGCTATCGTGGCCAAGCGCACGAATGTGACCATAGGCCGCACTATGCTGTATGTGGATTTCTGTATCATATCATCGTCCTATCTGCTCACGCACGAGATTGCCAAGGTGCTGTATGGCTTCGTGGTGCTGATCATCAGTTCATATATGGTGGATATGATCATCAATACCAACCGCCAGGCGGTGCAGTTCCTGATAGTGTCGCCCAAGTGGGAGCGTATCGCCACGGCTGTAAACCACTATGCTCGTCGTGGTGTGACGGTGATGGACGGTATGGGATGGTACACCAAACATTCGGTGAAGATACTTCTGATCGTGTGCCGTAAGATAGAGTCGGTGACCATATTCCGAATCGTTAAGAGCATTGATCCGACGGCTTTTATCACTCAGGCCAATGTGAATGGCGTGTATGGCCAGGGGTTTGATGAGCTTAAGTTCAAGAAAGACGCCCGCTTACAGGAGCAGCTTGAGAAGGATGAACAACAGCTTGCCCAGGCGGCCAATCAGCAGCATGCCACCGAGTGAGGCCGGGGAGTCGTGACGGTCGTTTTTCAGCGGCCTCCAGATCCCGTAGCTAAATTGACTTTGCCCTATAGTTGATATATGATAAGGGCCGCGAACGATGTGATCAGTTCGTGGCCCTTATCATCTACCCTTAGTGTGAGCGGGTAGTGTGGGATATGTGTGGGGTCCTCGTGGTGAGAAACTGATTACTTCTCGAGGAGTCCGTACTTCTTGAAGATGCGGGTGATGGTCTCGAGTGCGCGGTCTACCTGTTCCATAGTGTGAGTGGCCATGAGGCTGAAACGGATCAGGGTGTCGGTGGGGGCTACAGCGGGAGAAACCACGGGGTTGACGAAGATGCCCTCCTCCTGGAGATCGTGGGTGATGGCGAATGTCTTGAAGTCATCGCGGATGAAGAGGGGGATGATGGGGGTGGAAGTGTTTCCGATCTCGAATCCAGCCTGGCGGAAGCCTTCGAGGGCGTGGTTGGTGAGCTTCCAGAGGTTTTCCTGACGCTCAGGCTCGGTCTGCATGATCTCGAGTGCCTTGAGGGCAGCGGCTGTGGATGCCGGAGTGATGCTGGCGGTGAAGATGTAGGAGCGTGAGTGGTGGCGCAGGAAGTTGGTGATCTCCTTGTTGGTGGCGATGAATCCGCCGAGTGATGCGAACGACTTGGAGAATGTGCCCATGATGAGATCCACGTCGTCGGCCACGCCGTAATGGTGGCATACGCCACGGCCGCCGGGGCCGAATACTCCGATACCGTGGGCCTCGTCGATCATCACGCTTGCATTGTACTGCTTGGCGAGGCGCACCATCTCCTTGACGTTGGCTACGTCGCCCTCCATGGAGAACACGCTGTCGCTGACGATGAGCTTCACCTTGTCGGGGTCGCATTTCTTGAGCTGTTTCTCGAGCGACTCCATGTCGTTGTGCTTGTATTTGAGCTGCTGGCTGAAGGAGAGGCGACGGCCTTCGATGATGGAGGCGTGGTCCTGCTCGTCCCACAGTATGTAGTCCTCGCGGCCGGTGAGGGTGGACACTACGCCGAGGTTCACTTCAAAACCTGTGGAGTAGACCATGACATCCTCTTTGCCCATGTACTCGGCGAGCTTGGCTTCGAGTTCCTTGTGAATGTCGAGAGTGCCGTTAAGGAAAGGCGATCCGGCGCAACCTGTGCCGTATTTGCGTGTGGCTTCGATAGCAGCTTCTTTAATGCGGGGGTCGTTGACCAGACCTGTATAACAGTTGGACCCGAACATCAGCACTTTCTTTCCGTTCATAACCACCTCGGGGTCCTGTTCGCTCGAGATGGCCCTGAAATAAGGGTACACGCCGGCTGCTTTAACCTGCTGAGGTGTGGTGTACTTGCTGAGTTTCTCTTGGAGTAAATTCATCGTTGATTCCTGTGACAATTTGATGGCTTTGCGCGGTGATTCTGGTAATTTTTCCGCTTGCAGGGGGCAAAGTTAGAAATTTTTTCACACTTAGTTACACTTTGTGCCATGTTTTAAGTGTTAATTTATTGAAATGAGGCTCATTTGGGGGTGCTGATGGGGCGATAGGGCGCAATTATTGGCGGGGGAGGGCCGGGGATTAGCGCTTTTTTATTACTTTTGTGTAAAATTTCACATCATGGAAAAAACTACGGCTCCGGCACAGGATGCGCCCGTGAAGCGCACGGTGCTCGATTACGACGACATAGTGGAAATGGCTCCCTTCTTCAAGGGGAAGCGCAAGCTGGTGGAGGGCTTGATGAAGATGCTCGACATCGACAAGGTGAACTGGATTCACGACCATAATTTCGATACTCCGGGACCGGCGTTCTGTCGCGGTCTGCTCAACGATCTCGATATAAAACTGAGGATCGACAATGAGGAGCTGCTCGACAATCTCCCCGACGGGCCTTTTATCACCGTGAGCAATCACCCGTTTGGCGCTCTCGACGGCATAACCCTGATAGATATAGTGGGGAGCCGACGTCCCGAGTATAAGGTGATGGTCAATATGATACTCAACCACATCACCGCCATGCGTCCCAACTTCATAGCCGTGGACCAGACTGCCAGCGATGACCCCGCCAAGAAGGCGGTGTCGATGCGTGGCATCAAGGAGGCTATGATGCAGGTGAAGAAGGGGTATCCCATAGGGTTCTTCCCGGCGGGTGCTGTGGGCAACTATAACAGGCATCTGAGGTTTGAGGACCGCGAGTGGCAGCCTGTGGTGATACGTCTCATACAGCAGTTGGGTGTGCCGGTGATCCCCATTTTCTTCCACGGCTACAACAGCTGGTGGTTCCGTGCGCTGGGCGTGATAAGCTGGCAGTTGCGCACGCTCAGGCTTCCGGCCGAGGTGTTCCGCCGCAAGGGGGACACGTTGCACATCTCGGTGGGCGACATCATCACCCCCGAGGAGATCAAGGCTCACGCTACGTCGGTGCCTGAACTGGGCGAGTGGCTCAAGGCCAAGACCTATGCCCTGCAGAAACTGAAATAATTATGATGCAACTGGAACGCAATGATTATCCGCCCCAGGTGGTCCAGGCCAAGCAGAGGTTTGGGATCGTGGGCAATTCGCCGGCTCTTATGGAGTCGGTGGCACGTGCCGTGCAGGTGGCGCCGATCGATCTGTCGGTGCTCGTGACCGGCGAGAGCGGTACGGGAAAGGAGTTTTTCCCGAAAATAATCCATGGGTTCTCGTCGCGTAAACATTCGAGATATATAGCTGTCAACTGTGGCGCCATCCCCGAGGGGACGATCGACTCGGAGCTGTTCGGCCACGAGAAGGGTGCGTTCACCGGAGCGGTTGCCACCCGTAAGGGATACTTCGAGGAGGCCGACGGCGGTACAATCTTCCTCGATGAAGTGGCCGAACTGCCGCTGACCACCCAGGCGCGTCTGCTGAGGGTGCTCGAGAGCGGCGAGTTCATAAAGGTGGGCTCGTCGGCCGTTCAGCGGGCCAATGTGCGCATAGTGGCCGCCACCAATGTGGATATGGCCAGGGCGGTTGCCGAGGGGCGGTTCAGGGAGGACCTGTACTATCGTCTGTCCACCGTGTCGATCTCCATTCCGCCCTTGCGCGAGCGTGGAGGCGACATTGCACTGCTCGCACGTAAGTTTGCCGCCGACTTTGCCGAGCGTTACACCATGCCCCGCATATCGTTTGACGACACGGCGCGTCAGTTGCTGATGGCCTACCGTTGGCCGGGAAATGTACGTCAGCTTAAGAATGTGGTCGAGCAGATAGCCCTGTTCCATGCAGGGGAAGATGTGGACTCGTCTATGCTCAGGCCTTATCTGCCGGGCAACGGTGTGGGACTTGCCACCCTGCCCGGGGCTCATGGCGACGCCCAGCATGATTACGCGGTGGAGCGCGAGATGCTCCTCGGTATGATAGTGAGACTGCAGGGACAGATCGACGCGCTTACCGAACGGCTCGACCGTATGGCTCCGTCTACCGCCCACACCACGCCGTTCATCGAGATGGCCGAGACGGCCGAATCGTCTGCCGCATCGCCCGGACATTCGATAGTGAAGTTTGAACCGTTCTGCTCGCCACTGTCTCAGCCGGCGGTTGACAGGTATAGGACGGCGGGGGAATCTGAGGTTGCGCCGAGACCGGTGGATGATGGTCCGGCTACGCTTGAGGCCACCGAGCGTGAGACTATCAGGCGCGCCCTCGAACGGAACGGAGGCCGACGCAAGGCCACTGCCGCCGAGCTCAACATATCGGAACGCACATTATATAGAAAAATTAAAGAATACGGGATGGAGTGATGCTCCAATCCCGTATTCTTTAATTCGTGGTTGGTATTTTGAAATGGGCATTCAGGCACGGGGTCTCCTTAATATGATAGGAGCGTGTGCCGGTGGTAATGGTGACAGTCGGTTATCGCTGGGCTCCTATGCGGATGAAGCGTGCGCCGGTGATGTTGTTGTTCTTGCGCAGGTATTCGGCGAGAGGCATAGGATCGGAAAGCACTTTGCCGTTTTTGGATGATGCGTGCAGGAGATGGATCTCTCCGTTCTTGATGGTGACTATGCCGATGTGGGTCACATCGAGCCCCTCGGTTTTGGTTGTGAAGGCTATCACATCCCCCTCCTTGATCCATGTCGGGGCTTTTTTGCCCATCAGGCTTGAGGAGCGGAGGTAGGGGAAACGGTGGGAACGGTAGCCCACTTCACAGTTCTTGATCTTATCGAAAGCAGAGTCGTCGGCGAGCGCGGGGTAAGCGTCGCGGTGACGCGACATGTAGTCGAGCGTCTTTACCTGATATTTGACTCCGGGCATGCGGTCGGTGACCTCGCGGAGGTTTCCGCGGTGGGTATTGTCCACTATCCAGTCGCTGATGTAATGCAGGCGTGATGCGTAGCCGTCAAGTCGGCCCTGGCGGTAGCGGAGCTGTTCGAGATTGTATATGAAATCCTGCCATGAGTTGCGGCGTTCGCTCACGGTGAGAGCGAGGGCGGCAACAGTTTCCACGAAAGTGGTGCAGTCCATGCCGTCGAGATTGACGGTTAGCGTTTCGGGCGATCCCTCGAGAGTGCCGGCCTGATAGGGGGTGTCGATGAATTTTTCGCCAATGAATGTCATGATCTCGTTGGCTTGGCGGTCGTTCATGGCCATTGCCTCATTGAGTATGGCGTTGATGCGGGTGGTGTCGGATGCTTCATTGTGCCATCTCACTTCGCCCGGGGTAACGGCCAAGGCGAGCGATGAAAACCATAGCGAAATTCCTGCTATATATATTAAGGTGGAGATACGTTTCATAGATTACAGTATTATTTGCTCCTCAAAATTAGCAAGAATCCCGAGATTATCCAAATCTTTGGTGGGGACCGTGGAAAATGCGTGGAAAAATGAGTGTAATATTTACGTTCAAAACAGACCAATAACTAATCTGGAAGTAAAAAGTTCGCTCGGATTATGTTAAAATAGTGTTAAAATACCATGAAATATTTGCATGGTATCAGGAAAGGCTGTACCTTTGCATCGCTTTTCCGGGGAAG
>CAJUSW010000012.1 GCA_910589485.1 uncultured Duncaniella sp.
AACCCAGGACCCCAACATTAAAAGTGTTGTGCTCTACCAGCTGAGCTAGCGAATCTCCTTAATGCTTCTAAAATCTACTTACAAAACTGATTTTCATTGTCAATTTTTGCGTGCTCTCTTAAAAACGGTGCAAAGTTAAGAGTAATTTTTTTATTATGCAAGACTTTATTGAATTTTTATTAAAAAATTTCTTCAGATTCACTCTCCAGAGTATTCCAAAAGGGCCTGAGATTACACCCTCTCCCCTATCCCACTCACCATGCTGTATTCTCCCTACTCCACACTTTGATTACCTATTTTCTTACCCAAGTTACCATTTTTTGTGATCATATATCTAATGCTCCCATACCCCCAAAACTAAAAATCAACTTCTTTATCATACTTACCTCCCTATATAGCCATAAAATGGCACTTATCATACATAATCCTCATCAATACCATACCCCTAATTATCAATAACATACAAACCAGCGAATCCATATCCCGCAATTATCTTTCAACTTTTTTAATATTTTGCATTATTCATTCACAGTTTTTCTATAATTTTGCACTCGCTAACCAAATACCAATCATCACTTATTAAATAATGGCAACCAAGAACAATATTATGATTGTCCGCCACAGGTTGCTTAAAGAACTTGTAAAGCTGTGGAAGGACAATTCATTAATAGAAGAAATCGACAGGCTACCCATAAAACTGAGCCCTAAGGGCTCAAAGCATCCCGGCCGGTGTTGCATACACAAGGAACGTGCAGTGTGGCGTTACAAATCACTCCCTCTGCTCGGACTCGACATGAGCGACGAGACCGACGAGCTCACCCCTCTCTCCGAATATGTGAGAATGGTGCTTGAGCGCGATGTTCTGAAGAACCCCAAAGACAATATAATGTGCGTAATTGATGAGGCTTGCTCATCATGCGTGCATACTAATTACGAGGTCACGAGCCTCTGTCGCGGATGCGTAGCGCGCAGCTGTATCCATAACTGTCCGAAAAACGCCGTGCGCCTCGACTCCGAATCCGGCAAAGCCAAAATCGACCATGACAAGTGCATCAGCTGTGGCATTTGCCATGAGAGCTGCCCTTACCATGCAATCGTCTACATACCTGTGCCTTGCGAAGAAGGATGCCCCGTCAAAGCCATCTCCAAGGATGAAAACGGCATTGAGCACATCGACGAATCCAAGTGCATCTATTGTGGCAAATGCATGAACGCCTGTCCGTTTGGTGCGATTTTTGAGATATCCCAGACATTCGATGTTCTCCGGTCCATACGCGAAGGCAATCAGGTGATAGCCATCGTGGCTCCGGCAGTACTGAGCCAATTCGATGCCACGAAAGAGCAAGTCTACGGAGCATTCAAGGCCCTCGGTTTCACCGATGTAATTGAGGTAGCCCAGGGAGCCATGAAGACCGTCGAGAACGAAGGCCATGAGCTTCTCGAGAAACTCGAAGAGGGACAGGCATTCATGACCACATCATGCTGTCCTTCCTACATTGAGCTGGTCAACAAACACATCCCAGCCCTCAAGCCATACGTATCCACCACCGGATCGCCCATGTACTACACAGCCCGCATCGCGAAAGAGAAATATCCCGACGCGAAGATTGTGTTTGTCGGTCCATGCTTGGCAAAACGTAGCGAAGCACGACGTGACGATCATGTGGACTACGTGATGACGTTCGAGGAAATAGCCTCGGTATTTGACGGCTACGGAATCGAGATCAAGGAATCCAACCCCTACTCCATGGGATTCACAGCGGTAAAAGAAGCCCATGGTTTCGCGGCCGCCGGAGGTGTAGCCGGAGCAGTGAAAGCCTACCTCAAACTTGCGCCCGAGCAGCTCGCCGAGATCAACGCTGTCGAAGTGACCAACCTTGACAAGAAGAACATATCCATGCTCTCGGCCTATGCCCGAACCGGCAAAGCCCCGGGACGCTTTATCGAGGTAATGGCATGCGAGGGAGGCTGCATCACAGGCCCAGGATCCTCCACTACCAATCGCGAAAGCAAGATCCGTTTCTCAAAAAGCCTTTCGAAAGAGGAGGAGCATTATTGAACGACTGCATAAGCATCATTCAACGACTCGAACAGGAGCGGCATCTTTCATCCATGGAATATGCCCTGCTCCTGTCGCCGTCGCTTCCGGATGAAACGGTGGCGATGCTGACACACGCGGCAAGGAAACTCACCGACGCCACATTCGGCAACAAGGTAAGAGTGCGCGGATTATTGGAAATCACCAATGTGTGCCGCAACAATTGCCTCTATTGCGGACTGCGCAGGGACAACCGCAACATACGTCGCTACACGCTCCCCGACGATGCCATATTGTCGGCATGTCAATCGGCCTACGCCACCGGGTTCCGCACATTCGTCCTGCAAGGCGGAGAAAACCCCGCATTGACCGGAGAACGGATATCGTTGCTTGTAGGGAGAATACACACCGAATTCCCCGACGCCGCCATCACGCTATCGCTCGGCGAATGGCCCGACGATGCTCTCCTATCGTTTCGCCAGGCCGGAGCCAGCAGATACCTCTTGCGCCACGAGACCCACAATCAGGCTCACTACGGACAGCTACATCCATCCGACATGAGCCTTGACAACCGGTTGCGGTGCATTGCCACTCTTAAACGGCTTGGGTTTCAGACCGGCACAGGCATTATGGTAGGCTCACCCTACCAGACCACCGACCATATAATAGAGGACCTGCACTACATGCACTCCATCCAGCCCGAGATGATAGGGATAGGACCGTTCATACCCAATAGCGCAACCCCCTTTGCCAAACATCCACACGGAAGCATCGAACTAACCACGAGACTTATATCCATACTCAGGCTGATGTTCCCAAACGCCAACATCCCCTCCACCACCGCCCTGGCCTCGCTCTCCCCCGAAGGACGCAACAAAGGCCTTGCGGCCGGAGCCAACGTTGTAATGCCCAACATCACCCCAATGGACTACCGAAAAGACTATTCCATATACGACAACAAAGCCGCTTACGGCTCCGAAGCGGCCGAAGGCCTCGCACTACTGGCGGCAGAAGTTGCAGAAATTGGCCTGGAACTAACAACCGAAAAAGGTGATTATAAGTAAGTCTAAAAAAATTAACTGCTATATGTAAGTCCTAAAGAGCAATTTTTACGACTTACTTAAAAGTAATTAAGCGTCATGTATAATCCTGCGTCAACCGTAGCGACCGAATTTATCGATCACGACGAGATACTGAACACCATCGAGTATGCCAGAGAAAAGGCCTGCGACACGGGCTACATCCGGTCGCTCATCGAAAAGAGCAAGGAGTGTAAAGGCTTAAGCCACCAGGAGGCCGCATCACTGCTCGAATGTACCGATGAAGAATGTATTAAACTCATTTTCGAGACAGCAAGAGAAATAAAGGCCCGCTTCTATGGCAACCGCATAGTCATGTTCGCGCCATTATACCTCTCCAACTACTGCGTCAACGGATGTGTATATTGCCCTTACCATCTCAAGAACAGGACTATCCCCCGTCGCAAGCTGACCCAGGAGGAGATCAGGCGTGAAGTCATCGCCCTGCAGGACATGGGACACAAACGCCTCGCCCTTGAGGCCGGCGAGGATCCACGCCATAACCCCATCGAGTACATACTCGAATCGATCGAAACGATATATAACACCCATCACAAGAACGGGTCGATACGACGCGTCAACGTGAACATCGCCGCCACCACCGTAGAGAACTACCGCCGGCTACATGAGGCTAAGATAGGCACATACATACTGTTTCAGGAGACCTATCATAAAGCCAACTACGAGGCCCTTCATCCCACCGGCCCCAAGAGCGACTACGCATGGCACACCGAGGCTATGGACCGCGCCATGGAGGGAGGCATCGACGATGTGGGACTTGGAGTGCTGTACGGACTCAACACCTATCTTTACGACTTCATAGGCATACTGATGCACGCCGAGCACCTCGAAGCCCGCTTTGGCGTAGGTCCCCACACCATCAGCGTCCCCAGAATATGCCCGGCCGACGACATCTCCAAGGAAGACTTTCCCGATGCCATATCCGACGACCTGTTCTGCCACATCGTAGCCGTACTCAGGCTCGCCGTGCCATATACCGGGCTCATCGTGTCCACCCGCGAGTCACCCGCCACACGCGCCCGAGTCCTCGATCTGGGCATATCACAGCTGAGCGGAGGCTCAAAGACATCAGTAGGCGGATATGCCGACAATGATGCCGAAGCCGAGGAGTCATCACAATTCGATATCTCCGACCGTCGCACCCTCGACCAAGTGGTGGAATGGTTGCTCGACACAGGCCACATACCCAGCTTCTGCACAGCATGTTACCGCCAGGGACGCACGGGCGACCGCTTCATGTCGCTGGTAAAAAGCGGCAATATAGCCAACTGCTGTGCCCCCAACGCCATAATGACATTGAAGGAATATCTTGAGGATTACGCATCCCCCGCCGTAAAGGCAAAAGGGGAAAAGCTCATCGCGTCCGAGCTGAGCGCACTCAGCAACCCGCGGGTCATCGAGATTGCGACACGCAACCTTGAACTGATCAGCAAAGGCAACCGAGATTTCCGTTTTTGACATGAACCTGAACGACACCCCTACAGCCAACCGGCTCCACATTATAATACTCGGAGCATGCAACAGCGGTAAATCCTCTGTGGTAAATTTTATCGCCTCTCAGCAGGTATCGCTCGTGTCCGATGTGCGGGGCACAACCACCGACCCTGTGCGCAAAGCCATGGAACTGCCCGGCATCGGACCGGTGGTATTCATTGATACCGCCGGATTCGATGATATGAGTGAGCTGGGGGCCGATCGAATCAGCCTGACCGAAAAAGCCCTTGACGAAGCCGACATAGCAATCCTTCTGACAGGAGAGGACGAGCCTCGTGAGGCGCAGTGGAGCAACTTGCTGAAAAGCCGCAACATCCCCACAGTAAAGGTGACTAACAAAATCGATCAGGGACGCGCAGTCACTCCGGGAAGCATCGGCATATCAGCGGCCGGCAATATCGGGAAAAACCTGTTGCTTGACGCCATATCGAGGGCAATACCATCGGAATACGGCGAGCCCGACCTATTGCGCGGGCTGGTAAAGAGAGGCGACAATGTGCTGCTCGTGATGCCCCAGGACAAGCAGGCTCCCAAAGGGCGATTGATCCTCCCCCAAGTCCAGACCTTGCGCGCATTGCTTGACAAGGGGTGCAATGCAATATGCACCACTCCCGAAGAGATGGCCGGAGCATTGTCATCAATGAGAGCCAATCCCGATCTGGTCATTACCGATTCACAGGTCTTCGCCACCGTGCACGGACAGCTCCCCGCAGGGTGCCGCCTCACCTCATTCTCAGTACTCATGGCCTCATTCAAGGGGGACATAGATTATTTTGCCGAGAGCGCGAGAGCCATTGGCTTGCTCCGCCCGGGCGACAAAGTGCTCATAGCCGAAGCGTGCACACATGCACCACAGACCGAAGACATAGGACGGGTGAATATCCCCGCCCTACTCTCTCGTCGCGCCGGAGGGGAACTCGATATAAGTATCGTATCGGGCAAAGACTTCCCCACCGACCTCAGCCCCTACCGGCTCGTGATCCACTGCGGTGGGTGCATGTTCAACCGACGCCTCGTGCTCAACAGGGTTTCAGAAGCGAAACTACAGGGCGTACCGATGACCAACTACGGCATCGCCATAGCCTATCTCACCGGAATTCTTGACAAAATAGTGTACTGATAGCCACCTCTGCCCTATTTTCGGGCCGATGAGCCACGGTCAGTGACAGGCTCCATGTGGATATTGATTATAGCATTTGCCCCGAAGCGCCCTCGGATTGCCATCTCGGCCGCCGAAGCCCGTGAGTGAGCCTCGGTCAGAGATATCGAACCATCCATTTTGGCATGCATATCCACGGCTATGCCGTTGCCTATCCTGCGGGTACGTAGATTGTGCACACTTATTATACCGGGGACGCCTAACACCAGTTGGCGTATCTCAGTCTCCTGGGCCTCAGGCAATGAACTTTCCAACAGCTCATTGACCGACGGCTTCATGATGTCATAACCGCTCTTGATGATGAACAGGCTCACCACGATAGCCGCTACCGGGTCGAGGATGCGCCAACTGTCACCGAGAAACATCGCTCCTGCAACTCCGACAAGAGTCCCAGCCGACGATATGGCATCGCTCCGATGATGCCAGGCATTAGCAACCACTGCCTGCGAATTCACCTCTCGCCCCTTGGCTGCAGTGAACCGGTAGAGCCACTCTTTCGACAGAATCGACACTACGGCTATCACGAGCGCGAGCATGGTAGGCCTTTCCAATGTATGCCCATTGCAGCTCTTGATCACCAGGTCAATGCCATTCGCAAGCAGTCCTACCCCGGCCAGGCTCAGGAGTAGTCCGATTATCATTGTCGCAAAAGTCTCGAACTTGCCGTGGCCGTAATCGTGACCCTTATCGCGGGGCTTGCCGGCAATCTTCACGAACACCAGCACTATTACATCAGTAATAAAATCGGAAAGAGAGTGCACCGCGTCAGCTATCATTGCCGAACTCTTACCAAAGATTCCGGCAATGAACTTCAGGACTATCAGCACAGCATTGACCGCCGAGCCTATCAGCGTGACCCGATATATCTCTCTTTCGCGGGCATCCACAGCTATGCTCAAACGGCTACATTGTTACGGGGAGCGCCGGAAATGTAAGCCTTGAGATTATCCACTGCGATTTTCAGCAGACGCTCACGGGCCTCGACGGTTGCCCAACCCAAATGGGGAGTTATGAAGCAATTGCGGGCCGAGAGCACCGGATTGTCACGACGCGGAGGCTCGCATGACAGAACATCAAGACCCGCTGCATATATGCTCCCGGCATTAAGGGCCTTGGCGAGTGCGTCCTCGTCGATCAGCGGCCCACGACCGGTGTTGATGAGTATCGCCGTGGGCTTCATCAATTTCAGCCTTGACTCATTCACTATATGGCGGGTACCATCAGTGAGCGGGCAATGGAGCGACAACACATCTGCCGTGCGGAACAATTCGTCCAGCTCAACTTTCTTTACCCCCTCGGGTAATTCGGCGGGGTTCTTCGATGTGAAAGCCTTTACCTTCATGCCGAAAGCCCTGGCGATACGCGCCACGGAAGTCCCGATATTACCCAGGCCTATTATGCCGAAGGTCTTGCCCGAAAGCTCATGCAACGGTGTGTCCCAATACACGAAGTCGGGAGAATCACTCCACCGGCCATTACGATTTTCAGCCGTATAATGCTCCACGCGGGTGACAATCGACAGAAGATGAGAGAACACCATCTGCGCTACCGAATCGGTACTGTATGCCGGTATATTTGTCACTACAATTCCCAGTTCTCGTGCCGTGTCGACATCCACCACGTTATAGCCGGTGGCAAGGACGCCCACGTACTTAAGGCCCGCCAACGAACGCAGAGTGTCACCGGAAAGCACAGTCTTGTTGGTCAACAAGGCTTCTGCTCCGCGAGCACGCTCCATAAGTTCTCCGGCCGAAGTACGATCGTACACTACGAGCTCGCCAAGATCTGCCAGCGGCTCCCACGACATGTCGCCGGGATTCATGCCATACCCGTCAAGGACAACTATTTTCATAAGCTTTGTCAGTTATTCGCAAGTAATCAGAACTCGCTCGAGAAATGGAACCTGATCTTCGGGAAATCGCTCTGAGCCATCTGCAACACATAGTTGGAATCGGCGAGGAACACATCACGGCCCTCCTTATCGGTAGCCATGAACTGGTACTTACGCTTCTTGAAAGCAGCCAACGCCTCGGGATCATCGCTCTCGATCCAGCAAGCTTTATAGAGCGAAATGGGTTCCCAACGACACTGGGCACCATACTCATGCTCAAGTCTGTACTGAATCACCTCGAACTGGAGCTGGCCAACTGTTCCTACGATTCGACGGCCGTTGAACTGATTGGTGAACAGCTGAGCCACACCCTCGTCCATCAATTGCTGTATGCCCTTGTCAAGCTGTTTCGACTTCATGGGATCAGCATTCTCGATATACTTGAACATCTCGGGCGAGAAGGACGGGAGGCCCTTGAAATGGAGCGATTCGCCCGAGGTCAATGTATCGCCAATCTTGAAATTGCCAGTATCGGGAATACCTACGATATCTCCGGGATAAGCCTCGTCGACCACATTCTTTTTCTGAGCCATGAATGCTGTAGGAGCGGCAAACTTAAGGGTCTTGCCCGAGCGCATGTGCTTATAAGGCGCATTGCGTTCAAACTTACCCGAGCATATTTTCACAAAAGCGATGCACGAACGATGGTTGGGATCCATATTGGCATGGATCTTGAACACAAATCCCGAGAAACCATCCTCCTCAGGCTTGATCACTCTTTCCTCGGCCTGAGTAGCACGTGGTGCGGGCGCTATCTTCACGAAACAATCAAGAAGTTCCTTCACTCCAAACGTGTTCAATGCCGAGCCAAAGAATACAGGAGCTACGCTACCCTCCAGGTACTCCTTGACATCAAACTCGGGGTAAACGCCCTCGATCAATTCAAGATCCTCGCGCAATTTGGCCGCATCGGTCTCGCCTACGGCCTCGTCGATACGCGGATCATCCACGGAATCGATCTCCACACGCTCGCTTACGCGTTGCTTATCGGGGGTGAAGAGATCGAGCGAATGTTCAAATATATTGTAGACACCCTTGAACTTCTCACCTATATTGATAGGCCATGACAGCGGGCGCACCTTGATCTTAAGCTCGCTCTCCAGCTCATCGAGAATATCGAACGGATCACGGCCCTCGCGGTCAAGCTTATTCACAAAGATTATAACCGGAGTGTTGCGCATGCGGCACACCTCCATGAGTTTGCGGGTCTGCCTCTCCACACCCTTGGCCACGTCGACAACAATGATAACGCTATCGACCGCCGTGAGTGTGCGGTAGGTATCCTCGGCAAAATCCTGGTGGCCGGGGGTGTCAAGAATGTTTATCTTGTAATCGCCGTAATTGAAACCCATCACCGAGGTAGCCACCGAGATGCCACGCTGCTTCTCGATCTCCATCCAGTCAGATGTCGCGGTTTTCTTAATTTTATTAGATTTTACGGCTCCGGCCACATGGATAGCGCCTCCGAAGAGGAGAAGTTTCTCTGTTAGAGTGGTCTTTCCGGCGTCGGGGTGTGAAATGATTGCAAATGTACGCCTACGGGCTATTTCTTCGTTTAGGGTCATAAGTCTCTTCTCAGTTGTTCAAGGTGCAAAATTATAAAAATTAGAGCAGAAATCCTAATGAGAAGTTGTGGCCCGGAAGTTGATTTACACCTCCGGGCCACAATTATTCAGTTCATGTAATGGCAAACGTTCCCATCAATAGGTCACAACGGGCGGCAACTCCTTGGCCTGAGCGATCATTTTCTCAAGCTCGGCTACCGACGGGACGCGGTTGCAAAGGTTCTTGGCATCGTTCACCTCCACCAATTTAGGCTGAAGGTTAGCGGCCACGCGGTGACGGAACTCTTTTACAGTATCAACGCCCGCAGCCTCAAGAAGCTCGGCAAACTGTCCGGCCACGCCTTTGATCCTGAAGAGATCGGCATGGTTGGTCCATTTAAGAATGAGTTTCTCACTTATGCCGGTCTGTTCGGCAACAGCCTCCCTACCCTTCTTGGTGGCACACTTGGAGAGCAGATCTTCGGTAGTGCGGATGTCCGCGGCCTGCAATTTTGCTGCATAGCTCTCACCGATTCCCTCGATTTGTTCAATTTTATATACCATAATAGCTATTTTTTAGTGTGAGTATATATTGTTAAACAATCCTGGATGTCAGTCGGTTTAACCACAACCGATGAAGATTGGCAATAAAATGGTGCGATAAAAATGCGTCCGGGTATTGCACAATTGAAATATTTGTCTTAACTTTGCAGTGCAAAAACCAAAAAGGTCTATGGTTCCTTGGCCGAGTGGTTAGGCACCGGTCTGCAAAACCGTTTACAGCAGTTCGATTCTGCTAGGAACCTCAACCACAAAAACCTCAATGACGCCCGCAAGCAGATTTGAGGTTTTTTCATATCCTCTATTTTGGTATGAGAGGCAGTAAATTTGGGGTCAGCGGATTTTTCCGGTTGGCGACGTGGGGGATCAGGCATAAAGTTTAGCAAGCCTGAACATGAATGGGGCAGTAGAATTGGATTTCGGTAGGTGTAGACCACAGATCCAAAGATTAAATTTCGGTAGGTATAGACCATAGATCCAAAGATCAAAATCTACTAATCCTTTTTTTCGGTCCGTAAATTCCCCGCAGGCCAACAACCCACCAAGCCTCGAAGAGGCGATGCAATTATATCCCCACCACGAGGGAACGTGCAAATCGCCCGCCAGGGCAAGATTTGCGCGTTTCCGAGGCGTGGGGAAAATGAAACACATACCAAAATGGGCGTCGAAGACGTCCTATAATTCTCCGCGTCACCCTCCCTAACCTCCTATACCCCACCAATATACTCTAAAAAACCTCTTGATCTCTGGTCCAATCCCAAATCCCTCTGGCCCTCTGGTCTAAAAAATCTAATCCCTATACTCTATACTTTCCCCTCTATACTCAAAAAATCCTCTGGTCTAAAAAATCCTACAACGACACGACATTATCGCACCATATCACCCTCCCCGGTAACCTACCTTTGCCGGTGATATGAAACCAACGAGCCACAAGGTAACCCACCTGACAAAACGAATCCGTCGCCCAGACATCTGGTGCCACTCATTCTCTCGATTTCTCGGCCGGGAACTAACCCCCGTCGAGAAAACCGTCATATCCCGGCTCGAACGCGCCCGCCGGCTCTCCCGCCCGCGCCCCATCGTCATCGTCGACCCCAAAGGCTACGACTCAACCAACCTCCTCCGCTCATATCTCGACTACCGCCTCGCAACCTCCCCCGAGGGCGCAACCGCACTCCTCTACCTCTCAAAAGAAGGAAAAGATCGAGAATTCGGCAAAATGTACCCCGAATATACCGGCTACACCCGCCGTCAGGTCAAAACCCTGCACAAACGCATCCGTTACGCCTCCTACTCCCGCCCCGACAGCGTCCGCGGCACCTCCCCCGCCTTCATGCTCCTGCTCAACGCCCAGGAATACAAAGGCTACTCCCCCATGCAACCCGACCCCGGGAAATTCCTCAGCCTCTGCTCCGCACTATTCCCATTATTGTGCGGCATAGGCTTCCTTGTCATACACATAAACGTCGACAGGGAACAGATCCCCGCCTTCTTCTACCTCGGCATGCAGGGCCACACCACACAGAGGCCCCCGAAACCCGAGCCCCCGGTCGAGACCGCCATACTCGTCCTCACCGACCCAACGTCCATCCTCCGCTGGAGCCTGCCCACCCGCGAGGGCCCGCAAGGCCATCCGGCAGACGATGCACCAATCCCCCGTCCACCCATACCCATCTAAGCGGAGCGCCGACCTCCGCCGTTCCCACCGGAACCAACAATAAGGTTATAGGAAATAGTAGAGCTGCAAAATCGATAGCTCATAAACCTATAAACCCCTAAACCTATAAACTCCCCCTTCCCGATCGGCAAGAGCCCCTTGACATACTGCTACAACACTAAAAAACAAAATGACTCCCACCCGTGAGGGCAGGAGCCATTATATCTATAAAAGGCCTTTGGTTCTCTGGTCTAAACCCTTTGGCTAAAAATCTAATCACTACTCCATACTTAAAAATCCGCCGTCCCCAATTTCATCGTCCCTTCGGGACTTAGTGAGTGGAGGAGCGGAGGCTATTGCCCCGTAATAATGGTTGGTCTTTATGGACTATTGGTAAGTGATATTCATTATAGTATGAGTAAATTTGCAGAGAATAAGTCTTAAAAAGAAACGCTATATGTAAGCCCTAAAAGAACTTGCTTAATAGCATTAATATTAAGACATCATATTCGGCTATTAAATTTTAATCCATACTTATGAAGAAAGGCATACTTTTCACGATGCTAATAATTACAAGTTTGATCATGGCTAATTCTCAAAATCCAACAAAACTTACCGACAAGCCGTCGGTAATAACCCAGACGGCTGGCAAACAACAGCTCGGCGATTTCGCTCCGAAATTCGCGGAACTCAATGATGATGTGTTGTTTGGCGAAGTATGGAGCAGGACTGATAAACTTGCGCTACGCGACCGCAGTATAGTGACCGTTACGGCACTTGTGGCAAGCGGTATCATCGACCAATCGCTCACCTATCATTTTCAGGAGGCCAAGAAGAATGGCGTGACCCGCACCGAGATCGCTGAGATACTCACTCAAATAGCTTTCTACGCCGGGTGGCCCAAGGCTTGGGGCGCATTCCGCCAGGCCGTGGAGGTGTGGAACGACAGCACCGAGGTCTCGGATGCCCGTCAACAGTTTGAACGCGAGCTGATGTTTCCGATCGGAGAGCCTAACACTGCCTATGCAAAATATTTCATCGGCAACAGTTATCTCTCTCCGATATCCACTGAGCAGGTACAGTTCTTTAACGTGACGTTTGAGCCCCGTTGCCGTAATAACTGGCATATCCATCATGCCTCGAAAGGCGGAGGCCAGATGCTGGTGGGCGTAGGAGGCCGTGGCTGGTATCAGGAAGAGGGGAAGCCTGCGGTGGAGATTCTGCCCGGCACCGTGATCCATATTCCGGCCAATGTGAAACACTGGCATGGCGCGGCGGCCGACGGCTGGTTCTCGCACCTCGCCTTTGAGATACCCGGCGAGAATACCTCAAACGAATGGTGCGAGCCCGTCACCGATGAGGAGTACGACAAGCTAACAAAATAAAAGTCAACACACAATAACTGCAATTCAGGCATGCTTATGAGATCAGTGTCTCATAGGCATGCCTGAATTGCAGTCAATTTTAAATAAGTTTACCGAAGACGGTTGTAGGAGTTCAGCAACTTGATGTCGTGGTTGATCCCTTTCACAGCAAGGATCTCAAGGAAAGCCGCGATGGGGAGCAGGATATCCCACACGCTGAAATGAGCGTCAAGCCCCTCAGCCTCGGCCTGCTTGTAGAGCGCGAAACACACTGTGGCGATGAGTGCGAGCGTGAGCATAAGGCATATCACCAGCACCGTGCGCTGAAGCGGCATGTTGCGGAACAGGAACATGTCGGTAAGGAGCAGGATTATTACCGCTCCCGCAGGGATAAGGATCCCATACTCGGACATGGTGTAGAGCGATGTTGACACCTGGGGATCGGCTGTAAGGTCTATGACCTCGCCGTAAGGCACCACTACAAATATGGCCATAGCTATGATGGACAGGAAGATGTAGAGTGTCTGGATTCTCTGAATCTGCATAACGGAGATATTTTGTTAGTTGAACGTTTTAGGAAATGTTAAACCACCTCATATTCTCAACAAGGCCAGTGGCCTGATTGTTGAGGGGCAGGCGAAAAAAGCCGGTGGTCAATAGGAGGTCTCGTCCTTGAAACCGAACACCTCGGTAGAGTTTTCGCCAAGCTGTCCGGCATCGGCATTAACACCGGTCTGCACCTTGATAAAGTCGATATGCGTGAGAGCGGCGGGAGAACCGTCGGGGTTCACGGCATCGGAAATACGGAAATAGTTAGCCAAAGCACCTGCCTCGGGGTTATCCTTCACCTTCAAATCATCACCGAAATTGTCGGCATATCCCCATGGGAAAGGCTCGTTGGACCACATGCCCGTCACCGACGACTGCACGGTGCGGGCGGCCAGGCGCACGCCATACAAAGTATAGGAATCCTCCTTGATCCAGAGCGGGTAATAATAAGGCTGAGGATGCTGGGAAGGAATGCGCCTCACTACACCCGTGGCTCCTTCGCTATCTATCCACCGGGTGTTCATCTCGGGACCCGGGCGGAAATATGTGAGAGAATAGTACTCGATAGTTTCAGGCTTGCCGTATTCCGAACCTTTGAGCTGATACCACTCATCGTCGGGGATGCCGTTGCCATTGACATCCTGCATCACCCACACTATGCCGGGCTCGCTGGATGTATCAATAGGATTGCCCTTGATGGAGAAATCGTATCCACCCCTGTTGGGGATACTATGATCGAAACCCACGGTGATGAATCCGCCCCATGCACCGAGTGACACGCTCAGCTCGCGGTCAAGACGGTCCTTGGCATATCCACAGGCTGCCTCATGGGTGCTCTCACCGTTGAAATCCGACACGGCCTTTTCGTTGATAAACTGTCCGGGCGCGGGAATATATTCATACACCTTGGTGGCAGTCAGGGAATTTCCGGCGACATACGGACGAACCCCGGCCGGCTTGCAACACTTCACAACAATATCGACCGACGCCTCGGCGACACCTGTAGAGCTGATGTTACGGCTGTAACGCTCACGGGCCGACGGATCGGAATAACCGGCTGTGAAAGTGACCTTGTACTCCCCTATTCCGGCAGGCGTGAAAGCGAAAAGCAGATCATCGGCACCCGCCACGGCCTCGCCATCGATACTCCAACTGCAGGTAACGCCATCGGTCACCGAGAGATAGGGACGGAGGTAGATTGTGCCTCCCTCGGCCACATAACGGGGCACATCGGCCGAAGTGGTAAAATACATCGGCGTAGGGATCACTATGCTGACCGGCATACGGTCGACAACCTCGACATCAAAACTCTTTTCGGTCGAGCCGTCGGCATTAGTCGCCGTGAACGACAGGGAATAGCGACCGGGAGTCGAGGACAAGAACCTGTAGGACAGATCATCGCCCACAGGCTTGCCATCGAGCGTCCAGCTGTAAGTGGCTCCGTCGGCGTTGATCACATCGGGAGTGATCTCATATTCATGTCCGGCGAGGACCTTGAGGCCACCCTCAGGCACGGCGATAGAGATGACCGGGGGAGCGAGCTCGTCGGCATCAATGCGGATCTCCTCGGAAGCCTTGCCTCCTGAGGAGATCACGCTGATGGTGATGTAGTAAGTTCCAGGCTCATTGAACGTGTAGCTGAGCGCAGGCTTGTCGGAGATCAACGCGCCATCGCATGTCCACAGGTATTCGGTAGTGTTATCCACATTCCGGTAGACAGGCGAGATCGAGAACTCCTTGCCTATTTTCACGAGATAATAGCCGTCCTCGCTGTCCAGTTCTATAACCGGAGGCAATGACTCGGACAGGATCTCGCCATCCTTGTTGCATGATACCACAAAGAGCGAGAGTGTGACCAGCAACAGGTGAATGAGCCGGGACTTGTACATAGGGGGGATGGATTAGTGAATTACTGTGATTTCAAGATCGTCGATAGCCACATAAGCGGGAGTGTTCAATCCCCAGTCTCCGGAATCGCTACCCTCGAAATCGATGGCCACGGTGCACACGTCGTTGCCGAGCGATGAGAGATCGACCTTGCTCCAACCGGTGCGGATCTCATCCTTCAGACCGGCCTCCTGATTGCGCGAGCTGTCAAAGTTGGCGAGATAGTATTCAACCTTCTTTCCGGTGGGACGGTTGTTCTTATCCATAGCCATGAAGATCACCTTGAACCAACCGTTGTTAGGCTCAAGAGCCTGGCAGAAGCTATTGCCATTCTTCATCACGAGATAATCGTAAGTGGTATTGCACACCCACACGCTGTTGAAGGTGCCATAGTAGGCTGTCCCCTCGACGGGAGAGTTGGGAGTAACCACGCGATAGCCATCCTTGTCAGTCAGGTAGATCTTGGCGCAACCATTATATTTGGATATCTCATCCTGTGCCATAGGGTCGCTGTGGCCGTTAACGATCACGAAGTTGGAACCGCTCTTGCCACCGTTCTTGTCATAGACGCTACACTGGTTGCTAAAGGTGTCACCGGTCATATTGGTGAAATTGGAGACAGCAAGACCGCCGTTCCAGAACTCATATGACCAGTAGGTGCCATCATATGACTTGGCATAATTGATGGAGAACTGGGCATATGCGCCTGACTCACCTATCGGGGCGAGATAGCCTGTGGTGATCTGATCGGCCGATCCGGAATAGAGATTAGCTCCGTATTCATCGGAAGCCATCAGCAACTCGGGCACATTGTCGAAAGAGATACATCCGTTGGTAACGGTGTAGAGGAGAGAATCATTATCATCCGATGAACAGCCGGTGGTCATCACTACGGCCATCATGGCCATGCTTCCAGTCAGAAATCTGAAGATTGGTTTCTTACAATTCATAATGTCTAAAAAAATGATTAATAATTCTACTTTGAGGTACAAAATTACACATTATTTCCGTGAGCAAAGTAATAGCCATCGGCAAAAAGAGTATCTCACCGACGGCTATTAACTACTATTAACAACAACAGATAGCGCGTATCAGCGCGTCAATCCTTATTTTTCAGATAAGCATCAATCCCGGCTGCCGCGTCACGGCCCGAAGCGATACACCTCACCACGAGCGATGCGCCCGAGGCTACGTCGCCGGCGGCAAACACCTTGTCGACACTTGTTGCATGAGTGGCAGGATCGGTCCTTACGTTTCCGCGGGCATCCTTCTCTACCCCGAGGCCATCGATAAGCCCCTGGGCCACAGGATTGGTGAATCCCATGGCGAGAAGCACCAGCTCGGCCTTTATAGCCGACACTCGTCCGGTGTGGACATGATTCATCCGGCCCGACTTCTCATCCTTGACCCATTCCACCTCTTCGACCTCAACCTCGCTAACGTTTCCTTTCTCATCAGGGATGAACCGGCGGGTATCGAGAAGCCACCGGCGATCACACCCCTCCTCGTGACTGCTGGAGGTCTTCAGCACTACAGGCCAGTAGGGCCACGGAGTGGCGGGATTGTCACCGACAGGCGGTTTCGGCATAATCTCGATCTGAGTGACCGACAACGCACCCTGGCGATGCGCAGTGCCCACACAATCGCTACCGGTATCGCCACCGCCGATCACAAGAACATTCTTTCCCTTGGCCGAGATGCGGGCCGACGACGGGATCTTGGCTCCGGCATTGACGCGGTTCTGTTGCTGCAACAGTTCAAGGGCGAAGTGCACGCCATGGAGATCGCGCCCCTCCACATTGAGGTCGCGTGGCACCTCGGCACCCATTGCGAGGCACACGGCATCATAACCGGCAAGCAGGTCGGCGACCGAAATATCCTCGCCCACCTTAACGCCACAGCGGAACTCCACCCCCTCGGCTTGCATGAGCGAGATACGACGGTCAATCACACTCTTATCGAGTTTGAAATCGGGGATACCAAACCGCAACAATCCACCCGGGGCCTCGTTCTTCTCAAACACTGTGACCAAGTGTCCCCGCCGGTTAAGCCGATTGGCGCAGGCGAGTCCGGCCGGACCGGAACCGATCACAGCCACCCGCTTGCCTGAACGGCGGACAGGAGGCTGAGGGGTCACAATCCCCTCGGCAAAGGCACGCTCCACGATGGAGAGCTCGTTCTCGCGAATGGTCACCGCCTCGTGCTGTTTATTGAGGACGCACCCTTTCTCGCACAGAGCCGGACACACGCGCCCGGTAAACTCGGGGAAGTCGTCGGTCATGGAGAGGAGAGTGTAGGCACCCTCAATGTCGTCGCGATAGAGGCGGTCCTGCCATTCGGGCTGACGGTTGCCAAGCGGACAACTCCAGTGGCAGAAAGGCACACCGCACTCCATGCACCGCGAGGCCTGCTCGCGACGTTGCGGGGCGTTAAGCCTCATCTCCACCTCGTTATAATCGTTCACGCGCTCCTCAAGAGGCCTATAGCCACCCTCACGGCGCGGTATATTAAGGAAAGCTTTAGGATTTCCCATAAGTCATGAATCTTTCAATTGTTAAGTATCCTGGCATCTCGGGCAGCCTCTTTCTCGGCCTCAAGCACCTTCTTATATTCAATAGGTATCACCTTCAGGAACTGGCCCACGTAGGAGTCCCAGTCGTCAAGCATACGGGCGGCAAGGGGCGAACGCGTGTGCTTGTAGTGGGCTGATATGAGGCGGTGCAGCTCGCGGTTGTCGGCCACATCCTCGATCAGCGACAGTTCCACCATCTCCATGTTGCAGAAATAGTCGAAATCGCCTTTAGGATCCCACACGTAGGCAATGCCTCCGCTCATTCCGGCGACGAAATTTCGGCCTGTGGATCCGAGTACCACGGTACGACCTCCGGTCATATACTCACAACAGTGGTCGCCCACACCTTCCACCACGGCTACTGCGCCTGAATTGCGCACGCAGAAGCGCTCGCCAACACGGCCGTTGATGTATATCTCGCCCGAAGTGGCTCCATAAAGGAGTGTATTGCCCGCGATGATATTATCCTCGGGCGGATAGGCGGTACCGGCCGGGGGCACGATGGAGATCTTTCCTCCCGACAGGGCTTTGCCTACATAATCATTGGCATCCCCTTCGAGACGGAATGTTATGCCATGGGCAAGGAACGCACCGAAACTCTGTCCGGCCGAGCCCTTGAATACGCAACGGATGGTATCGTCGGGCAATCCGGCCTCGCCATATTTCCTGGCCACATGACCCGAGAGCATGGCTCCAACGGAACGGTCGGTGTTGCATATGGGAAACTCGAGTTCGACAGGCATACCCGATGACAGGGCGGGATAAGAGCGTGAGATGATCTCGCGGTCGAGCACATGCTCTATCTCATGGTGCTGGACGGTGGTGTTGATTATCGCATTGTTGCCGGCCTCGGCAGGCATGTAAAGGAGACGGCTCAGGTCGAGGCCGGGAGCCAGACGGCTGCGCATCTCCTCGTTGACCTGAAGCATATCGGTGCGGCCTATCACCTCGTCGAGACTTCTCACGCCGAGCGAGGCCATAGTCTCACGGATTTCGCGGGCGAGGAAGCGGAAGAAGTTTATCACATATTCCGACCGTCCTATGAAACGCTTGCGCAACTCCTCGTTCTGGGTGGCCACGCCAACGGGGCATGTGTTCATATGGCACTTGCGCATCATCACACACCCGAGCACGATGAGCGCGCTTGTGGCGAAGCCATATTCTTCGGCTCCAAGCATCGCCATGACAAGGACGTCGCGACCGGTCTTCAACTGTCCGTCGGCCTGCAGCTTCACCTGTCCGCGCAGATTGTTTATCACAAGAGTCTGCTGGGTCTCGGCCAAGCCTATCTCAACCGGTACGCCAGCATAGCGTATCGAACTGGCCGGAGATGCCCCCGTGCCACCGTCACTACCACTGATAGTGATAAGATCACTCTTGGCCTTGGCTACACCGGCGGCGATGGTGCCGACACCACTCTCGGAGACGAGCTTCACGCTCACCTTGGCCTCGGGATTGACGTTCTTGAGGTCGAATATAAGTTGAGCGAGATCCTCGATCGAATAGATATCGTGATGAGGCGGAGGAGAGATGAGCGTGAGCCCCGGGATGGAATGGCGGGTCCTGGCAATGATCTTGTCGACCTTGAAGCCAGGCAACTGGCCACCTTCGCCGGGCTTGGCTCCCTGGGCTATCTTTATCTGTATCTCATCGGCATTGACCAGATACTCGGCAGTGACTCCGAATCGGCCCGATGCCACCTGTTTGATGGCCGAGCGGGCCGATGATCCGTCGGCTCGGGGAGCGAAACGGGCAGCATCCTCCCCACCCTCGCCAGTATTGGAGCGGGCACCGATGGCGTTCATGGCGATCGCCAAAGCCTCGTGGGCCTCACGGCTGATGGAGCCGAACGACATGGCTCCGGTGACGAAGCGACGCATAATGGATTCCTCAGGCTCCACCTCGTCGACGGGAATGGGGCTCGCGGGCTTGAATTCCAGGAAATCGCGTATGAATATGGGAGCGGGCTTATTGTCGACAAGCGAAGTGTATTCCTTGAACTTCTTGTAGGATCCGAGACGTGTGGCAAGCTGAAGTGTGGCGATGGTCTCGGGATTCCAGGCATGCTCCTCACCGTCCTTGCAGAATGAGTACTGACCGATGAACGGCAACGGATCACCGGCATTGAACTCCTCGCCGAAAGCCTCGGAATGGGCGGTCAATATGTCGCGCGTCATAGCTTCAAGGCCTATTCCGCCGATCTTGCTCACTGTATCGCCGAAATACTCCCGGCACATCTTTTCCGACAGGCCTATGGCCTCGAACAGCTGTGCACCTTTATAGGATGTGAGAGTGGATATACCCATCTTTGACATAACCTTGAGCAATCCCTTGTCAACCGCCTTGATGAAATTACGGCAGGCGGTGTCGAAATCGAGCTGAATCTCCTTACGGTTCACCATGT
Source organism: uncultured Duncaniella sp. (assembly GCA_910589485.1). GTDB lineage: Bacteria > Bacteroidota > Bacteroidia > Bacteroidales > Muribaculaceae > Duncaniella. The sequence goes on from CAJUSW010000012.1 coordinate 20,221, forward strand.
CATCTATCACTGCAAAAGCGAGATAGGGATTGATGGCCGAGGCTCCATAACCCACCAACAGGGCGAAGTGCATCACCTCCCTTGCATCCGCGGTCTCAATGACCAGAGCGGTCTGCACACGCTTCTTCTTATCGATGAGATGGTGATGCACGGCCGATGTAGCAAGGAGAGCCGGGATAGGCGCATTGGATGCATCCACGCCACGGTCGGATAGTATCACATAGTTGCACCCCTCATCAACAGCTTTCTCAGCTTCGGCACACAGTCGCTCGAGTCCACGGGCCATACCGTCGGCCCCATCCTCGACCGGGAATGTCATGGCAAGTTTACGGGTGTTGAACCCCTTGTAACGCAGATTGCACAGCAGGTCGAGCTCGCGGTTAGAGATAATGGGCCGTTTCAGAAGTACCATCTTGCACAACTCGGGCGAGAGATCCATGAGCGAGAGTTTCACGGCGCCGATATAGCTGTCGAGGCTCATCACCAGTTCCTCGCGCAGAGGATCGATGGGAGGATTGGTCACCTGGGCAAAGTGCTGGCGGAAGTAGTTGTACATGAGCTGAGGTTGCTCCGAAAGTACGGCTATAGGAGTGTCCTTGCCCATTGAGTTCACCGGTTCCTTGGCATCGGTGACCATGGGAGTCATTATCTTCTCCACCTCCTCGCGGTTGTAGAAGAATGTATGGAGCAAGCGCTTGTAATCGTCCACCGAATTGCGTACCTTTCGTCCCGAAGTGATTGAGTCGAGGCTGATGCGGTTGCGTCCGAGCCAGTCACGGTAAGGGAACTTCGAGGCGAGCGAGGCTTTCAGTTCTTCGTCATGATAGATCTTTCCCTCCTGCATGTCCACCATCATCATCTTGCCGGGACGCAAGCGCCCCTTCTCCCTGATTTCGGATGCTTCAAACGGCAACACTCCGGTCTCGGAGGCCAGCACCACGGTATCGTTGTTGGTGATGAGGTATCGGGCCGGACGCAGGCCGTTACGGTCGAGCATACCTCCGGCGTAACGTCCGTCGCTGAACAGCAGTGCAGCCGGACCGTCCCAAGCCTCCATCAATATGGAATGATATTCATAGAACGCCTTGAGTTCGGGCGAGATAGGATTCTTGTCGTTGAACGATTCGGGCACCAGCATGGCCAAAGCGTGGGGCAGACTCATTCCGGCCATCACGAAGTATTCGAGAACATTATCGAGCGAAGCTGAGTCGCTCATACCGGGCTGTACTATCGGAGTCATGTCACGCCCCTCGAAGGGGATAGGCTTCAGCACGGCCTCACGGGCCTTCATCCACAGACGGTTGCCCTGGATAGTGTTGATCTCGCCATTGTGGCCCAACATGCGGAACGGTTGCGCGAGCGACCAGGTGGGGAACGTGTTGGTCGAGAATCGAGAATGTACAAGCGCCATAGCCGTGGTGAAACGGGGATTCATCAGGTCGGGATAATAGTATCTCAACTGCAGGCTCGACAGCATACCCTTGTACACGATGATGCGCGAGGACAATGATACTATATAGAAATCCTCCTTCCCGGGGATGTCGGATGCCGAGATCTTCTTCTCCACAGCTTTGCGGAGCATATAGAGCCTTATCTCAATGGGATCGTTGGTCTCCTCATCGGATACGAATATCTGTTTTATCACCGGTTCGGCCGACCGGGCCACCGATCCGAGCTGCTCGTTATTGGTGGGGACATCGCGCACGGCCATGAGCTTGAGCCCGAGCTGGAGAGCCTCGCGTTCGATAATGTCGAGCATCATCAGGCGCGACTCCTCATCGTGGGGCATGAACACCAGTCCGGTTCCATAACGCCCTTTCTCGGGCACAGGAATACCCTGCAGGAGAATGAATTCGTGAGGCACCTGCACCATTATTCCGGCACCGTCGCCGGTCTTCGGATCGGCACCCTCTGCTCCACGGTGCACCATGTGTTCAAGCACCTGGAGACCCTGCTCCACAAGCCTGTGGCTCTTGATGCCTTTTACATTCACAAGCAGACCTACACCACAGGCATCGTGCTCGTAGCGGGAATCATACAGTCCCTGGGCCTGTATCTGGGTTGATTGCATATATAATAATGAATTAAATGTGTAATTACTGAAGCTTCAGCTCTCTTCCATTCCGCGGAGCCATTCCGAATCCGTGGGCAGTTCCATCGATGCCCCGGTCTCGTATTCCTCGCCATGCTGTGAAGCATCCAGGCCAACTTTCTCATTCCAGCCGCTCACACGCATGGGGATCATCTTGTCAGTGAGCCAATAGAGTCCGTAGCTCACTGAAAAGGTGTACACGAACACTCCGGCAAGCACTATCATATGGTTCAGGAAAAACTCTCCGCGCGATATCATATCGGGGTCGGAGGCGGCAAAATAATCGTAAGCGAATATGCCTGTGAGCACCGTGCCAATGATACCTCCGAGTCCATGGGTGGGGAATACATCGAGTGCATCATCAAGCACTCGTGAATAGCTTTTCCACGACACTGCCATATTGCAGCACACTGTGATGAAGAACGCTATGAAGATACTCTGCCCGGTGGTAACCCATCCGGCACACGGAGTTATGGCCACCAATCCCACCACGGCACCGATGGCCGCTCCCATGGCCGAAGGCTTACGTCCACGCAGGGCGTCGAGCGTGATCCATCCCACCATCGCAACAGCGGCAGCGGTGTTGGTGTTTAGAAATGCCGAGATGGCTATGCCATCGGCGGCGAGCGAAGATCCGCCGTTGAAGCCAAACCATCCGAGCCACAGCAATGCGGCTCCGAGTAGCACGAAGGGGACATTGGCCGGCTTATTGTCAGAACGCGACTCACGCCGACGCCCCAGGAACATGGCTCCGGCAAGGGCCGCTATGCCCGACGCCGCATGCACCACGATTCCTCCCGCATAATCATGCACGTGCATCATTCCAAACAATCCCTCTGGGTGCCATGTGCAGTGAGCCAACGGACAATAGACCACAACAGTCCACAGAATCATGAACAGAAGATAGCCGGCAAAGTGCACCCTCTCGGCAAACGCTCCGGTGATCAGCGATGGCGTTATGATAGCAAATTTCATCTGAAACAGCGCAAACAGTGCAAGCGGGATAGTAGTGGTGACCAACCCGATCTGGGACATTTCCGATGATGGATCGGTGACATTTCTCACTCCCACATTCCTCATCATGAAGAAATCGGTGGGATTTCCTATGACATGGGCGATATCATCGCCGAACGCAAGTCCGAAACCGAATATTACCCAAATCACGCTCACGAATCCCATCACAATGAAGCTCTGCAACATGGTGGAGATCACATTCTTTTTCCTCACCATTCCCCCGTAGAAGAATGAGAGACCCGGAGTCATCATAAGCACGAATATCGTAGCCGTGATCATCCATGCCACATTGGCCCACAGATGATTGCCCGGCAGATCATACTGTCCGTCCTGACTCTCAATCCTGAGCCCTACCGCGCTCATTGCCACAAGGCTCACCAATACTATGAGCCATCCGAGGTTGAGCTTCTTACCTAATAATTTCATGTTGATAGAGTGATAAATGTGTTAATACCTAATTAAAATTGTACCTGAAACGTTATTGATAAATCTCTAAAATCAACTTTACTTCAGCACAAATGTAGAAATTTGCAATTAAACTCGCAAGAATAATTGCAAATTTCTTTCAATAAAATTAAAAATGTAGATATTTTTCACCACATCACTCCGATATGCGCTTCACCCGCCACCCGTCCCGTTTCCATTAATCAGCTATATGACAGACCGATGCCCCACACGGAACAAAATCCCGTGTGAGGCATCATGTGATATGCTTAATTCAAGGATGTTTGGATTCAACCCAAACAACCCTCTTAGAACTTAGCTCCAGTTCTTGGCTATCGCCTTTTTCAGTTTTGAAGGAGTCAGCGATTCAGGATACTCCGTAAAATTCAGCCTCAATGCGCATCCATCCTTGTAACGGCTACAACCATAGGCAGTACGCCCCTTGAGTATATGCCCCTGACGGCATTGTGGGCACTCCACCTGCTCAAACTTCGTGACACGCGGGGCACGTGGCTTGGTAGGCTTCGGAGCGCCATCCTTTCCGCTATCGGTCTTGGATCCGCCATTGCCTCCACGGCCTTTTTCATCGGTCACTCCGGTGTTGATCTTGCTATTGGAGTTATCGCTGAGCACATTGATCACGATATCATTCATCAGCACCTTGAGTTCGTCAATGAACTGGGCCGCAGAATAGTCACCGCGCTCTATGCGCCTCAACTTATTCTCCCATAGTCCGGTAAGTTTGGCACTCTTGAGCAACTCCTCCTTTATAGTATTTATCAGGTCGATACCGGCCTGTGTAGCCATGATAGACTTACGGGTACGTGAGATGTAGCGCCGTTTGAACAGAGTCTCAATGATCGAAGCGCGTGTGGAGGGTCGTCCTATACCATTCTCCTTCATTGCATCGCGCAACTCCTCATCGTCCACAGTCTTTCCTGCCGACTCCATCGCCCTCAGCAACGTACCCTCGGTGTAATACTTCGGTGGCTGAGTCGTCTTCTTGACCAACGATGGCTCCTGTGGTCCCGACTCTCCCACCGTGAATTCCGGCAATATCTTATTATCGGAGTCCTGGGCCTCATCAGCAGCAGGGGAATTCCCCTCGTACACCTTGCGCCATCCCGGGGAAGTGATCACCTTTCCGGTAGCCTTGAATCCCTGGCCATCGACATCGCCGAGCACTGTTGTGGACATAAACTGGCAGTCGGGATAGAACACCGCGATGAAACGCTGGGCTATAATATGGTAGAGCTTCCTCTCATCTCCCATCAGCACTGTGGGCGACTGCCCCGTAGGGATGATGGCATGGTGGTCGGTGACCTTGGAGTTGTCAAACACCTTTTTGCTCTTGGCAATCTTCCCCTCAAGCAACGGAGCGGTGAGAGGCGCATATGGAGTCATCTGCCTGAGTATGCCCGGCACCTTGGGATGGATATCCTCGCTGAGATAGGTAGTGTCGACACGCGGATAGGTGGTGACCTTCTTCTCGTACAGACTCTGTATGAGCCTGAGAGTCTGATCGGCCGTCCAGCCCCATTTCTTGTTGGCCTCCACCTGAAGCGAGGTGAGGTCAAAGAGTCTCGGAGCCGATTCCCTGCCCTGCTTCTGCTGGACATCCTTGATGGTCATATCCTTCCCCTTGAGTTTTTCAAGCGAAGCCTCGGCCTCTTCAAACGAGTTGAACCGCCCCGATGTGGCATTGAATGTCACGTCGCGATAGGTCGACTTAAGCTCCCAGAAATCCTCGGGCTTGAACCGCTCGATCTCGAAATGCCGTTGCACTATCAGAGCCAACGTGGGGGTCTGCACGCGCCCTATCGACAGGACATTTCCCGGTGAGGAATACTTAAGCGAATACAGGCGTGTGCCGTTCATGCCCAGGATCCAGTCACCTATGGCACGCGACAATCCGGCATAATACAGGTTGTCAAACTTGGACTCAGGTTCCAGCCGGGCAAATCCCTCCCTGATGGCATCGTCGGTCAGCGACGATATCCACAGACGGCTCACCGGACATTTCACGCCGGCCTTCTGCATCACCCACCGCTGTATCAACTCACCCTCCTGGCCCGCATCACCACAGTTGATGATCTCCTGGGCCTGGGAAGCGAGAGTCTCTATCACATGAAACTGACGTTCATATGACTGCTCGGGGATAAGTTTTATACCAAACTTTGCCGGTATCATGGGCAACACGCCCAGCGACCACCGTTTCCACCCCTCATAGTAATCGTGGGGTTCCTTAAGCTGGCACAGATGGCCGAATGTCCATGTGACACAATAGTCACCGCCGGAATAATATCCGTCGTGACGCTCATCCGCGCCAAGGATCTTGGCTATATCCTTGGCGACGCTCGGTTTCTCCGTTATGCAGAGTTTCAATTATTTACGTGTTATCTTAGTTACTGAGGCACCTCGTGGAGTGGAGAGGTTCAGGCGCGCGAATTTGAAATCCTTCATTGCGGGGAAATCAATCTCTATCATAATGTTCCCGTCATCTTCCCATTGGAAATAGCGCTTGAAATCCACCCCGTCGATATCATTGCCTTCATATACGTTACCGCCGGTCTCCAGCTTGGCCGAATCGACACGGTTGGACGTATGGGGCACCCCTGAGAACTTGCAGTACACACGGGTGAGATCGTTGCGGAAGTCCACGCTGTCAACCTTGACGGCGAGAGTGGCGTCAGGGGTCGAGGAATACTTTCTCACCACCTTGGCACCCAAAGGCATAGCCATCATTGAGGCGATGAATACTGAGAGAATAACGCGTGATGAATTAGAGAGTGACATCCGAATAAAAGTTGAATAGTTTGCAAAATTAACGAAAAAAAATGACACTGCCATCCCGCCCGCGGGATAAAAACGCTCATCGGCACCGGCGATGGCAACATCATATATATAACACCCGGGCGGTAGTCTTTTGTTTTCCAGCCCACTTGAATTAGCTTGACAAATCCGTTAGGAACAACCTAAAATTTCAGCCTCTACTATTTTCATATTGCGGTAATTATTTTTAACTTTGTGTCAGCAATGAAGATTTACTGGCTTATAATCATAGCGGTTTTGACCCTTCTTCCGGTCCAAGGCATCGCTTTGGACAATAAAGCTATGTCGGATTCGCTCATGGCCCAGCTCGATGAGGTAATATCCAACCGCGACATATACCTTAAGGAAAAGGAATCGCGACTCGACTCGTTGCACCGCCGACTCGAATCAGCCACCGGACACCGGGAGAAGTTCGACCTCCTCGGGATGCTGTTTGGCGAGTACCACCCCTTCAACGCCGACTCGGCCTATGCCATAAGCATCAGGCAGGAAGCCGAAGCCAAAGCCACGGGCAACACATCATATATAATGAACGCCCGCATGAACCGCGCCAATATACTCAGCGCCACAGGCATGTATCACGAGACACTGAGACTGATCGACTCGATACATTCCCACGAGGTCCCCGACTACCTGCGACCATATTATTACCACACCAAGCGCACCGTGTATGGTCGGCTTGCCGACTATGCGGCATTCCCTCCCGAAAAGAAGTATTACGAACTGCTCACCGACCTGTATCGCGACTCTCTGTTGGGCGTGAACGCTCCCGGCAGCCTGTTTCACAACGTGATCAAGGCCGACCAGCTGAATGTGCACGGCCGTCCGGCCGAGGCCATCGAGATGCTCCAGCGCTTCATGGACACCAACACCCTGTCGGACCACGACAGGGCCATCTGTGCATGGACCCTCTCGGAATCGTTCGCAAAGACCGGCGACACCGACAGCCAGAAAATACAATTGCTCATATCGGCCATCTCCGATATGAAATCGGCCGTGAGGGAATACGTATCCTTACGTCAGCTCGCATTGATGCTATATAAGGAAGGGGACCTCGACCGTGCCTACCGCTTCCTCACCATCGCCGTCGACGACGCGGCCAAATGCAACGCACGCCAGCGCATAGTGGAACTCAACGACTCCTACCCTATGATCAACGGCATATATGTAGAGACCGTGAGGAATCAGAAACGGTCGCTCGAGCACACCATATTCATAATAACCATCCTGTCGCTGGTGCTCATCGGATTGCTGTTCTATATGCGCAAGCAGATGATACGTATAGCAAAGGCCCGCAAAGAGGTGGAGGAGACCAACATCCGCCTCCACAGCCTCAACACCCAGCTCTCCGACTCCAACCATAAGCTCTATGAGCTGAACAACCAGCTCACCGAGACCAACGAAAAACTCAACGACCTCAACACACGCCTCTCGCTCTCCAACGATAAACTCAGCGAGGCATATTCGGCCATAGCTGAGATATCCGAGCTCAAGGAGGTGTACATAGGCCGGTACATGGACCAATGCCTCGCCTATATCGAAAAGCTCGATGAATACCGCAAGTCGATAGGCAAACTGCTCAACAGCGGTAAATCGGACGATCTCAAAAAGCTCGTGAAATCCTCAGCCCTCATCGACGAGGAGCTGAAACTGTTCTATGACCAGTTTGACAAAACGTTCCTCAATCTCTTCCCCACATTTGTCGAGGACTTCAACGACCTGCTGATGCCCGAGGAATCGATCATACCCAAAAAGGCCGGAGGGCTTAACGCCGAGTTACGCATATTCGCGCTCATACGCCTGGGAATATCCGACAGCGACAAGATAGCCAAGTTCCTGCGCTATTCACTCACCACAATCTACAATTACCGCACCAAGGTAAGGAACAAAGCCAAAGGCGACCGCAACAAGCTTGAAGCCGAAGTCATGAACATCGGACGCAACGGACAGAGCCGGCCGTAGTGAATGCTCTCCACACCCACGCCCTAATCCTCGGCAACCCTCCCTGAATACAATAAGTAACGCATGGTCCCGGCCCCTAAATGGCCGGGATTTCTGTCTCCATCCGCTCGATTTCAGCTACATAAATTGCCACTTCAAAAACAGCTTATTCATTATAAATCAACCTACTAATATCCCAAAAGCACTACTTTTTAAGTACATGACATTGACACGGCCATTTCCTATGTATAACTTTGCCGTATCCAAACCATTTAAATTTAATATCACGAATAATGGAAAAGTGCAACTATTCTCTACGGCACCTGTTCCTATGGCTTATCATTATGCTGGGCTGTAATATAGCCTCGGCTCAGAAAATAAGCGTTACGGGAACGGTAAGTGACCCGACCGGCGAACCACTCATAGGTGTAAGCATCACGGTCAAAGACTCTAAAACCGGCACTACAACCGACATCGACGGCAACTATGCAATAGAGGTCGATTCCAAAGCCACCCTCCGTTTCTCCTATGTGGGCTACGATGCCCAGGACATTCCGGTCAACGCCCGAAGCGTGATCAATGTGGAGATGAAAGAAAATGTCGAGATGCTGAGCGAAGTAGTAGTGATCGGCTACGGCACAATGGATAAAAAGGAACTCACCTCGGCCATTTCTCATGTAAGCGAAAAGGACTTCCTCACCGTGAGCTCACTCGACCCCTCAATGATGATCCAGGGCAAGGTGCCCGGCGTATCGATCACCAATACCGGAGCCGGCGACCCCAACAATCAGGCAAGCATCCAGATACGTGGCGTGTCATCGCGCTCAGCCGGCCTCGGCCCGCTCATCGTGATCGACGGTGTGCCCGGAGGCAATCTCACCAACATCAACCCCAACGACATAGCATCGTTCGACATCCTGAAGGACGGCGCCGCATCGGCCATCTACGGCACACGCGGCTCCAACGGCGTGATCGTGGTAACCACCAAGAAAGGCAGCAAGGATGGCAACACCCACGCATCCTACCAGGGTAATTTCGCATGGGATGTGATGAAAAAGGAGCTTGACATGCTGAGCGCCCAGGACTTCCGCGAGGTGCGTCTCGGCTGGGGCGACCGCGGTGTCAACCTCGGCGGTAATCTCGACTGGCTCGACGCAGTGTCGCGCACAGGCTTCACCATGCAACACACCCTCACCATCAGCGGCGGTAACGACAAGAGCAACTATCGCGTGAGCGCCGACTATCGCGATGCCAACGGTATCGACCTCCGCTCCAAGCGTGAGGAATATGGTGCGCGTGCCTCAGTGATGCACACCACCAAGGGTGGACTGTTCACCATACAGATGAATGTGGCTCCACGTATTATCTACCGCGACCAGGCCGACTGGAGCGTGTTCAAGGATGCCCTCGAGGCCAACCCCACCACCCCCTTGATGAATCCCCAGAATCCGGCCCAGTACTACAACTTCTTCGGTCAGATCGTGGGCAGCAACCCTGTGGAGCGCCAGTTGCTGGAGCAGGACCACGCCGACACCAAACTGCTCGACTGGGACGGCACCATCAAACTCAATCTCCTCCCGCTACTCGCCAAGGACGGCAGCAGCAACCATCATCTCTCAACCCAGGTAATGTTCGCCGACCACCAGTACAGCAACAACAACTCCTACTTCCGCCCCTCCACAAGCACCAACTCCATCAACGATGGCCACGACGGCGTTGCATCCCGCTCCTACTCCAAGGAACGCCAGTATGTGGTGGAATGGCTCACCAATTATAATGGCAGGTTTGCCGACAAGCACAACCTCAAGGCTATGGTGGGATACTCCTACCAGTACTCCCAGTACTCAGGCTTCAACGCCGAGAACAAGGACTTCCCCAACGACGGTCTCGGAGCCGACAATCTCGGCTCCGGCGAATGGGCCAAGGAGGAGGGCGAAGTGATGATGGGCAGCTACCGCAACGACGCTAAACTCATCTCATTCTTCGGTCGTGTCAGCTACGACTTCGACGGTAAATACCTGTTCACAGCATCTCTGCGCCACGAAGGATCATCCAAATTCGGCGCCAAGCACAAGTGGGGCAATTTCCCCGCCGTGTCGGCCGGATGGCGCATCTCGCAGGAGGAATTCATGAAAGGGATATCGTGGATCAATGACCTCAAGATCCGTGCCGACTACGGTGTAACCGGCAACCAGGACTTCGGGAGCTACCTCTCCATCAACACCATGTCGGGCTTCGGCTATTACTATTACAACGGCAAGTATTTCCAGGTGTGGGGTCCGGGCAAGAATGTCAACCCCGACCTGAAATGGGAAAAGGGCAAGAACTGGAACGTGGGTCTTGACTTCTCATTGGTCAACAACCGCATCTACGGCTCGCTGAACTACTTCAACCGTCGCCAGCAGGATCTGCTCGGCAACTATAAGGTGCCCGTTCCCCCCAACATCCACGACGAGACATTCGTCAATGTGGGCACCATGAAGAACACCGGCTTCGAGTTTGACATCAATTTCAATGCTGTCGACACCAAGGATTTCTCCTACAACTTCGGAGTGATCGGCACCGTGATGAGCAATAAATTCGTGGAATTCAGCAATTCGCAGTATGTAGGCCAGGACTACTACAACGTGTGCGGCACCCAGGATCCATACCCCTTCTACAACCTGCAACGCATCGAGAAAGGCAAGTCGCTCGGCAACTTCTACATGTGGCGCTACGCCGGCATCAACACCAATGGCGAATGGCTCGTATATGACAAGGACGGCGACATGATACTCGCCTCCCAGGCCACCGACGAGGACCGCTGCATAGTAGGCAACGGCATGCCCAAGTTCACCATGTCGACAAGCCACAATTTCCGCTACCGCAATTTCGATCTCGCCCTCTTCTTCCGTGGAGCGTTCGGCTACGACATCTTCAACATCCACGATTTCTACTACGGCACACGCAACTTCAACGGCAATGTCCTGAAGAAAGCCTACGGCAAGAACTTTGACATCTCGCCCAACTCCGCTCCGGTAGTAAGCGACTACTTCCTTGAGAAAGGCGACTATTTCAAGCTCGACATGGTGACTCTCGGCTACACCTTGCGCACCCCCAAATGCCGTTTCCTCGACGGACTGAGAGTCTACGGCACGGTCAAGAACGTGTTCACTCTCACCAAATTCTCGGGCGTGGATCCCTCCACCTATCAGGTAAACGGACTCGAGCCGGGAGCACAGGGCAGCCGTTCCTACTACCCCTCCACCCGCCAGTTCATAGCAGGCGTACAGCTTGATTTCTAAACCTCAGAAAAACTTCGGAATATGAAACTTACCAATCATATCGCGGCCGCCGCACTCTCTCTCCTGGCACTCGGCAGCTGCACCAATCTCGATGAAATCCTCTATGACCAGGTGGGATCCGAGAACTATTACAATACCAAGATGGACGTGATACGTGCCACATTCCGTCCGTTTGAACACGCTTTCTGGAGCATAGGCAGCCGCCACGTGCTCAACGAACTCACCGCCGACCAGCTCATCACCCCAACGCGCGACGGATGGTGGTACGACGGTGGCAAATGGGAGCGTCTGCACTACCACACATGGACCGTCGATGATCTCGGCGAGGCCCAGACTGAATGGAACGGATGTTTCCAAGGCATAATGCAATGCAACCTCGTGATCGAGGATCTCAGTCGTTTCACACCCGAGCGTTTCGGCTTCAGCAGTGTAGAGTTCGACAATCTCAAGGCCCAGTGCCGCGCCCTGCGCGCATGGTTCTACCTGCGACTCCTCGACGCATTCCGCAATGTCCCGCTCGTCACCACTTACAGCGACATGCCCAACAATCCCCAGGTGGAACCCACAGTACTGTTTGACTTCATCGAGAGCGAATTGCGCGATTGCACCACCCTGCTCGTCAGGAAGGAGGGACTTGGGACCAATGCCAATCTGCAGGGCCAGTGGACCCAGGCTGCCGCCGCATCGCTTCTGGTGCGCCTCTATCTCAATGCAGGTGTCTACACCGGCCGGGACCGTTACGATGACTGCGCTACTGTGGCCGAGGATATCCTCGCCGGGAAATATGGCGACTACAAAGTGGCCGACCGATGGGATGCCGCTTTCGACTGGGACAATGACAAATGCGACGAGGTGATATTCGGCTTCCCCGCATCCAAGGGCTACACCCACTGGCAGTACGACGGCGACAGCTACGGGTGGACCGTACCGGCCAAGGCTGCCTCCTATTTCGACGACACCAAGTCGGGTGTGGGCCACAACACCAAGTATGCCGCATCGCCCAGCTACGACCTGGACGGCAACCTCTACACCTACGAGCTCGGCATGCCGGTACAGAACTTCAGGAAGTATCCCGGTGACGTCCGCATGAAACTCTACCGCAACCTCGGCGACAGCAAGCGTGAGGGAATGTTCCTCTACGGCTATCTCGAATACACCGACAAGGAAACCGGCAAGACCAAGCGCCTGCAGGCCCCCGAGCAACCCTACGACCTGTATATCCGCGATGCCGTGGGCAGCTTCCAGTCAATGGCTCCCGACAAATGGCCGTCCAACAAGAGCAGTGTACTCATGAACGGCGACCACAACTCGGGATGGCACTTCGTGAAGTACCCGTTCTACAGCGACGACGATCCCAATCAGCTCGAAAGCGACTACACCGAGATACGTCTCCCCGAGATCATCTACTCGCTCGCCGAGTGCAAGCTGCGCTCAGGGCTCAAGAATGATGCCGCCAAACTGCTCAATTCAGTGCGCAAGCGCAACTATCCGGCCGAGAATTACGACGATGTACTGTACTCGCCCGAAGGCAATGTGCGCCTCGACGAGACCGAGATGCTTGCCGAATGGGGACGCGAATTCTTCGCTGAAAGCCGCAGACGCATCGACCTTGTACGCTTCGGCAAATTCAATTCAGGACGCTGGTGGGACAAGACTCCCGACACCGACAATCACACAGCGATATTCCCCATCACCCGCACCATCCTCAACTCCAATTCCATACTGGTGCAGAACCCCGGCTACAGCCGATAATCAACCTCTGCAAAATCAAGAATCATGAAAATCAAGACTATAATCCCCCTCCTTTCCGCACTTGCCCTCACCACAGGGCTTACAGGATGTGAGGGTGAAAAGGACCTCATAATCATCGAGGGAAATCTCCCCATCAAGACCTCGGCACTCTACATGGTGGGCGATGCAACGCCCAACGGATGGAGCATCGATGCGCCCACCCCATTCGATGCTTCCGACGAGGATCCGCTGATATTCACATGGGAAGGCTCACTTAACGCCGGCGAGATGAAGCTGTGCCTCACCACCGGCAGTTGGGACAGCCCGTTCATTCGTCCCGAGGTGGCAGGGGAAGAGATCGGCAAGGCGGAGATCTCCGACAAGAAGTTTACAATGCACGCCGGAGATCCCGACGATAAATGGAAAGTAACCGAAGCGGGCATATACACCCTGAGGTTCGACCTGCGCAACTGGACCATGAGCTCCACCTATCTCCGAGAGCCCGATGCACCCGTGATCGAGCCTATCGAGGCCGATGCACTCTACATCGTGGGCGATGCCACCCCCAACGGATGGAATATCGATGAACCCACCGCCCTGGAGAAAAAATCAAGCTATCTGTATGTCTACGAGGGGATCCTCACCACGGGCGAGATGAAAGCCTGCATCAGCACCGGTAGCTGGGATGTACAGTTCATCCGCCCGCAATCCGACGGTTGCAAGATCAACATGGATGGTGTCGAGGACAACAGTTTCGTATTCACCACCGGTCCCGACAATAAGTGGAAAGTGGAGCAGGCAGGTATCTACCGACTCTCGTTCGACCTCTCGACGTGGACCCTCACATGCGAATATGTTGGCGAATACGAGCCCGCGCCTATCCTATATATGATAGGTGAGGCCACCGATGGCGGATGGAGTCTCGACAACGCCACCGAGATCGAAGCCACGGCCGACAACCATGCGATATTCATATGGGAAGGCGAGCTGGGACGCGGCACATTCAAGGCCAGTCTTGTCAAGGACTTCGGAGCATCGTTCTATCGCCCTGCCACTGCCAACTGCGAGGTATCATCGGCAGGAGTAGCATCTCACGACATGGTGTTCACCACCGGGCCCGACGACCAGTGGCTCGTGACCGAGGCCGGCAAATACCGCCTCACATTCAACACCGAGGAGATGACATTCGATGCCGTGTGTCTTGACGCAACCGTGAAGCCATCGCCTCTATACATGATAGGCGAGGCTACCGCCGGCGGATGGAGCCTTGACAACGCCACCGAACTGGCCCCCGTAGAGGGGAAAGAGGGTGAGTACTCCTGGACAGGTACACTCAAGGCAGGCGGCACATTCAAGATATCCGCTGCCCGTAGCTTTACCGATCCGTTCTATCGCCCCTCCTCATCGTCGTGCGAAGTATCATCTAACGGCATCACCGCTACCGACGTGGTGTACACCACCGACCCCGATGACCAGTGGAAAGTGGTCACCGAAGGCAAATACGAGATCACTATCAACATAAAGGCAATGACAATCTCAGCCAAATATCTTGACTGATAACTGCCTGACAATAAAGCAACTCTTACAATGAAAACGATGAATATATTAGCGACCGCTCTTGCTGCAAGCATGCTTGCGGCCTGTACCGAGGAGATCGAGATGCGTCGTCCGCCTAAATACGAGATGCCCGAGCTCCCGATTATAGAGGGGATCCACACCTTCAAGGCTCCAATGTACTGGAGCGTGTATGAATACTGTTACGAACAGGAGCAGAACGGTGTCGCCAACGAGAACATGGACATCACTCCCGCCGAATGGGACAAGATAATCGACTGGGTGGCAACCGATCTGAAACCCTATGGCTACGACATGGTGTGCACCGACGGCTTCATCCCCATGCTCGCCAAGGACGCCACCGGCTACATGACCCACTACGGCTCAATGTCGCTCAAGGATCTCGTGGCGAAAGCCAAGGCCAAGGGCCTGAAAGTAGGTGTCTATGATAACCCGCTGTGGATACACGGCCCGGGCGAGACTATCGTGGAAGGCACCACCTACACCTTCAACAACCTTTACTACAACGGGCAGACCGAGATCATGAATCCGAGCGCCCAGAACATGTGGTTCAACTGGGTTGTCGCCGAGAATCCCGGTGCAAGGGAGTATATCGACGGTTTCTTCAAGCACTACAAGGAGCTGGGTATCGAGTATATACGCATGGACTTCCTCTCATGGTACGAGGACGGAAAGGACCGCAACATCGGCGTGGTAGGCCACGGCTACGGTCATGAGTCATATGCCCGCGCTCTCTCCTACATCGCCGAGTCGGCCAATAAGTATGGCATATTCACCTCGCTCGTGATGCCTCATCTCTATAATGATGCCGAAGTGGAAACCCGCTACGGCAACATGGTCAGAATCGTTGCCGACACTGCCGGTGGAGGATGGTGGCATTGCTCGGATGCCGACCGAGGCAAATCCTACACCACATGGCCCAATTGCATGAATATGTTTGACGGTTTCACCTATTGGTCACACATCTCGGGACGCGACAAGGTGATCCTCGACGGTGATTTCATTCGCCTAAACAAGTTCTCGACCGATGCCGAGAAGCAGTCGGTGGTATCGCTACAGCTCATGGCCGGAGGTCCTGTCACAGTAGCCGATCAGTACTACACTATCGGTGACAACCTGAAATTCTACACCAATTCCGAGCTCCTCGCTCTCAACGCCGACCGATTCGTAGGTAAGCCCGTGAGCGACAATCTCAATGAGCAGAACACACCCGTGTGGTACGGACAGCTGTCCGATGGAAACTATGTGATAGGCATATTCAACCGCGACGACCGCTCCAATTCCGTGTCAGTGAACTTCGGTGATCTGGGTATTTCAGGCCAGTGGCAGGTACGCGACCTGTGGAGCCACACCGATGAAGGCAGCATGTCGGCAATCACCGCCACCATCCAGCCCCACGGCTGCAAGATAATAAAACTAAGTAAGTAAAATCACAGCTATGCGTAAGCCGTCACGTGCGACTTACTTAATAAAAATCTTATCACAACTGATGAACCACTTCACTCTGTCGGCCATGGCAATAGCCATGGCAGGCGTGGGCTTCACTTCCATGGAAGCACACGCAGCTCAAATCAGCTCTCCCTCAGGAACGGTCACCCTTGAAGCCGATGTAATAAACAGCGTACCCACCTACAGTGTGAGCTACAAAGGTATTCCCGTCATCAAGCCTTCGACACTGGGATTTGAACTTGCCGACGGCCCCGATATGATGGACGGCTTCAAGCTCATCGACACCGCCACCGCCTCGTTTGACGAGACATGGCAACCCGTGTGGGGCGAGAACCGTGACATACGCAACAATTACAACGAACTGTTGCTCCGTCTCGATCAGCCTGAACATTACCGCAAGATGAACATTCGTTTCCGTGTATATGACGACGGCATCGGATTCCGCTACGAATTTCCTCAGGAAGGTGTCCTCACCTACTTTATAATCAAGGAAGAACATTCCCAGTTTGCCATGACCGGCGACCACACGGCATGGTGGATTGCAGGTGACTATGACACACAGGAATATGACTACACGGAGTCGCGCCTTTCCGAGATACGCGGAAAGATGAAGGAGGCCATATGCAGCAATGCCTCACAGACCCTGTTCTCCCCCACAGGCGTGCAGACCTCACTCCAGATGAAGACCGACGATGGCCTCTATATCAACATCCACGAGGCCGCTCTGGTGGACTATTCGTGCATGCACCTCAACCTCGACGACAAGAACATGGTGTTTGAATCGTGGCTCACTCCCGATGCCCAGGGCAACAAGGGACACATCCAGAGTCCCGCCCACTCCCCCTGGCGTACAGTGATGGTGACCGATAACGCATGTGACATTCTCGCATCCAACCTCATCCTCAATCTCAATGATCCATGTGCCTACGACGACACTTCATGGATCAAGCCGGTGAAATATGTCGGCGTGTGGTGGGAGATGATAGCCGGGCCCCAGGAATGGAGCTATACCAGCGACCTCCCCTCGATCAAACTTGGCAAGCATGACTATACACGTACAAAATGCCACGGAAAGCATGCCGCCAACAATGACAACGTGAAGAAGTACATAGATTTCGCCGCCGAGCATGGTTTCGACCAGGTGCTCGTGGAGGGATGGAACGTAGGTTGGGAGGATTGGTTCGGTCATTCCAAGGACTATGTGTTCGATTTCAAGACCCCCTACCCCGACTTTGATATCGACATGCTCAACGCCTATGCCAAATCCAAGGGTGTGAAGATCATGATGCACCACGAGACATCGGGATCGGTGCGCAACTATGAACGCCACATGGACGAGGCCTACGACCTGATGAACAAGTATGGCTACAATGCCGTGAAGAGCGGTTATGTAGGCAACATGATCCCCCGTGGAGAGCATCATTACGGCCAGTGGCTCAACAACCACTACCTCTATGCCGTGACCGAGGCGGCCAAACACAAGATCATGGTGAACGCCCACGAAGCCGTGCGTCCCACCGGTCTATGCCGCACCTATCCCAACCTCATCGGCAATGAAAGCGCTCGCGGTACTGAATATGAAGCCTTTGCCGGCAATAAGCCTTTCCACACCACTGTGCTCCCCTTCACCCGTCTGCAGGGTGGTCCGATGGACTATACTCCCGGCATATTCGACATGGATATGAAGGAGGTTAACCCCGACGGCAACGGCCACGTCAACAGCACCATTGCCCGCCAGTTGGCACTGTATGTGACCATGTACAGCCCCCTGCAGATGGCAGCCGACGTCCCCGAGGTCTACAACCGTTACATGGATGCGTTCCAGTTCATCAAGGATGTGGCAGTCGACTGGGACGAGAGCCGTTATCTTGAGGCTGAGCCGGGACGCTATATCGTAGCCGCCCGCAAGGCCAAGGGTACCGACGACTGGTTCATCGGATGCACTGCCAACGAGGATGGACACGACTCCACCTTGTCGCTGGACTTCCTTGACAAAGGCAAGAAGTATGAGGCCGTAATATATGCCGATGCCCCCGACGCGCACTATGCCACAAATTCCCAGGCTTACATCATAACCAAAAAGGATGTCTCAGCCAAAACCAAGCTGAAGATGAAAGCCGCTCCCGGCGGTGGCTATGCCATCTCCATCAAGCCGAAGGCCATATAATACTGTCCCCAAGAACACACAACGAAACAACTTTTCAGTACTTTCCACCTATTACACATACCTAAGGTAACAAAGATTGAATGAGCAGAGAGGAGCACCCGTGATTCCGGGATACTCCTCTCTTTTTTATCATTCATGCCATCGGTTTCTCGGCCGGAGGCATGCGTGTATCGTCAATATGTGCCTGTAATCACCCGATCACATGATGCCACGCTCGCGGAGCTTGAGCTGCCATGCCCAGGCCGAACGCATGGTATCGGCAAGCGAGGATGTGGCCTTCCAGCCGAGCACCTCGTTGGCATAGGCAGGATTGGCCCACACCTTCTCGATGTCGCCTGTGCGGCGCCCCACGATCTTATGGGGCACCTTCACGCCTGTAGCCTGCTCGAAGGTATTGATCAGCTCGAGAACTGACACGCCATTGCCTGTACCGAGGTTGAAGATCTCGATCTTGGCATCGCTCTTATCGGTGAGCATGCGCTCCACAGCTATCACGTGAGCTTTGGCAAGGTCAACCACATTGATGTAGTCGCGGATGCATGAACCGTCGGGGGTGTTGTAATCGTCGCCAAACACGCTCAGCTCCTTACGTATCCCCATGGCAGTCTGTGTGAGGTAAGGGATGAGGTTCTGAGGTACACCGTTGGGCAATTCACCGATCTCGGCCGACGGATGCGCACCCACCGGGTTGAAGTAGCGGAGAATAACGCTCTTGAAGGGCGCTCCGGCATTGATGACATCGGTGATGATCTCCTCCGATATCTGCTTGGTGTTGCCGTAGGGTGAAGTAGCCTTCTTGATGGGAGCAGCCTCGGTGACAGGATTCTCGTCGGGCTCACCATATACTGTGCACGATGAGGAGAACACAATGCCCTTGACTCCGTTGGGGCCCATGAGGTCAAGGAGGTTGAGCAGAGTGTTAAGGTTGTTCCTGTAATAGAGTATCGGCTTCTGCACGCTCTCGCCCACGGCCTTGGAAGCGGCGAAGTTTATTATGCCCTTGACATCGGGATAGTCGGCAAACAGTTTCTTGAGTGTGTCGATATCAGTGCAATCCCCCTCCACAAAGTCAGGGCGGATACCGGTGATACGCTCGATACCGTCAATCACATCACGGCTCGAATTGGAGAGATTGTCGATGATCACTACCGGATATCCGGCCTGCTGAAGCTCAACAACGGTATGCGAACCGATGTAGCCTGTTCCTCCGGTGACGAGGATACGTTCTTTTTTCATAGTGACTTATATATAAAAGTGATTTATGCTGTATTCACGCTGTAGCCTCGGGGTGATAGGTCCCGATGTGGCGTTTTTTCTTTTCCTCAAAGATTTCATCGATGGCAAAGAAGATTCCACTCTCCTCGACATCGCCAAACTCATCGTTGATCGCGGTGCCAAACATCCTCATCGTGGGCGAAAGACTCATGTAGGAGTTGACCAGCGGAGGGATATTGAATCCGTGCTTGCGCACCTCGTGGTTGAGGGTCTTGTAATCCTCCTTGAACGAGTCGCTAACGAACAGTTCCTCCATCCCCGCGGTGTCGATCAATGTGTCGATGGCGCGGATAGGTCTGACGAGCTCGTCATTGTCGGGGAAATGCTTCTGGAGGAAATATAGTATCAGGTCGCGGCACCGACGGTCATAACTGGGATACATGGTCATCTTGCCGAAGAGATACTTGATCTCGGGATACACTACCGTCAGAGCCCCCAGTCCGTCCCACAGATTGTCGAGCGCAAACAGTGCCTTGGCGCCTGCCTGGGAGGACTGGTAATGCAACCTCACGAACGAACGGCCCAACTCGATGGTCTGAGGCAGATATTCATTGACAAACTTGTCCGAGAAGCGGAACATATGGCTCGTGGCGATGCGCGGACGCCCCTCAGCGTCAACACGTATATCCTTCCCTATGATAAAGCGGTAGCCACCCAATATGAGGCGCGACTCGGGATCCCACACCACAAGCTGACGGCAGGGCGGATCCATCAGGTCAAATTCATCGATATCGACCTCCTTGCCTGTACCACCGCCGGCTGCCCGGAAGGATTCCTCGCGCAGACGCCCTATCTCGCGCATTGTGGCGGGACATTCACGGCCATCGATAACATATATGAGGTTTCCAGCTTTATTGGACTGCCTGAGCAGACGCTCGGGAGTAAGTTCTTGCTGTATCAGATCAGGATCAATAGGGTCAATGATGGGTTGAGTCATGATGCTATTATTGACTGGGCAATTTATATACAATAGATCTCAGCTTATCAGCCTGTGCGAGAGCCTCTTTGCCACCCCTTAGCTCAGTCCATGGCACCGGGGCGCCAAAGGTGATAGTGAAGTGGGATCCCTCACTGAGGATCATTTCTTTCGGCAGACGTATCATCTCGATATTGAAACGCAGTCCGAGCCGAGACCTTAATTGTGCAAATTTATAAAAAAACCGCGAATTCTCACCACTAAAATGCACAGGAATTATGTCACGATGATAGGAAATAGCCCTTACAACTGCCATTTTGTGCCAATCGAGGTCGGCTATCTTACCGTCCTTACCCATGCGTGACACCAATCCGGCCGGGAACATTATGATAGGCTCATCACCGGCAAACGCCTTGTCGATGCTGTCGGCCCCCGCCCGCGACTGTGAGCCATGCTTGTTGACCCCGAGGAATATAGGGCGCAACGGCTCCACGAAATCGAGCAGGTCGTTGACCACAAATTTCACATCCTCGGCCGAACCTCCGTAGATGCGCCTCGCGGCACTCGCCAGCACAAGGCCGTCGAGACCGCCAAGCGGATGATTGGACACGAGGATCACCCTGCGCCGAGAAGGATCGGGCAATTGTCCAGCGAGGTCATATGTAACACCCATGTCGCTCAAGGCTCCGTCGGCAAAATCCGCGCCTGTGGCCGGATAGTTATGCTCGAGGATGTAGTTGAGACGGTCCTGGCAAATGGTCCTCTCGAGCCACCTCACCATCCACCGCGGTATGTAGCGATGGTAGCGGGGTGCGCGCTCGCGCAACACATTGTCAATGTCAATCCGCATCATTGTCACTCACGATTTGTGAAAACGCCTGCCACAGAGGATCGGCAGGGAGGGGAGCTGTGACATCGATGAGATTGCCCGACACGGGGTGTTCAAACCGTATCCTGTGGGCGCGCAACGAGATAGATCCGTCGGGATTGGAACGTTTGTCGCCATACTTCAGGTCTCCCTTGATAGGACAGCCCACTGATGAGAGCTGTACACGTATCTGATGTTTGCGGCCCGTCTCAAGATTCACTTCAAGCAAATGATAGCGGTCGGATGCTCCGAGATATCTGTAGGACAACGCCGCTTCCTTGGCTCCCTTGACGGGTGTGGCCGAGATATAGCTCTTGTTGTTACGTTCCACCGAATGGATATAGCCCGTGAGGCGGTCGGCATCCTTGGGCGGACGGTTACGGCTTATGGCGAGGTATGATTTATGCACCTTGCCGGTGCGGAACATTTCGTTCAACCGGGCCAGGGCCTTGGATGTCTTGGCAAACACCACTACCCCACCCACCGAACGGTCAAGGCGGTGCACCACGCCACAGAACACATTGCCCGGCTTGGCATACTTCTCCTTGATCCATGCTTTCAGGGTCTCCACAAGCGGTTCATCGCCGGTCTTGTCCCCTTGCACAATCTCGCCCGGAGCCTTGTTAACTATGATTATGTGATTATCCTCGTAGAGTACTTCCATAATTCCCAAAGTGAGTCTAAAAAGAAATGAGCTATGAAACGCGGTCGACTATCGCGGCGATGGCACCGTCGCCGGTGACATTACATGCCGTGCCGAATGAATCCATCGCTATGTAAAGAGCGATCATCAGGGCTATGGTCTCCTGATCGAAACCGAGTATCGACTGAAGCAACCCGAGCGAGGCCATAATGGCTCCTCCGGGAATACCTGGAGCGGCTACCATAGTGATGCCGAGCATAGCTATGAAATGCAGGAATAGGGGCAGATCGTGAGGCTGGCCATGCATTATCATTATGGCCAACGCACAGGCCACGATCTTGAGCGTACTGCCGCTGAGATGGATGGTGGCACACAGGGGAATCACAAATCCCGCCACATCCTCACGCACACCCATCTTGATGGCCTGACGCAGGGTCACGGGGATGGTGGCGGCCGATGACTGGGTGCCCAAGGCGGTGAAATAGGCCGGCAACATGGTGCGGAGCATCGCAAAAGGATTGCGACGGGCAAACGGTGCGGCTATGCAATACTGCATCACAAGCACAAATACGTGCAGGATGAAGATGATGCCTATGATCTTGATGAAACCCGAGAGGATGGTGCCCACCTCCCCTTCGTAAGTCATGCACAGGAATATGCCGAATATGTAGAACGGAAGGAGTGGGATGATGGCTGTATTGATGGTCTTCGACACTATCTCGCGGAACTCATCCATGCCCCTGCGCAGGGCCGTACCGCCTGAGAAAGCTATTCCCAATCCGAGCATGAAGGAGAGGACAAGCGACGTGGTCACACCCATGAGCGGAGGCATCTCCACCGTGAACCATCCGGCAAGCTTGACGGGATTCTCGGCCTCGGCCAAGGCGACATCGCCCGCTATGAGGCCGGGGAAGAATATGCTTCCGGTCATATAAGATATGAAGCCCGATAGGATGGTGAAACCGTAGGCCAGGAGAGCTGTGATTACGAGCAACCGGCCGGCCTTACTACCAATGTCGGCAATCGCAGGCACCACGAAACCCACGATAATCATGGGGATCATGAATCCGAGAAACTGGGAATATATGCCGTTGAACGTGGCGCAAAGTTCGCCAAACCACTGCGGGGAGACAAATCCTATCAGTATGCCAAGCAGGATGGCAATGCCGATGCGGGGCAATAGTCCGAGCTTTTTCATTTTCTCCACATATTAGATGATGCGTCGGAAGGCATGCGCCAGTCTCCACGGGGCGACAGGCATACGGAACCCACCTTGGGGCCGTCGGGCAGACACGACCGCTTGAACTGTTGCTGGAAGAATCGTTTCATGAAGGTGTCGAGCCATTTGCGGAGGGTAGCGTCGTCATACTGCTCCTGAGTGAACGCATGGCGGGCAAGGAAATAGATACGCTCGGGCGTGAAGCCATAGCGCAACATGTAGTAGAGATAGAAGTCGTGGAGCTCATAGGGGCCGACGAGGTCCTCGGTTTTCTGCAGGATCTCACCGTCGGCAGCCGCGGGGACAAGCTCGGGACTGATGGGGGTGTCGATGATGTCAAGCAGGAGCGAGCGCACACTATCGGAAGTCGAGGGCTGATGCGCGTAATAATCCACAAGGTGCTTTACGAGGGTCTTGGGCACGCCGGCGTTTACGCCATACATCGACATGTGGTCGCCATTGTAGGTTGCCCATCCGAGGGCGAGTTCCGAGAGGTCGCCGGTGCCGAGCACTATGCCACCCAAGCGGTTGGACATGTCCATGAGTATCTGGGTGCGCTCGCGGGCCTGACAGTTCT
This sequence comes from uncultured Duncaniella sp., assembly GCA_910589485.1. Lineage (GTDB taxonomy): Bacteria > Bacteroidota > Bacteroidia > Bacteroidales > Muribaculaceae > Duncaniella. Next base: position 44,248 of record CAJUSW010000012.1, read on the forward strand.
CGTAAGTTACATCGTGGACCGAGGGATCCTGGCCTATGTCGCTGAAATGCTGGGTCACGGCCGGACCGATGGGTATCTCCATCGCTGTCACGCCCAGCTCCTCCATGAGCGAGGCGGCATTGTTGTGAGTGCGGTCGGTGGTGCCGAATCCCGGCATGGTGATACCCACTATGCCCTTGCGGTCGAGACCGAGGCGATCGAATGTACGCACCGCCACAAGGAGCGCGAGCGTTGAATCGAGACCTCCGGAGATTCCCACCACGAGCGTGCGGCAACCTATGGCATCCAACCGCTTGGCGAGTCCGGCCACCTGGATATTGAGTATCTCATCGCACCGCTCCTCCTTAGCCGAGGCATCCGACGGGACAAAGGGATGAGGGTCGATGTAGCGCAACAGTGATGTATCATCGCCACGGTCAGCGCACCCGGAGCTTCCAACATGTGAAACTGATATGACATCCGCCCCCTCGCGCTCGGCACAATCGGCAAATGTGGTCATGTGCATGCGGTCACGTTCAAGGGCTTCAATGTCTACATCGGCTACTACGGTATTGTCGGCGGGATCCCATCGCTTGCTTGAGGCAAGTATCGAACCGTTCTCGGCTATTATGGCCTTGCCGTCGAATACAAGGTCGGTAGAGGACTCGCCCCACCCTGCCCCGGCATAAGCATAGGCACACAGGCATCGGGCTGACTGCTGGGAGATGAGTTTGCGGAGATAATCATATTTACCGATAAGATCATCGGAGGCTGAGAGGTTGACCACCACCTGCGCTCCGGCCATGGCGAGACGGCAGGATGGAGGCACGGGCACCCACAGGTCCTCGCATATCTCCACGCCCACTCGGGCGCCGGCCCACTCGAATATCGACTCGTTGCACATTGTCACCTCAGTGTCGCCATCCAGGGCCACGCGCATCGACATGCAGGAAGGGAGCGGCCGCCACCAGCGGCGTTCGTAGAACTCGTTGTAATTCGGCACGTAAGTTTTGGCCACAAGATGCACATGGCCGGCACGTATCACGGCCGCGCAATTGTACATGGCCCCGTTGTGCTCCACCGGAAGCCCGACCACGACACACATGGGCCAGTTACGGGAGCGGTCCTTGAGGACTACCAGCGCACGGCGCGCGGCATCGATCAGGGTTCTGTTATGGAACAGGTCGGCACAGGTATATCCTGTCAACGACATTTCGGGAAATACAGCCAGCTCGACATTCCGGTTCAACAGCTCGTCAATGTGAGCCGATATCTGTGACAAATTGTAATCTACATCGGCCACGCGCACCTGTGGGGCGCATGAGGCCACGCGTAGAAAGCCATTATGCATAGTGAGTAGTTAAGTAAGTCTTAAAAATTAAACGCTATATGTAAGTCCTAAAGAGCTTGCTCAATAAATCTTGTTCTTTTTGGCTATTATGGCTTTGTCACTCAGTCGCATAGCTCGCTATGCTCCTTCATTCCGCAACCATAATACCGCAAAAATAACTGCGATTTATTTGTGCATTAATTTTTAGGACTTACTTATTTTTCGTAAAAACATCCCAAAGTTAACGATTTTTTTGCGATATTTGCGATAGTAATATGAAAATTCGTGAATACGATAGACCGCATACCTTTACTCTTCGCCTATGGTGATGCCCTCATGTGGGTGTGCCTCACGGCTTATGCCCTGCTGATCTTCACGCTTATAGTGGCGGTACTGAGCGAGAACCGCAATCCGCTGAAGGCACTCGGATGGGTAATGGCGTTGCTATTGTTTCCCGTTGGAGGTGCCATTCTCTACTTCGTATTCGGGCGTAGCATGCGCAATGTGAAGATGATTTCGAGACGCAACCGCAAGAAACTGATGAGCTCGGAGTCGCATCATCCGTTGCCTAAACTCAGCAAGGAGCTGGCCTCGGAAAACAAGCAACGCATAATGCTCGGCTATTCGGTGGCCGAGGCGTTGGTGTATCCATCCAACAACATTGAGGTGTTCAACGACGGCGGGTCGATGTTCAGTTCGCTGTTTGCCGATCTTGCCACGGCACGCCATTACATCAATCTGCAATTCTACATTATATCCAACGACTCCCTGGGTCAGCAGTTGAGCGATATACTCATCGAGCGTGCCCGGGCCGGGGTCAAGATCCGTGTGATATATGATTACGTAGGGTCGTTTGGCTCGCTCAGCACCAAGCTATTCAACAGGCTTCGCGCCAACGGCATCGAGGTCCATTCGTTTTTCAGGATACAGTTCCCGGAAGAATTAGGGCGTCTCAATTGGAGAAACCACCGCAAGGCTGTGATAATTGACGGCCGTATAGGATATATCGGCGGAATAAACGTGGCCCAAAGGTATATCGACGGCGGGTCGATGTTTGGATTGTGGCGCGACATGGCGGTGAGGATAACCGGCCCCGGCGTAGTGGCCCTGCAACATAATTTTGCCATAGACTGGAAGTTTATGGGCCATGAGCTACTCACCGATGAGGTGATGACCGACGGGGAGGAGATGCCTCTGCGTCCAAATACGATCAGCGACGTGATGGTACAGATCATATCATCGGGCCCGACAAACCGCTGGGGCAATACCCATATGCTCTTCATAAAGGCTATATCCGGTGCCAAACGGCGCATTTTCATACAGACGCCCTATTTCCTGCCGAGCGAGGGGTTGCTCACGGCTTTGCAGTGCGCGGCTCTGTCGGGAGTTGACGTGAGGATCATGCTCCCGCGCAAATCTGATTCGGCGGTGCTCACAAATGCTTCGGGAAGTTATGTGGAGGAGAGTCTGCTTGCCGGAATGAAGATCTATTTCTTCGAGGCGGGTATGCTTCACGGGAAGCTCCTGCTTGTGGATGATGATTTCGTGACGCTCGGATCTACCAATTTCGATTACCGGAGCTTCGAGCATAACTTCGAGGAGAATATCGTGATGTATTCCAAGGAAGTAAATGCCGCTATTGCCGATCTCTATAAGAGGGATATGGAGGATTGCACCCTGGTAAAACTTGGAGAATGGAACCGCCGTCCTAAAATGCTTAAAGGCAGGGAGTCGCTCTGCAGGTTGCTCAGCCCGATATTATAGCCCGGAATCCGGAATATAGTATAGAGGGGAAAGTATAGAGTATAGGCAATAGATTTTTTAGACCATTTTTTAGACCAGAGGTCCAGAGATCTTTTTATAGATATAATGGCTCCTGCCCTCACAGGTGGGAGTCATTGTTTTTTTAGTATTGTAGCAGTATGTCAAGGGGCTCTTGCCGATCAGTGGGGTGGTTTATAGGTTTAGAAGTTTATAGGTTTATGAGCTATCCTTTTTGCCATGGATGCTATTTTGCAACTTTCCTATTTTCTGTAACCTTATTGACGGGTTCCGGTGGGAACGGCGGAGGTCGGCGCTCCGCTTAGGTGGGTATGGGTGGTCGGGGGATTGGTGCATCGTCTGCGGGATGGCCTTGCGGGCCCTCGCGGGTGGGCAGGCTCCAGCGGAGGATGGACGTTGGGTCGGTGAGGACGAGTATGGCGGTCTCGACCGGGGGCTCGGGTTTCGGGGGACGTTGTGTGGTGTGGCCCTGCATGCCGAGGTAAAAGAAGGCGGGAATCTGTTCCCTGTCGACGTTTATGTGTATGACAAGGAAGCCTATGCCGCACAATAATGGAAAGAGTGCGGAGCAGAGGCTGAGGAATTTCCCGGGGTCGGGTTGCATGGGGGAGTAGCCTTTGTATTCCTGGGTGTTGAGCAGGAGCATGAAGGCGGGTGAGGTGCCGCGCACGCTGTCGGGGCGGGAATAGGAGGCGTAACGGATGCGTTTGTGCAGGGTTTTGACCTGACGGCGGGTGTAGCCGGTATATTCGGGGTACATTTTGCCGAATTCTCGATCTTTTCCTTCTTTTGAGAGGTAGAGGAGTGCGGTTGCGCCCTCGGGGGAGGTGGCGAGTCGGTAGTCGAGATATGATCTCAATAGGTCGGTTGAGTCGTAGCCTTTTGGGTCTACGATTACGATGGGGCGCGGGCGGTTTAGGCGACGGGCGCGTTCGAGCCGGGATATGACGTTTTTCTCGGTGGGGGTTAGTTCCCGGCCGAGAAATCGTGAGAATGGGTGACACCAGATGTCGGGTCGCCGGATTCGTTTGCGTAGGTGTGTGACCTTGTGGCTCGTTGGTTTCATATCAACGGCAAAGGTAGGTTGGTTTTACCGGGGAAATGGTGCGATAATGTCGTGTAGTGGGTGAATTTTTAGACCAGAGGGCCAGAGAACAAGTTTTTTATTTTTTAGTATAGAGGGGGAAGTATAGAGTATAGGGATTAGATTATTTGGTCCGGGGATTTTTAGAGGTATATTGGTGGGATATAAGAGGTTAGATAGGGTGGACGCGAGGAATTATAGGACGTCTTCGACGCCCGTTTTTGTATGTATTTCATTTTCCCCACGCCTCGGGATCGCGCAAATCTTGCCCTAACGGGCGATTTGCACGTTCCCTCGTGGTGGGGCTATAACTACATCGCCTCTTCGAGGCTTGCTGGGCGGATGGCCTGCGGAGAATTTACGGTCCGAGTTCGTGGTGGGGGCATGATTTCATCGCCTCTTCGGGGCTTAGTGGGTAGTTGGCCTGCGGGGAATTTGTAGATGCTATTACAAAAATATGACATCACCCGTGACGGGTAGGAGCCATTATATCTATAAAAAACCTCTGGATCTATGGTCTAAACCAAAAGCCCTTTGAACCTCATGTTCTAAAAAATCTAATTACTATACTCTACACTTTTCCCTCTATACTTGATCTTTAGATCTCTGGTCTAAACCCCAAATCATCTGACATTCAGGATCTAAGAAACTATTGTCTATACTCTATACTTTTCCCTCTATACTAAAAAACTCTATACCAAAGAACTCTATACTAAAAAAACTCTATACTAAAAGCTCACTAAACTGTCAATAAAACAGAAACCCGCAGAGTGGGTTACACTCCGCGGGTTATATGTGATTTGAGATGGATACTGATTATTCAGCAACAACCTCGAAGGGGATCTCTACAGCAACATCGCGGTGGAGACGGATGGTGGCGGTGTAGTTGCCAACTTCCTTAACAGCATCGAGGCTGATGAGCTTGCGATCAACATTGTGACCGAGCTTCTCGAGAGCCTCAGCGATCTGGATAGCGTTAACCGAGCCAAAGATGGTACCGGTAGAAGAGGTCTTGGCACCGATGGTGAGCTTAACACCCTCGAGAGCTGCAGCAGCAGCCTCGGCCTCAGCCTTGATACGCTCGAGCTTGTGAGCGCGCTGACGCTGGTTCTCGGCAAGTACTTTAAGAGCCGACTCAGATGCGATCACGGCTTTGCCGGTGGGGATAAGGTAGTTGCGGCCATATCCGCTCTTTACTTCGACTACATCGTCCTTGTAGCCAAGGCCGTTGATGTCTTCTTTAAGAATGATCTTCATAATTCCTGATTAGCTTTTAAAGTTATTTCATCAAGTCGGTAACGTAGGGGAGGAGTGCGAGGTGACGGGCACGCTTAACGGCCTGAGCCACACGACGCTGGAACTTGAGCGAAGTTCCGGTGATACGACGGGGAAGGAGCTTGCCCTGCTCGTTGAGGAACTTCTTGAGGAATTCGGGATCCTTGTAGTCGATATACTTGATACCGCTTCTCTTGAAACGGCAATATTTCTTCTTCTTAACGTCTACCGAAAGGGGAGTGAGGTAGCGGATTTCTGATGCTTGTGCCATGATTTAGTTCTCCTTAGCTTCTTCGTTGACAGTTGTGGTTGACTTTGTGCGGTTGCGACGCTTCTCAGCATACTCAGCGGCATACTTATCGTTGCGGAACACGAGGAATCGGAGCACGCGCTCGTCGCGACGGAAAGCGGTCTCGAGCTTCTTAACGATGGTAGGATCGCCGTCAAACTCTACGAGAGAGTAAAAGCCGGTAGATTTCTTCTGGATGGGATAAGCAAGCTTGCGAAGACCCCAGATCTCTTCATTGACGATAGATGCACCGTTGTCGGTGAGCACCTTCTCGAACTTTTCTACCGCTTCCTTCATCTGCTGGTCAGACAAAACGGGAGTTAAAATGAAAACGGTTTCGTAATGATTCATTTTGGTGAATGATTAGTGATTGATTTAAAGAAAGATATGCGACATCAACGGGATGTGGCACTCTTTTCCGGGCGCAAAATTAGCAATTATCCCCCACTCTACCAAACTTTTCGACGTTTTTTATTCGCTATGCCGTTAAATTCATTGGAAACACGCATGAGGAGGCAGACAGTCCTACTTTTCAATCAATCGCGACAGCACATCATAGATTGACGGACTGTTGGGGCGCGGAGGATCATTGTTGATAACCGTATTGCCATGGCCAATGATACGATATGAGGGGAAACCTGACATCTTAAAATCCGACATGATAAGTTCGGCGGCATCATCGTCAGTCACAATATAGCTATGGCAATTGGCAGGAAGCCCGTCGACATGCTCTTTCCATTTATCAATGTCGGATTTCATGGCTATGCTTACAAAGACTATATCATTATCCTTGAAAAACTCAGCCACAGCAGGCAGTTCCTTATTAGCGGCGATACACGGGCCACACCATGTGGCCCAGAAATCCATGTACACCAATTTGTCTTTGTACTCTTTTTGTAGCAATCCGACAATGCTCGTACACCTGATTTCTTCAAGCGCTCCATGGGAATATCTGTACAACCCACTCTTGAACACCTCATGTGCGGGGAGTGACTCAAGGTGATTCTTGTCACCATAGATCGCATCATAGATAGCTGTATCGGCAAAAAGGTCCTTGTCTATCTCATAATCCGGAAACAATCCCATGTCACTGAGCATCACAAACATCACATCACGGTTGATGCTACTGGGATGACGCTTTACTACAGCTTCAATCACATCGGCCGCCTTACCGGTGCCAACCACATCCACGAGCCACCGCAGATAAGCTGAAAGATGATAGGGGAACATCATTTCACGCAGATTGTCGGGATCGTCCAACCCAAACACCGGCGCAGAAAAAAACGCTAATGCCTCTTCGGCTGAGCGTCCACTGAAATCGGCGGCATCATTTGCCAAGGTGAATAGTGCTGTTTTTTCCAAAAGGCTACGGCTATCTTCACCCATATTCACAGAATCGGCATATTGGCGTATGGCATGCAACTTGCTGTCATATACTGTCATAAGGGCATCCATAAATTGCTCCACAGGAGTATCCTTCGGCGGGAGAGCGTTACCGTAAAAAGTCTTGAACAACCGCGCATAAGCATCGGAATACTCATTGTTCAGTCTCGCATGATTCCCCGAACACTTCGGGGCCACATCACCATGTGCCGCATCAATCTCCAATATCAATGTATCGCCAGGCTCGGCACAGACACACATGAACCCTCCATTATAATATATGGTGAAATTGTGACCGAATGGCATATCGACAAATGTCTCGAAACGCCCCGTTGAATCAACCCTTACCGCATGACGCTCTGACCCAATACCCGACGGGTTGCAGTCTATTGCCGTAATGGTTCCAGACATCCCCGGAGCGATATTGTCAATACGTCCTCTCACAACAACAGGTGTGGCGGGCGAGCCACTCACGGCATGACCTGCCAAGCTGACAAACAGCAATATGAGCCATATCAGGTGTCGCATAACATACATTGTTTAAAATTCGACATTGAGCCGGATATTGAGTTGACGGCCGGTAAGATAGTTGGGGACGGCGTAGCGGATGTCGTTGACATCGGTGACCCAATAATAGGAGGCCACGTTGGAGATATCCAACAAGTTGAAGAGATCCACCCCTACCCATACGCTCTTGAGCCAGCGTCCGAGGCCGGTGCGCGATTCCCCATCCTTAGGTGGGGCAAGCAGTGCATACTGCAAGCCGGCATCCACGCGCTTGTAGGGGGGCATGCGGAAATAACCGTCGGCACGACCAGTGTGTGGAGCGGTGGATGGCAACCCTTGCATGAATATACCACGCAGAGAGAATTTAAGGCGCGGGAACTTAGGGAAATAGTCGTTGAAGAACAATCCCAACGAGTAAGCGCGGTCAGTGGGTAGAGGCACTTTCACCCCGTGGATATCCTCGCGTGTGCGCATGAAGGAAAGACTGATCCATGAATCACTCCCGGGGACAAACTGACCGAAGAGCCTCATGTCGAGGCCGGCGGCATAGCCGGAAGATTCGTTAAGACCCGAATATACCAGGCGGAGATTGTCGATCTCGTAAGGCACGAGATCGGAAAGGAGTTTGTAATACACCTCGGCCGAGAACCGGAATGGACGGCCCAAGGCTCGGAAAGTGTAGTCGGACCCGAGGATGAAATGCAAGCTGCGCTGTGACTTTATATCCTCGTTGAGCTCGATGCGTGTGTTGCCGTGGATGTCGGCTACCGGCACACGATATTCCTTATAGAACGGCGATTGATAGTATAAACCGGTGGAAAAACGCCACACCCACGAGGGATGATCCTCAGGGATGAAGCCCACCGACACCCTGGGGCTGACAATGGTCTCCTTATTGAAATCCCAGTGGCTGAGACGCAATCCGGCATTAATGGTGTAGAAACCCGAAGAGGTAGAGAATTTCCACGCATCCTGGATGTATGCACCGAAACGTACCGACGACAGGTCGTGATGGGAATCGAGAGCATATATCATGCGCAACTCATCGGGCACCGACGGCAGCGTGAATCCGGCGGAATCGCGCAACTCCCATTCGCGGCTACGGTCCATGATCTTCTCGCTACGCACCGACACGCCATAGGAAAGCGTGTGGCCTCCGGAAAATGCCGTAGACCCTTTCAGGTCAAGAGCCATTACGGAAGTCTTGAGGCGGTTGCGCGCATGTTCATGGTAGCGCCCCACACCAAGCTCACCCCCTATCTGGGAAGATCCGGCCTGGTCAAGCCAATACTCGCCGGAGATATCATAGGTAACAAGCTCATTGGAAAGGAAGCCCGAGGCCACGAGTTTAAGGGCTGTGGCCCTACTGAGCCTATAGCCGAGCGAGAGGGCGCCAAACCATGTCTCGAAACGGTCCTTTTCATGGCCGTCGAAGTACACCTTAAACCTCCGCGCATCATCGACAGTGCCAAAATCGGTGGTGCGGTCAACAGGGGTGAACAGATAGCGGTTGACCGATATGTTGCCGAGGAATGATAGATCGACCCGATCGGAGAAGCGATAGGACAAGGAGGTCTGATAGTCGAAGAACCGGGGATCATATTCCCCCTCGGTGTCCATGGAGCTGAGCAGGGAGGAGGTGGACTTGTACCGCACTCCGTGCAACTGGCTGAAACGGCTTCCGCCATGGCCCAAGGCCACGGAGCCACCCATGAGACTCGCGGAGACCGAACCCTCGAAGGCCGAGGGGACACGGTAGGCAATATCGAGCACCGATGACATATTGTCGCCATACTCGGCAGGGTATCCACCCGAAGAAAAGCCTATAGCCCCCACAAGATCGGGGTTGATAACGCTGAGCCCCTCCTGCTGACCGGAGGATATGAGCTGAGGCCGATACACCTCGATACCGTTGATATATACGGAATTCTCATCGTAGGCACCTCCGCGCACCGAGTAGCGGGAAGAGAGCTCATTGGCACCCTGCACACCGGCCAAAGTGGCGACCAGCGATTCGACACTGCCCCCTGACGCATCGGGCGAACGGCGCAGAGCGTCGGTAGAGATCGTGGAGAGGGCACCGGTCTGCTTCTTGAGTTCGGTTACCTCAACCTGCTTAAGTTCACTGGAGGTGAACTGCATACGCACATTCAAGGTCACATCGCCCGCCGGCTGATCGACGAGCACGCGGGTGAGGTCCCTGAATCCCATACAGGAGAAATGCACCGTGACAGTATCGGCAACAGGGCACGATAAAGAGTACTCCCCTTTCAGACCCGAGACCGTCCCGATCACCGTGCCCCCTACCCTCACTGTGGCAAACTCTATAGGTTCGTTGTTGACTTCAGTGATGCGGCCGCTGATATTAAGCTGAGCCGACAACGCCAACGGCACTACCGACAGCAACAGGGCATGAACTACGATGATGAATGAACGTGATAACGACATGAAAAAGGATGAGGGTGAGGATTCAACGAACAGCCTGATTGAGGCGGCGCGGGAACTGGAATATTATGGACAATGCCACCATCATGGCCAATGCCCAGGGATAGTAGAGGTAAGGGAACGGGGCGGCGGGCGCTATCCCGGCCAATGAGGACGCGAGAAGGGTCTGCGCTCCATAAGGGATGAGACACTGGACAATGCACGAACTGGAGTCGAGCAACGAAGCGTTCTTGCGGAGATCAATGCCGAACCTCTCGCCAATGTCACGCGAGATGCTACCCACGGTGATGATCGCCACGGTGTTGTTGGCCGTGCACAGGTTGACAAGTCCAGCAAGAAAAGCCACGCATGCCTGAGCGCCACGCACTCCCGAGACATGCGAGGTGAGCACACGCAGAAGATACTGGATACCGCCGGCAGCCTTGATCACACCGAGCATTCCGGCCGCGAGGATGGTGACGATTATCAACTCGCCCATTGAGTCGATACCAGCCCCCATGAATCCGAAAAGCGAGATGATATCGTGGCCATACATCAGCCCCATCACCAAGGCGGTGACTATGCCGAGCGTGAGTACTATCGTAACATTCACACCGGCCACTGCCGCCACCAGGACCACGAGATAAGGGAGTATAAGCCACGGATCGGCACTATCGCCGACAGCCACCTCGGGGGTGCCTATGCTCATGAACACATATATGCCGAGCGTGACGAGAGCGGCCGGCAACGCGATCCACAGGTTGGCCTTAAACTTATCGGCCATATTGCACCCCTGGGAGCGGGTTGCCGCGATTGTAGTGTCGGAGATGAATGACAGATTATCACCGAAGAAAGCACCACCGAGCACCACGGCCACATAAAACGGCAGACTTGCTCCCGAGGCTGAGGCCATCTCCACTGCAAGCGGAGAGAGTGCCACAACCGTGCCCACCGAGGTGCCGATGGAGAGCGAGATGAAACAAGCTGCCACAAAGAGCCCCGGCACGATGAAGCGAGAGGGGAAAAAGCGCAACGTGAAGTTGACCGTAGCGTCGATCGCCCCTATCTCCTTGGCCAAGGAGGCAAATGCACCGGCCAGAATGAATATCCATATCATGTATAGGATATTGGTGTGGCCGGCCGACCGCGAGAATGTCTCTATGCGCTGCACAAGCGAACCTCCCCGCGAATATATGGCCACGCTCCACATCGATGCGGCAAGCAGAGCCACGGAGAGGGGCATCTTGTAGAAATCGCCTATCACAAGCGACACCACAAGATAGAGGCAGAGGAATACCGCTACCGGCGACAGCGCCAGCAGTCCACGCGATGCACTGACCGATGATAAATCAGACGGTAACATGATCAGGAGGGGTACTGCATGTGGTCCATCAACACATGTACAAAGGGCCTCTCGCCAACTTTACGGAAGCCTACGCGCTCATACAGTTTGCGGGCGAGGGGGTTGATCTTGTCGACGAGCAGTCCGGCCGGCTTGCCACACCCGGCGGCACGGGCAATGGATGCACGGAGCAGATCGGACGCTATGCCCTTGCCACGGTGTTCAGGGAGCACGGCAAGCGTATCGAGATAAAATTCATCGGGCTCACACTCGTCCTCGACATCCGCGAGATCGAGGCCCAGCCTCTCGGTCACAGCCTTGAAGAACGGTTTACGCAGCTCATGGAGCATGGCGCCATCGTAAGCGACACATGCACCTACTACTTTCCCGTCATCGTCGACGGCTACAAGAGTGTTGAGATAGCTGTACTGGGAATCCTCGCGAGTAGCGAGAGATGCGAACAGATCTATGACATCGGCCACAGTGTGATGCTCGCCGGCAAGACCGGAAGCGATCTCGGTGCCAATGGCCTCGACTACAGCCGAGCCTATGAACTGAGCGTCGGACTGACGCGCTGGTATTATTTTCATCTGGTGATATTTATTATTGTATTACCATCGATAGTTTCGGTGCCCACAACCCAGCAATCGGGAGTGAGACGGGGAGCCTTGACATTTCCGCCAATGGGAATTGCGCCACGCTCAATCCTGATGTCATCCCAAAGCCCATCACGGAGAAATGCTTCATGAATCTGCGCCCCACCCTCCACAAGAAGGCTTGTCACTTTTTTAGCGGAATACAGGTCGGACAACACGTCGATGAGCGAATCGTGATCGCTGTAAACGATCGTGCCGGGGGTAAGGAGATCGGCGGGTACACGTCCACGCCGGTCGAGTATAATCCGCAAAGGCGAGCGCCCGGCATAGTGGCGGGTGTCCAGGGAGGGACGATCGGCCAAGGCTGTGCCACTGCCCACAAGAATGGCATCGTGCGTGGCACGCAACTTGTGAACGAGCATCGAGGTGACAGGGGGGGATATGTGTCCGTCAATGTACCCGTCGGCACTCTCGGCCCATTTCAGTGTCACGAACGGACGACGCAGGCGATGGGCCGTCATGAATTTCCTGTTAAGGTCAACACATTCACTTTCAAGACATCCGGTCACGACCTCAACGCCGGCCTCACGCAACATGGCAACGCCACGGCCTGAGACCTTCTCGAAGGGATCGAGACAACCCACCACAACCCTCGGGATCCTTTTGGAAATTATCAGCCCGGCACACGGGGGAGTCTTGCCATAATGAGAGCAGGGCTCGAGCGTGACATACATGGTAGAGTCCATGAGGAGGGCCGGATCGGTCACCGAGGCTATGGCGTTGACCTCGGCATGGCCTTCACCGCACCGACGGTGCCATCCCTCACCGATGATACGACTATCGGGAGAGACTATCACCGCTCCAACCATAGGGTTGGGGGACGCATCGAGCAGCCCGTGACGGGCAAGCCCGAGCGCACGACGCATGTAAATTTCGTTGACTTGCATATCAATCATTCCGATTATTGAGGATCGATCCAGTCGCCATTCTCCTTTATCAAGGCAATGAGACGGGGCAGAGCTTCGGAGGTGGGGATATTCTTAACCTTGCACTCCTTGCCTTTGTACAGGCTTATGTGGCCCGGAGCGGCTCCCACATAACCGTAATCGGCATCGGCCATCTCACCGGGTCCATTGACTATACAGCCCATGACACCGATCTTCAGACCCTTGAGATGGGACGTGGCAGCCTTGATCTCGCGGAGAGTCGACTGGAGGTCATATAACGTGCGGCCACAACCGGGACACGAGATGAACTCGGTCTTGGATATGCGGTGACGCGTAGCCTGGAGGATGTTGAGCGCCAGACGATCGAGAAATTCTCGTCCGAAAACAGCTGACTCGATACATATGCCGTCGGCAATGCCCGAGAGGAGCAGATAGCCAAAATCCATGGAGGCCTGGAGGGTGAGGGTATCGGCATCGGCCGTATCATAGGCAAACGACACAATCACGGGATTGGTCAAGCCTCGCTCCACCATTCCGGCTACAAAGGCTTTCACCCTGAGAGCGCGGTCGGCACCATCGGCTGTAAGAAGCACCACCAACTGCGGATGAGAGGCTACAAACTCATAAGCCTCGGCCACATCGCCATCGGGAGAAAGAGCCACGGTGACAGTGGAGTCGAGCGCGGATCCTAAATCGTCGAGTCCGAGGACAACAGTGGTCCGCGTACCCCACGACGACCCGCGACGCAAGGGAGCATACGGCGATGCGGGATCGAGAGTGACACCGAGAGGATAGTCATGGGGGGCAGAGGCTATGTCGGCCACATGCGCAAGGATACCGCGGGCTACGGGGATCTCACACTCGGGCTCCTCGCTGAGCGAGACACGGATAGTGTCGCCTATGCCATCCATGAGCAACGATCCGATACCTACGGCCGACTTGATGCGTCCGTCCTCGCCATCGCCGGCCTCGGTGACACCGAGGTGCAACGGGAAGTGCATATCCTCGGCGTCCATGGCGTCGACCAGACGGCGCACAGTCTCGGTCATAACCAGCACATTGGAAGCCTTGATGGAGATCACCACCTCACGGAAATCCTCGGCTACGCACACGCGAAGGAACTCCATGGCACTCTCCACCATTCCGGCAGGGGTGTCGCCGTAACGGCTCATGATGCGGTCAGAGAGAGAACCGTGGTTTACTCCGATACGGAGAGCGGTGTGATGCTCCTTACAGAGATCGATCAGCGGCACAAGTGCATCGCGTATCTTGAGGAGCTCGGCCTCGTACTCGGCATCGGTAAACTCGATCTTCTTGAATGTACGGCCGGGATCGACAAAATTGCCGGGATTGATGCGCACCTTCTCCACGCGGGTAGCCGCTGCGAAGGCGGCACGCGGATTGAAATGCACATCGGCCACCAAGGGCACGTTGCATCCATGGCTGAGAAGCGACTCCTTGATAGGAGCGAGATTCTCGGCCTCGCGGACACCCTGAGTGGTAAGGCGCACTATCTCGCCTCCGACAGCCACGATGCGCTCGATCTGTGCGACCGAGGCAACGGTATCGTTGGTCGAGGTGGTGGTCATGGACTGGACCACCACAGGATTGTCGCCACCAATAGTAACGTCCCCCACATGGACAGGCCATGTGGGACGACGTTTCCAGTCATGTCTTAACATCTATACCTTATATTCGTATTTAACCTCCTTAAGTTCCTCGTTGGCCTTTACGATCTTCTTGGAAAGGGTGGAACGATAGGCATCGAAACGTGCGGCCAGCTCGGGATCGGAAAGAGCGAGCATCTGGACAGCCATCACAGCAGCATTCATGCCGGCGTTTATGCCAACAGTGGCAACCGATATGCCCGGAGGCATCTGCACGATAGAATAGAGAGCGTCCATGCCATTGAGCGAAGAATTGATGGGAATTCCTATCACAGGCAGGGGTGTCATGGCTGCAATCACGCCAGGGAGCGCGGCGGCCATGCCTGCGGCAGCGATAATAACCTTTATGCCCCTGGCCTGGGCTCCGGTTGCAAACTCCTCGACCTCGCGCGGTGTGCGGTGGGCCGAGAGGGCATTCATCTCAAAAGGCACCTGCATGTCATTGAGAAAATCGGCAGCCTTCTTGAGGATGGGAAGATCACTGGTGCTTCCCATGATAATACTAACAACTGGTTTCATTTTTTCAAAGAAAGAAATATGAATTATAATGGTTGATTCTCTTTATAAGTTGATTCTTCAACTGTGAATATAGAACATGGTGAGGAGCCACACACATAGGAATCCGTTGGCGCATCCGGCAAGCACCTGCATGAGAGTGTGACGCTGGAGATAGACCCTGGCAGTCATAACTGCTCCGGCAAGCACCACAACAGCGGATATCCATATGTTCAGGTCCACCACCGACTGGTGCATGGCGGCTATGCGGAAGAGCATGGCCACAAGTCCACCCATGGCGGCGGCATGAGCCGAAATCTTCCATTTGAGGTTCACAACCGCGTTTATCAGCGCGGCGGCTCCCCCACCGGCATAGAACATGGTGAGCCACGATGGCGCTCCGGCCCGGTAAAGGAAGAAGCAACATCCCACGTAGCATAGTATGGTCAATGCGTATGGCAGGGAACGTTCGGTGCGGACATTCACACCGGGATCGGTCAGGAATCCGGTCTTATACATAGCCATAATGCCACATGCGGGAATCACACATGTGATGACAAATGTTATGGCAACCGTAGTGCACAGGACCCGCGCCGAAAGCACCGACAGGACTGACAGAAACGATGCAAGAATCATGCCGTAGGTGGGGACCAACAGCGGAGAGAAGATGTAGGAGAGAATTTGGGATACACGTTTCATAATAGTGCTTGTTGAAGAAAGAGTGGGGATTAAAGTTTTTTCCTGAGGCGTGCCACAGGGATTCCGAGACGTTCACGATACTTGGCAACAGTGCGGCGGGCTATGCTGTAGCCACGACCGGCAAGCTCGGCGGTGAGAGCATCGTCGCTGAGCGGAGCGGCGGGATCCTCATCATCGATCACCGAGCGTAATACTGACAGAATCTCGCGCGAGGAGGCATCCTCATCATCATTGACACGCTCGTTGAAAAAGAATTTCAGCGGATACACGCCCGATTGGGTAGCGACATATTTGCCGGCCGAGGCACGGGAGATAACGGAGATGTCCAGGCCAGTGACCCGGGAGATGTCGCGCAACACCATAGGACGCAAACGGCTCTCATCCTCCGACACAAAGAAATCGCGTTGCCAACGCACGATAGCCTCCATCACATTCATGAGGGTGTTGCGACGCATGCGCAGAAGGTCGATGAACACCGATGCCTCCTCACGTTTTTTCGTGATGAAGGAGAGGGCCTCGTTCTTAGGAGAGTCACCCCGCTGAGATTTCGATTGCATCACCACGAGCTCCTCATCGGCCGAGAAGCTCTTCTCGATGACAAGTTCAGGGAGGTTGTTGGGCATGGTGACGGTGAGACGATCGTTCTGATCCAGCTCCACATAGAAATCGGGGATTATGTGGCGCGCCCTATCGTCGGCCAGGCTCTCCCCTATCCGGCTTGCGGGCTTGGGATCGAGGGAGCGTATCACCTCGTCGGCCTCACGAAGCATGTCGCGGGAAACCCCAAGCATTGATTCGAGCCGGTCGAAATGCCGGAGCGAAAACAGATCGAAATAGTCGCCCACGATCTCGCGGGCTATTTTGACTGCTCCGGTATCAGGGAGACGTCTCAGCTGCAACAGCAGACAATCCCTCAGATCCACCGCCCCGACCCCAGCAGGATCGAGAGCGCGGATGGCATCGTACACCTTGCGGATCTCGGCCATGCTGATCTCCAATCCGGCATCAATGGCAAGATCGTCCTCGATCTGAGGCAAGGTGCGGGTGAGATATCCGTTATCATCAAGATTGCCGATAATGTAACGTGCAATCTGGAGCTCCATCTCGGTGAGATCGGTCTCTGAAAGCTGAGATATGAGGTATTCTATGAGCGATTCACCATCATCCACCGCAACAGGCTCCAGGACTGCGTCGGCGGCACTGCGGTTGTTGGCCTCAAGACGGTAGGAGGGGATGTCGTCCTCATTGCCATAATCGGCAAGTTGGAGATCCTCGGCCGTCTCGGTGTAAGGCTCCTCGTCGGGGTCGGTGTCGACGGATGATTCGGCGACCTCAAGAGCGGGATTATCATCGAGCTCACGGCGCACCTCCTCCTCAATCTCGGGCTCGGACATTTCAAGCATGCGCACAAGCCTCATCTGCAGTGGCGAGAGGCGCAACTGCATGCGTTGTTCAAGGGATTGCGAGAGAGTTTCTTTCATGACCTGATAGCTGAGATAACAAATTATAACGGCCGACGGATGCTATACATTAAAAACCGCCTCATCAAAATAACGGCATATGAGTACGCCGGGTTTAATCTTTTTATGCTGACGAGGCTGGATGCCACGCGCCTCGTCAAGGATGTGGCGCGGGATTTCCGCCCCGGCATGTATCGAACAGACAACACCTCCGCCCAGACGGGGATCTATCTCCATGAGCATAAGTTCGCCCGAGTCAAGATCCCTGAGGAACTGCAACGTGACCGCACCCCGCAAGCGCAACCTCTCTATAGCCCGGGCCGAAGCCTCGACGATCTCGGGCGAGTCAACCGTGACCGTCCGGGAAACCTCGCCCCCAAGCACCTCAAGCCTGCGACGCGGGCTTATGCACACAGCCTTGCCACGCTGGGGGATATAGCAGTCGACGGTGTATTCCTCGATGTTGCTGAAGTATTGCTGCAACAGATACTCCTCCTTGTGACGCAACACCCTGCGGAAAGAGTTCACATCATTAATGATCATGATGCCCTTGCCTCCGGTGCCGTATCGCGGTTTAGCTATCAACGGGAAATGCGGACGGCCGCTTTTATACGTTGCCGGGATGGGGAGATTGTTCTCCTCGAACAGCACGGCCGATATAGTCTTGTCATAGAAAGACTCGGCAAGATGAGGCTTCATCACCGGCGCCCACACATCTCCATAGAGGGAAATGTATTTACCGGTGGCCACCACAGCGGCATCAAAAAACGGAATCATCACCGAGATTTCAGCCACAAGGACCACTTCATGCAAATGAGCGTATAATTCGGGGTCGTCCCAACGACGGCCCACTATAACTATACCGACTGATGCAATGGGAACCCGGGAGGTCAATTCATAGCTGTAAATATTGACACGGAGGCCCATATCGGCACCCGCATCAATAAGTTTTCTCGCCAGGGAGACACGTTTGGCCCCTCCGAGAAATAAGATATTTATGGTTTCCTGATTCTCCTGCATATCACCCGATCACACGTTATATATACCGGATTTGTATCCTGCGAGGTTTTCGGGTTTCGTAAACCAATCGACCGTAGCTGTAAGGCCTTCCCGGAGAGAATATCTCGGACGCCAATCGGTGAGGGACGTGATGAGCGAGTTGTCGCCACACAACCTGAACACCTCACTTCCGGCAGGGCGCAAGCGGGCCGGATCAGTGACATATCTCACATCCTCGCCCATTATCTCAGCAATCGTCTCGAGAGTCTCACGCATGGTGACCTCGGTGCCGGTGGCTATATTGATCTCGCGTCCCTCGATACCGGGAGCTGTGCCGAGAGCAATGAAGCCGGCCACTGTATCGGCGACAAAATTGAAATCACGGGTAGGAGTGAGATCGCCGACCATAATCTCTCTCTTTCCTGAAGCAATCTGGGTGATAATGGTCGGGATGATCGCTCTCGCGCTCTGGCGCGGGCCGTAGGTGTTGAAGGGACGGGCCACCACTACCGGGAGCGAGAATGCGTTATGAAAGCTCATAGCTATGGCATCGGCACCGATCTTGGTAGCGCTGTAGGGCGATTGCGGTTGTTTGGGGTGCTTCTCATCGATGGGGACATACTGAGCGGTGCCGTACACCTCGCTTGTGGAAGTAACCACCAGGCGCCCCACGCCTGCATCGCGACAGGCCTGGCATATGTTAAGCGTACCTTTTATATTAGTGTCCACATAGCTGTCAGGGGCTATATAGCTATACGGAATGGCTATCAAGGCAGCCAGATGATACACCGTGGAACAGCCTTTGACTATCTCGCGGCAAAGGTTGGGGTCCCTGACATCGCCGGTGACAACTTCGAGCGTCGGGTTATCGATACCCTCGAGCCATCCCCAGTTGTTGAATGAGTTATACTGGCTCAACGCCCTGACAGAATATCCGGCAGAAAGGAGTCCCTCCACCAGGTGAGAACCTATGAATCCGTCAGCTCCTGTGACAAGAACTTTTTCTAATATCATGATCAATAGTATTTCTTTAAATAATAATCGTATCTCACCCCATCGAGGTCAGAGACATACCAGACGTGCATTTCGGATGAGGTCAAAGATTCTATATTTAGATCGGTCACCCCATCGCTGACAAGATGAAGCGAGGACGGAGGACGATAAAACGGATCGCCATCATCGCCCGTGAATGAGAAATCGAGCGACAGGATATCATCATGCCGGCTCCACATCCCTTTCACATTCATAAAATCATGGTGGGGATGGAGAGTCTGAATCCACACGAGGTCGCCCTGGAATGACCAGCAATACACGAGCACATCCTCATCGTAGAGTGGCTGGTCGCCTCCATCGGCACGGAGCGACTCGACCTTCCAACGTCCGAACATATCACCGATGTCACCATCGTTATGGGTACACCCTGCCGACAGCACGATGAATGTTGTCAATAACAATATATGAAGGATTCTCTTGACCATGATCATCACAAATTTAATAATCCTCTATATTTCACCGTGACCATTGAGCCGAAAGCCCTGCACGGCATAGTACCGCTATCGTAGGACACGGCGGCGTTGACCGAGAGGGATGGCAGAGACCGAGGGGCCCAATCCACCTCAGCCATAAACGATGTGAGATGTATCGGCCTGGGCAACAGGATCTGGGCATCACCATAAGCCTTGCGATATCCACACTTGACGCGATAGTCGACCGACGGTGATACTGTGCCCTCAATGCCCACATGGAATCCTCTCATGACGTTAGCGGCAAATTTATTATATCCATCGAGGTTGTAGGCGGGCGACATTATGGCAGGCGTACCGATGGACATGCCATAATAAGCATATGAATTGTAGAACGAATGATTGTAATAGTCGTCAGTTCCCGATACATGTCCTGTAACAGTGGTGCCGGGGAAATCATCGGGTTTGTAATGTATAGGCCCGCTCTGATTGGTGAAGTCGAGATACTCCACGACTACGCCCGAGATGATGGCCGGCTCAGGCGACCTGTACTCCAGGCCCCACAATCCGTCCCAACCATTCTTCTTGGCTATACCTGAACCGTCCTCAAACGGCCATGAAAAGTAGGCATATATCTCCCGATCATCCTTCAAACGGTAACGCGCCCTGAAATCCCACGATCCGAGGTGATTGCCCGAATAAAAAAGCTCTCCCCCATCCTGCATAGGCAGAAGCATCTGAAAGATCGTCCGGGCCTTCACGGGGCGGGTCTCGGATTTCATGAACACACCTTTCTCATAGAAATCGGTAGTGCCACCAAAGGCTCCGGCGGCCTGCATACCGAAAGTGACCGAGAACCGTTCGGACGGCCGTGTGCGGAAATAGCAACGCTTATAATTATAGTATTCATTCCGGGAAATGAAACCATTGTAGTAATTATAATGATCTCGCCACCAGCCGTTGTCCATTTTTTTACCGTAGGCGATCTCACCCTGGATCTGCAACCAACCGTCAGTGAAAGGTATATCCTGGAAATCGGTAAATCCTGCACGCAACTGAGGTATAGGACGTGCGTTGCCGCTTTCGATCAGATCACCGCTGGTGAGGCGATTATTAAGCAATGCCGAACCCCGTTCCTTCATACCTGCCGACAGAAATATCGACCTGTATCTGAGGTCAAAATACACCTGTTGCACTCTCATGGATGAGGGGCGGACAGAGTGGCCATACCACTGATCCCCGTCGACGTCATACCGCTGATAATCCACCGCGGAGGAGTAGCCGGCAATGAGGTCGAGGCCAAATCCGTAAGAGAATCTCCGGTCGCGATCCATCGGTCTTTTCACCATCGCCTCGGCCTGAATATTATCGGCATCGAGATAACGCCCGTGACGCAAAGAGGAGAGATAGTATGGAGCAAAGTCGCCACTTCCGGCCCCGGCCGTCAACGAGAGGTCATACTCCAGCCCATATTGAGCCGAAGCTGACACCGAGGCCAACGCCAAGCCAAGAAATGTGAATGCAAGCCTTTTATTCATCTTTTACCTTGAAATGATGATCTCAAATAAATGTAGCCTGGAACCCGAGGAATGGGCCAAGACAATATTTCCACAAATTTAGCCATTATTTTCCAATTGGCAAAATGACAAGCCGAGACGGCAAGGAGTGTCAGCAAAAAACGAATGTGAAAACCAAATGCCACATAAGTAAGTCTTAAAAAATTAAGCGCTATATGTAAGACCTAAAAGAGCTTGCCCAATAAATCTTGTTCTTTTTTGGCTATTTTGGCTTTGTCACTCAGTCGCATAGCTCGCTATGCTCCTTCATTCCGCTGCCAAAATATCACAAAAATAACTGCGATTTATTTGTGCATTAATTTTTACGACTTACTTATCCGTGACATTTATATAAAAATCAAGCCATGTTAACAATATTTTCACACGCTGATGCCACCGAATGAAAAATAATTGTTAACTTTGTGGCCGGTACGATTTTAAATTTTACTTCATCAATAACCAAATCTATCTATACAAGATGGTAAATTACAAGGACTTAGGTCTCGTAAACACCAAGGAGATGTTTGCCAAGGCCATCAAGGGAGGCTACGCCGTTCCCGCGTTCAACTTCAACAACATGGAGCAGCTCCAGGCCATCATCAAGGCCGCAGCTGAGGAGAAATCACCCGTAATCCTTCAGGTATCGAAGGGCGCACGCAACTATGCCAACGCCATTCTTCTCCGTTACATGGCACAGGGCGCAGTGGAATATGCCAAGAGCCTTGGCTGGGAGCATCCCCAGATTGTACTTCACCTCGACCATGGTGACAGCTTCGAGCTCTGCAAGGACTGCATCGACAATGGTTTCTCATCGGTAATGATCGACGGCTCTCACCTCCCCTATGAGGAGAATGTAGCCCTCACCAAGAAAGTATGCGAATATGCTCACCAGTATGACGTGACTGTAGAGGGTGAGCTCGGCGTGCTCGCCGGTGTTGAGGACGAAGTTTCTTCCGACCACCACACATACACCGACCCCGAGGAGGTGATCGATTTCGCTACCCGCACAGGTTGCGACTCTCTCGCTATCTCGATCGGTACCAGCCACGGAGCTTACAAGTTCACTCCCGAGCAGTGCACACGCAACGCCGAGGGCAAGCTCGTTCCCCCGCCGTTGGCATTCGACGTGCTCGACGCCGTAATGGAGAAACTTCCCGGATTCCCCATCGTGCTCCACGGTTCTTCTTCAGTTCCCCAGGAAGAGGTTGACACCATCAACAAGTATGGCGGCAAGCTCCCCGATGCTATCGGTATCCCCGAAGAGCAGCTCCGCAAGGCAGCCAAGAGCGCAGTATGCAAGATCAACATCGACTCCGACAGCCGTCTCGCCATGACCGCCGCTGTGCGCAAGGTTCTCGCCGAGAAGCCCGCTGAGTTCGACCCCCGCAAGTACCTCGGTCCGGCCCGCGACAACATGGAGAAGCTCTACAAGCACAAAATCGTTGACGTGCTTGGCTCCAACGGCAAGGCTGAATAATACAGCAGTCAACCGACCGATCCCGACCCTCACAGCGTAACACTCTGAGAGGCATGGATCACCCTGATACAAGCCATTGTGCGAACATTCGCACAATGGCTTTTGCCATCTATATCCCCGGGGCAACAGCTCATTTTTTTTAAGCATGGATTGAAACACCTGGCGCCACATGATTGTTAAACAAGTAAAATAATATTCATACGATGACACCACACGTTTCAACTCCAGATGCTTCCGGGCCCGGGAAAGAGACATTTGCCAGAAATGTCTTTTTCTCGGCCCGTAGAGCTCTTTCACACCACGCCACAGGCGGAAATGTGCTGATGCTGGCCACCCTGCTCGCATTGATCGTGGCCAACATCCCCGGAATAAACAATATATACAACGACTTCTGGCAACAGGAGATGAGATTGCAGATAGGAGACTTCAACATCTTCTCACATGCCGGCCATCCAATGACGGTGCTGCAATTCATCAATGATGCCCTTATGGCCATATTCTTCTTCAATATCGGTCTTGAGATAAAACGCGAGATCCTGGTGGGAGAGCTGTCGTCGATCCGCCAGGCATTACTGCCAATAATGGGTGCGATAGGAGGAATGGCCTTTCCGGTGGGATTGTATTTCATAATGGCCCACGGAACCGATTATATCGACGGCGCGGCCATACCGATGGCTACGGATATAGCATTCTCGCTCGGCATAATCGCGATGTTAGGTTCGAGAGTCCCGTCGTCACTTAAGATATTCCTGACAACCCTTGCCGTGGTCGACGACATTGGCGGCATAATCGTGATCGCCACGTTCTATTCAGGACATATCGACCTAAACTTCATAGGCTATGCCGCCATAGGATTGCTGATATTGCTTGCCGGAGGCGCCGCCATGAAGATACAGTCCAAGATGTTTTATTTCATAATAGGCGGAGTGGTGTGGTTCCTGGTGCTCAACTCGGGAATACATCCCACAATCGCAGGCGTGCTCGTGGCCCTTTGCGTGCCGGCAGTGCCCGTATATGCTCCTAAAAAGTACATAAAGGTGATACGCGAGAACATACGCAAATTCAAGGAGGACGACGATGTGGACCTAAATTCACGCACCATCCTCAGCCATGAGCAGATGGACTGGCTGAAGGAAATAGAGACCGCATCGGACAGGGTGATCTCACCGCTACAGGAGATGGAGGACCAACTGCACCCGTTGACCGACTATCTCATAGTCCCGCTGTTTGCATTCGCCAATGCCGGAATATTCCTGCTCGATATAAACCCCGCGACCGTAGTGACCGGAATAAGCCTTGCAATACTCCTGTCGCTGGTGGTCGGAAAATTTGCAGGCATCCTCCTCTTCTCATGGGCAAGCGTGAAACTTGGTATCGCCCCCATGCCTGAACGTGCCAACTGGCGCATGATGAGCGCTATATCGCTGCTCGGAGGTATAGGTTTCACGGTATCGCTCTTTATAGCATCTCTAACGTTTGACACCGCTACCGCCCAAGGCGCCGCTATGCTCAACGATGCGAAACTCGGCATCGTGGCCGGATCGCTGATAGCAGGGCTCGGAGGATACATATTGCTGAAGCTCACATTGCCGGCAGCAGCCGACCAGGAGGAGAGCAAGGCGCAGGATGCCCATGAAAGCAAATGACAAGACTGCTCAAAATGCGACAAAAATTGGCCCGATTAACATAAAATGATATAGAGATAGCACAATTAAAGAAAAAATTCAGTAAATTTGCGGTTGAAAATACACAACCATATAATAACATCATCAATGACTATCGACCAGTACAATTTCAACGGCAAAAAGGCAATCGTGCGCGTTGACTTCAATGTTCCCCTCGATGAGAATGGCAACATCACTGACGACACCCGTATCCGTGGTGCCCTCCCCACTCTCAAGAAGATCCTCGCCGACGGCGGCAGCCTCATCATCATGAGCCACATGGGCAAGCCCAAAGGCAAGGTTAACCCCAAGATGTCTCTCGGCCAGATCAAGGAAACCGTAGGCAAATACTTAGGCACCGAGGTGAAGTTTGCTGACGATTGCGCCAAAGCCTCAGAACTCGCCGCATCGCTCAAGCCCGGCGAAGTACTCCTGCTCGAGAACCTTCGCTTCCACCCCGAAGAGGAGGGCAAGCCCGTGGGTATCGATAAGGCCGATCCCGCTTACGAGGCAGCCAAGAAGGAAATGAAGGAGAATCAGAAAGAGTTTGCCAAGGCTCTCGCTTCATATGCTGACGTATATGTGAACGACGCATTCGGCACAGCTCACCGCCGTCACGCTTCGACAGCAGTTATCGCCGATTACTTCGACGCTGACAACAAGATGCTCGGCTACCTGATGGAGAAAGAGGTTAAGGCCGTTGACAATATCCTGTCGGATATCAAGCGCCCCTTCACTGCTATCATGGGCGGATCGAAGGTTTCAACCAAGATCGGTATCATCGAGAACCTCATGGACAAGGTGGACAACCTGATCCTCTGTGGCGGCATGACTTACACATTCGCCAAGGCTCTCGGCGGAAACGTAGGCAAGTCGATCTGCGAAGAGGATAAGCTCGACCTCGCTCTTGACATCATCAAGAAGGCCAAGGAGAAGGGCGTGAACCTCGTACTCGGCACCGATTGCGTTGCCGCTGACGATTTCAGCAACGACGCCAACACCATGGTGGTATCATGCAACGAGATCCCCGCTGAGTGGGAAGGCCTCGATGCCGGTCCCGAGACCCGCAAGATGTTTGCCGACGCTATCAAGGGCGCAAAGACCATCCTGTGGAACGGCCCTGCCGGTGTATTTGAGTTTGACAACTTCACAGCCGGCTCGCGCGCTATCGCTGATGCCATCGTTGAGGCTACCGAGAACGGTGCATTCTCACTCGTTGGTGGTGGTGACTCAGTGGCTTGCGTAAACAAGTTTGGTCTTGCCGACAAGGTGAGCTACGTATCCACCGGTGGTGGTGCACTTCTCGAGGCCATCGAGGGCAAGGTGCTCCCCGGAATCGCAGCTATCCGCGGTTAATAAAAGAGTTCAATAATCAATAACCGCGTCATCAGCGGTTATTGATTATCATGGATACAGCGTCGTCATATTTTCTAAGTGACGACGCTTTCTTTATGCCCTTATATGCTTTCTTGTCCAGATCGGGGGCCAGATACTCCCAGAACGGCGCAATCTTGCCGAGCACCTGGGCGTCACCGCTGAGGGTCTCCTTGTAATGAGCATAGACGAGCGCGTGCAACCTGAGGATCTCCTGCATCCGCCGGCTCGGTGTCCACTCCTCACCTGCCAGCCATTCGGCCACCATGGATGGACGCGAGAATAGCCCACGGCCTATCATCACGCCATACAATGCTGGGAAACGCGAATATACCCGGTCGATATCCTCAGGAGCCAGCAGATCGCCATTGAACACCACATGATGATCGGTGGAGTCGAGCAAACGCGAGAACTCGTCGAGCCACAGTTCGCCTGAGTATTGCTGGCGTGCGGTACGGGGATGGACCGAGAGATGGGACAAGGGCATTCCGGTAATGACGGGCATGGCATCACGCCATTGCTCAGGATCATCGACCCCAAGTCTCATCTTTATAGAGAATGTGAGATCACTGTACTTGTCCTTCATCAATGAGGCAACCTCACCGAGCAACGCCACATTTGCGATCAGTCCTGCTCCACGGCCATGATGGACCTGAGGCGGGAACGGGCACCCCATATTCAGGTCGACATGATCGAATCCTGAAGCCTTGACAGTGTCACACAACATCTCAAATTCCTCCAGATTACGGAATATAATCTGAGGAATGAGCGGCACACCTACATTCATTTCCGACCCGAGGTCGCGCACATCACGCCTGCGCACCTCCCCACGCTCAACACGCAGGAACGGAGTGAAATAACTCGTGATGCCGTCGCCATAAATATCATGGTGAAAACGCCTCCAGGGCAATTCGGTAAGGCCCTGAATCGGGGCCGAGAATATCTTCAGATTGTTCTTTTCTTCCATAAGTAATTCCTAAAAAGAAACGCTATGTGTAAGTCCTAAAGAGCCTGCCCAATAAACCGTGTTCTTTTGCTGTTTTATCGTTGTAATTCAGCCATATAGCACGCTATACTCCTTCGTTCCGCAGTCAGAAACATCTCAAAAATAACGGCGATTTATATGTACATAAATTTTTAAGACTTACATATCAGTGGCAAAAATAATAAAAATATCCTCTCGGACTATTGACAGATTCAATAAAAATCTCTATTTTTGTAAATAGCATCATAGCGCATCTGCCGTAACTGATTTAACCATCATGTTTTAAACCTTTTCGCGTGGCAGGTGTCTAAATTATAAAGAACAGTTTTTACTCAACTACTAATTCTCTTCCGATGAAACTAAAACGACTTATACTCATCCTTGCAGCGACAGTGGCAGCCACCTCGGCTGTAACCGCCCAGTCGTATTATGATGACGATATATATTACGACGCCTCCAAGGATAAAACCCCGAAGCCCAAGAAGACTGTCAAACAGACATTCACCACACCATCGACCGTCATAGTAGCCGAATATCCGGCCGCTGACACCTACACTGTAAAAGGCACCCGCACAATCAGCGTGGATGACTATAACCGTCGTGGAATATTCGCCAAGGACTCCCTGTCGAACGACACCACGGCAACGGATTTCGCATACACGCGCCGAATCGAGCAGTTCTATAACCCCGAGATCGTAAGCGGATCGGGGGACAAGGACCTTGCAACTATATACTATATGGAACCGGAGCAGGTGAACGTGTACGTGAATACACCTTCGGCCTACTGGGGATATGACTATTTCTATCCTACATTCTCATGGTACTCACCCTACTGGAGCTACAACTGGCGGTGGAATTCCCCCTGGTACTGGAACAGCTGGTATGATCCGTACTGGGCATGGAACTGGGGTCCATCGTGGGGATGGGGACCAGGCTGGGGGCCTTCATGGGGCTGGGGTCCCGCATGGGGACCATCCTGGGGTTGGGGCCCATCGTGGGGACCGTCCTGGGGATGGGGGCCGAGCTGGGGACCTACATGGGGTAACCGACCTTACAACCCGCGCCACCAGGGCGCACGTCATCCCGGCAATGTGGCCACCAACCGATATCCGTCGGGCAACGTCGGCACAAGCGGCCGTCCGAGCGTAGGTGGACGTCCGGGCGTAACCAATAACTCCTATAACCGTCCCGCCGGGACCAACAGTCGCCCCTCGGTCGGCACAAGCGGCCGTCCGTCGGTTGGCACCAACAATGGTAACGTAACGACCCGTCCGTCGAACAACGGATACACTCCCAACACCAACAACGGCACATACAACCGTCCGTACAACACCAATGGCGGCCGCAGTTCGGGTTATGGCACCGGATCATACGGAGGTGGCTCGAGAGGTGGATCCATCGGAGGCGGTTCATACGGCGGTGGCCGTTCCAGCGGTGGTGGCCGTGGACGCCATTAATGCAACTCATTTCACTATTGAACAATAAGGCTAATGTCTCCCGTCTGTATAAATCGGACGGGAGGCATAAACCAATTAACAATAAAAAACGTTTATTATTACAAGAACCTCATTACTCAGCTCGATATTTATGAACAAGCCACTTCTCATAGCACTTTCGCTCACTCTCCCGGCGGGAGCATTCGCACAGTCGGCAGTCGATGCCTATTCCGTGTCCCAGTCCGATCTGCGTGGTACCGCACGCTTCATGTCGATGGGCGGAGCCTTTACGGCTCTCGGTGGTGACATCTCCACCCTCAACCAAAATCCCGGCGGTATAGGCTTATACCGTAGCAGTGACCTGTCACTGACATTTGACCTCGAGGCTCAGTCGACGAAATCATCGGCGACATCGGGCGTAGACAAGAACAGCCAGACTAAATTCAAGGTCAATAACTTCGGATATATCGGATCGGTCTATACCGGCAGTGAGACTATGCCTTTCTTCAACTGGGGCGTCAGCTATTCTCGATCGGCATCATTCGACCGTCGATATGGAGGCTCGCTCGGTGAATTGGGTACTTCGTACTCCAATCTTGTGGCTGATTTCACGAATAGAGATGCCGCCGACGGCATGTTCAAGATACCCCAACTCGCAGCAGGTGGTGCCGGTTCCAATTATAATCCCTACTTCGATTCACCCGCTTCATGGAGCAGTATCCTTATGTATAATTCATATGGCATAAACCCTACCGCTCCCAATGCTAACAGTGTAGTCGGCTTGTGGAATTATGGCACGAATGACGGTAGCGGCGCATACAACGGCTCGACAGGAACAGCCTGGTACGATATTGAAGAAAAAGGCCACATCGACGAATACTCCATCAATTTTGGTGGCAATGTGATGAACATGCTGTACTGGGGTATCGGATTCGGCATTACCGATCTTGATTTCAAGCAGTATGCCAATTACAGCGAAACAATCAACAATGCCAATGTGGCCACGTCATCGGCTGATGCATATACCTCGGGTGACGCATCGCTCGGCATGACAAATTATAAGCACATCTGGGGTAGCGGTTTCAACTTCAAGGCCGGTGTAATCGTAAAGCCCATTAACGAGCTTCGTTTCGGTCTGGCCGTGCACACCCCCACATACTATAATCTATCATATGAGGGTCAAGCGTGGACTAATTTCAAGTATAACAGCCCTACATATGAAGCTGCAGAGAATGGTAGCGCCCAGGGTGAATACGATGATTTCGACTGGAAGTTGCAGTCACCTTGGCGTCTCATGTTTGGTGTGGCCGGTGTCATTGGCGGACGTGCCATTATCAGTGCCGATTATGAGTACCGCGCTTATGGCGACATGAAGGTAAAGGATTGGGAAGGCTACAACTATACCGATACCAACGAAGATGTAAAGACCTATTATCAGGCAACCAACATATTCCGCATCGGTGCAGAGTATCGCGTGACTCCCGCATTCAGCGTAAGAGCCGGATACAGCTACGAGTCAAGCCCCGTAAAAACCGAGCTTCTTGATCCCACCGGATCACAGGCTTCCTACGTGTACACTTCAGGATATGACGACACAGAGACCCAGCCCTCGTACACACTTGACCGCTCGACCAACTATATCACCTGTGGCCTCGGATACAAGTACAAGAATTTCTATGCTGACCTCGCATATGTGTACCGTCACCGCAAGAGCGACTACCATGCGTTCACCGATTACAACGAGAATGTAGAGCCCCACTATCTCGTACAGGCTCCCAAGGCATCAGTAACCGATAACAACAGCCAGGTAGTGCTAACCCTTGGAGTAAGATTCTAATTCCAGCATCGAATTAATGGCCAGAAAAAAGACCTTGTCACCTCCTTCGCGTCGTAATGAAGCGGAGGAGGTGATTGACCTTGACAATCCCGAGTTTCAGAAAGCTTGGGAATTGTTGCAATATACCAGCCAGTCGGTATTTCTCACAGGAAAAGCAGGCACCGGTAAATCCACTTTCCTAAGGTATATCACAGCACATACAAGAAAACCTTACGTGGTACTGGCCCCTACAGGCATAGCAGCTGTGAATGCCGGAGGGCAAACGCTACACTCTTTCTTCAGGATTCCATTCAAACCCATCACTCCCGAGGATCCCGATTTTGCCCGTGACCGCCTGCGTCAGCGCATGAAATATCCCGCGTCGCTCATCAAACTTATACGCAATCTCGAGCTCATCATAATCGATGAAATATCGATGGTGAGGGCCGACATTATCGACTTCATCGATAAGTTGCTGAGATTCTATACCCGGAATGAGCGTCAGCCATTCGGCGGGAAACAGCTGCTGCTTGTGGGCGACATATTCCAGCTCGAACCGGTGGTGACAGGTGATATGCGCGACATACTCAGGCCTTATTACCGCAATTTCTACTTCTTCTCGGCAAGAGCTTTCGCCGATATAAAGATAGTGCCGATAGAGCTCAGAAAAGTGTACAGGCAGAATGATCCTGACTTCATATCGCTCCTCGACAGGATAAGAGCCGGAATATCCACGCCGACCGATCTTGCCAAACTGAACTCGAGAGTGGCCCCTA
This sequence comes from uncultured Duncaniella sp., assembly GCA_910589485.1. Taxonomy (GTDB): domain Bacteria; phylum Bacteroidota; class Bacteroidia; order Bacteroidales; family Muribaculaceae; genus Duncaniella. The sequence continues at coordinate 75,053 of CAJUSW010000012.1, forward strand.
CCCCATTGCTACCACAAAAGAGCAAGAAGGATTTCACAATGACCCTCGCCACACGAAGGGACATGGTGGACCATATCAACGAAGATCACCTCAAGGCCATCAAAAAGCCGATGGTGACTTTCATCGGAAAAATCAAGGGGGAATTCCCCGAGAATTCGTTGCCTACCGATCTTGAGCTGTCACTGAAGGAGGGTGCCCAGGTAGTATTCATAAAGAACGATCCTGACCACCGATGGGTGAATGGGACGGTGGGGCGCGTGTCGGCATTAGCCTCGGATATGCTGGACGTAACACTCGAGTCAGGAGAGACCCATCGCCTCAAGCAAGAGATATGGAGCAATATAAAGTACACCTTCAATCCCGCCACTAAAGAAATTGTCGAGGAGGAGTTGGGAAGCTTCACACAGTACCCCGTGAAACTTGCCTGGGCTTTGACCGTGCACAAGAGCCAGGGATTGACTTTCAACAGTGCGATCATAGATCTGGGGCACGGCGCTTTTGCAGGAGGACAGACATATGTGGCATTGTCGCGATGCCGTAGTTTCGAGGGTATGACCTTGGCTTCCACCATCGCCGACAGGGATATATTCGTGAATCCTACCATCACACAGTTCTCACGTTCGTTCAATGACGATGAACTGATCAATGACGCACTCGAAAAGGCCAAGGCCGACAGCTGTTATGCCGGCGCCCTCAAAAATGCCAACGAGGGGAAACTGGCTGAAGCATTCGATATGTTTACCGAGGGATTGAGGAACCGGTCGATACTGCACAATAAATCATTAATGAGGCTTGCCAGGAGGAAGCTGTCGATAGTACACTCGCTGACAAACAGGATCGAGGAACTGGAGGAACGCATCAGGAAGGATGCCGAACGGTTTGCCGACATAGCCCGCGAATATACCTCGCTGGGAGATGATTGCCTGCAGGATGAGATGCCACTGCCCGCGATAGCCAATTATGACAAGGCTCTGACACTATCGCCCGATTTTACCCAGGCGCTCGAAGGACGGGCCAAGGCTTATGTGCTCGTGGAGGATTACGACAAGGCCATCATGGACTATTCCAAACTTGTAGCGAATGATAATACGGACATAAAATCGATTATAGAGATGGCCGGGTGCTATATGGCAATCAACGATATCCACAACGCCATGGACCGTTGCATGCTTGCGCTCGACATGACCGAGGAGATCGAATGTCCGCGCCCGTTGCAGAGCAAGCTCCATTCCGTAATAGCCGAAATTTATGACATGATCGGAGACAGCGAGAACGCCGAAATGCACCGAGCAATAGCCAAGAGGCTATTACGGTAACATGATATTCAGCCCACAAGGGTGTACAAAAAAATCAAATTACAGGCTTACCGACGCAGGTATTCTGAAATTGGGATAAAACTGATCTCACTTCCGGTAATGACAGCAACACCGTTGAAATCGACGGTGGAATGTTGCTCATGCTCCATCGGAACCACCGAGAACTCTTCGGCATGGACAGTAACGCCACAGGTATCACCGGGAATAATGTCGGAACTGTAGCGCACAAGCGCGTTGCGGACAATGCTACCGTCGACAATAGCAGCATGACATCTAACTGAGGCCATATAGTCGAATTCTACCGGAAAGATTAACGATAACGCACCACGTGCTGGCCCTGACGTGCCGCCACGTTGTCGTTACGGCCACGGGTCCTCACAAGGGTGATGGAGTCGAGATAGGACACCTCGCCCGGCAGGGCGGCATAATGGATAGTACCGTAGACAGTAGAAGCCACCTTGGCCGAATCGAGCACAAGAAGCAGACGGGACATCTCGTCGCCCGTGCTTCGATACCACTTGTACTCAGTGGTGCCGTCGTTGTAATCCACGGCCAGATTCATGGTGATGGGAGTGCGGGTATTCATGCCTTTCACCGAGAGAGTGTAACGGTCACCACGATCCCAGTTCTTGTCGGTCGACAGGTTGAAGGAGATGAAATCGGACGGAATATCCACGCCGTTTCTGCGTGAGCGGATACCAGTCCACACGTCCACCGAATCGCCGTCCATGCTTGTGCGGCGCGGAGCCTTGTCGGTCTTACCTCCGGCCCTCTCTGCCTCGTCGATACGTTTCTGCAATATCTCCTCAGTGAGATTGCACATGTCCATATAGGCCTGCATGTTATGGCCATACCACTGCAATGAGGTATCAACATCGTGACGTGTGACACCATGCTTGGCATATACCGACTGGATGAGCACCTTGCGCACCGAATCGTTACGATAGGACCTGTTGTCGTTCTCCACGACGGCATCACCCATGTACAGGTCGGCCATGAGACTGGCCATGCGGTCCTCGGATATCACATAGTCGGGGGTCTTGCTACATGCCGCAAGCATGAGCAGAAGGAGTGTTATTACCGGCAATCGACGCATATTCTCATCAAAGTTTATCGATCCTCACCAACCGAGGCATTACCATCGGGCGACAGATTGCGCAATGCGGCCGGCGACAACACATAATTGTGATAGAAGATAATGAGCACAAATATACCGCATGAGATAGCAGCATCAGCAAGGTTGAACACCGGCTGGAAAAACAGGAAATGGTCGCCTCCCACTAATGGAATCCATGAGGGCCATGTGAAGGAGAAGAGCGGAAAGTATAGCATGTCGACCACCTTACCCATAAACAAAGGCGCATATCCGCCTCCAGCCGGGAAGAGCTGAGCCACCTGGGGAGGCATGGGATTGTCGAAAATCAATCCGTAGAACACACAATCGAATATATTGCCCGCAGCCCCGGCCGTGATGAAGGCAAGGCATGCAAGGTATCCGGCAGGAACAGCCTTGATACGGTAGATGCTGTGGATATACCATATGAGCATCGACACGGCTACGATGCGGAACAGGGTGAGAGCCAGTTTGCTCCCGATGGTCATACCGAATGCCATGCCGTTGTTCTCGATGAACAACAGATGGAACCATGAAAATATGGGCATATCCTCGCCCAGGTAGAAACCGGTCTTAACCCAAATTTTCAATACCTGGTCGAGGATAACCGTGATGACAATAATAATGGCTACAATAGTGCCTCGTGAACGCATATTTCTATTTCTTCTTCATATTCTTGGCCTCGACGCTGCGAGTGGCATGAGGCACAGCACGCAATCGTTCCTTGGGGATAAGCTCGCCAGTCTCGCAACACACGCCATAGGTCTTGTTCTCGATACGTATCAAGGCGTTCTGGAGGTGCTGGATGAATTTCAGCTGACGGGTGGCCAACTGGCCTGCCTCCTCCTTGGAGAGTGTGGTGGCACCCTCTTCAAGGATCTTGAAGGTGGGAGACGTGTCGGCGATATCATTGCCCTCGGTGTTGTTGATATTGGCGCGGAGGGAGTCATACTCTTTCTGGGCTTTTGCAAGCTTCTCGAGAATCAATGCTTTGAATTCCTGAAGCTCCTCGTCGCTGTATCTCTTCTTCTCGCTCATAATCACATGCTTTTTTTAAGTAATGAATGTTCTGATGTTAACTCTTTACTTGTTTAACGTAATTTTAACGTAAAAGTTCACATCATCAAGAACGAGTTCGCTCACGCCCTCTTCTGCCGGGTCGACAGGAGCAATTTCAAGCGAATTGGCGAGCACCTGGCGCGAGATGTAGTCCTTGTATTCGAGTATGGCCTCGTCGGTGGCGTCGCATGGCGAGAATACAAGGTTAATGCGGTCAGTAACCTCGAAACCGCTCTGCTTGCGGATGTTCTGCACGCGGTTGACGATCTCACGGGCTATGCCCTCGCGCTTGAGTTCGGGGGTGATGGTGACATCGAGAGCGATGGTGAGAGCACCGTCGTTGGCCACAAGCCATCCGGGGATATCCTCGGAGATTATGTCAACGTCACACAGATCCACGCGGGTCTCAACGCCGTTAATGTCGAGATTGATGTATCCCTCAGACTCGAAACGGGCGACCGAAGCCGAGTCGAGGTTCTTTATGGCCTCAGCAACAGCCTTCATGTTCTTGCCATGCTTCGGGCCGAGCTTCTTGAAATCGGGACGTGCACTCTTGACGATGATATTATCCTCGTTGCCAACGATCTTGAGGTCCTTGACATTGATTTCATCCTTCACGAGAGCCGAGATAGCCTCGAGCATGGATCTCATCTCGTCGTCGAGAGCGGGAACCATCAGGGTAGACAACGGCTGACGCACCTTGATGTTGACCTTACGGCGCAGGGCGAGAGTCATAGAGGTGATGTTCTGGGCCAGGCGCTGACGCTTCTCAAGCTCGGGAGCCGAGAGGGCCGCATCGTAACGGGGGAATGATGCCAGGTGTACAGAATCGGCCGAACCGGTGAGGGCGCGGTAGAGCTCGTCGGCATAGAAGGGTGCGAAAGGTGCTATGAGGCGGGAGAGGGTCTCAAGGCAAGTGTAGAGGGTCTGGTAAGCGGCAGTGTCACCATTCCAGAAACGTTTGCGGTTGAGACGCACGTACCAGTTGGAGAGCGAGTCGACAAACTCGGATATCGCACGTGAAGCCTTGGTGGGCTCGTAATCATCGAGGGCCTCGGTGACATCACCAACGAGGGTGTTGAGAAGCGAGAGCACCCAACGGTCTATCTCGGGACGCTCGGCCACGGGGATGGCAGGTGATGCGGGATCGAAGCCATCGAGGTTGGCATACAGGGCAAAGAAGCCATAAGTGTTATAGAGTGTCGAGAAGAACTTACGAGAGGTCTCGGCCACACCGTTTTCATCGTATTTGAGGTTATCCCAAGGTGATGAGTTGGAGATCATGTACCAGCGCACGGGGTCGGCTCCGAACTTATCGATCTGCCCAAAGGGATCCACGGCGTTGCCAAGGCGTTTGGACATCTTGTTTCCGAACTTATCGAGCACAAGTCCGTTGGAGATCACAGCCTTGTAGGCCACGGAATCAAAGAGCATTCCGGCGATGGCATGGAGTGTGAAGAACCATCCGCGTGTCTGGTCAACACCCTCGGCAATGAAGTCGGCGGGATATACCTCGCGGTTGTCGAAGGCCTCCTTGTTCTCGAACGGGTAATGGATCTGGGCATAGGGCATAGAGCCGGAATCGAACCATACGTCGATGAGATCCTTCTCGCGGTACATGGGCTTGCCGTTGGGCGAGAGGAGCACGATGTCGTCAACATAGGGACGGTGGAGATCGATCTTGTCGTAGTTCTCCTTATTGTATTCGCCGGGCACGAAGCCTGCCTTGCGGTAGAGGTTCTCCTTCATGAGACCAGCCTCGACAGCCTTGTCCATCTCGTCGCACAACTCCTCAACCGATGAGATGCACAACTCCTCAGAACCGTCCTCGGTGCGCCAGATGGGGAGCGGAGTACCCCAGTAACGGCTACGCGAGAGATTCCAGTCCTGGAGATTCTCGAGCCACTTGCCGAAACGGCCTGTGCCGGTGGACGAGGGCTTCCAATTGATGCCTTCGTTGAGCTGCATCAGACGCTCGCGCACGGCTGTGGTCTTGATGAACCAGCTATCGAGAGGATAGTAGAGCACAGGCTTGTCGGTGCGCCAGCAATGGGGATAATTGTGGGTGTGCTTCTCGATTCTGAACACCTTATCGGTGGCCTTGAGCTCCATACATATCTGTACGTCGAGTGTCTCGGTCTCCTCGGTGGCTTCGGGATCATAAGCATTCTTCACATACTTGCCCTGCCAGGGGGTATAGGCCTCCACGTTGACCATATCGGCCACAAACTTGGGATCGAGGTCGCTGAGCAGATAGAAACGGCCTGTCATGTCGACCATCGGGCGGATGTTGCCGTCCTTGTCAACGAGGTGCAACGGGGGCACGCCGCTCTGCTTGGAAACACGGAGGTCGTCAGCACCGAATGTACCTGCTATATGCACGATACCGGTACCGTCCTCGGTGGTAACATAGTCACCGGGAATTACGCGGAAAGCACCCTCGCCGGGATTAACCCAGGGAAGAAGCTGCTCATAGTTGATGCCCACGAGATCCACGCCCTTAACCTGGGCCACCACTTCGTAGGGTACCAGTTTGTCACCCTTGCTGTACTCGTCGAGTTTGAGCGAAGCGGCTTTGGGATTGAAGAGCGAGCCCATGAGAGCGTCGGCAGCAACCACGGTAATGGGTTTGCCGGAATATGCGTTGTAGGTGCGCACAATATTGTACACTATCTCGGGACCAACAGCCAGAGCGGTGTTGGAAGGGAGGGTCCAGGGGGTAGTGGTCCATGCAAGGAAGTAGGGAGTTCCCCACTTGAAAAGGATATCGCGATAGGGAGCCAAAGCGGGCTCGTCATCGTTGATGATACGGAACTGGGCCACACAGGTGGTATCCTTCACGTCGCGGTAGCATCCGGGCTGGTTAAGCTCGTGAGAGCTGAGGCCTGTTCCTGCGGCGGGAGAATAAGGCTGGATGGTGTATCCTTTGTATAGATAGCCTTTCTTATAGAGCTGGCTCAGGAGCCACCATACAGTCTCGATATAACGGTTGTCATAGGTGATGTAGGCATTAGGCATGTCCACCCAATAACCCATCTTGGAGGTGAGGTCCTCCCATTCACCTGTGAACTTCATAACCTCGCGACGGCACGCGGCGTTGTACTCATCAACCGAGATTTTCTTACCAATGTCCTCCTTAGTGATACCGAGGTTCTTCTCTACGCCAAGCTCCACGGGGAGGCCATGGGTGTCCCATCCGGCCTTTCTTTTGACCTGAAATCCCTGCATGGTTTTGTAGCGACAGAATATATCCTTGATAGTACGGGCAAGAACGTGGTGGATGCCGGGGCGACCATTGGCTGAAGGAGGACCCTCGAAGAAAACAAACGAAGGACAGCCCTCGCGTTCCGACATGGTGCGGTGAAACACATTCTCGCCGTTCCACAGGTCGAGCACACTCTTATTGATTTCGGGCAGATTCAGCCCGCCGTATTCCTTAAATCTCTTGGACATGATTGAGATGTATTGCTTGGTTTATTGAACCTCCCGATCGGAGGCATAAGAAAAATTTTCGCAAATTTAGCAATTTTCAGTGGCAAAAACTATCTTTGGCACCAAAAAAAGTTGCTCAACAACATTATTTACCGTCAATTATCCTCACTTGATGTAAAAATCTATGAGACGGCTGATAGCTCTCGTGCACACGGGACAGAAGCCTTTGGCTGTATTAGTGCGCATTCGGCAATCGATGGCCGGACGATACACCCCCTTTGATTGATATCCACCGCCCTCATATGCTCCCACCTGATGCACGGAAGCACCCTGAGCAGGAGTGGGAACCGTGACTGACGGGGCGAGCATATCCTGCCATTTGGACGGAAAATCGGCGAGTGTGGTGAGGTTCTGTTCCCATGGCTCCACATCGGTGCGGTACATGGCCGTGGCCAGATCATCGTCATCATAGAAATACTCGTCAGCCAATCCGCCAAAGCTGTGACCGAACTCATGCACCACCACAGGTCGGAAGTTTTCATGACCGGCCGTGGTAAGGGTGTAGAAATTGTATATGCCACCGCCACCATACTCAGGAGTGTTGGCAAGAATCACCACATGCTCGTAGGGGATGTTGACAAGGCAATCATGAATGCGCTTGACATTGGCTGTAGTGAGGTACCGGTCAGAATAGAATGTACTGAAATTGGATCCCACAGCTGTTGAGCGCCATGCGCCAAGACGCGGGACGCTTACCCCGCTATCGATCGAAGGGGCTGCTACTGCCACAAAGTTGAAATCGCCGGCCCGTGATCTGAAAGGTTCATGCTCCAAGATAGCCTCAACAGCCACTCCCGCATCGTGATAGAACTTCTCAGTCTCCTGAGCAGTATATCCCTCAGCGAGTATAGCCACGTCGATCACTTCCCGTGGATCTCCGCCACGATGGATATAGCGATGAGGATTGGACGCAACCCCTCCACGGTCGACCAGCAGAATATCGGCAGGATCCACCTCATGTTCAATCCTGCCCAGGATACCATCGCCGCTATCATATAGCACCACTTCGGCGACAGCCTTGCGAAGCGGGACAGGGACGAGGAAACTGTTCTCAAACGCCCGTGGCCTTCTTTGGGCCTCGGCAGCAGTGAGCCATTCCTGATACAAGGTGGAGAACGAGGTGGCATACATCGTCTCCCCAGTCTCGGCATCTCTTAACGTCAATTTTCCGTTGCCACGCAGTGGTACCGAATCCAGGTTGTGCCTACGTCCAGCCCAACCGGGAGTGCGCACGCCACCGTCAAACAACACCGTGCAATCTGCAGGCCCACCGACTGAAGCCGTCCCGCCAAACACGTAGTCGAGACGCAAAGTAGAATCAGCGAAATGCTTGCCAAAGTCCTGTGCTCCGGCACCGAGAGCCATACAGGCTACCACCGGCATCAACAATGTTTTCATGATATCCATTCCCAGCATGCTATAATATATGTATATGAAAAGAGGATGGCACGACACCCTGTGGTGACTCTACCATCCTCGTGAGAATTCAGTCGACAATAAGCGAGAAGAGCTTATTCAGCTGCGGGAGCCTCAGCCTCAGCGGGGGCCTCCTCGGCGTTAGCGGCAGCCTCGGCCTCAGCGGCAGCGGCGGCGAGCTCAGCCTTCTTCTTAGCTACTTCCTCAGCCTTAGCCTTGTTCTTGGCCTGCTCGGCCTCAAGGCGTGCCTTAGCGTCAGCTTCCTTCTGGCTTGCCTGAGATGCAAGGAACTTGTCGGCAGCCTGATTCTTCTGAGCCTTCCAAGCATCGAAACGACGCTGTGCCTCGGCCTCGTCAAACGCGCCCTTCTTCACGCCACCCTGAAGGTGCTTCATGAGAAGTACGCCCTCGTTGGAGAGGATTGTGCGAACGGTGTCGGTGGGTTGAGCACCAACGTTTACCCAATACAAAGCACGCTCGAAGTTCAAAGTTACTGTAGCAGGATTAGTGTTCGGATTATAAGAACCTATCCTTTCAATAAATTTACCATCTCGTGGTGCCCTGCTATCGGCGATAACAATAGGATAGAACGCATAGTTCTTACGACCATGACGTTGCAGTCTGATTTTTGTTGCCATTAAAGTGATTTGTATTAGAATTCGGGCGCAAAGGTAAGGATTTTACGTCATATATGCAAGCGCCAATCCATTTTTTTCGCAGAATAAAACCACTATATATCCACGTTCCACACAATCAGCCATCTTCCGCTTGGCGTACATTCACGTAAACGCCATATTAGCAATAGATTAACCGCACGATACGGGATATCACATCCTTTTTTATTGGCCTTTTCCAGAGATTTTGAGTACCTTTGTGTACAAAATAAGCAACATATCGCTATGAATAGAGAATGGACCACTATCAAGGAGTATGACGACATACTCTTCCAGCGCTACGGCAAGATAGCCAAGATCACTATCAACCGTCCCCAGGTGTACAACGCATTCCGCCCCCACACCAATTTCGAGATGCTCGACGCAATGGCCTACTGCCGCGAGGCGAGCGACATAGGGGTGATAATACTCACCGGAGCAGGCGACAAGGCTTTCTGCTCGGGAGGCGACCAGAAAGTAAAGGGAATAGGCGGCTATATCGACGACAACGGGGTGCCGCGCCTGAATGTGCTCGATCTGCACAAGGCCATACGCTCCATCCCCAAACCAGTAATTGCAATGGTGAACGGATATGCCATAGGTGGCGGACATGTACTCCATGTGGTGTGTGACCTCACCATAGCCTCCGAGAATGCCCGATTTGGCCAGACCGGCCCCAAAGTTGGAAGCTTCGACGCCGGATTCGGTTCGAGCTACCTGGCACGTTGCGTAGGACAGAAGAAAGCCCGCGAAATATGGTTCTTGTGCCGGCAGTACACTGCCAAGGAGGCCGAAGAGATGGGCATGGTGAACAAGGTGGTACCGTTTGACCGACTTGAGGACGAAACTGTAGAGTGGTGCGAGACCATATTGAGCCGTTCGCCGATGGCAATACGCATGATCAAACGTGCACTCAACGCAGAGCTCGACGGCCAACGTGGCATGATGGAGTTTGCAGGCGACGCCACTCTCATGTACTATCTCATGGCCGAAGCCCAGGAGGGCAAGAACGCTTTCCTTGAGAAGCGTACCCCCGACTTCGACCAATTCCCCAAATTCCCCGGCTGATGAAAGCCTCGTGGCTAAGATACAGGCTCGATTTCCGTTTCACAGCCATCACCTCGCGCGACAGGCTCTCATGGAAGGACACCTATTATATAAAGGTATATGATCCGCAGAGCGGAAACACTGGTATAGGCGAAGCGGGGCTGTTCCGCGGGCTCAGCGCCGATGATCTTCCCGACTACGAGGAGAGGCTCGGCCAAGCCTGCAGGGACATCGACCGCTATGTATCCCAAGGCACCTCCGAACTGGCCCCCTACCCCTCAATACGCTTCGGCATAGAAACCGCCATAGCCGACCTGAGAAACGGTGGCCGGAGGATGCTTTATGACACCCCGTGGAGCCGTGGAGAGACTTCACTCACCACCAACGGACTGATATGGATGGGTGACAAGGCAACTATGGGGGAACGGCTGGAGGCCAAACTTGCCGAGGGGTTCCGATGCATCAAGATCAAAATTGGAGGTATCGACTTCGGTCAGGAACTGGAGCTGCTCTCCTACCTAAGGAGCATAGCTCCGAGTGTAGAGTTACGCCTCGACGCCAACGGGGCATTCCATCCATCCACTACCCTCGATCACCTCGAGAAGCTCGCCCGATTCGACATCCACTCCATCGAGCAACCCATACGCCAAGGACAATGGGAGGAAATGGCCCGTATATGCAAGGAATCGCCCATCCCTGTGGCCCTCGACGAGGAACTGATAGGGCTCCACGATCCTGACTTGCGCCGACGTATGCTTGATATCGCCAGGCCGGCCTATATAATACTGAAACCCACCCTCACGGGGGGATTCGAGGCTTCGGATGAGTGGATATCCCTCGCCCGGGAACGCAACATAGGTTGGTGGGCCACTTCGGCGCTGGAGTCAAACATAGGCCTCAACGCCATAGCCCAATGGGTGGCCACATATGATCCTGCGATGCCTCAGGGACTTGGCACAGGACAACTGTATCACAACAATATACCATCGCCACTCACCTTGAGGGGCGAATCACTCTATCTCGACACCGAAAAGAAGTGGGAAATATCAATCTGAAAGGCACGCTTACACCTCAGGCTCAAGAGTTCATAGCCCAATGGGAGGATGACTCGCCTGTGGTTATGGCTCATACATCCGGGTCGACAGGCAAGCCAAAGGAGATAAGATTACTGAAAGGTGACATGCGGGCATCGGCGCGAGCTACCAACCGCTTCTTCGGCATAACCGGTGATTCAGCCCTTCACTTGCCACTATCGCCCGACTATATTGCCGGAAAGATGCAGATAGTGCGCGCACTGGAGGCCGGATGCCATCTCACGGTGGAGCCACCAACTTCTAAGCCGTTGTCAACCGAATCGGGCCTGACAATCGACATGGTACCGATAGTGCCCGCGCAGATTGATGGCCTACTTGCATCCCCATCACTGCCACGTATAAGGAATGTAATAGTCGGGGGTGCTCCTCTCTCGCCTCAGCAGGAAGAGGCTCTAATCTCAGCCGGAGTAAACGCCTATGCCACCTATGGAATGACCGAAACCTGCAGTCATGTGGCATTGCGCCACATAGGCACAGGGAATTACATGGCGCTCCCAGGATTCACATTCTCCGCCAACGAGCGAGGATGCCTGGTGATCAACACCTCCACTCTGTCGTGCGGACGCCTTGTTACCAACGATATGGTAAGGCTGTCTTCCGAAAAAGAATTCGAATGGCTCGGCCGATACGACAACGTGATCAACTCGGGAGGCGTGAAGATTCATCCCGAGGAGGTGGAAAAGGTCCTGGGTCAGCTAATCCCGCCAGGAGCGAAAGCCTACGTCACATCACGCGCAAACCAACGGTGGGGACAAGAAGCCGTGATAGTGACCGACAGTCTCGAACTGACAGCAGCCGTGACCGAACGAATGAAAGAGATGCTACCGCCACATCATGCCCCACGCGATATAATATATGTAAAGGAAATCGCCATGACAAGTTCCGGAAAGATAATCAGGCAACGTTTCTGAACATCAGTCAGGCCCCTACCCTAATTCTCGCTCACCAAGCATATTTACAGACCAATGATACAACAGACTCAACTCACCCTGCGCCCCTACGGCCGTGGCATACACCTTGTCACAGGCGATATAGTCCACTCGCTACCTCAACTGCCACGCAAAGGGATACTCAACCTGCTCATAAAGCATACCTCGGCGGCTCTTGCCCTGAACGAGAACGCCGACCCCGACGTGAGGGCCGACCTCAACACCATATTCGACCGCCTCGTGCCTGAGAACGCTCCTTACTATCTGCACACATTTGAAGGGCCCGACGACATGCCGGCCCACGCCAAGGCTGTGATCGTAGGCCCATCAATCACCATCCCCATCACCGATGGCCGGCTCAATCTGGGCACATGGCAGGGGATATATCTGTGTGAGTTCCGCAACCACGGAGGGGCACGGTCAATAGTGGCTACCGTGATAGGCGAGTGACGGCTCACCCCAGCATTACGACTTCACGCCACAATCGGGGCTCACACAATCCAGACGGGAGATTTACGCCCGTTGAAATTTTCGGAAAGAGGACGGGCAAATGGTGTGAACAGGCTTCTGGCTCCGGCAGGACATGTCTTGACGCAGGCACAGCACTTTATGCACTTAGCGACATCCACGCCATGAAAATCGGCCGAGATCGCGCCCATTGGGCACACCTCATAGCACTCGCCACACGAATTGCACAACTCCGCGTCGACCTCGGGGAGGAATTTTCGCGGAGCCTCCTGTTGCTGACGCTGATATTCCATCACAAACTCACGGAAATTCCTAAGCGACTGTTCGGGCGACGGCTCATCGGAAAGCATCGACACGTCTATCGGGCCGAGGCGACACGCAGCTATTTTCTCGGCGATTTCCAATGCGAAAGTGTGGGTATCCATCATGTCTTGATCATCAGGGCGTCCGAGGGCGATAGGCGCCTCGGGGGTGCTGTAGGAATGTTCACCCACAAACGCACCGGCAGCGACCGGCACGAATCCAAGACTTGAAGCAAACTCGGCCATGTCCTTGAGGGCATTCTCAAAAGCCCGGTTGCCGTAAACAGCGACCAGTACGCATGGCGTACCCGAAGCCGAAAGCCCTTTCATGCGCTCCTTGGCCACGGGAGCCATATGGCCACCATATACCGGAGCGGCTATCACTACAAGATCATCATCGCCGAACGACTTGCTCACGTATTCGCGACAAGTGACATCAATCTCATCCACAATGCCATTGCCAAAGGATGTGGACAATGCCCGGGCTATCTCACGGGCTATGCGGCCCGAAGTGCCGGTAGGGGAAAACACTACACTGCTCAGTTTCACGACACGTATCAATCTACAGAATTACCAAACGGGAACAATGCCAGCTTCATCAGCTTGAAATGCTGAAGGCCGAAGGGAATGCCTACGATAGTGATGCAGAAGAGCAATCCCCACGCCAGATGCGTCAGCGCGATAGGCACTCCGCCAAGGAACCACCATATGACATTCATGATGCCGGCAAGGCAACCCGAAGGCCACGAATCATTCACAATCCGTGTGCCGAACGGCCACAATGCCACAACAGCAAGCTTGAGAGTCTGCAAGCCAAAAGGGATGCCAATGATGGTGATCATCATAAGCAGGCTCGATATCACGTACTCAACGGCTATCATGAACCCGCCGAACACTACCCATATGATATTCAATATTACATTCATAATTCTTAAAAAATCTACGTCGGTTAATTATGGATGCAAATATACACAGAATATCCGATGAAAAAAAATCTCCCAAGGGCCGGTCTCCATTATAGCGTCTGGAGTCACCGGCGGTAGGCATGGAGTCTCAATTCATCTCGATGCTACGCCTATAATCCGACGGACTCATGCCAGTAGCACGCTTGAACATCCTCGAAAAATGGGCCGGATACTGGAAGCCAAGGTCATAGGCGATGATGCCCACATCCTCGGTAGACACATTGAGCCTGTGCTTGGCCACCGACACCATATGACGCATGATAAGATCCTTGGGCGTCATACCAGTCTCCCTCTTCACAAGATCGCTGAAATAGCCCGGCGAAAGATTTGCCCTGTCGGCAAACTCCACCACCGAAGGTAACCCCTCGCGCCTCACTCCCGACTCATAATACTCCTTGAGCTGACGCTCGAAGCGCGATACAATCTCGGAGTTCACCTTATGACGCGTGATAAACTGGCGGTCATAGAACCGGTGCATGTACTCAAGCAACAGTTGGATGTTGGCCGACAGCACCGATGCCGAATGGGCATCCACCGGATGCTCGAGCTCCTGGCGAATATTGTGCAGGCAATCAAGGAAAATCGCCCGCTCACGGTCGCTGAGATGCAGGGCCTCAACCTGGGAATAGTCAAAGAAACTGTAAGTCGAAATCTTCTCTCCTAACGGAGTTCCGTAGACCAAATCGGGATGGAAGAGTATGCCGACCACATCGGGCGACATCTCCTCATCGGGCATATCTACCTCTATCAGTTGTCCCGGAGAGAAACTCACCACAGTTCCTTCCTGATAATCATACAATTTGCGCCCATACTTGATGGCACAATGCGCTCCGTTCTTCAAGAAAAGAGCATACAGGCCATATTTTATCTTGATATGATTGACAAGCCCGGTTGCTTCCTTGAGATCCACCACGGCCACCAACGGGTGGCGTGTAGGCAAGCCATACAGTTTATTATATGCATCGACCGAGTCGAAATTTACAAATCGTGGTTCCATAATATTCGCCATTTTAACACCCGCAAATTTAACACCATTATCCCAAATATCCTCATCCACCGTGAATTTTGGTACACATTTAGGGCATAATGTCAAGAAGGCGCATACCACAAAAGGATATTCAGAAAAAGTCGCCTACTCTCCCGGTCATACTACCGGCATATAAAAATACCCCCGGCATCGGCTGGGAATATCCCTCAGATGAGGGGCGTCCAGCCAATGCCGGGGTGTGGGGTATTACAATGTGTGTTGGAGGGGAATTAGGAGGCGGTCTTGTTTTTACTGCTGAAGCACAGCATCTCGACGATACGGTGC
>CAJUSW010000013.1 GCA_910589485.1 uncultured Duncaniella sp.
CCGCTTAGGTGGGTATGGGTGGGCGGGGGATTGGTGCATCGTCTGCGGGATGGCCTTGCGGGCCCTCGCGGGTGGGCAGGCTCCAGCGGAGGATGGACGTTGGGTCGGTGAGGACGAGTATGGCGGTCTCGACCGGGGGCTCGGGTTTAGGGGGCCGTTGTGTGGTGTGGCCCTGCATGCCGAGGTAGAAGAAGGCGGGGATCTGTTCTCTGTCGACGTTTATGTGTATGACAAGGAAGCCTATGCCGCACAATAATGGGAACAGTGCGGAGCAGAGGCTGAGGAATTTCCCGGGGTCGGGTTGCATGGGGGAGTAGCCTTTGTATTCCTGGGCGTTGAGCAGGAGCATGAAGGCGGGTGAGGTACCGCGGACGCTGTCGGGGCGGGTGTAGGAGGCGTAATGGATGCGTTTGTGCAGGGTTTTGACCTGCCGGCGGGTGTAGCCGGTGTATTCGGGGTACATTTTGCCGAATTCTCTATCTTTTCCTTCTTTTGAGAGGTAGAGGAGTGCGGTTGCGCCCTCGGGGGATGTTGCGAGGCGGTAGTCGAGATATGAGCGGAGGAGTTCGGTTGAGTCGTAGCCTTTTGGGTCTACGATGACGATTGGGCGCGGGCGGGAGAGCCGTCGGGCGCGTTCGAGCCGGGATATGACGTTTTTCTCGACGGGGGTTAGTTCCCGGCCGAGAAAGCGTGAGAATTGGTGACACCAGATGTCGGGTCGCCGGATTCGTTTTGTCAGGTGGGTTACCTTGTGGCTCGTTGGTTTCATATCACCGGCAAAGGTAGGTTACATTTACCGGGGAAATGGTGCGATAATGTCGTGTAGTGGGTGAATTTTTAGACCAGAGGGCCAGAGATTTTTTATTTTTAAGTATAGAGGGGAAAGTACAGAGTATAGACAATGGAGTTTTTAGACCATAGAGCCAAAGGGTTTTGGATTTAGGCCAAAAGACAAGAGAATTTTTAGGGTATATTGGTGTGATATAGAAAATTAGGGAGGGTTGGCGTGGGGAATTAAAGGACGTCTTCGACGCCCGATTTGGTGTGCGTTTCATTTTCCCCACGCCTCGGCAACGCGCAAATCTTGCCCTGCGGGCGATTTGCACGTTCCCTCGTGGTGGGGCTATAAATACATCGCCTCTTCGAGGCTTGGTGGGCGGTGGAGCCTGCGGGGATTTATTGGTGGTATGTAGGAGGTTAGAGAGGTGGGTGCGGGGAATTATAGGACGTCTTCGACGCCCGTCTTGGTGTGGGTTTCGTTTTCCCCACGCCTCGGGATCGCGCAAATCTTGCCCTGCGGGCGATTTGCACGTTCCCTCGTGGTGGGGCTACGAGTACATCGCCTCTTCGAGGCTTAGTGGGTGGTTACGCTACTCCAAGCGATGCTACCTTACAACTACAAAAAATCTCAGGAATGACTCCTGAGATTTTTTGTCCTTAAAAGACGGCTTGGTTCGGATGGTTACGGTGTAGCTTGTGGAGTAGAGTCAGGGGGGATGGGGGATATGCGACAACCGCTGTCAAGGGTGAGTTGACAGCGGTTGTTGTGATCGTCAAGTGGATTCCGGTGGGAATTACTTTCTGATACCGAGCTCCTTCTGGGCGATGATGGCGCGGTAGCGGTTGATGTCCTTGCGGATCAGGTAGTCGAGAAGACGACGACGCTTACCTACCAGTGCCTTGAGGGCTCGAGCGGTCGTATAATCTTTGTGATTTGACCGAAGGTGCTCGGTCAAATGAGCGATACGGATAGAGAATAATGCAATCTGTGCTTCAGGCGAGCCAGTGTCAGTCTTGCCCTTACCGTACTTCTCAAAGATTTCTACTTTTTCATCAGAATTCAAGTGCATTGATACAGATGTTTAAAAGTGGATAAATAGTTATATTATGCTCAAAAGAGCGTGCAAATTTAGCGATTAATCCTGACCTGTGCAATAGGCGGGGTGATTTTTCAACGGTTTCCAAGAAAAATTTGAGCCGGTGAGCCTTTTCTTACCTGAAATCGGTGAGGAATTGGAGCGGTCAGGCTTTCAGGAACGGGATCAGTCCTGGTTGAGATCCTTGGCGGGGTTGCGGAAGTGGATCTTGTGATCGAGGTATTCCTGAGTTGCGATGAGTGTGGGCTTGGGGAGACGCTCGTAGAAGCGTGAGATCTCGATCTGCTCGCGGTTCTCGGATATTTCCTCGAGGTTGTCGTTGAGCGATGCGAATTCCTGGAGCTTCTTCTCAAGATCGTGCTTCATTTCGGAAGCGATCTGGTTGGAGCGCTTTGCGATGATGCAGACGGTTTCGTATACGTTGCCGGTGTCCTCGCTCATGGAGATGAGGTCGCGGGTCTGGGTGTTGAGAGGGGCGTTGGTCTTTTTGTAGTCCATTGTTTGGTATATACGATTGTTTCTTTTTTGTCTTGATTAACTCGGTGGGGCGGGGAGAGGAGAGGGGGGTGATTATTCCTTGGTGGTGTACCGGCTTGCGATCTTGAAGATGTTGTCGGCTTCCTCACGGTTGGGGGAATCGGGGTCGTTGTTGATGAATGAGTAGTATTCATCGACAACCTCGGAGTAACGGTCGGCTTTCTTTTCATCGACGCTCTCGCGTGCCTCCTGGTAGCGGGCTTTGAGGATGAGAAGCTCGAGGTCCTCCTTGTATTTGGAATAGGGGTAGTCCTTGATGGCGTTCTTGGCTACGATGATGGCGCTCTCGTAGTTGTTGCCCATGTAGGTGCCGAGGTTGTAGTAGAGCTGGGCGTTCTCGAGCTGCTTGAGGGTGAGTTTGTCCTGAAGCTCGAAGATGGCGTTCTGGGCGATAGAAACTTTGTCGCTTCTGGGGAAGTAGTCGAGGAATGACTGGAGTTCCTGGATGGCCTTGAGGGTTCCGGTCTGGTCGAGCTGAGGATCGGGGGAGTCGAGGTAGTATCCGTAACCGGCGTAGAAGCGGGAGAGTTCGGTGTGCTTGCCTTTGGGGAAGCGGGTGTAATACTGCTTGAAGTAGGATCCGGCGGTCTCGTAGTCCTTGTTCTCGTAGTTGGAGAGAGCGAGGAGGTAGAGGGCGTCCTCGGCTTTTTCGGAGCCTTTGAATACGGCGGGCACGTTTTCAAGAGCTGTGGCCGCCTGAGTGTATTTTTTCTCTTCAAATGCTCGTTTCGCGAAATCGAGGCGATAGTCGGCGTCGTTGCTTTTGAGTACGCGCTGATATTCGCCACAGGAAGTGAGGGCGATGGCCGCGAGCAATACTAAGAGGTATCTGTACATATCGAATATAGGTGAGCTGCGAGAGCGTTAGCGTTTCAACTTGCAAAATTAGTCATTTTTTGTGAAAAAACACTATCCCTTGGCTGTATAATTCTTGAATAATAGTTAATTTTGTGATGATTATTCCATTGAAGATGGCTTGTATATCTAATATTCGATTACGTGTTCTGATAGTGTCGGCCCTGGTGTTGCTGATGAATGCGGCCGGCTCGGGTGCCTCCAAGCGTGAGATGAGGGGTGTGTGGGTGGCCACGGTGTGGGGTATAGACTGGCCCTCGAAGCAGGGAACGACCGAGGCGGTGCGTTCCAACCAACAGCGCGAGCTTGGGGAGCTGCTTGACCGATGCAAGAGGCTGAACCTTACGACTGTGTGCTTTCAGGTAAGGGGGATGGCCGATGTGATGTACAGGTCGAGGCTGGAGCCATGGAGCTCATTTGTGAGCGGGAAGCGCGGCGAGGATCCCGGATGGGATCCGTTGGAGTGGGCTGTGGCCGAGTGTCACCGGCGCGGGCTGGAGTGCTATGCTTGGGTGAATCCGTTCAGATGGTCGGCCGGGACCGATTACAACACTCCTGCCGACAAGGAGTGGAAGTCGCGCGGGTGGTTGCTGACCCACGGCAAGTACACGGTGATGAATCCCGGGCTGGAGCCTGTGAGGGAGCATATAGTGGAGATATGCCGTGAGATTGTGGAGGGGTATGATATAGACGGGCTGATATTTGACGACTATTTCTATCCCAACCGTATCCCGGAGAATGATAAGGCTCAGGATTATGCCCTATACAAGAAGGAGGCTCCCTGGATGACGTTTGGCGACTGGCGCAGGGCTAATGTGCATAAGGCTATAGCTGACGTGAAGGGGATGATCAATGACACGAAACCGTATGTGCGTTTCGGCATCTCTCCGGCCGGAGTGGCCGGCAAGGCTGACTCGTCGGCACCCAAATGGGGCGCCGAGGGGGTGGGCGTGAAGGCGGCCGACTGGCAATATGGCGAGATATATTCCGATCCGTTGGGGTGGATGTATCAGGGCACGGTGGATTTCGTGTCGCCACAGATATATTGGGCTACGACGCACGGGACGGCTCCATATGGGCAGTTGTCGCAGTGGTGGAGCCGGACGGCAAATATGTATGGCGTGCACATGTATTCGAGCGTGACCCTGGAGAGGATAGGGACGGGAGATCTGGCGGAACATAGGCGTGACCTGGGCCGACAGATAGATTGCAACCGCACGTACAGTGTGGACGGCAATCACGGTACAATAATATACAGTGCGAAGTATCTGCCGAAAGTGTCGGGGGTGCTTGCGACGGGGCGGTATGCCTATCCGTCGCTGACGCCGAGCATGGCTGAGCGTGAGATCGAGCCGGATGCGGAGGCTCCGCATGGGTTGAAGCTGAAGCACGGGGTGCTGACGTGGAGTGCGCCCAAGGGGGCGAGGCGGTTTACAGTGTATGCCGTGCCTGATGATGTGGCCCGCGCGGAGGCTTATGATGAGGATGGCGACGGAGTGGACGGCGCGTTCCTGATAGGGGTGACTTATGAGCCCCGCATGGAGGTGGGGGATGCCAAGGGGTACAGGTATGCCGTGTGTGTGTACTCGGGCTACTCGACCGAGGGGGAGCCTGCGTGGATAGAGCCGTGAGGATAGCGGAGAGGGGTCAGATGATGGAGCTGACGCGACGGTCGGAGGCGGAGCGGACGTCGTAGGCATCCCGGGCAATGCGACGGTTGCGGTCGGTGTCCTGGGTTACGTAGAACCGGATCATGGCGTAGAGGATGTTTTGCATGGGGGTGAGGGACTCGGTGGGATCCTGACCGAGGATCAGTTCGGCACTGAGTGCGTTGGTGATGGGCAGACGATCGACGAGGGGGAGTGAGTTGATGGTGTCGATGACGCGGGGGGAGATGAAGAATGCTGCCATGGTGAAGTAGATGAAAAGAGTGTGTCTAAAAAAAGGTTATAATTGCGGCGATCCGTGAGGAGATGGGCCACGTTGCAAAGGTATCACACAGGTAGGGCATAAAATAAGCACACCGATGTTTAAAAGACTTAAAACATCGGTGTGCCAGATAGCTATTACTTATTCCTGTGTTTTTACAGCATTTTGACCGAGCGGTTGATGAATTCGCTCAGCTCGCGGCCTTGCAGAAGGCCGTTGCCGAGGAGCGCGAGATCGATCATCTGCTTGACAGCCGGAACGCCGGATGCATAGGCTGAGATGATGGATTCCTGTTCCTTGCGCGAATTTTCCACTGAGTCGAGTAGTTTCTTTTCTTCTGCTTCCTGCTCGGGGGTGGGCTTGTTGTCCTTGACCTCGGCGCGGATGGCGGTGAGGCGCTCATTGTCGGCGCTCACGGCGGCGCGCAGAGGGGATATCTTTTCATCGAGAGCCTTCTCGGCATCGGCGAGCACACGGGCTACAGCCTCCTGAGAGGTGTTGACGATGAGGTTGAAATTGTCGGGGAGTTCGGCGTAGAAGCTCATGCCGGGCTGGGTGGCCGCCATGTCCTTCATGCGTCGCATGTACTCGTTCTGAGTGATGAGCACGGGGTTGGCGGCGGGGTCGAGTGACTCGAACGATACCATGAACTCGCTCTTTTCCATCTTGGGCAGCTGGGAGCGGAATACCGAGGTGAGAAGTGAGATCTGGTCGGGGGTGAGGCCGGAGTCCTTTTTATCGGCCTTGGCCACGAGATTGTCGGCCACGTCGCTGTCGACGCGCACGAAGGTGGTCTTCTCGAGCTTGTTTTCAAGCATGGAGATGAAGTGGCCGTCGAGCTGACCGTTCATGAGCAGGACGTTGTAGCCCTTGGCGTTGGCGGCCTCGATGTAGCTGTACTGCTCGACGGGATCGGTGGCGTAGATGTACACGAGGTTGCCCTCCTTGTCGGTCTGGGAGGCTTCGATGAGGGCCTTGTATTCATCGAGTGTGAAATATTTGCCCTCGGTGTCGCGGAGAAGGGTGAATTTGAGGGCGGCGTCACAGAATTTCTCGTCGGTGAGCATGCCGTACTCGATGAAGATCTTGATGTCGTCCCACTTGGATTCGAAGTCGGCGCGGTCGTTCTTGAAAAGGTCCTCAAGGCGCGATGCAACTTTCTTGGTGATGTAGCCCGATATCTTCTTCACGGCACGGTCGCTCTGAAGGTAGGAACGTGACACGTTGAGAGGGATGTCGGGGGAGTCGATCACTCCCTGAAGGAGCATCATGAATTCGGGAACCACGCCCTCGACGGAATCGGTGACGAACACCTGGTTGCAGTAGAGCTGGATGCGGTCCTTGCGGATGTCGAGGTTGTTCTTGATCTTGGGGAAGTAGAGGATGCCGGTGAGGGTGAAGGGGTAGTCGACATTGAGGTGGATCCAGAAGAGGGGATCCTCCTGGCCGGGATAGAGCTCGCGGTAGAAGTTGCGGTAGTCCTCGTCGGTGAGTTCGGAGGGCTTTTTGGTCCAAGCGGGCTCGGTGGCGTTGATCACCTTGTCGCGGTCGGTGTCGACATACTTACCGTCCTTCCACTCCTGCTCCTTTCCGCTCACGACGGGAACGGGGAGGAAGCGGCAATATTTCTTGAGAAGGAGGTCGATGCGAGCCTGCTCAAGATACTCCTTGTTGTCATCGTCGATCCAGAGGGTGATCTCGGTGCCACGGGTGGTCTTGTCGCAAGGCTCCATGGTGTACTCGGGGGATCCGTCACATTCCCAACGCACGGCTTCGGAGCCGTCCTTGTAGGATAGGGAGCGGATCTCGACTTTCTTTGAGACCATGAATGCCGAGTAGAAGCCGAGACCGAAGTGGCCGATGATGGAGTTGGCGTTGTCCTTGTACTTGTTGACGAACTCCTCGGCGCCTGAGAAGGCGATCTGATTGATGTATTTGTTGACATCATCGGCTGTCATGCCGATACCGTGGTCAGTGACGGTGAGGGTTCCGGCTTCCTTGTCGACCTTGACCTCGACACGCATATCGCCAAGCTCGCCCTTGAAGTCGCCGAATGAGGCGAGGGTCTTGAGTTTCTGGGTGGCGTCGATGGCGTTGGCCACGAGTTCGCGGAGGAATATTTCATTGTCGGAATAGAGGAATTTTTTGATGACCGGGAAGATGTTTTCGGTCGTTACTCCAATCTGTCCTTTCTGCATGATGTTATATAGGGTTTTATTGTTTGTGTTTCTAAGTATAACAACCTGCAAAACAAATGCCAGAGATAAAAACTGACAAATAGTGTTAAAGATAGGCTAAATGATACTGACAAAAATACCTCCCGGCTGACTTGGCGCCGTGGAAACGGGGAGCCTTGACAGCCGGGAGGTGTGTATCAGGTCGGTGAGTTTACCGAGCGGGGATCAGAGACGGGCGCGGATGGCCTCGGTATCCTTCTCGTAGCCGGGCTTGGCGAGGAGCGCAAACATGTTGCGCTTGTAGGCCTCTACGCCGGGCTGGTTGAAGGGGTTCACATCGAGGATGTAGCCGCTGATGCCACAAGCCTTCTCGAAGAAGTAGATGAGCTGGCCGAGGTATTTCTCGCGGAGGGCGGGGAGGGTGATGAGGATGTTGGGGACACCGCCGTCAACGTGGGCGATGCGGGTGCCGAGTTCGGCCATCTTGTTCACCTCGTCGATGTGCTTGCCGGCGATGTAGTTGAGGCCGTCAAGGTTGGCTTCGTCGGAGGGGATGAGGAGGTCGTGCTTCTGCTCCATAACCGAGATCACGGTCTCGAAGATGGTGCGCTCGCCATCCTGGATCCACTGGCCCATGGAGTGGAGATCGGTGGAGTTGTCGACAGCAGCGGGGAAGATGCCCTTGTGGTCCTTGCCCTCGCTCTCGCCGTAGAGCTGTTTCCACCATTCGCCCATGTAATGGAGCTTGGGGTTGTAGTTTACGAGGATCTCGGTTTTCTTGCCGGCGTTATAGAGGGCGTTGCGGGTGGCGGCGTAGAGGTAGGCGGGGTTCTGGTCGCCGGCCTCGGAAGTAGCTTTCTCCATCTCGGCAGCACCGTCGATGAGGGCGCGGATGTCGAATCCGGCAACGGCGATGGGGAGGAGACCTACGGGGGTGAGGACTGAGAAGCGTCCGCCCACGTTGTCGGCGATGACGAATGTCTTGTAGCCCTCCTCGGTGGCGAGGCTACGGAGCGCACCGCGCTGAGCGTCGGTGATGGCAACGATGCGTTTGCGGGCTTCCTCAACGCCGAGCTGGCTCTCGAGCTGCTCCTTGAGCAGACGGAATGCGATGGCGGGCTCGGTGGTGGTGCCGCTCTTGGATATTACGATAATGCCGAATTTCTTGTCCTTGAGGTAGTCCTGGAGTTCGTAGAGGTAATCCTCGCCGATGTTCTGGCCGGCGAAGAGGACTTTGGGCTCGCCTTCCACTCCGGGACGGTAAGCAGCGAAGCTGTCGCTCAGGGCCTCGATAACGGCCTTGGCTCCGAGGTAGCTGCCTCCGATGCCGATAGCTACAACGGTGTCGCAGGTGGCGCGGAGCTGATCGGCGCAAGCTATGATGTCGTCGAGGAGTGCCTCGGTGGTTTCGGTGGGGAGATTCACCCATCCAAGGAAGTCATTTCCCTCTCCAGTGCCGTTGTGCACTTTTTCAAGGGCTTCGGTGGCCTTGCCTTCAAGGCGGTCGATGTCTTCGCGGCTGACTGTCGAGAGGACATCCTTGATGTCGACGTTGATAGTTTTCATGCTATTTTAAATTTAGAAGTTTGTTGATTGCTTATTGATGGTTGATAATGCGGAGATGCGTGGAGGGGTCAGACAAACCGTTTGCCCAAAGCGCGGATGGCGCGCTCGGCATTGGCGTGGCGGTAGAGGATGTCGTAAACGGCATCCAGTATAGGCATCTCGATACAATATTTCTTGTTGATTTCCTTGATGCACTTGGTGCCGTAGTATCCCTCGGCGGTCTGCTCCATTTCCATCCTGGCTGTGGATACCGAGTAGCCTTTGCCAATGATGGATCCGAAATTGTGGTTGCGTGAGAAGCGGGAGTAGGCTGTGACGAGGAGGTCGCCGAGATATACGGAGTCGCATATGCAACGAGGACGCGGGCACACTTCGTCGACAAATCTCTCCATCTCCTTGATGGCGTTGCTCACGAGCATGGCGAGGAAGTTGTCGCCCCCTTTCATGCCATGGACAATGCCGGCGGCTATCGAATACACGTTCTTGAGAACGGCGGCGTATTCAATGCCCTCGACGTCGCTTGAGGTGATGGTGCGGGTGGTGGGGGAGTTGAGGCAACGGCAGAATTGCTCGGCGAGCTCGACGTTGTGGCATCCTACGGTGAGGAAGCTCGGGCGGTCGAGCGCGACCTCCTCGGCGTGGCACGGGCCACCGATCACGAGGACTTTCTCGAGGTTGACGCCGAAGCGGTGGGCCATGTAGTCGGAGACGATCTCGTTGTCGCCGGGCACTATGCCCTTGACGGCCGAGATGATTGTCTTGCCCGAAATGTCGACGCTTATTTTATTGATGTGGGTCTTGAAGTAGGGCGACGGCATGACGAGCAACAGGGCATCGGCCTGGGTGCACACATAGTTGATGTCGCTTGAGAACTCAATGCGGTTGACGTCAAACTCTACATCGGTAAGATATGCAGGATTATGGCCGATGCGCTTGAAATCGTCGATGCGGTCGTCGCGGCGCATGTACCATAGTATGGAGTCGCAATTGCGCAACAGGAGTTTGGCCAGGGCTGTCGCCCAGCTTCCGCCTCCCATCACTGCTATTTTATTGAAACTCATTTCGTGTGGATTTGAGCGGTATCCGCCTCCTTTCCGTAAGGATAGGAGGCGGGTGAGCCGCTACAGTGTACGTTATTTATTCGGCACTCTCTTCAGCCTGGGCAGAGTCGGATGCTTGCTGCTGAGGCTTCTTTTCGGGACGCATCTGGGGGAAGAAGAGCACTTCCTGGATGGTGGTCTGTCCGGTCATGAGCATGACAAGACGGTCCATGCCTATACCCATGCCTGATGTGGGGGGCATGCCGTACTCGAGGGCGCGGATGAAGTCTTTATCGATGATCATAGCCTCGTCATCGCCCTTCTCGGCCAGTCGCATCTGCTCGACGAAGCGCTCGTACTGGTCGATGGGGTCGTTGAGCTCGGAGTAGGCGTTGGCCAGCTCCTTGCCGTTGACCATGAGCTCGAAACGCTCGGTGAGCTCGGGGTTGTCGCGGTGACGCTTGGTGAGGGGTGACATCTCGATGGGGTAGTCGATGATGAATGTGGGCTGGATGTAGTTGCCCTCGCACTTCTCGCCGAATATCTCGTCGATGAGCTTGCCTTTACCCATTGACTCGTCAACTTCGATGCCGAGATCCTTGGCTGTGCGACGCAGGGCCTCCTCGTCCATGCCGGTGATGTCGACACCGGTGAAGTCCTTGATGGCCTGGGCCATGGTGACGCGGGGGAAGGGGGCCTTGAAGCTGATGACGTTGTCGCCGACCTTGACTTCGGTGGTGCCGTTGACGTCGAGACAGATCTTCTCGAGCATCTTCTCGGTGAAGCTCATCATCCAGTTGTAGTCCTTGTAGGCTACATATATCTCCATGCAGGTGAACTCGGGGTTGTGGGTGCGGTCCATGCCCTCGTTGCGGAAGTTCTTGGAGAACTCGTAGACACCCTCGAAGCCGCCAACGATGAGTCTCTTGAGGTAGAGCTCGTCGGCGATGCGCAGATACAGGGGTATATCGAGTGCGTTGTGGTGGGTGATGAAGGGGCGGGCGGCGGCTCCGCCGGGGATGGACTGGAGGATGGGGGTCTCCACCTCCATGTAGCCGGCGTTGTTGAAGTATTCGCGCATGGAGTTGTACACCTTGGTGCGCTTGATGAAGATCTCCTTCACGCCGTCGTTGACCACGAGGTCGACGTAGCGGCGACGGTAGCGGAGCTCGGGATCGTCGAATGAATCATATACCACGCCGTCCTTGATCTTTACCACGGGGAGGGGGCGGAGCGACTTGCCGAGGACGGTGAGCTCGGTGGCATGTACCGAGATTTCGCCTGTCTTGGTGCGGAATACGTGGCCTTTCACGCCTACGAAGTCGCCAATATCGAGCAGCTTCTTGAACACTACGTTGTAGAGGTCCTTATCTTCTCCGGGGCATATCTCATCGCGGTTTACATAAACCTGTATGCGGCCCTTGGAGTCCTGGAGTTCCATGAATGAGGCTTTGCCCATGATGCGGCGGCCCATAACACGGCCGGCAACCGAGACGGGGCGCTCGGGCTCGTCATCCTTGAAGTTTTCCTTGATTTCATCCGAATATCCGGTCACGGGGTATTCGGCTGCGGGATAAGGCTCTATACCGCGACGTCGCATTTCTTCCATGCTGGCGCGACGTATGGTCTCTTGTTCACTGAGCTGTGGTGCGTTCATATATATTAATATATGTGTCTATATAATGTGATAGTAATTTTAATATCTGCAAATTTACGCAATTTTTTCTCCCTTTCGCAATAAAAATAGCCCCAAAAGTTGGGGCTATGTGTTAAAAACTTCAAAACGAACGGATTAACTTTCCGTTGGTGTTGAACGGGTCGATATTTTATTTATTAAATGCGTAGGGGTTGTCGATGTCCTTGGAGGGAGTTGCCGCGAGGACGATGAACCAGATACCGCCAATTACGGGAACGAGGTTGATGAGTATCCACCATCCGCTCTTGCCGATGTCGTGCATACGGCGGATGCCAACGGCGAGGCTGGGGATGATGTTGGCAAGGGCGAAGATGCCGTAGAGGATCATGCCTGTCTTGCCAAGGCACAGAAGGATTACGTAGCAGATGAGCATGTAGAGGCAGGGATACCAGTACTCGGCGCGGGTGGAGCGACCGTTGAAGTCGGCATACTTCTTGTAGAAACGAGAGATTGCTTCTCCGAATGTGATGTTCATAATGGTGTGTTTATTAATTAATGCTTACAAATCAGAATGTCTTGGGATCTTTGGCGTGCTGGTACTCGGGATCGTAGATGGAGTTGAGTACGTGGGCGAGGCGGAGACCTCCGATCAGGAGCTGGGCCTCTATGACGGGAGCCCATTCGGCAACCTCGTCATAGCTGAGTTTGCTGTATTCGGGGGTGCGCTCGTAGATTGTCTGGGCGATGTTGGCTGTTTTCTGTCCCCAGTCGTCGAGGTTGCCACCGATTGTGACAACTTCCACTTCCTCGGGGAGACGGTCGAGTTGCTGTTGCCACTCGGTGTATCCCCATTTGTGGGCCGATTCCACAAGGTTGGTGTCCCAGATGCCATGGAGGTTGGCGTTGCGTCCGAAGTAGGTCACTTTGACGTTGTTGCCGCCACGGTCGGTGGAGCGTCCCATGTGCATGGGCTGATGCAGGTCGCCCATGAGGTGGACCACCATCTTCATGGCCAGTTCCTTGTCCTCCTTGCTCTTGGTGCTGTCAGCGAGAGTGGCGATGTTCATTCTGAGGGCTTTCACAATGTCGCCTCCCTGCTGTTCGGGCTGGGTCCAATAGTTCTTGTCGGCGTCGATGTTCTTGTAGTGCCATGTCTTGGAATAGGCATATTCGGGGGTGTGGCTTGCGTTGTCGAGCCAGTTGGCCCAATACACCGGGCTCATGCCGTCGAGCAGATCGGTGACTGCTGCGAGGGTGGTGGGGGTGAGGTGTTGTTCGGCGATGTAGGCGGTCACGTCGTGTCCTTTCTGACCCCATGCAAAGGCCGAGAGTGATGTAGTTACTGATATAGCCGTGAGGCATATTCTGTGTAGGATGTTCAGTTTCATTAATTATTCATTTAAGGTTTTTATCCATCAAAATTAATGATTTTATTTAAATCTGCTGAAAAAATAAGGGCTAAAAAAGAGGATCAAGAGATAAAAAAGGGTGAGAGGTGTGGATAATAGTTAATTAAAGTTAGTAGATGGAATTTTTTATCACAAAAATTTGGTGAATAATAGTAATGAATATAACTTTGTGACAAGTTTTTCATGGTATTAGATTTAAGGTAAGAAAGTTATTCGTCGGGACGACGAGTAATTTTTTTTTTGTATATACACATTGCATTTAAATTCAGTAAAAGCCGGTCTCGAATAACCAAGTGTGCGTGGTGAGAGGTTGGCTATTTTTGTGTGGCAGTAGATTTTTTCGGTAGGTGGGGTGGATAATCCGGGTTAGCGGATTTTTCCGGTTGGCAACGAGGAGGATCGAATATAAAGTTTTCGGTAGGTGGTAGACCATAGATCCATAGATCAAAAATTTAATAATCCATTTTTTCCGGGGCCGGCAACAGATTTTTGGGTCAGCAGATTTTTTCCGGTTGGTGAGGCTGATGGACTGCCACATAATGCTTATCTTCGGCTATGGAAATCCCCCTCCGCAGGCTACACCACTACTAAGCCGCGAAGCGGCGATATAGTTATAGCCCCACCACGAGCGACGGATGCAAATTGCCCATAGGGCAAAATTTGCATCCAGGCGTGGGGAAAATGAAATGCACACCAAAACGGGCGTCGAAGACGTCCTATAAATCCCCGCGCCATCCTCGCTAACCTTCTACATACCACAAATATACCCTTAAAATTCCACCCATAATAATCTAATCCCTATACTCTATACTTTCCCCTCTATACTCAAAAACTACACGACATTATCGCACCATATCCCCGGTAAAACCAACCTACCTTTGCCGGTGATATGAAACCAACGAGCCACAAGGTAACCCACCTGACAAAACGAATCCGGCGACCCGACATCTGGTGTCACCAATTCTCACGCTTTCTCGGCCGGGAACTAACCCCCGTCGAGAAATCCGTCATATCCCGGCTCGAACGTGCCCGCCGGCTCTCCCGCCCGCGCCCAATCGTAATCGTAGATCCCAAAGGCTACGACTCCACCGACCTCCTCCGCTCATATCTCGACTACCGACTCGCCACATCCCCCGAGGGCGCAACCGCACTCCTCTACCTATCCAAAGAAGGAAAAGAAAGAGAATTCGGCAAAATGTATCCTGAATACACCGGCTACACCCGCCGTCAGGTAAAAACGTTGCACAAACGCATCCGTTACGCCTCCTACACCCGCCCCGACAGCGTCCGCGGTACCTCCCCCGCCTTCATGCTCCTGCTCAACGCCCAGGAATACAAAGGCTACTCCCCAATGCAACCCGACCCCGGGAAATTCCTCAGCCTCTGCTCCGCACTGTTCCCATTATTGTGCGGCATAGGCTTTCTTGTCATACACATAAACGTCGACAGGGAACAGATCCCCGCCTTCTTCTACCTCGGCATGCAGGGCCACACCACACAGAGGCCCCCGAAACCCGAGCCCCCGGTCGAGACCGCCATACTCGTCCTCACCGACCCAACGTCCATCCTCCGCTGGAGCCTGCCCACCCGCGAGGGCCCGCAAGGCCATCCCGCAGACGATGCACCAATCCCCCGACCACCCATACCCATCTAAGCGGAGAGCCGACCTCCGCCGTTCCATCCGGAACCAGCAATAAGGTTACAGAAAATAGTAGAGCTACAAAATCGATAGCTCATAAACCTATAAACTTCTAAACCTATAAACTCCCCCACAGTTCGGCAAGAGCCCCTTGACATACTGCTACAACTATTAAAAATGCAATGACTCCCACCCGTGACGGGCCGGAGCCATTATAACTATAAAAAAAGCTCTATGGCCCTCTGGTCTAAAAATACGGTCTAAAAATCTAATCCCTATACTTCTATATTTTCCCCTCTATACTTAACCTATAGATCTCTGGTCTAAACTCAAATTATTCCGGTCTAAAACCTTCTATGCCGGTGTTTACAATGAGATATACAGTGTTAATGTGGGTTGATACGGCGAATTACAGGACGTCTTCGACGCCCAAATTGGCATTTATTTCATTTCCCCACGCCTCACCCGACGGCGCAAATCTTGCCCTGCGGGCGATTTGCTTGTCAGGTTCGTGGTGGGGCTACGATTACATCGCCCTTTCAGGGCTTTGAGGGTGTGATGCCACGCGGGGCTATTGAGGCAATGTAGGGACTATTCAATTACCTCTATAATAAGACGTTTATATTTAGTGAGTACAGGTGTCCCATCATCGGAAACTTGACAAATAATGTGTATCTTGTCTCCGGGATGGGCGTCTTCCGGTATTTTAAAGTTCACTTTCTTTTTGTTAGAGTCAAGAGAAAAAATGCCATTATAAGTACCTGCCTCAGCATAGGTCCACCAATGGATAGTGAGTCTGTCTCCATCCGGATCTTCACTTTTTGAAGCATCAAGCGCTATTTTATCACCAATCTTGGCTTTAATATCCAACAGAGGGGATTTTAAACGTATTATCGGATGATGGTTGGCCGAGTCATAGTCTTTCACACACCAGTCAGCCCGGGCTGCAAAATCGTTCTGCACATCAATCAGCCATCTCCATATTGGCTTAAAATAGTTGGTCCGGACCGCTACATCAGCAGAATCAGTGTAATGTTCCATTTTTTTTGACCAACTGTTGCTAAATCCCCATTGATCGGTAGGGTGGACGAAATCAGATGATGGGACAGGATCCATCCATACATTATTTCTTATATTGACATAGCGTCCACCCCAACCTCCAAAGCCGGGATTCTCCATGTTGCGTAATCCATTGTCAATAGAGTGTAAGAAGGCCGGGGTGTCTCCTTCGGCATTAAAAGCGCCGTCCCTGTTGGGATATGCGTCGCAAAGAACGCCATGGCCCACGATGATATTATCTGTCATCCAATCCTTACAGAAATAAGATTGTACGTGCTGTGGAAGAACTTTATCCCAGATATATGCCATGCAATCAAACTGGTCAGAAATAATTGTTGGAATATTGAGATGCTCCCAATTGGGCCGGATATATTTCTGGTACGCATCATCCTGCTCCCATATTAAAAAGAGGCGCATTTTAGTTGCGATTTCCCGCATCTTTTGGGGATAATCGTCCTGAATGATTTTTAATGCCGCGGCTAAAGTGTTGCATCCGCCCCAAGCCTGAATCCATATAGGACGGGAATCATCATCCTCCAAAAGGGTTTCTGCAATGAAGCGGGCGCCCTCGGTTCTCTCATTATAATTTCCAACGCCGTCGATGTTGCCGACCTTCCATTTGCTTAATAAATAGTCGGGGGACGGATAATTGCTGTCATGCAAGAGAAGGTTGGGGTAGATCGTTCTATAATATCCAATGTATTCCTTTACCCAATCGACAGGGTGGAAAGCATTCCAGCCCTTTCCACCAACCCAATGGAATTGGGAACTGCTGTTGATTATTCCTTCGATATCAAATTCATTTGAAGAAAGCAGAAACCGCACCATTGATGCCCTGTCGTCCTCCTCACCATCGGTAGTGACGATAATACGCGGTCTTGTAGATGTGACAGAGGTGTTGGAATCAGGTTTGGCTATTCCTGTCAAGCTGTTGATCAGTACAACAGCCATTAAAATAATGTGTCGTTTCATAGTGGGTGTAAAGGTACTCAAATTCTTTTATATGCCAAATCAGGTCTCAAAATTTTTATAAAAACTTGCGATAAATGTAGTTCAGATAGGGAAGAAAGATATTGTTTTCAGTGAATTAAATATAGTGAATTAAATATTATGTAGGGTCAGCCGGGGCTGTTGCATGGTTGTTGGGAGGTGCTTGGATTGGGGGGGAGGAATGAGGATTAAAAGGGAAATGTGACTATTTGATTGCTAATTCCAATAAAATTTACGCTTTTTGTTGCAAATGTTTTGTTGTTTTAAGTAAAATGTATAACTTTGTCGCGAAAATATTAACAACAATAGAATTCTGTACAATTCCAAAGGTATGAAAGCAGTAGAAGTGATCGACGACCTGAAGCGTCGTTTCCCCAATGAGCCCGAGTATATCCAGGCTGTGGATGAGGTGTTGTCCACCATTGAGGATGTGTACAATGAAAATCCCGAATTTGAACGCTATAACCTTATCGAGCGTCTCTGTATTCCCGACCGCATATTCTCATTCCGCGTGTCGTGGGTTGACGACAAGGGTAAGGTGCACAATAATATGGGCTACCGTGTGCAGCACAACAATGCCATCGGTCCCTACAAGGGCGGTATCCGTTTCCACTCGTCGGTGAACCTCTCGATCCTGAAGTTCCTTGCTTTCGAGCAGACTTTCAAGAACTCTCTCACCACTCTCGCCATGGGTGGCGCCAAGGGTGGCAGTGACTTCTCGCCCCGCGGCAAGAGCGACATGGAGGTGATGCGTTTCTGCCAGGCTTTCATCACCGAGCTGTGGCGCCAGATAGGGCCCGATACCGATGTGCCCGCGGGTGACATAGGTGTAGGTGGCCGTGAGGTAGGTTACATGTTTGGCCAATATAAGAAGATGGCCCGCGAGTTTACCGGAACATTCACCGGCAAGGGGCTCGAGTTCGGTGGATCCAAGATCCGTCCCGAGGCTACCGGTTACGGTAACGTGTATTTCCTCTTAGAGATGCTCCGTACCCGCGGCATAGATATCGCCGGCAAGCGTGTGGCTATCTCAGGATCGGGCAATGTGGCTACATATACAGCCGAGAAGCTCCTCTCATTGGGTGCCAAGGTGGTGTCGATGAGCGATTCGGACGGCACAATCCATGTGCCCGACGGTATCACCCGCGAACAGCTCGACTATATATTCAAACTCAAGAATGTTTACCGTGGCCGTATCCGTGAGTTTGCCGAGGAGTACGAGTGCGAGTACTTTGAAGGCGAGCGTCCCTGGCAGCGTGTGGCATGCGACATAGCTATGCCCTCAGCCACTCAGAATGAGATCGACGGTGATGACGCACGCGCTCTCATAGCCAACGGTTGCATCGCAGTGAGCGAGGGAGCCAACATGCCCTCGACCCCCGATGCGATCCGAGAGTTCCAGAAAGCCCGCATACTGTATGCTCCCGGTAAAGCTGCAAATGCCGGCGGTGTGTCGGTATCGGGTCTTGAGATGGCTCAGAACTCCCAGAAGCTGTCATGGAGCGAGGAGGAGGTTGATGCCAAGCTCAAGCAGATCATGGCCGAGATCCACAACCAGTGCGTGAAATATGGCACTGAGGAGGATGGATATATCAATTATGTGAAGGGTGCCAATGTGGCCGGCTTTATGAAAGTGGCCCGTGCGATGATGGCACAAGGCATCCTGTAAAATACCTTATTAGCGGATGTCGGGTAACACATAATTACTATCAGCAAAAGTATTCCCCAACTACATCCCTAAAATAGACACTGACCCCGGGCCTCCACGCAAGTGATTGTATGGAGGCCTTTTCCATGTGCTTACGGGGATAAAAAGAAACCGGAGAAGCCGGGTGGGACTTCTCCAGTTATAATAGTGTCAGGAGTGATGGGGCGGTCAGTCGAGGTTGACAAGCTGGTATTTCTGAGAACCAAGACCGATCTTTTCGGCGTGGTCGAGTGTGTGCATGCCGTGGCGCGAATCGATACGCTCGATGAGATGAATCTTGCCGTGATCCTCGGATGAGCGCACCAGGTCGGTGCAAGCACGGTCGAGAGCCACGGGATCGAGCGAGGCCAGGATGCCTATGTCACCCATCTGAGGATCGGCGGGATGGCTGTCGCAGTCGCAGTCGACCGAGAGTTTGTTGGCCACGCTGATATAGAGGATATTGTCGCCACAGTGGTCGGCAACGCCTTTGGCAGCCTCGGCCATACATTCGAGGAATATGTCTTGATCGGCAAGGTTCTGCCACAGGCTATCGGGGTTGGCGGTCTTGGCACCGGAGTGTATCCACGACTTGCCGGCCGATGAAGCGATGCCTATCGACATGTTCTTGACAGCTCCGCCGAATCCGCCCATTGCGTGTCCCTTGAAGTGGCTGAGAATGATGGTGAAGTCATATTCGGGATAGCTCTTGCCGACGATGTCGTAAGTGAGATGCTCGCCGCCCTCGACGGGAATCTTCACTTCACCCTCGGCATCCATTATATCGACAGGGGCGATGGCTGTGAAGCCATGGTCCTCGGCGGCCTTGCGGTGATCCTCGGTGCTGAAACGTTTTCCCTGATAGGCAGTGTTGCACTCCACGATGGTGCCGTTGACTTTCTGCACGAGCGGTTTGATGAGGGCGGGATCGAGGAAGTTGTGACCGCCGGGCTCGCCTGTCGAGATCTTTACGGCAACTTTGCCCTTGGCTTCGCGACCGAGTGCTTCGTAGATCTTCACGAGATTGTCGGCGTTGATCTCCTTGAGCATATATACTTTGGGAGTGGAGGTGGCGGTGGTGTCGGCTGTTGCCACAGTTTCATTCTTGTCGCCGGCATTGCGTTGTGCTCCGGCGCATCCGGTGCCGAGCATGGCTACGGCACATAGCACGATAGAGAGACTTTTCATTGGATTGTGATATATTGATTTTAAGTAATTCCTAAAAATTCAGGTTTATGCCTCCGAGGGCTGTGAAGCCGGGCATTTCGTAGCCACGGTTGATCATGTAGGAGGCGTCGGTGATGTTCTCGAGGCGCACAAACACGCTGGCGTATCGACAGGCGCGATAGGTGGCCTTGAGGTTGAGGAGGGCGTAGGATTGATTCTTCACCGTGTCGTGGACATAGAGGTTGGCTATCCCCTTCAGGTCGGTGCTGATATTGAGCCGGTCGGTCACGTTCCAGTCGGCTCCTATATAGTACTGGTGGCGAGGCGCTCCAGTGAGGTTGCGGAGCGAGGTGTGAAGGTAGCTGTAAGTGGCCATGAGCGAGAGTCGGCGGTGGGGCCTGGAGTTGAGGGTCACTTCAACGCCCTTGTTGATGAAGCGCCCGGTGTTGAGATTCTTCATGTCCACCTGCTGTATCATGTTGTCGCCCTTGCTGTAGTAGGCTGTGACTGATGCCGAGATCCATGGAAAGAAGGTGCGGGAGAGGGAGATCTCATAGTTCATCATGCTTTCAGGATCGAGGTCGGGGTTGGCCATGCGGTAGAGGTAAAGCTCGCGGAACGAGGGGTTGCGGTAGCCCTTGGCGAGCGAACCTTTGATATTGTATCCGAGGCCGGGATTGATGCTGAAGCCGGCCTGGGGTATCCAGTGGGTGCCGAATTTGTCGCTGTTGCTCATCCTGAGTCCGCCGTTGAGCACGAGCATATCGCCGGCCATGGCTTGGGAGAGTGTAAGGTAAGGGGAGTATTCGGTCACGCTCTTATGTCCCATAGTGGAGATGGATCCCTCCTCGTGAGGCCGTCCGCCCGACATGGGTATCTTGCCCGAATAGGTGTTGAAATCGAATCCGCCTGTGACTGACGAACCTTGCCACAGACTGAAATTCTGGTACATGAGTATGCCGAATCGGTCGTCATGGCTGCGGAAATGCCGGGGATCGTCGATCACGTGATTGCCGTAGCTGTAGTAGGCCATGATGTTGCCGTCGGTTGAGCCGTAACGGTTGGTGGCCGAGATGGATGCCTCGCCACGAGTCACGCTCTGACGGTACACGTCGGTCGATTCAGGATTGGAAAGGGTGGGATAGATGGGATCGTCGCCCTTGAAGTTCATTAGGGTGAAATCGGCATTGAGTTTCCAGGGGGTGGAGAGGCGGTAGCCAAGTTTGGCGTATCCTCCGGCCTGCTTGAAGTCGAAACCGTCGACATTACCGTCGGTGCGGTCGTAGGAGAGGGTGACGAGCGAGGAGAACCGGCCGACATTCACGGTATTGGTCACGCTTGACAGCCATGTGTTGTAGCTACCGTACTGGGTGGTGAGGGTGGTGTGGACTCCATCTCCTGTGGCATCGCGTGTTATCACGTTTATTACACCGGCCATGGCATTGGAGCCGTAGAGTACTGAGCCGGGCCCTCGAAGTACCTCGACACGTTCCACCCGCTCCTTGTCATAGAAATCGCCCACATGATGGGAGTATATGCCGGCAAACTGCGGTTGGCCGTCGACCATCATCAGCACCCCGCTCGCACGGTCGCCACCCACACCGCGCATCTTGATGTGGCCCGAGCCACCGTTGCTCACGCCGAAGCCTATGATACTTCGCTGGGTCACGAAAAGGCTTGGCACCTGGCCCGATATGGCCGAGAGGATCTGGGTGTTGCCTGTGGCCTCGAGCTGTCGATGGTTGATCACCGACACCGTGTAGGGGGTGAGGTCACGACTCACAGCCTTATTGGATCCGGTCACTACTACCTCGCCGAGGCTCAGCTCCATACTGTCGCGCGGAGTCTGGGCCGAAAGTATGGCCTGAGAAGCAGTGAGAGAGAGTATGAAAGTCTTGAGTATTAGCCTGGTTTTCATATGAGAATAGATTCCGTGTTTTATCCGATACAAAATTAATCAGTTTGGATATATCATCACATACACTTTTTACATATTTATTTACCATTATTACAGAAGCTGGGCGGGGGAGTGCATTTTTGTACGTCATGTGTCGGCAAATCGGGGATTTTTGCGTAAGTTTGCACTGCGAAACCATGAATCCGCACCAGGCCCTATGGCTGAATCAGAATATTTTGACCTATGACCAAGAAACTCCTATCCTTGCCTCCCAATCTTGTCGGAGCCTTCCATGATGTCACCGGCTTGCCATCGAATGAATATTATTGCACGTCCGATCCTGTAGGTTCGCGCCTTGGGAGCGGCGGTGGCACCACATGGCTGCTTGAGAAGTGTCACGAGTCGTGGGGCGGAGATAAGGATTTCGCTGAATGGCTCAGCTCGGAGAAGCGTATTCTGCTCCATGCAGGAGGTCAGAGCCGGCGGTTGCCATCCTATGCACCGTCGGGCAAGATTCTTACTCCTGTGCCCATATTCCGGTGGGAGCGTGGACAGAAGCTGAGCCAGACTCTTCTCGACCTGCAGTTGCCATTGTATGAGCGTATCATGAGGTCGGCCCCCGATTGTTTCCACACCATGATAGTGAGCGGTGACGTGTACATCCACTCGTCGGAGCCTGTGGGACCCATCCCCGAGGCCGATGTGGTGTGCTACGGACTGTGGCTCGACGCTGAAATCGCGAGCCATCACGGAGTGTTCTTCAGCAGGCACGACTCGCCGTCGAAGCTCGACCGCATGTTGCAGAAGCCCACGGTGAGTGAGCTGAACTCGTTGCTCCAGGAGGGGTATTACCTTACAGACATAGGGGTGTGGTTGCTCAGCGACCGCGCTGTGGAGCTGTTGAGGAAACGTTCGCGCAATGCTTCGGGCGAACTTACCGAGTATGACCTGTACAGCGGATTTGGCGGAGCGCTCGGTGTGAACCCCTCGTCGCCTGATCCTGAGCTTGCCTCGCTGTCGGTGGCTATAGTGCCTCTGGCCGGAGGTGAGTTCTATCACTACGGCACCACAAGGGAGATGATATCGTCGACCGTTGCCGTGCAGAACCGCATAAATGACCAGCGCGAGATAATGCACCGCGACACCAAGCCTCATCCTTCGATATTTGTACAGAACTCTCTTACCTCCATATCGTTCAGTGGCGATAATACCAATATATGGATCGAAAACAGCTGTATAGGCCCGCGCTGGACACTCACGCGCGACAATGTGGTGACTGGCGTTCCCGAGAATGACTGGGATATCGTGCTGAATCCGGGCCAATGCGTCGATATAGTACCCGTGGGAAATGAAGGGGCTTATGCTGTGAGAGTGTATGGCATGGATGATAAGTTTGCCGGAGCCGAACAGCAACGCAAGCGCTTCCCGGTGGTGGAGACCATTTCCGATATGGAGCGTGCCGTCAAGGCCGGACTGGCCGGTGACGAGGAGGCTATGGCCGGATGCCGCATGATGAGTGCCGAGGATATCTCCAACGAGGCTTCGCTCCCGAGACTTGTGGCCCAGCGCAGGAAGTTCCGTGAATCCAACTGGCGGACTCTTGCCTCCAACCATGCCCGCAGTGTATTCTATCAGCTCGACCTCCATGATGCGGCCGGAGCTTTTGCCGAGAGCGGTATAGAGCTTCCCGAGCCTCTGCCACAGTCCACTCCGTTGCTCAAGCTAATGAGCGATGCGATGTTCCGCGCCGAGGTGTCGCGCCGTTGCGGACGTGATAGCAAGGGATATGAGGAGGAGGCGTTCGAGTTGCTTCGCTCGGGTCTCACCTCAACGGTGCTTCCCGCCAAGGAGCATCCGCGCCGTGCGGTGTGTTCCGACCAGATAGTGTGGAGCCGTTCGCCGGCCCGCATAGATATTGCCGGCGGATGGACCGATACGCCCCCCTATTGTCTCATGGAGGGGGGAAATGTGATAAACATGGCCATAGAGCTTAACGGCCAACCCCCGTTGCAGGCCTACGTGCGTCCGTGCAAGGAACCCCGCATCGTGTGCCGTAGCATCGACCTGGGAGCGGCCGAGACTATCGAGACGTTTGACCAACTGCTGGATTTCAATAAGGTGGGCTCGCCGTTCTCGATACCCAAGGCGGCACTTGCGCTTGCCGGATTCCACCCGCGTTTCTGCACGGAGCATTATCCTTCGTTGCGCGATCAGCTTGTGGAGATGGGGGGCGGACTTGAGATCACACTGTTCTCGGCCATCCCTGCAGGAAGCGGTCTTGGAACGAGCAGTATACTTGCCGCTACAGTGCTTGGAGCTGTGAGCGATTTCTGTTCGCTTGCCTGGGACAAGACCGAGATATGCAAGCGCACGCTTGTGCTCGAGCAGTTGCTCACCACCGGCGGAGGCTGGCAGGATCAGTATGGCGGAGTGATAGGGGGTGTGAAGTTGCTCCAGACCTCCAAGGGATCGGATCAGACACCACTTGTGCGCCGTCTGCCCTCGGATCTTTTCACCGACCAGCAATATGCACCGTGCCACCTGCTGTACTACACAGGCCTGACCCGCACAGCCAAGGATATACTTGCCGAGATAGTGAGACGCATGTTCCTCAACCACGGAGCGCAGATACAGATGCTCCGCGACATGAAGCATCATGCCATGGATATGTACGATGCCATACAGCGCGACGATTTCAAGCGTTACGGTCAGCTGGTGGGGCGCACATGGGAACAGAAGAAGGGGATAGACCGCGGTACCAATCCTTCGGCTGTGGAGGCCATAATCCGATTGATCGACGACCTGTGCCTTGGCTATAAGTTGCCAGGAGCCGGCGGAGGAGGTTTCCTCTATATGGTGGCCAAGGATCCTGATGCCGCCTCGCGCATACGTCATATCCTCAACACGGCTCCCGGCCTGCAGCCCAATGCACGCATGGTGGAGATGTCGATCTCACGCCAGGGATTGCACGTGACCCGATCGTAATAAAATAAGAGGTTGTTATTCAACAACCTCTAAGTAATAAAAATATCAAGTTGCAGAACTTTTTGCCCGGCGTCATGGCGGCAATCGGTTCTGCAACTTGCTTATTGACTAAATAGGTATCTTTTAACGGGGATCAACGACGGAGGTATTTCTTTCCTCCGACGATCACGATTCCCTTGTAGTTTTCATTGACGCGCCGGCCCATAAGGTCATAGGCAGGGAGATCGTCGGGCAGGGGTGAATCGGTGTGGATTTCATCAATGGCGGTGCTGATTTGCTTAGGCTCGAAGCGGAAACCGAAAAGCATCAGCTGATTGTCGGGCCAAAGGAAGTAGGAGGTACCTTTCTTCAAAGCGACGGAATAGACGGGATAGATCTTGCGGACGCTGGATGAGGTGGGCACCTCGGCGTAGTCGTCGGCTCGATAGGAGTGGTCAAATACCGTGGCATTGTCCTGGATAATCTGTATGGCACGGTCGTCGGACTGGTTGTTGAATGCGTAGATGTAGAGAGTGCCATCGCAAGGGAGGGTGATCACACCCTTGTTGACTGATTCCACACCCTTGGAGGATTTTCCCCCCGGGCGATAGCGGTACTGGAGAGTGATATAATCCTCGGTGGTGCCAAAGAATCCGTTGGACTTGTCGACCTGGGCATTATTGGAATCGGAGGTGAACACGATCTCGGCACCGTTGTCGGAGAGAGTGAGGTGGCGGGCTTCCTCGCCGGTTGCAACTTGGTTTTCGTTAAAGACAAGGTTGGCTGTGGCGAAGTCGCCGGGTGTGGGATCAGGAGTGTCAGGTTGTCCATCGGCGGAGTAGGTTATTTCTATTCCGGTAATCTGGGCGGCTGACTTGTCGGTGAAAATGATGGAGGAGACACTGCCCGTCCAGGTATCTGCAGAGGCTGTGTAAGTGTTCTTTGCATCATCCTGCAACGACCATCCGGGGGTGGCACTACCAGCAGTAGTGTTGACGATGAATTTGATGCTCTCGATTGTGGCATCGTTGGCGGTGAAGGTGATGGAGTTCTTGGAATACAGGATGATCATTGCCGGATAGGTGGAATTCTTGCGGAATGTGCAGTTCTTGTCACTTTCTCCTTTGGACAATGAGAAGGATATATTGTCGTTGACCTTGACGTTGAGATTGTTGATCACATCTCCGTTTGCTATGTCGACGAGATCGGTGGCTTGCCACGTGACTGTTGTGGCATTGATGGTGAGAGCGGTGGCTAATGCGGTGAAAAGAGTAAAGATTTTTCTCATAAATAGTTGGGGGGATTAGTGGATTGTGGGGAGGTAAATATCGTTTAGCGGTTGAGGATCTTGATGCCTTTGCGTACTATGATGCCATGGTAATTATTGTCCACAGGTTGGCCGGCAAGATTATATGCGGGACCGTTATCGTCACGGCAATCGGCGGGAGTCTCCGTAATGGAGGATTCCGGGTCGCCCTTGCGGATCTCGAAGTCGGCAAAAAGCACCCGTTCGGAGCGGAGCTGGGATTTCAGTGACAAACCTTCGCCGAGCGACCGGTATATGCCCCATTTACCCCTGAGGGTTGAGAGGTCGTCGGTGTCGCGCCACACCTCGATATCGGATTTATCCACATTCATGATCATGGCGCCTGTGAGAGCGTCGGTGAGGGTGAGGGAATATTGGCCGTGGCGTCCCACAGTAAATGTCTCGCGTGCCTGTATCCATCGGCCTGTAACGGTGGAGAGGTCGATCTGGGCGAGATTTACGTTGGAGGCACCCTCGTAAGGG
Organism: uncultured Duncaniella sp.; assembly: GCA_910589485.1. Lineage (GTDB taxonomy): Bacteria > Bacteroidota > Bacteroidia > Bacteroidales > Muribaculaceae > Duncaniella. The sequence continues at coordinate 26,219 of CAJUSW010000013.1, forward strand.
ACATTTATACATTGCAGGACCTGACGCTTGCCCGAAGTGCGGCAGGTGAGAGTGAACACCGGATGGGCTACAGCCTGGGAATCTCCCATGCCCTTGATCTGGTGGATGTGGCAGAAAGCCGAGGTGGTGAGCATCCCCTCGGGTAGCATGAATTTCCAAGTGTAGGTAATGGTCTCGCCTGACTTGGCAACAGTGGCAGGCTGCGAGGACATGCACTTGATTTCGTTGCGCTGACGGTCGATGAGCGTTCCTTTGTTGCCGTCGGTCACGTGGGTGTCACCCTCGGGGTAATCGATGTGGATATCGAAGGCAAACACATATCCGTCCAATGACGGGTCATGAATCTGCGAGATATGATTGTAGTGCTGATGCCCCATGAAGGCGTCGGGCGACATGTTAGCCGAAGTTTCGGTATAGAATCCTGCCTCGGAGATGAGTCGGTAGGTCTCGGTGGTGCCGTCGGCTTTCAGCGAGTGAGTGGCGGGGGAGACGGCCGGTGCCGACAGCGGGACCAATGGGAGCAATAGGATGGAGAGAAGGTGAGGGTGGGTCCTCATGAGGCGGATCAATGCTTGGTGATTTCAAAATCGGCAAAGCGCAGCTCCTCGTCGCGCAGACTGGATTCGAGCTCACGATTTTTACCGATATAACGGTATATGCCCCATTTAGGACGCAGACCTCTTGCGCCGGTGCGCCACATGTCCATATTCTCGCCGGTGTAGTCGAGGAGGATTTTTCCGTTTTTTACATCCTTGATTCTGACGGAGTAGGATCCGTTGGCATCGAAGCATGCAGTCTCCTCGATTTCAATCCAGCGTCCGAGCATGTCGGAGAGGGGAGCTTTGGCAAGAGTGACGCCCTCGTCGCCCTTGGTGCGGTCGTAGTAGCGCAGGCGCAGCTCCTGGGAACCCTTGCGGGTGGAGTAGCAGGTGAGTGTCATGAGCGGGTTGCCTACGAGAGCATTACCCTCCTTGTTGTCGATCCCTTTGAGCTGATGGATGTGGGTGAAGCGGTCGGTGGTGCGGAAACCTTCGGGCAGACGCATCTTCCAGCGGAATGTCATTGTCTCGCCCTCCTTGGCCCAGAGATGTACGGGACTCTTGGAATCGGTCTTGATTTCGTTGCGCTGGCGGTCGGTGATATTCTTTTTACCGCGGTCATCGTCGATGGACGCATGGATGAGGAATGAGTACACGTCCTTCATGAGATCATCGTCGAAAGTCTTCACGATGTGGGCCTGATGGGCCGATGCGTGCATGCGTGACGAGTCGGGACATTCGGTATGGATGCCGAGAGCCATGAGCTCTCCCACCGCCGAAGCGGTGGAAGTGGTCATGATTGATGAAGCGGAATTGACACTCCGGCCGGAGGATACGGCCGAAGTGTTTTTTGAATCAGATTTGGCCGTCTTGGCTTTGTCGGTCGACGGGCGGTAGGTGGTGGAGAGCTTGTCGTTGAGGAAATCGACAGTGTTGAAGAATATCTCCTCCATCTTGTCGGAAGTCTTGCTCGAGAGATTGTGATCATAGTTCTCGTACACATCGAGCTTCACCTCGCCACCCTTGCTACGCAGAGCTTTGGCAAACTCGGTGCTTTGGTCGTATTCCACGGTCACATCGCAAGTGCCGCATACGAGCATTGCCGGCGGGATGTTCTTTTTGGGGATGAGGAACTGTCCGGAATTGTCGCGGAGCACACGGTCGTTCCTGTCCTTGAAATAAGCGATGCGGTCCTTGTCGCGTGTTTTCTGGACGATAACGGCACGGGTGAGATCGTAGATGCCCGAATAGCCTACGAGCGCCTTTGTGCCCGGAGTCTTCATGGCTGCCACGGCGGCGAGATGACTTCCGGCCGATGTGCCGAGAAATCCGAAACGCGACGGGTCGATGTTGAGTTCCTTGGCATGGTCCTGAACGTATTTCAGAGCGTCGAGCACGTCCTGTACCGATGTCTCGACGGTCACGCCCGGCTGACCGGCCATGGCATACTCCACGCGCACACCTGTCACGCCATGCTGTTTGGCCATGTACTGGGATAATGTCTTGGATGAACTGTTGTCACCACGTGCCCAGCCTCCGCCGTGGATGTATATCATGAATGGTGATGGATTCAGGGTGTCGTCGGAAAAATCCACCGTGATCTTAAGTTCATAATCGGGGGTCTTCTTGAAGATGATATCTTCGGAGCGCACACCCTTGTAGTCCTTGGATTTCAGCCGGTCGGGGGTGTAGGTGTACAGTTCATAGGCTCCGGGGAGCTTGCTGACATCAACGGGGAGCAGGCGGTCGTATTTCTTTTGTTGCAGCAGGGAATAGGATCCGTCGGCATTCTGCTCCATCTTCATGCCATAGCGGTTGGATGGCACCCGTTTGGTCTGTGCGCCGGCGGTTATCGAGGATGCGAGCATAAGAGCGCATCCCATAGCCACGTTCAATAGCGATCTGATCTTCATAGGTATAGAGTAGGGGGGAGTGAATCGCTTGACCCGGTGAAGGGTCAAGCGATGGATGAAATTATGAGAAGAAACAACCTCCGTTGATGTCGATGTTGGTACCGGTCAGGTAGGATGATTCATCCGAAGCGAGATAGGCCACCAGATCGGCGCACTCCTCGGCAGTGCCCTCGCGGCGCAGGGGATAGTTGCCCTTGGCACGCTCGCGGTTCTCGGGAGTGTTGAAACGGTCATGGAATGAAGTTGCGATAGTGCCGGGGCAGATGGCGTTGACGCGGATTCCGTCGGGACCAAGTTCCTTGGCCATGGCACGGGTGAAGCATGACACAGCGGCCTTGGAGGTAGCGTAGAGGGATGCACCTGCTCCACCGCCATCACGGGCGGCGAGTGAGGAGAAGTTGACGATGGAGGCGCCGGCCTTCATGTGGGGGACAGCTGCGCGGGTACAGAACCATACGGACTTCATGTTGACGTTCATCAGGGTGTCGTACCACTCCTCGTCCTGCTCGGTGATCTTTTTGCGGCCCACGATTCCGCCGGCCACGTTAACGAGGATATCGATATTGTCGCCGAAAGCCTTGGCGCACTCCTCAAAGAGATGGTTCACGTCGTCGCCCTTGGTCATGTCGCCCTGAACGGCGATAGCGGTTCCGCCGGCCTCGGCTATGAGGCGGAGAGTCTCGTCGGCCTCAGCCTTGTTGTGGAAATAGTTCACTACTACTTTGGCTCCTTCGAGAGCGAGCTTGATAGATACGGCGCGGCCTATGTCGCGTGATCCGCCGGTTACGATGGCTACTTTATTGGTAAGTTTCATATTGATTGGAATTAATTTAGTTGATATGTGATTTTTTATTCTTTGATCTTTTCAATCTTGCCTACGGTGAGGAATATCGAGAGCCAGGAGAGGGGGACGAGGGCGGCAAGAAGCCCAAACATGAGTGTCCAGCTCGAAATCATATCGGAGAAGAATATGGCCAATATTGTTCCCAATACGGCGGCCGCACCTCCGAGACCGGCAAGCGAGCCTACCGATTTTCCGCTGTGAAGGTCGCTGGGTATGGTCTGGAGATTGGTGATGAAGAACTGGAAGCCACCGAGGACAAATGCCATACATATCACGGCCATCATCACCGACTGGGCCATCACGCTGCCTATCATGGCGGGGAGGATTATGCCACCTCCGACAAGGATTGCGCATTTGCGAGCGAAATTGACTGTGCGTCCCTTGGATATCAGCCAGCCCGAGAACCAGCCTCCGGCTATGGATCCGATTGCCGCACCGGCATAGGGAACCCAGGCCGAGAAGGCCACTTCCTTGATGTTGAGGTGGAACACATCGGTGAGGTACAGAGGGAGGAATGTCACAAACATCCACCATATGGGATCGAGGAAGAAGCGTCCGAGTATCACTGACCAGTTCTTGCGCTGGCGCAGGAGTTCGCCCCATGACTTGCCTTTTTCTTCAGGGAGATCGCAGGCTACCGGATTGCAACGACCCTCGAGGATGTGGTTCTTCTCCTCTTCGGTAACCCAGGGATGATCCTCGGGATCGGCCTTGTTGATGAACAACCATAGCACTACCCATATCACTCCGAGACCGCCCACCACAACGAAGGTCCATTTCCATCCCAGGGCGAGAAACAGCATCAGGATTACAATGGGAGCGAGAACGCTACCCACCGATGCGGCCGCTCCGAAAAGGCCCTGGGCCAGGGCGCGCTCCTTCTGCGGGAACCATATGGCGTTGCTCTTGGTGGTGCCGGGCCACGGGCCTGCTTCGCCCAGTCCGAGCATCACACGAAAACAGGTGAGCGACACCAGTCCGCGCGACAGTGAGGTGAGGGCATCGGCAACGCCCCACACCAGAGCGCTCCAGAAGAATCCGCGACGGCAACCGATCTTGTCGTAGATCTTGCCTGACACCATCTGGCTCACACCGTAGGCGAGCATAAAGAATATGGTGATGGTGCCGAGCATGTCCTTGGCTTTCTGGGAAGCATCGGGATCCTCGGGATCAATGAGGCCGAGATCCACAGCCATGCCTTCCTGGACGCTGGCGTATGTGCATCCCCCTTTTTCCTTGATCCTGACACGCGAGGCAGGGACGTCGGTTTCCTCGCCGCGCGAGTTGCATAGCCTGTAGCTGCCGTCGGGGAGTAACACCGCGGTGTTGTCCTCGCCACGGGTGTCGGCAGAGGATGCCGGGAGCAGTTCATAGTCGATGTTGGCGACCCACATATAGTTGAGGGTGCCGCGATCCAGATAGTTTATAATGGTGATCATCATTATCAGGGTGATGATCACCCATCTCATACCCTTGATCTTCATTTCAGGAAATCTTGACGCATGGGTGAGAACGTGTCTATAAGTATTCCTTCCTCAAGGCACACGCAACCGTGGAGAACATCGGGAGCTACGTAATAGCCGTCGCCGGCACCGATGATACGTTTCTCGTCACCGATGGTAAGCTCAAACTTACCGCTTACCACATAAGTGACCTGGCTGTGATAGTGCTCGTGCATGGAGCCTACCGATCCTTTCTGGAAATGGACCTTCACGAGCATCAGCTGTCCGTCGTAGCCCATGATCTGGCGACGCACGCCTTCACCTACGGTTTCCCATTGCATCTCGTTCTCTATCTGCCATACTGCACTTTTAGTTTTCATAATTGTATAGTTTTAGGGTTGAATTGATTCTTGGTTAGTATTTCACGTGATAGTGACCTGTCCACCGATGGGTCACGTTGTCGATCACCGCTGTGTGAGTCAGTGCGGGGTCGGCATCGTTGGCTACGAAAATCAGAGCCGTTGTGCCGTCGGCACCATAATTCACTCTAACGGCGGTGTGGTCATCATTATCAGCTACTATGCTCACATTCTTGACCGAGGATTTTGTTCCAGAGGCTGTCTCGCGGATCACATCATATTCGCCGTGGGGCTCGATCAGCGAGGCTATGCTGCAGTCGGATGCTTCAGGCACCCGTATGAGCCAACCCTTTTCCTCACGTAGATTGAAGTCGGGGTCGTTGGCGCCGAGATGCATCAGTTTGCCGGTGATTGGTGATGTGGCTGTGCTGGTGACGCTGTACATGCGGTTGCCGTTGAAGAATGTGAACTGCATGGCGTCGCCGGGAGCGGGGGTACAGTCGGCATCCACCCATATGTGCTGGTAGCCATGGCTGTCGCCGAGAGTGTGGAGTGACGACAGGCTACGTTCCTGCCGGGTGTTGGTCGACACCATATGGCCTCTGTACCAATAGGGGATGTCATAGGAATGGTCGCCGGAAGCCTTCACTTTCATCAGGTCCAATGTGACGGGATAGTTCATGCCGGGGAGCGTGGTGTGGAGCAAAGTGCGCTCCATGCGTATATCCTTGTCGGCATAGGCATTGTTCTCCTTGGCGGTCATAGCCTGGAAACGGCCCTGAGGATCGGTGGCAAAATCGGTAAAATCGGAGTGGTGCTTGCTTGACACCTTATATACACCTCCGAAATGAGAGGTAGCGTCGGCTACCAGGGTGTTGTGGGCGATAGATTGCTTGCAGAACGAATCGTTCTCGCGGGTGTAGTGGCCACTGTTCTTGGCTTCGAGGTTAATGAAGCGCGAGGCTCCGTAATCGAGAAATATTTCCTTTCCGTTGTCATAGAACGCCATGGTGAGTTTGTCGTAATGACCGTGGCTGAGGCCATGGCTTGTGGCCTTCATGGTGAGAGCCGTGTTGAGTGTGCCGGATGTGTTGCGGATGATTCCGAAACCGCCCTCGGCCCCATCGCGGCCGTCGCGAAGCAACACCGAGCGGAATGTGGGGCGTGAGCCCTGGCCCTGAGCTATAGCCTTGGACAGTCGGTAGCCTCCCACGCAGAGAATGCAATCCTCATGATACAGGCGTGCTATGTAGGGCAATGTTGCGTTATCGGGTTCCACGCCGTAGAGGATATTGGCGGCATACACTATCTCCTGGGCGCACAGACCTTTCTCCATAGCGTCGTTGATGTGCATGAATTCTCCCTCATAACTGAGCTGGAACAGGGCGTCGAAAGCTTTGGACAGGATGTGGTCGCGACGCTCGAATACCTTGAGGTCGGGACGGGTGTGGTTGAGGCATTGTGCGAAGATCACGAAAGGCCACAGTGCGTAACGCTGGTAATAGGCTCCCTCGGTGAAATATCCGTCGGGAGAGAAGAGCCAGTCCATCTGCTGGAGGAATCCACCGTTTTTGCCGGTGAGATCGGTACCATACAGAGCCTTGTCGACCAGATCCTTGCGGTCCATAGCCATTCCAGCCATTCCCACAGCGGCGGTAGCCCATGTGCCGTGATTGTGCATCTTGTTGAATGTCTTCAGATTGGCGCGGTTGTCGGCGGTGCCGTTCATTATGAATTCAGCCATAGGGAGCAGAAGGTTCTGCTCGATGACTTTGCGCCGGGATGCGGTGAGATGGTCCTTGATGCAATCGTAGGCCACTGAAGCGTGTACAAGCCATACGCTTTCGTTGAGGGTCTGCCAGAAAAGGCGTCCCGGCACGGGGCTGAGTCCGAGCTGATGGTATCCCAGTGTGGGATACAGCTTGGCATAGGCCTCGAACATTTTGGCGGCGCGTTCGGCATGGCGGGTGTCGCCGGTGAACTGATAGGCTATACCTTGGTCCATCAGTTCGTAATAGTTGGATTTGTGCCGTTCGTGCACCGGGCCTCCACCGCCGTCGCATGGGACGGGCATCTCGATGGGGGTATCAAGCAAAGCCTCGGCATTGGCTATTATGGCTGAGATGCTTTTGTTGAAGAGCGGAGCCTCGGCCATTCCCTCTTTCATTTCGGTAAGCTCGTCGGAGTTGAAGAGCAGGCAGGGATGCCCGTTGCCGGCAAACGATGGCATTGACAGCGAGAGAGCTGTAGCGATACCGGTTATGTAAGTTCTTATGGTGTTCATGAGTGGTGTCCTCTCTATGGTTTCAATTATTCAATAACATTGCGGTTGGATATCACGCGTCCCGAGTCGGTCCATCGGCATCCTTTTATCCTTACATCCTCCCAGGTGGTTTCGTCGAGCCTGATCGTAGCTCCTCCGCGGCCGCTGCGCTCAAAGTGGCATCCGGTCACATATAGTTTCTGCGGACCGATGAGCCTGAGCACGCTTCCGCGCTCCTTATTGCAGCAATCGGTGAACAGACAGTCGGAAATGGTCACATAGGGGCCTGCTGTAGACTCGTCACTGCCTCCGCGGTAGATGCTTACAGGCAGTCCCAACATGCGGGAAAAGGAGCAGTCCTTGATGAAGATATGATCGGCGCTGTACACGCCCTTGTCGTCGGTCTCATCGGCAAGCCAGATTCCGTTGCCTGAAAGATCGGAGAAAAGAGAGCTGTTGACGCTGATGCTTTCGGCAAAGGTGCCTTTTCCTCCGCGGATGGCGCAACATCCGCTTTCGGGGCTGTTTATGAACCGGCAATTCTCTACATCAAGCGTGTAGGAGGTGATCATTACGGGAGCGGTGGCGATGGCATTGCGGACGGTGGCGTAGCCCTGCTGAAGAGCAAAGTCGAAGGTTACACCTTCCACCTTGAGCGATCCTCCATCGCATATGGTGATGAAGTTCCCGGGTTTTGATCCGGTCCAGCGCAACACGGCTTCTCCGTTGCCGAGCATTACGGTGGGACGTGTTATCAGCCATGGTTCATTCCGGCATGTCACTCCGGGGGTGAGGAGGATGGTATCGGCATGAGTGGTCACGGACACCGATAATTCGGCAGGGCGGGCGGCTCCGCATGTCAAGCGGAAAGCCTTTGGATCAGCCACCAGCGCAGCTTTGAGCTTGCGGTCGGTGGTGAATCCCGCCCCCGAATAATCAGATGAAAGGTTTACACGGTTTCCGGCCATAGCGACTTGAGCGGCCGGATCAATGGATATATATGGATTGGAAACTGTCGTGGAGATGATGATATTATCGTTGAATGAGCATGCCGACGGTGCCTCGGTGCGTTCCATGTCGCGTCCGGTGCCGAATTCTATATTGGTGCAGTTGCTGAAGGTGTTGTGATGAACATTCACATCGCTTACCTTCACGTAGCGGTTGGGGAGGGAATTGGGCACTGAGTTCATCAGCGCGAGGGCCGAGAAGAAGCGGGTGCCTGCAAGTCCGTCGAAAGTGTTGCCCGATACCTCGTGACCGGCATCCACGATGCGGACACCGCCGGTGTTGGGGACTGAGTTCCCACGGAACTGATTGCCGGTGACACGGTTGCGGCGACCATGCCTGAGAGCCACAACTCCCTGACATTCGTTAAACATGTTGTCGCGCACTACATTGTCGGACGATTTCACCGATATGATCTCGACCTCACCGTTGCATCGGTCGAAAAGATTGTTTTCAACAATGGTGCGCGATGACTCATAGGATTGCTGTGAGGTGCCTATGCGCATAGTCTCGGCACCGTTGGATCCGTACACAGGACGAGGCCCGAAATAGTTGTGGTCGATGCGGTGACGGTTGTCGAGACTGCGGGCGTCATTGAGATTGACGAGCAAGGTCACACCCAGGTTGAGTTTGCCTGTGAGCGAGCAATGATCCACGCGGTTGCCACGACCGTGCATTACAATGTAATTACCGGCCACGCTGCGGGAGGAGGGATTGCAGGAATCAATGATACAATCGGTGAGACGGCATGCGTTGGCCACCTCTTTTCCCGAGCGGAATTCGATCACGCCACCCTTGGGCACGGCGACATGACGGAAGTCGAGACCGCTCACCGAGAGTGAATCACCGCTTATGCGCAACTGGCTCTTGCCACTGATCTTTACCTTTCCTGGATGAGCGGCACGTACAGTCACAGGGAATCCGGGTGAATGCCATTTCAATTCTACATCGGCCCAATCGCCGTCGGCAATCACGATCTCATCGCCGGGAGCGGCTTTGAGAAGAGCATCACTCACCGATGTGAGGGGGATGGGGCCATCTCCTCCGGCCGGTGTGGCTCCTGCTGCCACACCAACCAGAAAAGACATCATTATCAATAAAGACCTCATGTTGTGCATAACGTATTAATTATAGTCACTTATAGTCGCGCTTCATCCAGTACATGTCGAATGTGACTGCCGATGACGACGGAGCATTGGTGTTGTTATAGAGCTTGAAGTCGATGTGCTTGATGTGCATCACACCCATGCGACGTATGTTCTCGGAACGATTGGACGAGTTCAGGCCCTTGCTGTTGTAGTGGAACACCATAATGTATGAGTCGAGGTCGGCTGACTTTTCTTGTCCCACGGTGAATACTCCGGGGGCAAACTGGGTGTCCTTAAGAGAATTTGCGATTGAACCGATCGATATGTCCCCGCATTTCTTGGTGGCGGTGTCGATGGGGTAGGTTTCCTCGTCGAGACGGTCGAGAGTGCCGTTCTTTATCTTGTCGATAAGTTTGGCATGTGAGGCTACCGACGGGTCGAGGTAGAGGAATCCTATCACTGGGGTGCCATAGCAGTTGCCGTTGGCTCCGGTGACGCGCGACTCATTGGAAGAATTGTTCTGCCAGAAGAAGTTCTTGAGTGTTGAAGCGCTTCCAGCAGGCGAGTTGATCTGGAGCGATCCGGCACTCAGTCCGGTGAAGAAAATGTAGGGAGGAACGGAATTATATTCGCTTTCCGACACGGCGGGTACCTGGTTGGCCGAGCAAGTAGCGGCCTGTTTGGTATAGGATATTGCATCGAGTGTGCGCCACAGGCTGTTGGCGTAGGCAACACCGGTTTCGGGCGAGAAGAATGATGTGAGTTCCTCCACATCACGGCCCTGTCCCCACACCTTACGGTCCTCCCAGTACAGGAGGCGGGGCACCTTGACGGTGAATGTGGGATTGAGGATTTTGGTTTCTATTCCGTCAAAATACTCTATTTCGAGAACCGAAGCGTTGTCACCGTCCTCAAATTCATCGAGGTCGGGAACCACGAAGCGTATGGCCTCGGGGGTCTGAAGGCTTATGAGACATTCTTTTCCGTTGAGAAGCACGCGGTTCACTTTGTCGAGATATTGACCGTCGAGAGTGAGGATGTCACCGATGTTAGCCTCGGCCGATGATACGGACGATACCTTAGGCTCGAAACGTGCCACAAGAATCTTGCCCGCCACTGAGGCATCCTCGCCCATCACCATGTTCTTTCCATCGAAGTATTCAAAGAGGATGGTTGCATTGTCGGCCTCCACATAGGGGACTTTCACTACGATTTCCCGGTCGGAGTGGTTCACGATCTCGGCTTCGCGGGGAGCATAGCCGTCGGCCCTGAACAGGGCGCGGTTGATCACGCTCATGCGCTCACCGTAGATGAGAAGATTGGAGGCAAGCTCCACCTCGCCGGGTAATTCCGACAGGCGTGGGGAGGGCGCGGGATAGGTCATGGTGAAGTCCGATGAGGATTCACCCTCTCCCAAGGCATTGGAGAGGCTCACTTTGCCTGACTGTGCCATCGCCGGAATGTATATCTTGATGCAGGTGTCGCTTATCCTTTGGGCGATTTGCGCGTCCACGCCACCTATGCTGGCGCTCACCACATTGTGAAGACCGGTACCGGTGATGGTCATCTCGCATCCGGCATATCCCTCGGCCGGGGTGAATTCGGCAACGGTGGGAGCCTCTTCGATGAATTCATTCATCGATTCCTTTTCGCAAGCCGTGAGGCCTAGCAGGGAGACGGCTCCTAATAATATATTGATGTATCGGGTTTTCATTTGGAGTAATTTTTATACACGTCGTAAGGATCTCTTGTAATGGAGGATCAATATCCGAAATTCTGTGCTACATTCGGATTGATGTTGATAACGTCGATGGGGATGGGGAGCATCACCTGCCAGTCGGCCAAAGGATTGACGGTGTAGCTGTATCCGCTGTAGAACGATTCGGAGGATATGTAATTGTTGACCGTCTCGCGGGCTATGCCCCAACGCATGAGGTCAAACCAACGTTGATTCTCAAATGCGAGCTCAAGGCGACGTTCGTTTCTCACGGCTTCGCGGAAATCGTAGCGCGAGCTGAGTTGAGCGGCTGTGTAGGCCTGCAGGCCGGCGCGTTCACGTATCATGTTGAGATACTTCAGCGCTTCGGCGCCGGGTCCGCTTATCTCGTTGGTGAGTTCGGCATACAGCAGGGCTATGTCACCTACTCTTATCACGGGCCAGTCGGCATCGCCGTCATACTGGCTGGTGATGGGGTTGGAAGCCTGGTCGTGGTTGAGGTATTTGCACACGAAGCGGGCGTTGCGTGTCACCCACTGGCCGGTGGTGGCGTTGAAATAGCTTTCGGCCAGGTTGACATCGCGCCGGCAGTCGGTGCCGTTGTTCATATCGTAGGCGGCCAGCATGTTGTCGCTCGGGCAGTTGTAGTTGCTGCATGTGCCCATGATTACGTTGGCACCGTTGTTGGTGGGAGCAAAAAGATTGCCGAAAGGAGAGCCGAGGCCAACTTTGCCACCGATGTAGCGCACAGCGAAGATTATCTCACGGTTCATCTCGTTGAAGGTGGAGAATATATCGGTGTAAGGCACGAGGTCGGCTCCTGACGAGGGGTTGCCTACGGCTTGGCTGGTGAGTACTTCGTGGCACAGGGTGGCAGCCTGGCTGTATTCGGGATCGCCCACGGTGTAGCGGGTGGCATATACCTTGGCAAGCAGTGCTTTGGCTGCATTCATGTCGGCTCGTCCGAGATCGGCGTCATTGTTGGTCGACGGGAGGAGATTGTCGTCGATGATGTGGCGCAGGTCGTTTTCAATGAGATCGTATATCTCATCGACCGACGAACGCTGCATGTTGCGGGCCTCCTCGTTGGAGATCTTTCGGGTGACTTTGAACACGGGGCCCCACAGTCTCACGAGATTGAAATATTGGAGAGAGCGGAGGAAGAGCACCTCGCCTTCGTAGCGGTTACGGTTGTCGAGCGTGGTGGCCTTGTCCAGATAGCCCATCACATTGTTGCAGCGTGATATGGTGCTGTAGGCTCCGTTCCAATAGGAGGATACCCAGGCGTGCTCGGAATTTATGACGCCCTGATCGAGCTGCTCGACGAGTTTCGAGGAGCTTGATGTAGAGCCTGTGAGGTGCATGCGTGTATTGTCGGAGCGCAGTTCGGTGAGAGCCCATTCGTAATACATCACGTCGTGCAGGCCATTGTAGCATCCCAGGACGAGGGTGTTGAGCGATTCGTCATCCTTCACGTACTCCTCAGCAGCAACCTCCGAAACAGGATACTTGTCCAGATCACAACCGGTAAGTGTCATCATCGCGGCCAGGACGGCCATTATATTTTTAATCTTCATTGTAGATGTTTCTTGTGGGATTAGAAGTTAAGATCGAAACCTACCGATACGGTAGAGGTGAGAGGGAATCCGCCACGCTGGTAGCCCGAGATCATGGCTGAACTGTAGTTGCCGGATGTGAATCTTGACTCGGGGTTCACGCCACGGTAGCCGTTGGTCCAGAAGTAGGCCAGATTGTTGCCGGTGGCATAGACGCGCAGACCTGACAGGCGTATGCGTTGCAACAGTTTCTTGGGGAGGGAGTAGCCGAGGGTGACGTTACGCAGACACACGTAGGAACCGTCCTCCAGAGGATAATCGGTGAGCATTATGTCGTAACCGTTTTTCCAGTAGGGGGTCATGCCGTCGCCGGGTTGCTGGGATGATACCCAATGATTCTCGGTGTAGGCTTTGTTGTAGCGCACTGTCTCATTGTAGAAGCAGTCACCGTTGTACACTGTCACGCCTTGTACACCCTGGAATAGGAAGCTGAGGTCGAAATCCTTGTAGCGGAAATTATTGGTGATACCCCATGTGAAGTCGGGATAGGGATTTCCAAGGGCTACACGGTCGGCTGCGGTGAGACTGCCGTCACCATCGGTGTCCTCGATGCGCAGACCGCCGGGCACGTCGGTGGCGAAGTGGGGATTGGCATCTATCTCCTCCTGGGAATTCCATACACCGATGGCGTGGTAGCCGTAGTACTGGATGAGGGGTTCGCCCACCTTGGCGATGTAGCATTCGTTGCGTTCGCCGGTCGATATCATCTGATGCTCGCCTCCCAGCTCGAGAAGCTTGTTGCGGGAATGGGAGATATTGAAGTTGGTAGACCATTCAAAGTCGCGGGTGACGATGTTGCGTGTCTCCAATTGAAGTTCAACACCCTTGTTGCTGACTTTGCCTATGTTGTTCCAGTAATAGGAGAAGCCGGTGAACGACTGGGTGGGCTGGGCGAAGAGGAGTGATTTGGTCACCGAATAGTAAGCATCGAGTGTGACCATGAGGCGGTTGTTCCATAATCCGAGGTCCACGCCGGCGTTGTATTCGTTGGTCTTTTCCCAGGTGATATCGGAGTTGGCGAGAGTTGACGATGTATTGGCTGAGCCATTGACAAGAGTGCCGTTGCCCGAACCCGTGACATAGTTGGCCGAGTTGAGCACTTCGAGAGCAGCCTGGTAGGCTATGCCGTTGTTTCCGGTCATACCGTAGCTTGCACGGAGCTTGAGGTTATTGATGGCCTTGCATGACTGCATGAATTTTTCCTCGCTGATGCGCCATCCGAGCGATACGGAGGGGAACCATGCGTTTCTGTTCCCTTTGGCGAACAATGATGAGCGGTCGAGACGGAGTGAGGCCGAGAGCATGTAGCGGTCGAGAAGAGAGTAGTTGATACGGCCGAGGTAAGATTCGAGAACCACGTCGGGGTAGCGGAATGTACCGGTGCCGGCGCCGTTGCCGTTGTTGCTGCTTGCCAGCGAGAATACAGTGGCGGCATTGAGTGTCTCGATATCATCGGTAGCAAATCCGGTGCCGGTGAGTGCCACGCGCTGGTCGCGGGTCTTTTCTATGGTGTAGCCGAGGAGCAGGTCGAAGTCGTGCTTTCCGTTGTCGAGGTCAAACTTATAAGCGAGAGTGTTTTCGCTCAGAAGATCCACGTAAAGGTTGGAGAAGTAAGTAGCCTGGCTGTCCTCGCCGTCCTTGGTGGCATTTTTCTTGCCGTAGAAGTACTGAGGTGTGAAGCGCACATTGAATCCGTTGGAGGTGCGGAACTTGAGATTCTTGATGATCTCCCACTCGAGATAGAGGCTACCGAGTCCCTGGAAGTCCTCGCTCCAGCGACGGGTATTGGCCATGACGCTGACGGGGTTGTTGTTGGCCGAGGTGAAGGGCGAGGTGGTCTCGTCCTCATATGTCACATTGCCGTCGGCATCCACTACGGGTTTGGAGGGGGTGATGATGTTGTTGAAGTGGCTTCCACGTGCGAAACCTGTGTAGCCGGTCAGTGCGGTGGTGTATTCGCTGTGACGCACAGGGAGGAACGAGGGGGTGCGGTAGAAGTCGATGAAGTTGTTGCGGGGACGGCTTGATTTACGGTAGGTTCCCGACACATTCACGCCAACAGTGACGTTGCTTGAGAGTTTGGCGTCAATGCGGGAGCGGAAATTGAATTTGTCGAGCTTGTTCTGCTTCATGATACCCTCGTCATTGATATAGGAGGTGGATATCATGTAGCGGATATCCTTTTTGCCTCCGCTCACGGAGAATGCGAGGCTGGTGACGTTGGCGTGATCGTTCAGGCCCTCGGACTGCCAGTCGGTGGAGCCAAACACGCTTTCCAGATAGGCCGCGCTACGGATATTGGCGGCGGGTTTGGGACCGCCCATCTCGTTTTCGCTGAGCATGAGGTTATAGAGTTCGGTCGAGGTCATGAGGTCGTGTTTCTTGTAAGCGTACTTCATACCCTGATTGAACTTGAAGGAGTAGCGAGGCTTGTCGGGGGTGCCGCTCTGGGTGGTGACAAGTATCACACCGTTGGCCGCGCGAGAGCCATATATGGCTGCCGAGGCGGCATCCTTGAGGATTTCGATGCTTTTGATATCGTTGGAGTTGATCTGTGAGAGACCGCCGCTCACGGGGAAGCCGTCGACAATCACGAGCGGGTCATTGTTGGCCGAGATGGATCCGGTGCCACGCACACGGATGGACGGGCTCACGCCTACCTCCGAAGTGTTGTTGTTGACTGAGAGGCCTGTCATCACGCCCTGAAGAGCTGTGGTGACATCGCTCTGTGACATGTTCTGGATTGTCTCGCCACCTATCTTGGAGATACTACCCGTGAGGTGGGATTTGGCTTGTGTGCCATAACCGATCACCACCACTTCTTCAAGCAGGTTGGTGTCCTCGGCCATCATCACGTTAATTTCGGTCCTTTTCCCCACCGGCTCCATCACTGTGGTGTAGCCCACGCAGGAGAAGAGGAGGTTGGATTTACGTGATGGAACATTGATGGAATAGTTGCCGTCGATGTCGGTCACGGCATAGATCGACGGGCTGTCCTGTACACGTATCGATACACCTACAAGGGGTCCTTCGATATCCGATACAGTTCCGGTGACTTTAACGTCGGCACGTGCGAATGTGCCGGTAGCCGCGATCGCCAGCATCGTGAGAAACAAACGGAAATTAATGATTTGGTTAATCATGGCTGTTATAGCTGTTATAGTTGTGAGATTGGTTATTTCATTTATTGTTCTATGTGATTCTAAGTCGCTTTTTTCGGTCGGGAAATTCCGGCTCTTCTGAATGACTGGTGAGAGTCGGGCTTGATCCACCTGAATTTTACGGTAGCAAAGGTATATATTTTAAAATTGGTTTACCAATATTTTCTTAAAATTGGTTTGTCAATTAATATTATTTAACAAATAGACCTAATTTAAAGAATATAATAGCGCTATAAATATCAATAAATTAGACCAGTATAACCAATTAGGCCTTTTATTGTGTCATGAAATTATGTTATACAACATAAACTAAAACTGAACCACTTAAACCAATATTGGTAGACCAATTTTAGATTTATGAACCGGACCATGCCCATCCGGGTAATGTACGGATGAAATGAGTGGAGCACTTGTGAAATTTGATAAAAAATAGTAAATTTGCGACCAATTTAACCAATTCGATCATCGTAATGAAGCAAGCCGAAACCGAGAAAGTGATAAAATATGTGCAGACAGCGATTGCCAACCACGAGCTATTGCCCGGTGACCGGCTTCCGGCAGAAAGAAAATTGGCTGAAATGCTCGGCGTGAGCCGTAACATAGTGCGCCAGTCTATCCAGAAACTCGAGCTTTACGGAATAGTGACCACAATGCCACAGAGCGGCACTTTCATGTCATCATTTTCCAAACAGCAACTCGACATGCTTATAAACAACGCCATAAGCGTGGGCAGTTATGATTTTGAGTCGCTCATGTCGGTGAGAGTGTTGCTCGAAGCAGAGGCGTTGAGACTATGTGCTATCAACCACACCGAACAGGATATGGAGGATATAGTGGCAGCCTTTGCGGAATATGAGCAGAACATGAACACTGACCGTAGGCAGGAGACCGATTTCAATTTCCATCTCACTATATCGAAGGGTGCGCATAACCCGGTGATACATTCAATGTTGCTTACCATAATTCCCGACACGCTTAAGTACTATGAGCGCTGGCGTCTGTGCCGTGGATCGGAAGCGCGTACCCGTGCGGAACATCGCGAGATGGTGGAATTCATATCCTCCAACCAGACTGAGAATGCCCGTGAGCTGATAGAGCGTCATCTGATCAATCCGCGCATGCTCGCGAAATAGAGTGGAGCGACCGCCAATATCTTGAGCCGTCGGCATTACTAAAAATACAAAGTTATACCATAAATAAAAATAGAGAGACTTCCTCAACAGCGGGAATCTCTCTATTTTTATTTATGTGTTCAGCTTATGGAGCTTATGTCACGGAAAAGTTTATTTTACGAGTTTTCCGTTGATCTTGAGGTTGATGAATTTCACGCCTTCGGTGAGTCCTTCGATTGAGTTGCCTCCGGTGACAACGCCATTGAAAGAGCAGTTCTCGACCACGATGTTGTGGATGTTGCATATGTCCTCGAAACCTTCGATCTTGACACCATATTTGCTCTCGTTGCAGGTGACGTTCTGGAGGAATACGTTCTGAACTGTGGGCGGGAAGTCGCGCTGGCATATCTCTTTCTTGTCATACACAAGGTTGATCTTTAGCACAGCCTCGTTGCACTGGCCCACCTTGACATTGCGCACGAATATATCCTCGATCACACCGCCACGGCAGGAGTTGGTCTTGATGCGTATCACACGGTCGAGATCGGGAGAATCCATGATGCAATCCTCGACAAAGAGTTTCTTGAAGCCTCCCGAGATCTCACTACCCACTACAACGCCTCCGTGGCCGTTCTGCATGCGGCAGTTGCGCACGATCACATTCTCGGTGGGACGGTTCCAACGGCGGCCGTCGCGGTTACGTCCGCTCTTGATGGCTATACAGTCGTCGCCGGTGTCGAAGAAACAGCCTTCGATAAGGACGTTCTTGCATGATTCTGGGTCGCATCCGTCACCGTTGGGTCCATCGTTCTGTACATGCACGCCACGCACGGTGAGATTCTCGCAAAGCACAGGGTGGATCACCCAGAACGGTGAGCGCAACAGGGTGACTCCCTCGATGAGCACATTGGTACACATCATGGGGTTGACGAGCTGTACACGCATTCCGTAGCCGTCGCCGAGCACTCGTTTTTCCACAGGCACCTCCTTCTCGTTCCATTCGAGCAGGATGGGGCGGCCTATGCGCTGGGATATTATGCCCTCCTTGTAGCCGAAGCGGGGAGCACCGCACATTGCCCACCAGTTCTCACGGCTGGCACCGCCGTCGATGGTGCCCTTGCCGGTGATGCCGATGTTGGTCTGCTCGTAGGCGTAGATCATGGGCTGGTAGTTGTAGCAGTCCACGCCTTCCCAGCGGGTGCGCACGATGGGGTACTCCTTGAGGTCGGAGGTGAAGAGGAGTGTGGCTCCCTCTTCGAGATGCAGGTTGACGTTGCTCTTGAGGGTGATAGGGCCTGTGAGCCATGTGCCGGCAGGGATTATCACTCGTCCTCCGCCTTCGCGTGAGCACCGGTCAATGAGGGTATTAATCATCTCGGTGTACAGGAATCCGGGTGTTGAGGATTTTTTTCCGTAATCGAGCAGGCGGTAATCCTTGTTGCGGAATTCCGGGGCTTTGATCTGAGCCTGGACGAGGGGGTAGATGCTGTCCCAGGCTACCTGAGGTGTAAGCCGGGTCTGTGATTCTCCCATGGCGGTGAAGGCCATGCACAGTGCGATTAGAGGCAGGAATAATCTTTTCATGAATATATATTTCTTTAAGGTGTTTCTTGTCCGTGAGATGGCACGGATTGGTGATTATAATGCAAAAGTACGATTTATTTGCCTTAATACAGGCATTGGAGTGGTATTTTTTGTATTTTTGCGGTGACAGGGCATGTATATGGGGACTGAAATTGTTATACCTGTGTCCTATGGCTTTGCCCTATGGAGTTTCCCTTCTAAGTAAAAAAGACCTGACATATGAGAATCATAATAGCCGGAGACGGTGACACCGGGACGCACCTCGCACGAATGTTGTCGGTCGAGGATCAGGATATAGTGCTGATGGGTACTGATCGTGATCGTCTTGCTTCGCTGGATGCCGAGAGCAATTTCATCACCTACGAGGGGGTGGCGGTTTCGGCCAATAACCTGAAGAGATGCAATGTCGATGGAGCGGACCTGTTCGTGGCGGTCACTCCTGACGAAAATGTCAATATCCTTGCCTGTGAGATAGCCAAGGGGTGTGGTGCACGCCGGTGTGTGGCGAGGGTTGATAATCCTGAGCTCGTATCGGATGATGTGCAACGCATACTGAAGCGTTGCGGGGTGGATCTGACAATCTATCCCGAGCGTCTGGCCGCCGAGGAGATAGCCAGGTCAATCGAGCATAATTGGCTGAGCGACTGGATAGAGATACGTCATGGCGAACTTATAGTGGCCGGAGTGAGGATGCATTCTTCCGGATTGCTGTGCGGGCTGAAACTCAGCGAGATCCCCAACGATCCCCGGCTGTTTCATGTGGCGGCTATAAAGCGAGGATCGGAGGTGGTGATACCGCGCGGTGACGACAGGTTGTATGAGGGGGACATTGTGTATTTTTCCCTGCAGCCCGAGAATATCGATCATCTGCCTATGCTGTGCGGGCAGGTGCCTGCCGACGTGAGGCGCATCATGATCACCGGAGCCGGACGTGTGACCGAGAACTTCCTGGAGATAGCCGGCGGACTTTACACTGTGACGGTGATCGATCCCGACAAGGAGAGATGTCGTGTCATTGCATCAAGGTTCCCTAAGGTCACGGTGGTAAATGCCAGGGCCAATGACGTGGCTGTGCTCAAGGAGGAGGGTATCGACGATTGCGATATGTTGCTTGCTTTGACCGGAAGCTCCGAGACCAATATAGTGTCGTGCATGGTGGCAAGGGAGCATGGCGTGGGCAAGACTCTCGCAAGAGTGGAGGAGTTGCAGTATATCCCTGAGGCCAAAAGCCTGTCGATCGACAAGATAATAAACAAGAAACTCATCAACAGCGGAGAGGTGCTGAGCGTGATACTCGACAGCCGCATGGTGGCCACCCAGTGCATGTCGATAGATAATGCTGAGGTCACCGCTATTGTTGCCACCGAGGGGAGCCGCATAGTGTCGCGCCCGATAAGCGAATTGTCGTTGCCACGCGAGATCACTATCGCCGGTGTTATACGTGGCAGCGAGGGGTTGCTTGTGGGCGGATCCACTCTCGTAATGCCCGGCGACCATGTGGTGATATTCTGCGTGTCGGGTGCGTTGGGCAAGGTGGAGCGTCTTTTCAGGTAGTATTTATTATTTACTTTGTGATACAATATTAACCTCATAAGGTATATGTCATCGTCATTGAGAATAGGATCTATAATCAGGGTTTTAGGGCATCTGTTGCTTGTCGAGGCCCTGATGTTGCTGTTGCCGTTGATCGTGGGCGTGGCTTACGGGGAGACGGACTGGTGGTGCTTTGCGGTAGCTTTTGTGGCCGCGCTTGTGGCGGGAGGAGTGACTGAGCTTTGCACCCGGCATGTGCGCGTTACGGTAAGGGCTCGGGAGGGGTTCGTGATAACCGCGCTCGTGTGGGTGGTGTATGGGCTGTTCGGTATGGTCCCGTTCATGCTGTGTTCAAGGCCGTTGGGGTTTACCGATGCAATGTTTGAGGTCATCTCGGGATTCACCACCACCGGTGCCAGTATGATCACCGATGTTGAGGCATGTTCCCACGGGATACTGCTTTGGAGGGCACTGACCCAGTGGATAGGGGGCCTCGGTATAGTGTTCTTTATGCTCGCCGTGCTTCCTGAGTTCAATAAACCCACGGGAATCTCTATGTTCAATGCCGAGGCAACGGGCATAACCCATAGTAAGCTCCATCCCAGGATCAGGCAGACGGCTGTGTCGGTGTGGGGCGTGTACACGGCTCTAACCGTGGTATCGATCTTGTTGTTGTGGGCAGGGCCGATGAATCTGTTTGACAGTGTGTGCCAGACGTTTGCCGCGGTGGCCACCGGAGGGTTTTCCACAAAAAATGCCGGTGTGGCTTACTGGGATTCGGATTATGCCATGGTAGTGCTGTCGGGGGTGATGTTTGTAGCGGGAATGAATTTCATGACGCTTTATGGTGCGTTCAGAAGCCGGAGTTTGCGTGAAATTACCGGAAATGATGTGTTCAGGACCTTCATGTGGGTTGTGATCGGAGCCTATGCGCTCATGATGATTCCGGTCATGTGGATGCAGGGGGATGATACTGCTGATGGCAGTGCCGTGGATGCGCTGTTTCACGTGGTGTCGGCCATAACATCCACCGGATTCTCGGTGCCCGGAGCGGAGGGGTGGGGACCATTCGCGCTGTTCCTGACCATTCTGCTGATGGTGTGCGGTGCATGTACCGGCTCCACCTCGGGTGGTATTAAAGTGGACCGTTTTATGGTGTTGGGACGCAATGTGTTTAATGAGATAAAGCGGACGGTGTTTCCTAAGCGCACCTATGTGGTGAGGCTTGGTGGAAATGCCCTTGACAATGCCGTGGTGTCGAGGATACTGGCTTTCGTATCGCTATATCTGTTCACTATAATAGTGTCGACAGCAGTTGTGACTCTGTATGGCTACTCCTTCACCGACGCATTGTTTATGGTATGCTCGTGCATCGGGTGCAATGGTCTGGGATACGGAGCAACAGGAGCCGATGGGTCGTTTGCCCTGCTCCCGTGTGGGGTGAAATGGTTGCTTGTGTTCGACATGCTTGCGGGCAGGCTCGAACTGTTCACGTTTCTTGTCCTGTTGGTACCGTCGTTCTGGAAGCGCTGACATTATCTCGCCCTTAGTTGCCAGAAGGCAACAGCTGCGGCGGCTGCAACGTTGAGCGAGTCTACGTTGTGATACATGGGGATGCGTGCTGTGTAATCAG
Organism: uncultured Duncaniella sp.; assembly: GCA_910589485.1. GTDB lineage: Bacteria > Bacteroidota > Bacteroidia > Bacteroidales > Muribaculaceae > Duncaniella. The sequence continues at coordinate 48,028 of CAJUSW010000013.1, forward strand.
CACTGTCGATGGTGGCCTGAGGCAGTCCGTCTCCTTCGGTACCCATGATTATAGCCAGGCGAGGCTCGGCACACAGTGCTGTATCATCGATGGATACCGAGCGGTCAGTGAGGGCCATGGCCACGGTCTTGAATCCGAGGTCACGCAGGGCTGACGCCGAGTCAACCCAAGTCCACGGCACAAGAAAAACTGTGCCCATGGATACACGTATGGCCCGGCGGTTGAGCGGGTCGCATGATGATGGGGTGAGGAGCACAGCATCGATGCCGAGTGCGGCGGCCGAACGGAATATGGCTCCTATATTGGTAGTGTCCACCACTCCGTCAATCACCACTACGCGTCGTGCCCCGGAGCACACTTCCTCGACCGATGGAGGCAACGGCCTGTGCATGGCGCATAGCACTCCGCGTGTGAGGGTATATCCTGTGAGCGACGCCAAGAGCTCGCGTGAGCCTGTATAGACCGGGATGTCGGGGTAACGGCTTATGATATCGGAAGCATCCCCCGATATGTGTTTCTCCTCACACAGCAACGACAGCGGGGTGTAGCCGGCGCTGAGAGCCACGTTGATCACCTTGGGGCTCTCGGCTATGAAAACTCCTTTGGCCGGGTCGAGCCGGTTGCGCAACTGGGCTTCGGTGAGCGAGGCGTAGACGTCGAGGCCGGGATGACTGAGGGTGTCGACATGGATTACAGGCATGGCGGTAGGGGGGATGGATCAGTGATGCTCGTGGGTGATTACGTATTGCTTGACTTTCTGGAACAGGTCGTTGGCAAACACGAAGTCGTTGAGAGCCTCGTTGGTGGTGTGGTAGATCTGGTGCATGTCGCCCACCCACTCGCGGTAGCCCTTGTTGATGAAGATGATGTTCTCGCCTATGCCGAGCACCGAGTTCATATCGTGGGTGTTGATAATGGTCGTGATGTTGTACTCGTGGGTGATGTCGCTCAGGAGTTCGTCGATCACGATTGATGTGCGCGGGTCGAGACCCGAGTTGGGCTCGTCGCAGAACAGGTATTTGGGATTGAGGGCGATGGCGCGGGCGATGGCCACACGTTTCTGCATACCTCCCGATATCTCGGAGGGGTACTTCGACTCGGCTCCCTTGAGGTTGACGCGCTCGATACAGAACTGGGCGCGGTCATGTATTTCGGCGGGAGTCATGTCGGTGAACATCGTCAGTGGGAATGCCACGTTGCCGAGCACTGTCTCGGAGTCGAACAGTGCCGATCCCTGGAAGAGCATGCCTATCTCCTTGCGCAGTTCCTTGACCTGGGCCGAGTCCATCTTCATGATGTCGCGTCCGTCGAACAGTATCTCGCCCTCCTCGGGCTTTATGAGTCCGATTATGGATTTCACGAGCACAGTCTTTCCCGATCCGCTCTGGCCGATGATGAGGTTGGTCTTACCGGTCTCGAATGTGGCGCTGACGTTGTGAAGGATAGTCTTTCCGTCAAACGACTTGGTGATGTTGCGTACTTCGATCATTGCAGCAGGAGTTTAGTGAGTACCACGTCCATGAGGAGAATGAGGATGCTTGAGGCTACTACGGCATTGGTGGATGCCTTGCCTACCTCGAGCGCTCCTCCCTTGACGTAATAGCCGTAGAAGGCTGCCACGGAGGTGATGATGTAGGAGAAGAACAGCGACTTGATGAGGCCATACCACACGTACCATTCCTGGAACATCGTCTGTATACCATAGATGAACCGGTTGAGGGGGATAATGTCGGTGAAGGTGGAGATGAGCACGCCCCCCATTATGGAGGTGAAGATACAGAATACCACAAGCACAGGCATGAACAGCAGGAAGCCTATCACCTTGGGAAGTACCAGGAAGTTGGCCGAGTTGACACCCATTATATCGAGGGCGTCGATCTGCTCGGTGACACGCATGGTGCCTATCTCGGACGCGATGTTGGAGCCCACCTTACCTGCCAGGATGAGGCATAGGATGGAGTTGGAGAACTCCAGGAGGATGATCTCGCGTGTGGCCAGGCCGGTGGAGTAGGCCGGGATGAGTGGCGACATGATGTTGAGTTGCATCTGGATGGTGCACACGGCTCCGATAAACACCGAGATGACGAGCACCAGCGGGATGGAGTCGATGCCGAGCTTGGTGATCTCGGCTACCGTGCGGTTGAGGAATATCCTCCATCTGTCGGGCACGGTGAACACCTTGCACATGAACATGCAGTAGCGCCCGAAGGTGGAGAGTGAGTCGGTAATTATCATAACTACGGGGATAAGGTTATGTAGCTGAGGAGAGAGGGAGAGGTGACGGGGTTATCGGCGCAGGGCCTCGATGAGCTCGGAGGGGGTGAGTTCCTTCTGCTCTCCTGTGGTCATGTCCTTGAGGGTGACGGTGCCGTTGGCCAGTTCGGTCTCGCCGATTATGCCTACGAAGGGGATTCCGAGGGCGTCGGCACGTCCCATCTGTTTCTTCATCTTGGCATTGTCGGGGAATATCTCGGCGGCGATGCCTTCGCGACGCATGTCCTTGATGATGGCCAGTGAGCGGGAAGCCTCGGCCGGACCGAAGTTGGTGAACATGATGCGGGCCGCTCCGTGTATCTCGGCGGGATAGAGGTCGAGGGTGTTGAGCACGTCGTAGATGCGGTCGGCTCCGAAAGATATGCCCACGCCCGATACGCCGGGGAGTCCGAACACTCCGGTGAGGTTGTCGTAACGGCCTCCGCCGGTGATGCTGCCTATCTCCACGTCGCGGGCCTTTACCTCGATGATGGTGCCGGTGTAGTAGTTGAGACCGCGGGCGAGCGACACGTCGAGTTCGAGTGTGGCTTCGAGACCGAGGGCTACTGTGCCGGCCATAACCTCGCGCAGTTCCTCAACGCCCTTGAGGCCGGTCTCGCTCTCCTTGAGAAGCTCGGCAAGACTTTCGAGGCGTTCCTCGTTGCTGCCTGTGAGGGTGATGATGGGGGTGATACGGTCGATGGCTTCGGCTGAGATGCCACGCTCGGCAAGCTCCTCCTTCACTTTGTCGAGACCTATCTTGTCGATCTTGTCGATGGCCACGGTGATGTCGATAATCTTGTCGGGCTGACCGATGAGTTCGGCAATTCCGGCGAGCACCTTGCGGTTGTTGAGCTTGATGGTGATGCGCACACCCAGGCGGCGGAACACCTCGTCGATCATCTGCAGGAGTTCAACCTCGTTGAGCAGGGAGTCGGAGCCCACCACGTCGGCATCGCACTGGTAGAACTCGCGGTAACGGCCTTTCTGAGGACGGTCAGCACGCCACACGGGTTGTATCTGGAAACGCTTGAAGGGGAACTGGAGATCGTTGCGGTGCATCACCACGAAACGGGCGAAGGGGACGGTGAGGTCATAGCGCAGACCTTTCTCGCACAACTGGGCGGCAAGGCGGGGGCAATCGCCGCTCTCTATGAGTTTGGGATCGGCTCCACGCAGGAAGTCGCCCGAGTTGAGTATCTTGAACAGGAGTTTATCCCCTTCCTCGCCATATTTTCCCATGAGGGTAGAGAGGTTCTCCATGGCCGGAGTCTCGATCTGCTGGAATCCGTAGAGGTGGAACACTTCACGTATGGTGTCGAATATATAGTTGCGGCGGGCCATTTCGGCGGGAGTGAAATCCCTTGTGCCCTTAGGTATGGAAGGTTTCTGTGCCATTGGATGTATAAACGAAAATTTGTTGCAAAGTTAAACATATTTTACTAATTTTGCATTAAAACAATTGGTAAATGAAATTAATAGGAGCACATGTATCGGTAGACAAGGGTGTGAGCAACGCACCGCTCAACGCGAGGGCCATCGGAGCGAAAGCCTTCGCTCTATTTACCCGTAACCCGTCGAGATGGGTCTCCAAGGCCATAAGCGATGCTGAGGCCGATAAATTCAAACGCAATTGTGAGGAGTGTGGCTTTACGCCCGACATGATCCTGCCCCACGACAGTTATCTGATCAATCTCGGTAGCCCCGATGAGGAGAAACTGCAGAAGTCGCGCGAGGCTTTCCTGGACGAGATGAACCGTTGCAGCCAGTTGGGGCTGACGATGCTCAATTTCCATCCCGGCAGCCATATGCGCGAGATGAGCGAGGAGAGTTGTCTGGACCGTATAGCCGAGTCGCTCAACATGATACTCGACACCACCAGTGGGGTGAAGGCCGTGATTGAGAATACTGCCGGACAGGGGAGCAACCTGGGATATTCATTCCATCAGCTGGCACATATCATCGACCGTATCGAGGATAAGACCCGTGTGGGAGTGTGCATCGACACATGCCACGCCCATTCGGCTGGATATGACATGACTACCCCCGAGGCTTATCGCCGTACATGGGAGGAGTTTGACCAGGTAGTGGGCTTTAAGTATCTGTGTGGCATGCACATCAACGACACAGCCAAGGCTCTCGGTTCGCGTGTGGACCGCCATGCCCCCATAGGGCAGGGTATTCTTGGCGAGGAGTTCTGGCGTATGCTCATGACCGATCCCCGCATGGACGGGATACCGCTGATCTTGGAGACTACCGACGTGACTCTGTGGCCCGAGGAGATACGCTATCTCTATTCCCTTACGGGCGAGTGCTGACAGGCCTCCACTATCTACCTCTCTCCGAGATTCTTATAGCATAGATCCACGCTTTTTCAGCGTCCACTCCTCCTCCCCATCTCTCCCTCCCCCGCGGGCTGACCGCTTCCACAGTCGCTGTCGCCTCCGCTCAAGTTTCTTTCCATTGCCCGGAGTGAGTATCCGGGTCTGCCGCTACGACATTATTTATATTATACATATCATACTTACTTTAATAGAATTATCATGAGCAAAACCAAACCGGACCAGAGTTTCTGGAAGCTCTGGAATCTAAGTTTCGGCTTCTTTGGCGTTCAGATCGCTTATGCGCTCCAGAGTGCCAACATCACACGTATCTTTGCCACAATCGGAGCCGATCCTCACTCGTTGAGCTATTTCTGGATCCTCCCCCCGCTTATGGGTATCCTCGTGCAGCCTATAGTGGGAGCTGCGAGCGACCGCACGTGGAACCGTCTGGGTCGCCGATTGCCCTATCTGCTTATCGGTGCCGCCATCGCTGTGGTGGTGATGTGCCTGTTGCCCAATGCCGGCAGTTTCGGCCTCACGGTGGCCGGTGCGATGGTGTTTGGCTTCATCGCGCTGATGTTTCTCGACACGTCGATCAATATGGCCATGCAACCGTTCAAGATGCTTGTGGGCGATCAGGTGAACGAGCGTCAGAAAGGCTTGGCTTATTCCATACAGAGTTTCTTGTGCAATGCCGGTAGTCTTGTTGGCTATCTTGCCCCCATCACTCTCACTGCCATAGGTATAAGCAATATCGCACCCCAAGGCCAGGTGCCAGCGAGTGTGACTTACTCGTTCTACATCGGAGCGGCCGTGCTGGTGCTGTGTGTGATATACAGTTTCGTATTCATCCGCGAGATGCCCCCGAGGGAGTATGCCGAGTATCATGGCATAACCAAGGAGCAGGAGACTGAGAAAGCCGGTATGCTCTCACTGTTGCGCCATGCTCCGAGCACTTTCTGGACAGTGGGACTTGTGCAGTTCTTCTGCTGGTCGGCTTTCCTGTATATGTGGACCTATACCAACGGCGCTATTGCCGATACCGTGTGGGGCACTACCGATACCCATTCCGTAGAGTATCAGACCGCGGGCAACTGGGTGGGCGTGCTGTTTGCCGTACAGGCCGTCGGATCGGTTATATGGGCTGTGGCAATTCCTATGTTCCGCAATCATAAGACGGTCTATGCCCTGAGCCTTGCTTTGGGTGGCATTGGATTTATCTCCACCTATTTTATCACTGACCAATATGTGCTGTTCTTCTCCTATCTGCTCATAGGATGCGCCTGGGCCGCCATGCTTGCCATGCCGTTTACCATTCTCACCAATTCTCTCTCGGGTAAGAATATGGGTACTTACCTCGGACTGTTTAACGGTACCATATGCGTACCTCAGATATGCGCCGCCGCTCTCGGAGGAGTGATCCTGCCCATGCTCGGAGGTCGTCAGGTGGGTATGCTGGTGCTTGCCGGTGTGCTGTTGATAGCCGGTGCGCTGTGTGTGGGCCTGGTGAAGGAAACCTACGCGGAGGCTAAACAAGTATAGAGGGAAAACAAAAGTATAGAGGGGAAAGGGTAAAGTATAGAGAATAGCTTTCTCACGTCCTTTCCCCTTTCTGCTCTATGCTCTGTACTCTATACTCTATACTCTATACTCTATACTTCCCCCTCTATACTCACCTCTCATAATAAAGCCCGGGATCAGGAATCCCGGGCTTTATTATGGCCGTTTCGGCCGTATGATTGAGGTAATGGTGGATGACGGTGATTATTCGTCGAATGTCATTTCATCAAATCCGGCGGCGTCAAACTCATCCTCGTTGAATTCGGTAGTTCCGTAGAAATCATCGTCGAGGTCGGTAGCAGCCTGCTGGGCGGCCTTGGCATCGATCTTGGCGTCGAAATCGTCCATGTCGACTGACTGCGAGGGAGCTTCGCCCATCGAAATGGAGCAGAGGGGATCGATGAGGTGCTTGCCGGGCACTGAACGTTTCATCTCCAGGAAGAATGAACGGTCAGTGAGGTAGTCGAATACCCACACCAGACGCTGGCCTTCATCCTCGATGAAGTCGCTCAGAGGAGTGTCCTCCATCAGATAGACATCCTGGGATGAGTCGCTTCCCATATCCTCGAGGCATATTTCCTGCTCGCGTTCCCATCCGTCGTCACACATGAAGAATGAGCTGAACTGGCTCTTGTCATAGCCCACGCTGTCGCATATCGCATTGCGGAGGTCAAGGAATGTCGCGTCGGCATCAATCTGGATCTCGCGTTTGAAGTTGTCTACTTCATCGGAGACAATTCGGAAATTATATATCATAGCGGAGTGTTTGTATTATTATTCTATGTCGCGAAAGTAGTAACTTTTTTTTAATCACAAAACAGTTTAAGGAAAATTTTGGGGTAGCATCCGTGTCAATTACGACAAATGTGTCATTTCCATCCCAGGGTGAGATTTCTGAGTAGTGTAGCCGAGGCTCCGGCCGATCCTGTGTGTTGTATCATGAGCGATGTGTGGGTGGATGGATCGACGGGTGCCGAGATCATTACGTGGGGTTTCACATCGGGATTGGATGAGGTGGAGGCCGATGGCGCCTCGGTGCGCGCTGTGGCGAGCATGTTGTTGTCGGTGATCTCGATGGAGATGTGGCATGGCGCGCGGAAGCATGATGAAGCCACGGGGTCGGTGATCGGGGTGACTTGGCCGTCGGAGTAGCGCACGAGGGTGAATGTCACTGCCTTGTCGTAATCGGGTGTGCGCTCGATGCGCAGGGCGTAGCCGGTGAGTGTCACGGGGTCGAATTTCACGCATATATCCATATACTGTCCCGTGGCACTGCCGAATCCTTGTCCCGGGCCTTTGCACGGCTCGGCTACGAGGTCGAGGGTCATGGACCGGCATCCATCGCGGGCAGGGGTGTAGGAGAGGCGTGCTCCGCGGGTGGCCTGGACAAGTCCTGTGCCGGTGGCAGCGTCGGTGGCGGTGCCGTAGTACCAGCTGTTCACGGGGTCGGGTTTCCAGTCGTGCTCGCGGGTGTCGAGAGGCTTGTAGGTATCAAAGTTCCACATTCCCTGTGTGCCGTGGGCGTTGTGTCGGCGCAGAGGAATTTCGGCAAACGAGGTTGTAAGCGAGCGTTCGGAGCGGGCGAGGAGTCCTATCATGTTCTGTGTGATGGGCTTTTCCGCCTGTACATGCACCGGGGCGCCTCCACGACTGTCGGAGTGGCGGGGCATTATTGAGGCCGATATGTTGTAGCCCTTGTCGGCGGGGGTAAGGGGATAGGTACGCGCTGTGGTGCCGTTGCCGTGTCTGACAGCTATGGAGTCGGAGCGGTCAGGATTCTTCCACCTGTACCATATTATATAGCTGTGGTCGTCGTTCTCATCGCCGGTAAGGGTGTAGTTGAGCTTGAGGGCTGATTTGTCACGGGTGATGGCAGGCGAAGTGGCAAATGTAGGAGCGTCCTTTAGGCTGGGATCTATCGAGAGGGTAACGGCACCAATGAGTCCCGAGGCTGTGCTCACGCTTACTGGAGCCTGCATCAGAGTAGGGTAGGTGTTACGGCTCACAGCTGTAGCCTTGTCGGTGACTGAGGCGAGGGGAAGCACAGTTGGAGTCTGCCATGTAGCTTGTCCTAATGGTGCCGAGGTGGTATAATCTCCCCACAGGCAGGGTGAGAGACCTATGGTCACGGTGTCGTCGTTGGCCATGAGATGTTTGGCCGAGGGGGTGAGGCGCAATGCCACGGGTAGTTGCAGAAGTTGCTGTCCCGTAGCCTTCTGAATCCGTTCCACGTCGGGGCGTGTACCCGATGGATCCCATCCGTCAGTGCCTGCGGTGAGGTTGGGGATATTGTAGAGGACGGATCCGTCAAGCGGTATTCTGTAGGCCATGAGCAATGGCGAGGAAGTGATGTCGGCGCTCAGATGCGGACGGTCGGCATCGATGGTCACGGGCTTGCCGTTGAGGGTGACGTTACTTTGATAGCATCTCACGGGTGACTCGTCGCGAGTCCATCTCAGCTCTATGGGATGGTCGGAGGTGAAGCGGGTGTCGATTACAGTGACCATTCCGGGCATTTTGGTAAAGTACTGGGTGCCGTTGACCAGCGAGTGGATATCACAGTTGAGAAACACTGCTCCCGTGGCCGAGGTGCTGTAGAACGGCTTGCCGCTGTGGAATGTGAAACGGCAGTCCTGATATATGGCAGAGCCGGAGAGAGCATCGTCGGTACACTCGAAATAGCAGTCACGGTAGAGCGAGCGGCGCGCTCCCACGAGCGGACACAGGTTGAGCCTGCTGATGAAGCGGCAGTTGGTGGCCACGAGTCTGTCGGTCCCGGAGCATATGCCCACCTGAGCCTGGACTATGGCATCGCGACGACGCGGGCGGTTGAGCGACGGATCGCGCGGATACACAAGATCGACGTTGCAGTAATTGCCCATGGTGACATTGGATACGCTGAGGCTTTTTCCGGTGAAGTGCATCATGGTGTAATTGCCGAGTGCACCCTGAGTCTGTCCGCGGTTTACGGCAAATACCACATCTTCGGGATTGGAGGAAAGCCCCTCGATCACGAGTGTGTCACAGGCCACCTCAACGGCATAAGGAGTCTTGCCCGAGCCCTGCGGGTTGCGTCTCACAGCAGGGTCATCGGGGTTGTCGAGCCAATACACCGATGGCGCCACAAGGAGTTTTACTGAAGTGGCCTTGGAGCTGTTGATGGCCTTGAATACCTCCACGGGATCGGAGTAGATATATGGTGATGCCGATTGCTTGGAGGTGGTTAGCAGGAGCAGGTTTTCGCCGAGAGTGTAGGTGCGTCCGTCCAGCGTCACGGTCTCGGCGGGGGCGTTAGCGGGAAGTAGCAGAGCCACAAACGCGATGAGTGGTGCGACAATATGCTTTATCATGGTAAAATGGATATTATTGTGCAAATTTAGTGAAAAAAATGTCGTTTTTTATGTACTTTTGCGCCCGGTAAAAAAGTTATAATCTTTCATAGGTGCGTATTATAAAGATTATCAGTAAGTAAGCTCTTTAGGACTTACATATGGCGGTTAGTTTTTAAGACTTACTTAGTATATATAGATAATTCTGAACAGTTTCCAAGCAGTATCGATATGAACAAAGGTATATTTGCCCTGTCAATGGGCACTTTCGCTCTGGGGCTCACCGAGTTTTTGATAATGGGTATCCTCGTCACGCTTGCCGGCGATATGGGGGTGAGTGTGGCCAAGGCCGGCGATTTCATCACGGCCTATGCCTCGGGAGTGTGCGTGGGAGCCGTGCTTATGCTCCTGTTCCGCCGCATGCCCCTCAAGCGTCTCGTGATGATGCTCGCCGGAGTGATCGCTGTAGGCAATGCCCTCACGGCCTGTGCGCCCGATTACTGGGTGATGCTTGCCTCGCGCTTCCTCTCGGGCTTGCCCCATGGTGCATTCTTCGGCGTGGGAGCCATTGTGGCACGCAAACTCGCTGAGCCGGGCCATGAGGTGGCCGCCGTGTCCTACATGATAGCCGGAATGACCGTGGCCACGCTCGTTGGAGTTCCTGCCGGCACGTTCATCACCAATAATCTCTCGTGGCGTTATGCCTTTGGCATTGTCTCATTGTGTGGTATATTGACATTTGTCCTGGCTCACCGATGGATACCGTGGCTCGGTGCGTTGCCCGACCATGGCTTCAAGCACCAGTTTCATTTCCTGCGCACATTGCCGCCGTGGCTCATATTCGGCGGGGTGATATTTGCGCAGACAGGTGTGTACTGCTGGTACAGTTACATCGACCCCCAGCTCACCACTGTGGCCGGATTCCCCACCCATGCGTTGTCGTGGCTCATGATAGTGGCAGGTTTCGGCATGTTTATCGGCAATCTTGTGTCGGGCCGTCTGTGTGACCGCTATAAGCCCTCGGTCATTGCGGGCGATGTGATGGTGTTTGGAGTCGGAGTGCTTGTGCTGATATTCTTTTTCTTCGACATAAAGTGGCTTGCGGTGCCGTTGATGATGTGTGGCACAGCCGTGTTGTTCGGCTCAAGCAGTCCGTTGCAGTCGTCGATAGTAGGGTATTCCAAAGGAGGCGAACTCCTCGGGGGAGCTTGCATACAGATAGCCTACAACGGTGGCAATGCCATCGCAGCCCAGATCGGTGCCATGGTAATCAACTCGGGGCTGGGCTACATCTACGTACCGCTGTCTGGAGTCCCGTTGGTGGCCCTTGGAGCAATCACCATCTATGTGCTCTATTTCCGGTATGAGCGTGGAAAGAGTTTAGAGGGCATTTGATGGTTGCTTTTTGGGGAATGGTATAAGATGGATTTTCTCGGATGATGCGAACGAGTTTTTGCTCTTCTGCGTCATTTCGATCCATATGCTCACATTGAGTTTTACCATGAAGTCCCTACATTCGGGGGAGATGGCTCTGCTGTCAGTCTCACTCTCGTTATCGGTATTGGATGAAGCAATTCCTTTTCTCTCGTTTTCTTTGCGCTCATCGAACTTCTGTTTGGTTTCAAAAATCCCCTTGGTGAAGAACGTGTCGGTGACATCGAAATATGGAGTAGGTACATGCGATTTCATCAACTCCTCCACTTTGTTGCTATACTTCTCCACATCCTTCTCGGCTTGTTCTATCAACATCGCCTTGATATTTTGAAGCATCTTCCAGTCTTCATTGGGCCAAAGTTTGCATAGGGTCTCATAGGTCTTCTCGGTAAGGAATCCCATCTTGAACTTCAATGTGGCGAAATCGCGTCTCTTGGAGTCATGATCGACGTGGCGGTCACACAGGTGCACTTTGGCCACATCGACCTCAGTGTTGAAATTGCGCATCTTCACGAGCAGTTCCTGAATGGCACGGTACCGGTCATGGTGATTGTAGAATGCGGCCGGATGCAGGTCGTCGAGGTCTGCCTTGAGTTTGAGCAGATGCTCTTCTGAGGGATAATAGCTGTCAAACTGCTCGGCGAGCTTATTCTCGATCGCGCATATAATCACGAGGTTGCGGTAGAAGTGTCGGCAATAATCCATTAGTATCTCCCTTTGGCTTTCGGGAGTAATCTTCATGGTGTTTTGCTCGGTGTTGCGCTGGGAGTTGAAAGTGACACAGGCATAGAACAGTGACAGGCAAGCGATTCCCACTGCCACCCAATCCCATCCCAAGGTGAGCTTATAGTAGTAACCATCGTTATCTTCGAAATGCGGGGCAATAGGATGATTGAAGAATACACCCCACAGACATATGATCACGAATATTATGGCAAATATCACGGCAATCCATGACAATGCTGTGGAGGAATGGTAAAGAAAAGCCGTGAAGCCTTCATGCATCGCTCTGGCGCATTTGCCAAAGAACGCAGGGATATTCTTTATCCGTTTGAGAATTCCCGACATGATTTCAGAGAATTTCATTGACATATATCTGAGCGTTTTCGTACTTTACAATTTTTACGCGGGTGCCGGCGTGTAAGAATCCCATCATAGCCACAGCATCAAGAGTCTCCCCGTCCACCTGTACCTTTCCGGCAGGACGCATGTCGGTGACGGCCACTCCATCGTGTCCCACAAGGCGTGAGGGTGACATGTCAACTCCGATGAATCCGCGGTCGGAGCGCAGTTCGGTGGTCAGGTCGGTGTGGCGGCGCACCCATTTAGGGCCGTGGCTCGAGGTGAGATACCACACGGCACCTATTGCCAGGATCACACCGCTGAAGAAGATGGCCAGTGAGCTCCACACGGCACTCGTATCGGCATGGGTGATGCTGAACGTATAGTTCTCGATGAGTCCGAAGAGTATGGCCAGCGCTATGCACACTATGCCAGAAATACCGGTGACACCGAATCCCGGCACCACAAACAGCTCTAACACTATTAGCACAAATCCTGCCATGAAAAGCATTATGATCCAGCTTCCGGCTATGCCGGTGATGTAGATGGGCAGGAAGTAGAGCGCGGCGGCTATGATGGCGGCAGCCGACGGGAACCCGACCCCCGGGGTGTGGAGCTCCATGTATATGCCACCTATTATTATCATGATCAGCACGGCCTGCACGGCGGGATTGGTGAGGAAGCCTATGAGCCTATCCACCCACGTGGGAGCATACTCCTCCATTTCGTAAGTCCCGGGTGTGTAGCCAAGGCGCGAGAGCACATCGTCAACACTGTCGGCCTCCCCTTCGGCATAGCCCCATTTCACAGCCTCCGAAGCCGTGAATGTCAGCACCCTCGTGGAATCGATAAGGCCTTTCACCTCCACTCTCGGATCCACCATGGCCTCGGCTATCAGCGGGTCGCGTCGCCATTGACCGGCGGTGGAGTCGGATCCGGCCACATGTCCGTGACGCTCGGCCGTAGCCCTCATCATGGCACGCATGTAGGACTGGTATTTGTCGGGCATCGCCGCTCCGTCAGTGCCGTTGACCACTGTCACGGCTCCCATTGACGATCCGGGACGCATATACACACTGTCACAGGCTAAGGCTATCAGTGCACCTGCCGATGCGGCATTATTGTCCACATAGGCCACCACAGGTATCTCACATCTCATCAGGGCGGTGCGTATTGAGTCGGCATGCACCACTGATCCGCCATAGGTGTTGAGGTGTACAAGCAATAGCGAAGCATTATCCTCGCGTGCCTTGTCGAGAGCCTCGCGGGTGTATCGCCATGTCGACGATCCTATCTCGTCGTCGAGACGCAACATATGTATCAGGTGTACTTCATCGGCCCTTACGGCTATCATTGCCACCAAGGTCAGGAGCAGGGAGAATAGCGAGCGTTTCATTTCTTTTCTGATGATGTTGTTGTTGAGGGTGAGAATCCACGGCGTAGCCACACCGGGAGTATGCAGATGCCTATTATAAGATAGGAATAGTAGCTGATCACGCGCCAGAACAGGGCTATGACAAGGGCCATGCCTCCCGAGCTGATGAGGTCGCCGTAGTAGGTGGTGAAGAGCCATTCACTGATGCCGGCTCCTCCGGGTGTAGGGCTCACGATGAGTATGACCCATACCACAAACTGTCGCGCGAACACCATGAGCTGGTCGGCCGCCGGAACGAAGCCCAGAAACAGTGCATTGACCACAAGAAACCTCGACATCCATGAGAACGAGGTGGCACCGAAAGCCCTTATCCACCACCCCAGCGGACGGTGGCGCAGATCGGCTCCGGTGGTCACCATATTACGGCCAAGATTGTCGGCCCCTTCACGCCATCGCCTGAGCCATCGCAGGCTGAACAGGCGGTTGATGCCCCGGTGTATGGCACGTGGCTTTACGAATATTCCCACATATAGCAGTATGGTCCACAGGGCAAGTCCTATATATATGACCCAGAACACTGATCTCAGCCCTAAAGTAAAAGCCGAGCGGTCAAAGCCGAACAGATCGCTGTAGGGCACAACGAGCATCACAAGCGGTAGAAACACCACAAAGAACAGTTCGTCGAGAAAGATGGTTGTCATGGTCAGGGCCGTGGCTCGTCCCAGCACAAGTCCCTCGCGGTGCATGTAGACCATGCTCAGGGCGCTACCACCTACAGCCGACGGGGTGACGCATGATGTGAATTCGCACAGATAGCTCACCTTTATGGCACTGAGCCACGATAATTCCCGGTCAGATACAACCCTGAATCTCCAGCTCAGCCCGAAATCCCTCCCGAGCATGAACACCCAGGCGAGAGCTATGCAAGCTATTGACCGTGCGTCGAAATGTATGGTATCGAGCACTCCTGGCTCAAACTCCCTCCTGAACAGCCATGCAACCACTCCCAGACCTATGGCCACAGGGAGAAGTATCTTCCACGCCAGGTTGAGCATGGTCGACCGTCTCGAGCGTGATGAAACTTTGTCGCGTGAGGGCATTGCAGATGTAAGGTTTTCCATTAGTCGAGTACAAAGATAGCACTTTCCATATGAAAAAACTAATAAGTATAGAGGAGAAAGTATAGAGCATAGACAATAGCCAGGGGGAGTATGATGTGGGTGCCGACTATGAAAGTGACAGCCCTATACCCGCGATAGCTGTTGTCTATGCTCTATACTTTCTCCTCTATACTCTGTAGAAGTAAAAGGAGATTACAAATTACACTTCAAGATCCTGGTTGAAGGTCTCGTTCCAGGGCAGACCGTCCTTGGCCAGCTCGGCGAGGAATGGATCGGGATCGAACTCCTCGACGTTGTTCACGCCGGGCTTAACCCACTTGCCTGTGAGGAACATCATGGCGCCGACCATTGCGGGCACACCGGTGGTGTAGCTCACGGCCTGCATGCCGGTCTCCTTGTAGGCTTCCTCATGCGAGCAGTTGTTCCATATATAATAGGTGAGAGGCTTGCCCTCCTTGTCCTTGCCCGAGATGCGGCAGCCGATTGAGGTCTCGCCGTGATAGTTCTCGCCCAGGTCCTGGGGATTGGGGAGCACAGCCTTGAGGAACTGCAGGGGCACGATCTTCTGTCCGTTGTAGTCCACCTCATCGATGCGGGCCATGCCTATGTTCTGGATTACACGCAGGTGAGTGAGATATTCCTGTCCGAAAGTCATCCAGAAGCGGGCACGCTTGATCGAGGGATAGTTCTTCACGAGCGACTCAAGCTCCTCGTGATACAGCAGATAGCTCTCACGCTCGCCGATGTTGGGGTAGGTGAGGGTCTTGTGTATTTCGAGCGGACCGGTGGTAACCCACTTGCCGTCCTGATAGTAGCGGCCGTTCTGAGTGATCTCGCGGATGTTGATTTCGGGGTTGAAGTTGGTGGCGAAAGCCTTGCCGTGGTCTCCACCGTTGCAGTCAACGATGTCGAGATACTCCATCTCCGAGAAATAGTGCTTGGCTGCATAGGCTGTGAACACGCCCGATACTCCCGGGTCGAATCCGCAACCGAGGATGGCGGTCAGGCCGGCCTCCTCAAACCTCTGCTTGTAGGCCCACTGCCATGAGTACTCGAAGTGAGCTTCATCCTTGGGCTCATAGTTGGCTGTGTCGAGATAGTTGACACCGCATATCAGGCAGGCATCCATGATGGTGAGGTCCTGATAGGGAAGAGCCACATTGATCACCAGCTGAGGCTTGTGGCGGTTGAACAGCTCCACGAGCTGGGGCACGCTGTCGGCATCCACCACATCGGCGCTGAGGTTGGGTTTGCCTATGGCTTCAACCACAGCCTCACACTTTGAGCGGGTGCGTGAAGCGATCACGATCTCGGTGAATACATCGGGGTGCTGGGCACACTTGTGAGCCACCACGGTACCTACTCCGCCGGCTCCGATAATTACTACTTTTGCCATTATATTAAGTGGTTATATATTCTGTAGTTAGTCTCTCGAGCTGCCGAAGAAACGGAGCAGATAGAGGAACAGGTTGATGAAGTCGAGGTAGAGCGAGAGGGCTCCGATGGTGGCGATATGGCCTATGGCGCTCGCAGGAGCATAGAGGGCCATCTGCTTGATCTTCTGGGTGTCCCAGGCTGTGAGGCCTACGAAGATAAGCACGCCTGCACACGAGATTATCCAGTCAAGTCCCGAGCTCTTGGTGAAGATGTTGACCACCGAGGCGATGATCAGACCAAAGAGGGCATAGATCAGGAAGTTGCCCCACTTGGTGAGGTCCTGGGTGGTGAAGTAGCCATAGATGCTCATGGCGCCGAATGTGCCGGCACAGATGAAGAATGTCTTGGCTATCGAGGTGGCTGTGTACAGCAGGAATATCGGGGCGAGAGCCATGCCGTTGATGGCGGCAAACACGTAGAAGAGCAGGGTGGCAACGGTCGACGACATCTTGGTGAGGCGGGCCGAGATGGTGAACACAATCACCAGTTCGGCGATGAACAGGCCCCAGTAGAACCATGAGTTAGCTGCCATGAACTGCATGTAGGTCATGCTGCCGGCGCAGAACAGGGAGATGAAGGCGGTGACAAGTAACCCGAGAGTCATCTTCAGGTACACACGCTTCATCACCGACGAGGTGGTCGAGACCACTGTCTGGGCATTTTCATAACCTCCGCCGTGGTTGTAGGGAGGAGGGGTAGGAGTGTTATTGTACATTTGGTGTTGTTTTATTGGTTTTTATGTATAGTGTCTATTAGATTAGACAATTATATCCGTGGAAAGTTTAAGCGATGGTCCCTGTCGGGCATTACATGCGCTCGGGCACATTGATGCCGAGCAGTTTCATGCCGGTGGCAACCACGCGGGCGGTCTGGTCGCTCAGGGTCAGGCGGAGTGAGCGCACGGCCTCGTCCGATTCCTTGAGTATCGAGCAGTCGTGATAGAACTGATTGTACAGTTTCACCAGGTCGTACACATAGTTGGCGATCAGAGCAGGGCTGTAGCTCTGTCCGGCGGCCTCGACTACCGAGGGGAAGTCGGCCAACGCCTGAATGAGTGTGATCTCACGCTCTCCGGGCACCACATTGGAATAGTCGGTGACGGTCATACCCTCCTCCTTGGCCTTGCGGAGCACCGAGCGGATGCGGGCATAGGTGTACTGGATGAAAGGACCGGTGTTGCCGTTGAAGTCGATCGATTCCTTGGGGTTGAAAGTGATGTTCTTGCGGGGATCCACCTTGAGCAGGAAGTATTTCAGTGCTCCCAGGCCCACCATCTCGCTGATGGCGGCGGTCTCCTCGTCGCTCAGTCCGTCGAGCTTGCCCAGTTCGGCCGATACGGTGCGGGCGGTGGCCACCATGTCGTCCATCAGGTCGTCGGCATCCACCACGGTGCCTTCACGCGACTTCATCTTGCCCTCGGGGAGCTCCACCATGCCGTAGGAGAAGTGCACCAGATCCTTGCCCCACTTGAATCCGAGGCGGTCGAGCAGGATCGACAGCACCTGGAAGTGATAGTTCTGCTCGTTGCCCACCACATAGATCATCTTGTCGATGGGATAGTCCTGGAAACGCAGCTTGGCTGTGCCTATGTCCTGGGTCATGTACACCGATGTGCCGTCGCTTCTGAGCAGTAGCTTGTGGTCGAGGCCCTCGCCGGTGAGGTCGGCCCACACGGATCCATCCTCCTTGCGGTACATCTTTCCGGCCTCGAGGCCTTCCAGCACCTTGTCCTTACCTTCGAGATAGGTCTCGCTCTCGTAATATATCTTGTCGAAATCCACGCCCATGCGCTTGTAGGTCTCGTCAAATCCGGCATACACCCACTCGTTCATCATCTGCCACAGCGAGCGTATCTCGGGATCCTTCTGCTCCCATTTCACGAGCATCTCGCGGGCTTCCTTCATGAGCGGAGAGGCGGCTTTGGCCTCATCCTCGGTCATGCCCTGCTCCATGAGGGCCTTCACCTCGGCCTTGAAATGCTTGTCGAAGAGCACGTAGAAATCACCTATCAGGTGATCCCCCTTCTTGCCCGATGACTCGGGGGTGACACCTTCACCCCACTTCTGCCAGGCAAGCATAGATTTACATATATGGATACCGCGGTCGTTCACGATATTAGTCTTCACCACGCGGTTGCCGCAGGCCTTGAGGATCTCGGCAAGGCTGAATCCGAGCAGGTTGTTGCGGATGTGGCCCAGGTGGAGGGGTTTGTTGGTGTTGGGCGATGAGTATTCCACCATCACCAACGGGGAAGCCTCGTTGGCCTCCTTGAGTCCGTAGTTATCGGTCGAGGCTATATGAGCTAACACGCCGTCCCAGAAGCGAGGAGAGATAGTGATGTTAAGGAATCCCTTCACTACATTGTACTTCTCTACGGCAGGCTCGTTCTTCACCAGCCACTCGCCTATCTCGGCGCCTACAGCCTCGGGCGATTTGCGGGCAGCCTTTACCCAGGGAAATACTACAACAGTGACGTTACCCTCAAACTCCTTGCGGGTAGCCTGGGGGACAATCTTATCGGCCGGAGTGTCCATGCCGTAAAGCTCTTTCACAGCTTTGGCCACAGCCTCAGAGATAATGCTATCAATCGACATTTCTATATGAATTATTGTGTATTGAGGTACAAAAGTACACAAAAATGATGATTTTTTACAGCCTTGGGGTGAAAAATGTACTCAGAACCTGTCTTATAATAGAAGTTAATGCTGAGGTCGCATATCTCGGAGGGATTTTTCACTTGAGTTGAGGGCGCGTGGCCGTAGCCACGTAACCGAAACGAAAGTCAAAAATCACCCGAGAGATACGAAGGCGATGGTAATCTGCTCAATGGCTGACCGCCTCAGCGTTAACTTTTATTATGGGACAGGTTCTTATTTGTACCTTATCCACTTGGCGATCTCCTTAAGCGACGGCTTTTTGCCGTACATGAAAATGCCCACGCGGTAGATTTTGCCTGCTATCCACACCATGGCGAGGAAGCCTGCCAAAAGCAGTCCGAGCGACAGCCACACCTCCCATGCCGGAATCCCGAACGGTATGCGTGCCACCATTACCATCGGCGATGTGAGCGGGAACATCGAGGTCCAGAAGGCCAGCGGTCCCATAGGGTCGCCGGCGGCCACCATGGCAAACGTGAGTCCCAGGATGATAGGGAAGATGGCAAACGATGTGAGCTGGGAGGCGTCCTGTATATTGTCGACGGCCGATCCTATTGCCGCGAATATGGAGGAGTACACGAGAAATCCCATCACAAGGAACACTGTCATCAGGGCTATGAGTCCGATCAGGTGACCCACCTGTGTGAGAGTTGACAGGGCGGCTATCATGTCGACCGATCCCATATCGCTCATCGCTTCCACATTCCCAGCCCTCAGGGCGGCTATATCGTTCATGGATTCGGCGGGAATGATGGCGGGAAGCACCCACCCCGACATTATGGTGAGCAGGATGCCCCACAGTACTATCTGGGTGACGGCCACAAGCGCCACGCCCACTATCTTGCCTATCATGAGCTGCATGGGGCTCACTGAGGAGACCACTACTTCGAGCACCCTGTTGTTCTTCTCCTCGATTATCGAGGTCATCACCATCTGGCCGTACAGCATCAGGAACATGTACAGGATGAACGCCATGCCAAGGCCGATGGCGAAACTTATCTCCGACGACAGCACCTCGTCATTGCTGTCACTGTCGCTGCGTATGGTGCTGATGCTCACGTTGGCGTTCACCTCGTCGAGTATGCGGTCCAGGTCGGCTATGTTGTGACTCTTCAATCGCTCTGTCTCAATGATCTTGTTCACCTGGGATGTGATGATGCTCTCGGTTGTGAACGATGACGGGCCGTTGCTCAGCAACTTCAGTGATCCCTTGCTCGATGTGATTATATTCTCGGGTATCACGAGCACTCCGTCGGTGTCCCGGGTGTTCATAGCCGAGTCCACGGTGATGCCTCTGACGTTGACAAACTTCACCTCGTGCGTGTCAGTCAGGTGCTGGGCAATGGATCCGCTGTTGTCCACCACAGCTATCTTGGTCTCGCTGCCGTCCACATATGCCATGATCAGTGCCGGAAGGGCCATCAGTCCGAGCATCAGCAACGGCATCAGTATCGTGGTGAAGATGAAGCTCTTTTTCTTCACCCTCTCCATGTATTCGCGCTCTATGATTATTCCTATTTTTGACATGCTTGATCGGTTGTGTTGTCACTGTCGCTTGTGACAGTGCGGATGAATATATCGTTCATTGAGGCAAGGCTTTCAGTGATCCCTGCCAAGGTCACAGTGTCGTTGGCTGTGGCTATCATGTCGCGTAGCGGTGCGGTACCGTTCAGGTGCACCGACAGTTTCAGCCGTCCCTGGCTGTCAGCCTCCATCGGGGTGAACGAGTCGGCGATAGGGGTCAGAGCCGAGATGAGAGCCTCGGTGTCGCCCGAATATGTGAGGTCATATCTGTCGGAGAAAAATTCCCTCCTCAGTTCCTCCACGTTTCCGCTCAGTATGTTTCGGCTCTTGTTAATGAGCGTGATATTGTCGCATATCTCCTCGACCGATGCCATGTTGTGGGTCGAGAATATCACCGTCGAGCCCTGGTCCTTCAGGTCGAGAATCTCCCTCTTGAGCAATTCGGCATTGATGGGGTCGAATCCCGAGAACGGCTCGTCAAATATCAGCAGTTCAGGCCGGTGCAACACTGTGACGATGAACTGTACCTTCTGGGCCATACCTTTGGAGAGTTCCTCCACTTTTTTGTTCCACCAGGGCAGTATGTCAAACTTCTCAAACCATTTCCTCAGCTCCCTTGTGGCATCGGTGCGCGACAGCCCTTTCAGCCGGGCGAAGAACACAGCCTGCTCCCCAACGGTCATCTTTTTATACAGTCCGCGTTCCTCGGGCAGATACCCTATGTTGGTCACGTCAGCCTCGCTCAACTGATGTCCGTTGAACAGCACACGTCCCGAGTCGGGAGCCGTGATGTGGTTTATTATTCGTATCAGGGTGGTCTTTCCGGCACCGTTGGGCCCGAGCAGGCCGTACACCCCTCCGCGTGGCACATCGATGCTCACATCATCGAGCGCACGGTGCGAGGCATACGATTTGCTCACATTCTCTATCTGTAATATCTCATTCATATGATATATTTGTCGCGAAATTATGAAAAAAGTTTCGTTCCGTATGGAACTTTTACGCTAAATTCGCGTCCTACTGAATATATGTCCACCACGAGAGCAGATAAGGAGGCCCGCTTCATGGCGATTGTCAATGACAACCGCAGGATGATCTACAAGGTCTGCTACATGTATGCCACCGACGGTGACCATCTCAACGATCTGTATCAGGAAGTCCTCGCCAATGTGTGGCAGGGCATGGAATCCTATCGCGGTGACTCGAGGATGTCGACATGGCTCTACCGCACGGCCCTCAACACATGTATCACTTATTACAGGCACAACGGCCGCCATCAGCAAGGCAAGGTGGGGCTTGATGCACTTGCCGAATTTGCTTGTGAGGACGATGGACGCATGGCGCGTCTCAACCGCATGTACCGTCTCATATCATGCCTCGACAAGATGGACAAGGCAATAATACTCCTGTGGCTGGACGAGAAGAGCTACGACGAGATTGCCGAGATATCGGGCCTGCCGCGCAACACTGTCGCCACCCGTCTGCACCGCATCAAACAGAAGCTAATCGAACGAAACAAACAGGAATGACACCATGGAAATCAACGATCTACGACAGGTATGGAATTCTATAGATATACCCGATCCCGGTCAAGAGACTTCGCGGGTCGAGAGGAGGGTGGGGCAGTGTGACGGCCGTCTCACCATCCGCGACCGCCTCATGCGCATAAGCCTCAGGATGATAGCGGTGTGTGCCATAGCCGTGTGTTGCATCCTTCCTCTCGGGAGCGAGCATCCGCTCATGGCACTCCTTGTGGGAATATTTTTCATATCCATGGGCATAATGCATTACATACAGTATCGTGCGTTGAGGTCGCTTGATGTCACCCGTATGACTCTCCGTGATGTCCTGCGCCGGGTCTACCGCATCGAGGCCCTCCGCTCCTCGCGCCGTATCATCGGGATTGTGCTTGCCATACCGCTTATGATCTTCATGATCTTCACCATGACCCGCAGCTACGGAGCAGTGATGCTCCCGGCATGTGTGCTCGGCTCCCTTGCGGGATGCGTGATCTCGCTCATTGTCAACCGCCGCACCACCCGCCTCCTCCGCGAGATAAAACGTGAGCTCGGCAATTGCTTTTGACCCCGGTTGGAAATCCCGCATCATCCGCTCCGGAATCCGCTTCAAATCCGGGAAACCGAGGAAACTTTTTTGGATGCACTCTGAGTAATTGTCAAAAATTCTGTTTAACTTTGCAGTAAACTCACGATGCATTTCACACCTCATTGCAATGAATACTAAAAGTCTTGTGTCAATCAGCGATTTAAGTCGCGATGAGATACTTAGCCTGCTCGACACGGCCAGGAAGTTTGAAGAACGACCCAACCGCCGTCTGCTCGAGGGCAAAGTAGTAGCTACACTGTTCTTCGAGCCCTCCACGCGCACACGTCTCAGCTTCGAGACCGCCGTCAACCGTCTGGGTGGCCGCGTCATTGGTTTCTCCGATGCTTCCAACACCTCCACCTCCAAGGGTGAGACACTGAAGGACACCATCAAGATGGTGAGCAACTATGCCGACCTCATAGTGATGCGCCATTTCCTTGAAGGAGCCGCCCTCTACGCCACCGAGGTGACCGATATCCCCATCATAAATGCCGGCGACGGTGCCCACCAGCACCCCTCGCAGACCATGCTCGACCTGTACTCCATCTACAAGACCCAGGGCACTCTCGAGAATCTCACCATCACCCTCGTGGGCGACCTCAAATACGGCCGCACCGTCCACTCCCTCATCATGGCCATGCGCTACTTCAACCCCACATTCCGCTTCGTGGCATGCAAGGAGCTGGATATGCCCGAGGAGTACAAGGCTTTCTGCCGCGAAAACGGCATACGCTACACCGACCACACCGACTTCTCGCCCGAGGTGATCAACACCAGCGACATTATATATATGACCCGCGTTCAGCGCGAGAGGTTTGCCGACATAATGGAGTATGAGCGCGTCAAGGACCTCTATAACCTCAACAACGCCATGCTCTCCGATGCACGTGACAACCTACGCATCCTTCACCCCCTGCCCCGTGTCAACGAGATAGCCCAGGATGTCGACGATAACCCCAAGGCTTACTATTTCGAGCAGGCCCGCAACGGTCTCTACGCACGTCAGGCCCTGATATGCCGTTCGCTCGGTATCGAAGTCAACGATTAAATACACCTCTCAGTCATTCTATAAGCTTATGACCAATATATCTAAAGCAGAACTCGCCGTGGCTGCTTTGCGCAACGGCACTGTGATCGACCATATTCCCTCCGAGGTCCTGTTCAAGGCTGTCAAGATCCTGGGTATAGAGAAGGTGAAGTCGGCCGTGACCATCGGCAACAACCTCGACAGCAAGAAACTTGGCCACAAAGGTATAATAAAGGTGGCCGACGTGTTCTTCCCCGAGGCTACCCTCAACCGCATCGCCCTGATCGCGCCCGCAGCCGTGGTCAACATCATCCGTGACTACGAGGTGGTTGAGAAATTTCCCGTCACTCTCCCCGACACCATCTACGGCCTGGTGAAGTGTGGCAATCCCAAGTGCATCACCAACAACGAGCCCATGCGCACACGTTTCAGCGTCATCGACCGCGAGGACGTCACCATCGCATGCCACTATTGCTCCCACACTGTCAAGAGCACCGACGCACAGATAATCTGATCCACCCATCATCCACTCATCACACTATGGCAAAAGTCTCATGGAAACCGGGCACTATGATCTATCCCCTCCCTGCGGTGATAGTCACATGTGGCACCATGGAGCGTAGCAACATGCTCACAGTGGCCTGGACCGGCACCATCTGCACCAATCCGCCCATGTGCTATATCTCCGTGCGCCCCGAGCGTTACTCCTATCCCATGATCAGGGACAACATGGAGTTCACCATCAACCTCACCACTGCCTCCATGGCCCGTGCCACGGATTGGGTGGGAGTGAGGTCGGGAGCCGATTACGACAAGTGGCAGGAGACAGGCCTCACCCCGATGCAAGGCGAGAAAGTGGCTTGCCCCTACATCGCCGAGTCCCCGTTGGCCATCGAGTGCAGGGTGAAGGAGATAGTCAAGCTCGGAAGCCACGACATGTTCATTGCCGATGTGGTCAACGTGCTTGCCGAGGACTCCCTGATCGACCCCGCTACCGGAGCCTTCGACCTCGGTGCCGCCGGCCTCCTCAATTACTCCCACGGACACTACTTCGCTCAGGGAGAACCGCTCGGACGCTTCGGCTGGAGTGTGAAGAAAAAATGAAAAAACCATCTTTAATTATATTTATATGAAGAGAGACAACGCGATTTTCGACATCATCGCGCGCGAACATGAACGCCAGAAAAAAGGTATCGAACTGATTGCCTCGGAGAATTTCGTAAGTGACCAGGTGATGCAGGCCATGGGCTCATGCCTCACCAACAAGTATGCCGAGGGATATCCCGGCCACCGTTACTATGGTGGTTGCGAAGTGGTCGACGAGGCCGAGTTGCTTGCCATCGACCGTCTCAAGCAGATGTTTGGTGCCGAGTGGGCCAATGTTCAGCCCCATTCAGGCGCTCAGGCCAACATGGCAGTATTCATGGCATGCCTCAAGCCCGGCGACAAGTTCCTGGGCCTCAACCTCAGCCACGGCGGACACCTGAGCCACGGTAGCCCCGTCAACTTCTCGGGCCTCATGTTCCAGGCTCTTGAGTACAACGTGGATGCCGAGACAGGCCTCGTTGACTACGAGCAGATGGAGGAAGTGGCACGTCGCGAGCGTCCCCGTCTCATCATCGGTGGTGCCAGCGCCTACAGCCGCGAGTGGGATTATGCCCGCATGCGCCGTCTGGCCGACGAGATCGGTGCCATCTTCATGGTCGACATGGCTCATCCCGCAGGTCTCATTGCCGCTGGTCTGCTTGACAACCCCGTGAAGTATGCTCATATCGTTACCACCACTACCCACAAGACTCTCCGCGGTCCCCGTGGCGGTGTCATCATGATGGGCAAGGACTTCGAGAACCCCTGGGGCAAGACTACTCCCAAGGGCGTGGTACGCATGATGTCCTCTCTGCTCGACTCAGCCGTGTTCCCTGGTGTGCAGGGCGGTCCGCTCGAGCACGTCATCGCAGCCAAGGCCGTAGCGTTCGGCGAGGCTCTTCAGCCTGAGTTCAAGGAATATCAGCTCCAGGTCAAGAAGAATGCAGCCGCTCTCGCAGCCGCTCTCGTCGACAAGGGCTACAAGATCGTTTCAGGTGGCACTGACAACCATTGCATCCTCGTGGATCTCCGCACCAAGTTCCCCGATCTCACCGGCAAGGTGGCCGAGAAGGCTCTCGTTGAGGCCGACATCACCGCCAACAAGAACATGGTGCCCTTCGACAGCCGTTCACCCTTCCAGACCTCAGGTATCCGCCTCGGTACTCCCGCCATCACCACCCGTG
The DNA here is from genome assembly GCA_910589485.1 of uncultured Duncaniella sp. Classification (GTDB taxonomy): domain Bacteria; phylum Bacteroidota; class Bacteroidia; order Bacteroidales; family Muribaculaceae; genus Duncaniella. The sequence goes on from CAJUSW010000013.1 coordinate 73,507, forward strand.
GTGCCAAGGAGCCCCTCATGGGCGAGATCGCCGAGATGATCGACACCGTGCTCCGCGCTCCTGCCGATCCCGCTGTGATCGAGGCCGTCCGCACCAAGGTCAACGCCATCATGGCCGACTATCCCATGTTTGCCTATTGATCCCCGCGTAGATTATTAATCAACAGTATATTAAGGGCCGTCACGATATCCTCGTGGTGGCCCTTCTTATCTCCTTTACTGCGTAAGAAGTTGTCCATAAGGGGATTTTTTCGTAACTTTGCCCCGCGAAAAGTATTTTTCAAGAACATAACCTACGGACTCTCCTGATAAAACGAAGGTGATTCCGGTCAAACAGAAACCTTATGAGTTATAATCTTCTGAAAGGTAAGCGCGGCGTGATATTCGGCGCGCTTAACGACAAGAGTATTGCCTGGAAAGTGGCCGAGAAGGCCGTTGAGGAGGGCGCTATCATCACTCTTAGCAACACTCCCGTTGCTGTGCGCATGGGCGAGGTATCTCAGCTCGGCGAGAAGCTGGGTGCTGAGGTGATTCCTGCCGACGCTACCAATGTTGAGGATCTCGAGATGGTGTTCAGCCGTTCTATGGAGGTGCTCGGTGGCAAGATTGATTTCGTGCTCCACTCCATAGGCATGTCGCCCAATGTAAGAAAGAAACGTCTCTATGACGACATCGACTATGATCTCCTCAATAAGACCCTCGACATCTCGGCTGTATCATTCCACAAGATGATCCAGGCTGCCAAGAAGCTCGATGCCATCGCCGAGTACGGCAGCATCGTCGCTCTTAGCTACATCGCCGCCCAGCGCACCATGTTCGGCTACAACGACATGGCCGATGCCAAGGCGCTCCTCGAGTCCATCGCCCGTAGCTTCGGTTACATCTATGGCCGCGAGAAGCACGTCCGCATCAACACCATCTCCCAGTCGCCCACTCCCACCACTGCCGGTAGCGGTGTCAAGGGTATGGACTCCCTCATGGACTTTGCCAACCGCATGTCCCCTCTGGGCAATGCCACAGCCGACGAATGTGCCGACTATTGCATCATGATGTTCTCCGACCTCACCCGCAAGGTGACTATGCAGAACCTCTTCCACGATGGCGGTTTCTCGAGCATGGGTATGAGCCTCCGTGCCATGGACCAGTACGAGAAGAGCTTCGACCAGTACCGCAACCCCGACGGTACCATCCAGTATGGTTGACACGCCGTGGCCTGAATCGTAAAGGCCGCAATGGTATAAAATTAACCGACCGTATGAGCTATCAGGCCCGTGCGGTCGGTATTTTTTTGCGTGAGAGGAGTGAAAAACGGTCCGGATCTCGTGATCCGGACCGTTGCGTTATGATTTCTATGTTCGCGTCAGCTGATTATGCCTCGCCGTCGATACGTACATCCTCGAAATCCTCCTTGATATTGGGATCCTCAAGGCCGTAATGGTGTATGGCATTCATCGACTTGAGTATGATGCCGAACACCAGCGCCAGCACGCCGAGCGATGCGAAGAAGCACATAGGCATGGTGTAGTCATACTGCAACGGATCGGTAACGCCGGGGTTGGACCATGTGATCACCTTGCCGATAATGATGGGCACGAAAGCCAGACCGATGTTCTGTACCCAGAATATCAGCGAGTAGGCACTGCCGAGGAAACGCTTGTCCATGATCTTGGGCACCGAGGGCCACAGGGCTGCGGGCACAAGCGAGAACGATACGCCCAGCACCACGATAGCCGAGTAGGTGATAAGTTCGCTCTTGGTCGAGGGCACGATGAACGCAAATGTCAGGTGGCACACGATCATGAGTATTGCACCGAGTATGAGCATTGTGGCGCCCTTACCCTTGCGGTCCAGGAAATAGCCCAGGAAGGGGGTGAGGCAGGCGGCTCCTACAGGGAACCAGCGGAATATGTCGGATGCCTGGGTCTCCGAGATGCCGAGGTTGCACTGGAGCATATTGGCTGCATAGCGCTGGAACGGGAAAATTGCTGAGTAATAGAGCACACACAGCATTGCGATGATCCAGAACAGCTTGCTGCTGAATATAGCGCCTACGTCCGAGAGTTTGAACTCCTCGTCGGCCTCAGCCTCGGCCACCTTTGTGGCGCCCATCTCGCGGTCGAGCTTGGCATCCATGAAGGTGAACACTATGAACGCGAGCAGACCTATGCAGAGCAGTGCCGAGCAGAAGGCTACGGGCACCACTACCGACGGGGGCATAACGCTGTCGGCCAAGCGGGGCGAGATAGTGAATATAAAGAACACGCCTATGCGCGCGATAGCCATCTCCAGGCCCATCGCAAGAGCCATCTCCTTGCCTTCAAACCATTTTGCCAGTGCCTTCGATACCGTGATGCCGGCCATCTCGCATCCGCAGCCGAATATCATGAAGCCGAGGGCGGCCAGTTTGGCGCTGCCGGGCATTGCCACCCACCATGAGCTGAGCCACTGTTCCAGGGCCGTGCCCTGGAATCCCTCGCTGATACCATACAGCTTGATGCATGCGCCTATCACCATGAGCGATGCCGACAGTGTGCCGGTGAAGCGCACTCCCATCTTGTCGAGGATTATACCTGCAAGAATGAGAAAGCCGAACACATTCAGGATGTACTCGGCTCCCGCGTAGTAGCCGAATGCGTCCGGCGACCACCCGCGCTGGGTCTGAATCAGTGATTGAAGCGGCGACATTACGTCGACAAACATGTAGGCAAACAGCATCATGGATGCCACGAGTGCCAATGCTGTCCATCGTGCCCAGGCCTTGTCCGAAAGCAGGCGGCGACCCGGCTCGATGATGTTGTTGGTTACTTTTTCCATTTTTGTGTATCTATTTGATTGTAAAATATTTGGCGATGATTGGATTGTATATGGCGGTGCACATCGTGCGGTTGGTGGACAAAATTAGTCAAAAATATGTAAAATCGGAATAAAATCACTAAATTCGTGACTTCAAATCAACCCAACCCCACACAATCATGCCACATACTCAGCCTTATAACCTTGACCGCACCGTGCGTCTTGTCATAAACTGTGTGCTGTTCATCGGTATCATATGGCTTGTCAACATCCTCAAGGGAGTGTTGTTGCCGTTTCTCATAGGGTGTCTCATAGCCTATCTTTTCGAGCCGTTTGTACAGTTCAACCGCGAGTTGCTCCAGTTGCGCGGACGTGTGATAGCCACGCTTGTCACCCTCTTCGAGATGACATTCTTCTTCACGGCCCTGTGCTATTTTGTGGTGCCTATGATCATACATGAGTCCGCCCAGATGGCCGCGATGTTCAAGACCTATGCCGCCACCAACCACAGCATCCCCTTCATCCCCGAGTCGCTCCACTCATTCCTGCGACGCAATCTCGATTTCGAGTTGCTTGCCTCCAAGCTCTCGCGCGACGAGTGGTCACGCATGATCGAGGAGGGCCTCTCCGCATCGTGGTCGCTCATATCGGGATCCATATCCTTTGTGATGAGCCTTTTCAGTTGGGCCATAGTGTTGCTCTATGTGGTGTTCATCATGATCGACTACGAGCGCATCTCGCGCGGGTTCAAGCATCTTGTGTTGCCTAAATACCGTAAGGTGGTGTTCAAGATAGGCCGTGATGTCAAGGTGTCCATGAACCGTTATTTCCGTGGCCAGGCCCTGGTGGCATTCATTGTGGGAGTGCTTTTCTCTGTTGGCTTCCTCATTATCGGCCTGCCCATGGCCATAGTGCTCGGCATGTTCATCGGCCTTCTCAACATGGTACCCTACCTTCAGCTCATATCCCTTATCCCTGCCACGCTCATATGCCTCGTGTGCTCGGTGAGCAGCGATGTCAGCTTCTGGACCCTCTTTTGGGAGACCATGGCTGTATATATAATAGTACAGGCGATACAGGATTTCTTCCTCACCCCGCGCATCATCGGCAAGGCGATGAGCATGAATCCCGCCATAATCTTCCTCTCTCTCTCAATTTGGGGCACCCTCCTGGGTATGATAGGGCTCATAATTGCAATTCCGCTCACCACATTGTTGCTTTCTTACTATGATGAGTTTGTGATACACAATTCCGATAGTGAATTGCCTGAATCATAATTAATTGCCGTTGCTGATCAAAGCCTGTGTGCCTATTTTGTCCCATTTATGGCCCCTTGAAAACAGTTGGAATAAAGGAATTTTGAGTTAACAAGTGTTAAATATAGCAGAAAAATTTGGTGGGTAATAAAAAAGTCCCTACCTTTGCAACGCAAAACAAAAAAGAAGCCTAATCGGGGTGTAGCTCAGTTGGTTAGAGTACGCGTCTGGGGGGCGTGAGGTCGCTAGTTCGAGTCTAGTCACCCCGACTGATTAGGAAAGAATCGCCTGCAACTTACATAGTTGCGGGCGATTTTCTAAATTAGCCGGAACAAAAACGGAACATCGCCGAATTCCGGAACGACCTATAAAAATTGTACAAACCCTGGCATTTCCACAAGAAATGTCAAAAAAAATGTACCCTAAACAATCCCACAGTTCAGATGTGGTAGAGGAGAAGAGGGCCGTTAGTACGGTCATCAGTACGGCCGCAATCCGACAGTACACACCTCCGGTCTATAAAGAGAACGGGGCTGGAGCTTATGTAGAGTTCCACGCTTTCGATCCTGAGATCGGTAAACTCCGACGTAAGACGATTAAGATAAATCGTATTAACGGACTGTGTAAACGTCGCAAATACGCAAAAGAGATCATTGCCCGTTTAAATGATCAGCTTCAACATGGTTGGAATCCATGGATAGCGAAGGATATTGCAAACCTGATTACATTTGAGGAGGGATTAAATCGTTACGTCTCTCATATAGAGAAGATGATGGATGATGGTCTATATCGTAAGGAGACCTACTCAGGATACAAATCTTATGTAAAGATCCTCAAGGAGTATATATCAACGCAGAAGCCCATCTATTACATGTATCAATTCGACAGGGCTTTTTGCGTTGATTATCTCGATTGGGTGTTTATAGATAGGAACAATGGAGCGCAGACCAGGAATAACTATCTGGGATTTCTGAGAGTATTCAGTGGGTTTCTCGTTGAAAAGGGGTATCTTAAGACGCGTCCGACAGAAGGGATTGCTCCCATCAGCAAACGGCTATACAATAAGGAGCGTACTGTTATTCCAACAGATGTTATAAAGAAGATATCCGAGTATTGCCGGGAAAGAGAGCCGGATTTCCTGTTCGCATGCTATCTGCTCTATTATAGTTTCATACGTCCGGTCGAGATGACGCGCCTGAGAGTGCGACATTTCAATTTAAAGCAATGCACACTGACAATCCCTGGCGAACTCAGCAAGAATAAGAAAACGCAAACAGTTACCATCCCTAAGAAAGTGATCCAGTACGGCATCGAAATTGGGGTATTCTCGGCACCAATGGACGACTTCATCTTCTCTTACAGGCTTAAGCCGGGGAGTGTGGAAATTGATCCAAAGCATTTCCGAGACCATTGGGAAAATGTACGTCGGGCTTTGAAGCTGAAAAAGGAATGGAAATTCTACAGCCTCAAAGATACCGGCATCACAGAAATGTTAAAGAGGAAAATGGCCGCAATCGATGTCCGAGACCAGGCTCGCCACTCGTCTCTTGCAATAACAGAGATTTACACGGACCATAGCGATGTAGAGGCAAACAAAGACATACTCGATCATGACGGGGCTCTTTAGTCCTCGATGAGCGGATAAAATTCACCTTTCAATAACTGCGACATTCCATTTTCTGAGAATGTTGCGGTTATTTTTTCGCATATGTATCGTTTGCCGGCAATATTGAATATGGCACGAGGATTTGGAATAGAATCAGCGAGGAAAGAGAAATTGAATTTACACAAGGGATCAATCTTGGGAAGCTGCATAACTAAGGGTGTTGAGTTTCCAGATCTTCGGATTGAGAAGTCTTTAGGATAAGAGAAGAAATCTTTCTTCCACATCGACACAAAATCGATTATAGGATATGGCATATTCCTAACAGAAGCCTCTCCTTCCACTTGTGCAAATGCGACATATATGGTGTCGTAGTATGCTGAGCCACGTTCCTTTTCCCCTTGTTCGATGGTTTGAGCCACACGGAGTTGAGCGACATCCGTGTGTGAGAAATCATCCTCTATGACCGATTCATTGAATTCAGATGGTGAAAGGATCATTGCGTATCCATGATCGTTGTCAGTATGATCTATGCATACGGGAACGAATTCGATTTCTTCTGAGTCATCAACATTCGGATTCATAGATCCAAAAACATTCACTGGTCTTAATTCGTAATCCTGATACTTGAAGGATTCCAATGTTAAATCAGGGATCCCGGGTGCGGCTGGAGCAGGGGACAGTCCGATTGATCGATACGTGAAATATGTGTCGACATCTTTAGCATACAGCAGACAGAAAGCCGGGTATCCATTGTTCGGAACGCCCACATTCGGGCGTCCGGAAGATCCATCTTTAGGAATGCCGTATAAGTTATCGACATGGAATGTGTTACCTGTCCAATATGCAGATGGATAAGGATTCATTTGAAGTAGTTCGCTCATAGTGTCGTATCGCACGATCTCTTTTTCCGGCCATGATTCCATCATCCAACTGCAATCGTAATAATTGGATAGTTGATGCCCACTATCTTTATATACAATGTTCTTAACACCGATATAATCGCAAGAGGAATTACCCTCTTTGGAGACCTTCACATTATAGCTGTCGACAACAGATGTAATTTGTACTTCCGGAAGCTTATCTATTACAGATTTAGAAAAACTGAACGATACCGTTTTAGCCCGGTGGTCAAAATCAAACTCACAAGCCATGAACAACTCAAGTTTCTCAAAAAACTCTGAGACGGTCCAAGATGGCAGTGCTTTTGCATACTGGGGTATATCCCAAGCCGCAGGAAGAGTATTGCATATTATGAGATGACTGAAGGGACTATTTTCCCATTCCGAGAAATCGTATTCATATCCAATCGCAGAGCATATATTCTTAGTAATAAACAACAGGAAAGGTTGCCAAGATAGCTTAGTAGTTTCTGGGCTCCATTTCCAAAATATTTCACCGTTCCTGTCGACTTGATTTTGAATAGGGGTCGGATGAGCAGTATTGACCCATGGGAAAGCGACAGCATTTGATCTTCTAAGAGCATCGGCTGGAAGAATTTCGTTTGGAGCATATTCCGGCCATTCTCCCAGATCAAGTTGATTTATATAGATATCATCAAGAGAGGAGTTCACTATCTGTTCGCAACGGCCTTCAGAGAATTGAGCCTTAACATCCGCATTGTCAAGATCTGTGATCTGAAGAGTACCGAACAGAGAAACCCCTTTATCAATGATAGAACATTCATACAGAAGTTTCCTCTTTGAGACATCCATTCTGTTAATGTAACCGAATATGTCCCGGTTCTGAGGGCAATCATTCAGAGGGAAAGTGAGAGCAAGGGTATAACCATCGCGACCTAAGAATAAACGGTTCTCCACAATGTACTCAAAACTGGAGCCGGCCTTAAGAACCGCAGGCTTATCATTGATGTAGATAATCATTTCTTGTATTTTTTAGGTGTCACGTTATTGATGAGTCGAGAGTATTCGTCCTGAGCCTGTTTGATGCCATGATCTCCAGTAACAGTATTGACAGTAACAAATGGCTCATCGAGCCGATCGTTTAGCCTTGATATGACTTCGGTACTGTTAAGAACGGATGCTATGAGTGCGGCTGATGAAGCATCACCTTCTGTTAAACGTGCGATGGTCACCGGAGCTGTAATAGAACGAGATACATCATCCCCCTTAAGGGAGCCAAAAGTATTTGTACGTTGTGCGTAATCAAGCGCGTCAATCAGAGGACGAGCGACAGGATTAGCGAGTAATTTCTGAGAGGCTACCCATTCTCCAGCATGAACAATTCCTGCCGGCTCGTATTTAGAACCTTTTTTGGTAAAACCTCCTTCCGCATAACCTTCTGCCTCGGCGGCTTGCTGTTGTTTCTTCAACAGTGCAACTTGCACGAGACCATTGGCAGTGGCGAGTCCGGCCAAGGTAGGAGCAAGCCATAACGCCATTGGGAAACCGGCCTGGAGACCGGCACCATAAGCTGCTAATGCGTTTTGAGCAGTTTGAGCTATTGCAGTTATTACCTTTATGTTAAACTCTTTACGGGTTGCCTCTTTTTTTAATCTTGCGATTTCTTCTTCTTTCTTCTTTTCGAGTTTAGCAGTCTTATAGCTGTTACCTTGTGCAAGTTCGATCTCCTTGTCGTAGCGTCTTTGAACATTGGCAATTTCAATCCTGGCTTGAGCCTCGGCAAATTGTCCGTACATCTCAAGACCTGCGCTCATGACGGCGAATGTGGCTTGAGCGACACTCCCGATATCCTCAAAACTGATTTTGCCGGTCTCAGCAATTCCGGCAAAAAGAGTCTGCCAGGCCGTACCAAGATCAAAAAGCATACGGGTCTGTTCATCGAGGCCACTACGGATGTCCTCGAACATAAGATCCGCATAGTGTTTGGTGACATTTCGCCTTGCTTGATGATATTGTTCATCAGTCATCAATCCCTGATCATATAAAGACTGGATGCGATCAAACTCTGTTAGTTTCTCATCATTCTGAGCCTGACGTCTGCCTTTCATCTGATCGCCTGAGGAACGATAATCTATCTTACCATCTTCAGAAGAGAACATTTCAGAGGAATATTTCTGCCTGATCTGAGCCAATATGCGCTGATATTCCTCTTCCTTGACAATTCCGCGCTGATGAAGACCATCAAGGATTTTGACTTCAAGATCGCGACGCTTGGAAAGTGTCAGATAAGAATAGTTCGTGCGCCATTCCTCTAATTTCTCGAGATAAGATTTTCGTTTAGCAAGAATGGCCGAAGCATTTTCATCCTCAATCTGACGTTCGTATTGAAGATATTCTTCAGAACCTTTCTTATACAGGTCGCGGAATTTGGTGAGATACCTGATTCGGAGCTGATGAATGGCCTCCTGTTGAGCATAGGCATCCCCGTAAAAATCACTATCCGGATTGTAGAATAGCAGATTATAGGCATCCTGGTTCTCTTTCATCTCACGTTTAAGTTTATCGATGTTGGATTTTGCCCTGGCATCGGAAAACTTCTTGTCAAGTTCAGCCCTTTTCAAGAGCAGTGCCTGATAATCTTCATCATATTTAAGGAGGAGAGCTTTGTTTTCCTTGGATTCATTCTGATAGAGATTATTATAGATGGCGATACGATCCTGAACATATTTCATATCAAGACGCTCTTTTTCGGCGATATAATCTTCATAGGTACGGTCACCTGTGGAATATGCCATGATATTATCCGCCGAGCCGGACTCCCATAGGCCTTTGGCCCGATCCATCGCAGCTTTATAAGATTCGTTCGCCTTTGCCAATTCACGCTTCGCATCGGCGAGTGCTTTTTTCGCCTCCTTTTTTATTTCTTTGGCAGAATGATACATTCCACCATTAGCGAGATCTGATTTATCATCATTCGTCGAAGATTCAGAACTATCTTTTAATTCCGCCTTTTGAAGCTCGATACCATAGGCATCAAGAATACGTTGTTCCTTGCGAACTATAGACATGTATTTAGATTCGGCACTTTTCAATACCGAAGCCAGATGGGAGGTATTATCCGCTCCGGTATTACCAACCATACCCCAAGATGTAGTATATTGGATGCCTTTACCCGAGCTGAAAGACGCAACCGCTTTATCATAATTGGTTTGAGCTGATGTAAGCTCAATTTTAGCTTCCGCCTTTTCTTTACCAATATCCGACAATTTACTTTTTGCCCCTTCAAGTTCATATTGGCGTGTAAGCGATGTAAGGTAATCATCAAGAGCTTTCTTATTTGCCTTATATTTTCCGGTAGTCTCGTCCAGTTGCCCGTTATAGTCAGGGATTATGTCGTTCAATCTTGCAATGGCTTTATGCCTTTCAGCCAACGAAAGAGTTTCGTTATTTGCAGCATCCAAAAGGAGATCGAGAGATACACGCTCTTCACCGACTTTTTTTATGGCTTCCTTTCTGACTTTATCAACGACTCGAGCCTCTTCCTCCAGTCGTTTCATATTTCTATACACTATCATTATGGCAGAGGCCAATGCAAGAATCAAGCCTGTCCAAGAAGCGAATGACATTCCGGCCATTGCGGCTCGCCATCTCTGTTGCATTGCATAGTTTACTTGGAGACCGTTAGTAAAATATTGGACAGCATTTGTGACAGCCGCAATGGCGGTACGCCCTATAGCGAGGACTCCTGACATTTTGGATTGAACAGTGTGCCATAGCGCAGTAGCTTTAGAAGCGAGTAAAGTTTTGGTGGCAGTAAGATCGAGTAGTGCGTTGTGAACCACAATCGCACTACGATAAATGACATAGGCACTGACAAGAGAAGCAATTTCTCCTCTGTATTTTCCTGTAAAAGTAATGATGGCCATGAGCGACTGCATTACAGCGGAAGAGGAGGATATAAAATGGACCATCAGAGGCGACAGTACCTCACCTAACTCAACAGAAATATTATGAAGTCTGTTCTTTGCCTTATCAAGTGAGGCTTGAACGGTATTATTGAAAATAGAATATTCGTTGAGTGTAGAAGTTCCTTTCTTGAAAGAGTCGTTAGCTTCATCAATACGAGAACGAAGGACATTAACTTTTTGAGCTGCGCTACCAAGGACAGCGGACATGCGGGCCCCGTCAAGTTGAAGATCCTCAAATAGCGGGGCAAGAGCCATCATTCCTGCACCATCTTTCCCACCTCCAAGTTTGTTTATGGCTTCGAGGAATGTCAAAAAACCTTGAGTAGTATCCTTACGGAGAGTGTCTGTAAACTTCTTCACATCCAATCCCAATGCTTGAGCTATCTCTTTTGGTTTTTGGAACAGTTTCATTATAGATTGTGAAACTGCTGTTGCAGACATCTCAACATTCAGACCAAGGGCATCCATAGTAGCACCGAAAGCCATAATCTGCGGTACAGTCATATTGGCTTGAGCACCTACACCTGCCAGGCGTTTAGTGAACTCAACTATATACGGAGCTGAAGCCGTACAGCTCTGAGATAAATCGTTTACGACTGAAGACACTTTCAACATAGAATCGTAAGTGCCATATTTCTGTTCAATATTGAAGATATCTGTGATTTTCGATATTTCAAGAGTTGCCCCATCACCAAGTTCGTCAAGAGCGACATTGATTATGTCAGCTGCATTGACGAACTCCAACACATCCTTTTTTGAAGATTTACCAAGACGGCCAGCCTCTTGAGCAAGTTTATTGAGTTGCTCGCGGGATGACCTTGTATCAATTTTCTTGAATTCATTGTTTAGGTTTCTGACTGACGCTTCCGACATACCTGTAAACTTACGTGTATTCGCGATTTCCTCCTCCATGGAAGCGAAGTCATTGACGTAACTCCGAAGCGTGGTCAACAGGGTCTGATAACCAGCCACAACGGCCGCAACGGCCTGCCCGCACTGAAACCACCATTTTGTGAAACGTTGCCATAGAGACTCTTGGCCTTGTACCTGCGTTTTGAGTTGCTTCAGTTGTGCCTGTAGTTGTTGGATTTTCTCGATATGAGATTGCCATGTGGCTGTCCCCGGAGTCATATCCTTCAACTGGCGGTTTAAAGTGCGGAGAGCCTTTTCCAGTTGGCGTGGGGTCGCGCGGTCAAGATTGGTCAGAGCTTTAGAGACACCCTCGGTAGCCGAGCGCATCTCATCAAGTTGTTTACGGTAAGTACGGAGTTGTTTTTCTGCCTGTTGAATATGCTTTGGGTCAGCTCCTGCAGCCTGCATCTTCTTGATAGAAGCTTCAGTCGACTTAATTTTTTCCTCAAGGTCAGATAACACCTGTTTGGCTTGAGCGCCGTTGACATTCAGGGTGACGGTTGCTGTATCTTTTATGCCACTCATAGTTTGGAGAGAGATTTTTGGCAAAAGTCAGCAAATCATGCGAGGCGCTAAAAGACAAAGAAAGACAGCCAAAACAGGGTGTTTTCATAGACCGTAAAGCTTTGACAGTCAAAAGGTGTTCAAAGGATTATAGCAAGCATTTTTGACGAAAAATTTCAATTTTCCAGCGGTCGAAAATGCAAAACGCTGTTTTTCAGCGTTCAAGGGGTTTCAAAAGGGGAAAACTCCCCTTTTGCCCGTCGGGAGACCCCCCGCCCGCCCTATGGAGCGAGAGCCTCCCGCCCTCTCAGCGAGGTTCGGAATATGCAGGATAGGGGGGAGCGTAGAGGGTGGGGCAAGGGAGTGAGACAGGCAGACCGAGGGAATGACCGCGACCACCTGCCCCAAACATCACAACCACGGCATAAGACACCGCACCAAAGGCCAACGCACGGTAACGCGACAGCCATGCGTGAGCCATCGAGGATAGGAAGATGAGCGAGAGTGTGGGTGTCTACCGCTCTGCCCCCTTGTGGGGCGTTAGGCTCGGGGCATTTGTAAGTGGAACGCATAGGGAGGGACGGTAAAGCGCAGATAAGGCTGGAGGGAGAACAGGAGATGTCGATGTATCACCCGAAAAGACACACAACCAAAATACTTACCTGAATGGCGATAAGAGAGGTGACAGAGTGGCGTGTCATGGGTAGCGAAGCTCCTATGACATGCCCTCTAAAGCCTATCCGCCAATGCAGGTGTGTATTTTGATTGAATGTCCGGGTGAAACTTCGTGGCTGAGGAACGAGGCCAAATCTCTTGTTCGAGCGATAGCCCTGCACTTTACCATGCCGACCGGCAGTGTTCCACTGCTTGCCCCGAGGGGTTCGGGGTGGGATAGACCTTCCGCTCTCCCCGCAGGGGGTATAATGACGCTCGGAGAGGTGTCGAGGGTGTGGCGTGAAGCGTAGAGTGGTAGATGGGCCAGAGCGTTAGGGAAGGAGTGAGTGTGAAAGAGTAATGCTGTGTTGTAGCATAATAGTGTGAAAGAAGAACCAGGAGTGCAGGCGTAACACCCCACGAGAACCGGAATGCAATGCAGGTCTCGTGGGGATGTGGAGACGGAAAGACGCAGGGCTGATGTCACTCTATGGAGCGTTAAGCAACACCGCAACACTCTTTCTCGCAGAAACTCTCTCCTGATCTTACGCTCCCATCAACCGCTCGGAGCGACAGTGCCACACCCTCGACTCCTCTCGAATGTCATTTCATTCGCCAGCGGAAGTATCGCCAAACACATGCTTTATCACCTTCCGGTTGGCTTTATGGACAATGCGGTTGTCGCGGTCGAGGTATATCTCCGTCACCTTGCTTCCGTGGCTGTGGCCGAGGGCCTGACTGATCACATCCTTGCTGATGTCGCATTTATTGTAGGCGATGCTCGCCCATGTGTGACGTGCCCAGTAGCTCGTTATCGCGGGCATACCGGGAATCATGGACGCGATCTTCTGGAGATTGGCGTTGAGACGTGCGGTGTACTGGCGGTAGTCCTTAACATTGTCAAGCATGTAGAGCAACTGCCCTTTGCCACGCAACCGGCGGATGATTGCCAATGCTTCCGGCTCCACTTTCACTTCCAGCAGTGCCCCGGTCTTACTACGGCGATAGCGGATGTAACTGCCCTCCATAGCCTTGATGTGGCATAGGTCAACGAGGTTGATGCCACGGAGCATGAAGATGAGCAGGAATGCATCGCGGTATTTGGCTTGCCATTCGGGAAGCTCAACATTGGCCAATTTGCGGAGCTGAGCTACGGTAAGCGACCGCTTGCGTGTGGCCTCCGGGCGGATCTTGAAACGACGGAAAGGATTACGTGTCACCAACTCGTCATCGAGGGCCACATAATAGACCGTGCGTATGTTGCGCAGGTGGACGTTGCGCGAGTTGCGGCTCGGCATTGTCTCGGCCATCCACCCCTCGAAGCTCTGTAGCCATTCCACCGTCATTCCCTCGATAGGGAAACACTCGAAGTCCGGTTGGAACCGCTCTACTTTCCTTAATGTCTGCTGATAGAGGTCCTTGGTGCGCCCATGTTTAGAGTCAACCACCTTACGGAAGAGAGGCGCCAACAATGGTAGGTGTCCGGATTTACCGAACAGAGATTTAAAAATATTTGCCATATCACTTAATTTTTTGGTGAAACGGCAATATAGTTAAAACGCCTTTCGCATTGTGTACGAAAGGCGTTCAAACTGTCAGTCATAACGGAAATAAAATCTGCCGAAGGTTCTCACTGAGGCGTATATAATCCGAAAAACGAAATGTGATACCCAGGAAAAACGAAATGTATTGATTTTTTTATTTCGTATCTTAAGATAGAGGAAAAGTAGCCATGGCAGAACTGCGATACGAAACG
>CAJUSW010000014.1 GCA_910589485.1 uncultured Duncaniella sp.
AGGGATTTTTGAGTATAGAGGAGGAAGTATAGAGTATAGGGATTAGATTATTAGGCCCGAGGATTTTTAGGGGTATATTGGTGGAATATAGGATGTTATGTGAGGGTGGACGCGGGGAATTATAGGACGTCTTCGACGCCCGGTTTGGTATGTGTTTCGTTTTCCCCACACCTCGGCAACGCGCAAATTTGCCCTGACGGGCGATTTGCACGTTCCCTCGTGGGGGGCTATAACTACATCGCCTCTTCGAGGCTTAGTGGGTAGTTGGCCTGCGGGGATTTGCGTGCTCGGTTTGTGTGGGCTACGAGTATATCGCCGCTTCGCGGCTTGGTGGGTGCCTAAACCTAAAGATCTTTGGTCCTTTGGTCTAAATTTTAATTATCTTTGATTCTTTGACCTTTGATTCCTTGATCTTTGGTTCTGTGGTCTAAAATGGAGCAAATATCTGGCTAATAAACCATTATCTATACTCTATACTTTCCCCTCTATACTAATATTCGAAATTATTTCTTACTAAAGAACCGTGCAAGTATAAATCCTATCATAAATATGAGAAGGGTACTGATCACGATACTCAGATTGATATGCACAAACTGAGGAATCCCCCACCAGTCCGTGAGCTTGGTCTGAAGCGCGATAAGCACAAGCGAAGCCACGCCTACCACAACACCCGGCACCACATGCCACTTCTTAGCCTTAGGACAGAGGAACGCCAACAGGAACATACCCAATACGCCGCCCGAGCACACACTGCTCAATGCCCACCAGGCATCAAGGGCATTATCCACCAAGAGGAAACACAGTGCAACACCTATGCCGAGGATACCCACCGCCACCGATGCGACACGCAACACCAGCACCTTGCGCGCATCGCTGGAATTGGGGAACATATGGGAATAGAAATCGGTAAGCACAATCGTACCCGACGAGGTAACGCTCGTAGCCACCGTACTCATGCCCGCACAGAATATCGAAGCGATGAGCAGACCCACCAATCCTACAGGCATTTCATTGATGATAAAATACGGGAACACATAATCGCTCTTGATCCCCTCAGGCAACGACCCGGCATTTATATAATAGAACGCAAACAGTCCCGAACCGATGAGGAAAAGTATGAGATTGACAGGCAACGTGAGCAGCGATCCCCAGAAAGCACTCTTACGCGCCTCGCTCAGCGACGGAGCGGCGCAATAACGCTGGGTATAGCTCTGGTCGATGGCGAAATTATTGAGGTTGGTAAACATTCCATAGATGAGACACACCCAGAAAGTACTCTCCACAATTCCCCCCTCGAAACTTCCGAGCGAGAACTTGTTATGCTCCATACATATATTTATAGCCTGCATCGGCCCCTCGGGCATACCCCAGTACAGAGTGATGAGGCATATCACAGCTCCCACCACAAGGATTGCACCTTGAAGAGCCTCGGTCCATATCACCGACTTCAGTCCGCCTTTCTGACTATACAGAATAATACCGAGACCTGTGACGGTGACCACGAGAGGAATACTCCACCCCATGAGCACATTCATCGGCACCGCCAGGAGAAACAGAATGGCACCCGAACGGCACACCTGCGTAAAAAGGTAAAACACCGAAGCATACAGGCGCGCCCAGCGGCCGAAACGCTTCTCAAAATAGCTGTAGGCACTGATGCTCCCGAGCGACCTATAGAACGGCACGAAATAATACATTGCCAGCAATCCGGCCGGCAATATGGAGATAGTGAACACAAACGCATTCCAGTTGCCCATGAACGCCGATGAGCAATATCCTAAAAATGAAATCGAACTGCAGAATGATGCAAATATTGAGAGGCCTACTATCCATCCGGGCACTTTGCCGCCTCCGCGGGTAAATTCGTCACTGCTCTGTTTCTTACGGCCAAACAGGTAGCCAAACAGTATAGTGCCGACCGTAAATATTAAAAATACTATTATATCTATGAAATTCATGGCAAGAAATCCGATCGAGACATCTGCTCTCTCCTCGGACGTTATAAGGTTAGATTAAAGAAACTCGAGTTGGGATTCCATAGGAACCCCAACTTGAGTCCGGTTTATGGTGTTTTTAGAAAATGAGCTTTCCGTCACGTATGGGCAGACGGTCGAGAGCCTCCTGGATCTTGCGACGCTCAGGCTCGTTGAACTTGTGGAAAGGAGCGGCCACAAAGTCATCCTTGATCACACCGAGCAACGAGCAGGCACACTTCAGACCCTTGAGATAGCTCGATCCGTGCTTACCAACGCTGTAGATCGAAGTACTGATCTGCATGATGTACTGCTGCAGGCGCCACACCTCCTGGAGATTTCCGGCCTTGGCGGCATTATAGATAGCCACGTACAGCTCGGGGAACATGTTGGCACCGCCATTGATACCGCCATGGGCACCAAGCATCACGCACTCGGCTGTCACCTCCTCCGGACCCATCAGCATAGCGAAATCGGGACGGTCCTTCATGGTGTACATAACCGACTGGAAATAAGGCAGGTTGGCCGAGCTGTCCTTGAATCCCACCACCTTCTCATTCTCGGCGATACGATGTATGGTAGCCGGCGAGAAATTCACCTTCACATGGCTGGGCATATTGTAGAGGAACAAGGGCAGGGGAAGCAGAGGCAGAAGATCCTCGTAGAACTCGGCGAGCTCAGGCTGGCCGGTAGCGAAATAGTAGGGAGCGGCGCTCACCACAGCCGATGCTCCGCAATCGGCGGCAACCTTGGCAAGATTGGCACTCTCGATGATCGAGGTGTCAGTGATGCACACCAGCACCGGCAGACGTCCGGCATTGATGCGGCAGGTCTCATGAATCATCTCCTTGCGCAGACGATAGCTGAGGCTCTGCTCCTCTCCTGTGGTTCCGAGGATGAAGAGTCCGTGCACCCCACCGGCAATGAGGTGTTCTATGAGGTTCTCAAGGCTGGCAACATCAAGTTGATCATTGCCGAGAAGAGGTGTTACGAGAGGAGGGATAATTCCGCTGAGCGGAGATTTGAAATTAGTTGTCATAATCTTATATTATTATATGATTAGTTTCCGTTGAAGAATATGTATAACGATATCATCACCAGTGCGAGGGCGATCCAGGCGATCCTCACGCTTGCCGACATCTTGGTCTTGACCACAGCCATGGGAGCGCGCTCGGCCACTGCCTTATCGGCAAAACTGATTGCCACCATGCTGAGGATAAGCACCACGAATATCAGGAACGACAGCATCATGAAATGCACATGCTCCGTTGCATGGGGTATCACCCACAGATAGAGCACTCCGCATCCTATGCTGAATATCGTACCGAACGTAAGCACCACATTGGCTGCAAGCGTGGTACACCGCTTCCAGAACACACCCATCACAAACACCGCGGCCATGGGAGGAGCGATGAAGCTCAGTACCGACTGGAACACATTGAAAAGGTCCATCCCCTTGATATTGTCGACTGCCACAGTGATTACCACCGATACAAGGGCACCCACGATGGTGACGATATGACCTGTGCGCACAATCTCCTTCGACGTGGCTCCCGTGTTGATATTCTTGAGATAAATATCCATAGTGAACACAGTGCTGAGTGCATTGAGGGCCGACCCGATTGTACTGATGAGCGCAGCTGTGAGCACGGCGATCACAAGTCCCACCATACCCACAGGGAACAGATGCGTCACAAGTGTCATATATGCGTTGTCAGGCTCGATAGTGGCACTGCCGAAGAATCCCTTCTGCCACAATGCGAAGCACACCACTCCGGGTATGATATAGATAGCCACGTCAAGTATCTTGAGCCAACCGGTGAAATTGGCACCCTTCTGCCCCTCGTTGATATCACGGGCGGCGAGTACAGGCTGAACCATCGACTGGTCGGTACACCAGAACCACAGTCCCGAGATGGGATAGCCGAGCAGGATCGGAAGCCAGGGGAACTCCTTATGGGAATTGGGCTGGAACAGATTCCAGTAGTGCGAGGGCACTACATCGGGATCGGCAAGGGTGCTTACTCCACCCACCACCGACTCTCCGCCGAGATGCCATATGCCCACTATGGTGAGCGTGGCCGACACGAGTATCAGCAACACCATCTGATATACATTGGTGTAGGCGATGGCCTTGAGTCCGCCAAGAATGGTGAAGAAGGCCGATATGCCAAGCAATATGAACGCCGATAGCCACATGGGGATACCGAACACCTGGCGGATGATGATACCACCGGCAAAGAGGGTGAGCGCAAGCCACGAGATCAGCACAGTCACAATCGTGTACCATGCGAGCATATTGCGGGTCGACTCGCCGAATCGCTTGCCCATAAACTCGGGCAATGTGGTGATCTTCTCACCAAGGTAACGCGGAGCGAACACAAACGCAAGCAACGCGATGAACACGAAAGCATACCACGCATAATTGCCCGACACTATACCGGCTGTGAATCCGGCACTCGCCGAGGCTATGAGCATGGAGGGGCCCACATTGGTTCCCCACATCGAGAAACCTATATGGTGCCACCTGAGGGAGTTTCCGGCAAGGAACTTATGCTCCCCCTTCTTGCTTCTCGCGCTGGCCCACAGGCCAACGATGAGAAGGATCACAAAATATGCGATGAGGACTGCCCAGTCCATCGGTCGCAATGATAAGTCATTCATATGGTATTATAAGTAGATTTAAGATTCCTGTTTATTGTTTCCCTACCAATCGGCGGGCAAGTGCCACGGCTGTGTTGGCATTATCGCTGTAGCCGTCGGCACCGATCTCGTCGGCGAAATTCTGTGTTACGGGAGCACCACCCACCATGACTTTCACCTTGTCACGCAGACCGGCATCCTCAAGAGCTTTTATCACATCCTTCATGTAGGTCATGGTAGTGGTGAGCAGGGCACTCATGCACAGGATATCGGCCTGTGACTTCCTCACCTCTTCGACAAACGTCTCTGACGGGACATCTATACCCACATTTATCACCTCGAACCCACATCCCTCGAGCATCGAGGCCACAAGGTTCTTGCCTATGTCATGAAGGTCTCCCTTCACTGTACCGATCACCACCTTGCCGATGGTGGTCGAGGCCGATCCGGCCATCATGGGTTTGAGCAGTTCGAGCGCCGACTTCATGGCGCGTCCGGCCATCAGCAACTGAGGCACGAATGCCTTTCCGTCCTGGAACCTCTGCCCCACTTCACCCATGGCGCTGATCATACTGCCGTTTATTATCTCCTGAGGCTTTGCCCCGCTGTCTATAGCCCGGCGGGTCGCATTGGCCGCGTCATCTGACTTTCCAGCCACAATGGCCTCGAACACTTCCTTTCCGGCACTCTCGGCATCCCCCTTGGCATCCTTGGCCACAGGCTCGCAACACGGGCACGGCTCAGACGCCGAGGTCAACTTCACGGGACGCATCGCCCCCTTCGGAGCCACAGCTTCCTTGGGAGCCGAAGCGGAATTGGTGATATTGATCTTAGGCGCACACGATGTGGCATCGCCCCCCTCCATATGGATATGCACATGGATGTGCAACTCCTTCACTCCGTCAGGGATCGACACATTCACCTCAGGCACTGCCGGCGACACATTCACCGAACGCTCCTCAACCATCGGCCCGGCTGTCTCGGCCTGGGCTATCTCAGTAGTGGGCGCAGACTCGGCAATAGTTTCATTCTCAACCTTTTCGATAATACGAGCCACTTCGGCATCGGCATCAAACGCCGGGGAGTCAATCTTTATCGCCTCGGACTCCTCTCTTTTTATAGCCGGACGTCCACGGTATTCCTCTACGATCTTCATGGCCTGCTCTACCTCATCCTCGTTATGGAAATCCATCTCGAGATGCACACCGTCACCGCCGATATTGTCGAGCAGAGGACGTAGCTCATCAAGAGTCACCCAGCATGCCATGATGCTCTTGCCGGCTCCGAGAATACGGCGGTACAGGTCATACCATTTCGGGGATCCGCCCTGAGGCTCGCCCACACCGGGAGTCCACTGCACGGCGTTCAGCTCCTCAACCTCGAGGAGTGCGGGGAGATGATGCAAGGCACCCACGCCGTCGAGATGATAGAGGGTATAATCGATACGCTGGCACTGCTCGCGGATAAACGGCTGTACAAACCGGCGGTAATCCTCCACGCTTATCATGGTGGATATATCGCTCTGTATCTTGGCCATCTTGCCGGGAGCCCATGAGGAGAAATAGCAGAACGCCATCTCATCCCCCTCGCGGATTATATCGTACAGCTCATCGAACACCTTGAAATAGATCTCATTGATCTGGCGCATCTGCCGTTCGAGCACATCGGGCTGCATCACGGTATCGAGCAGCACCTTGTCGGTGCCCTTCATGGCTGCAAGTACATCAAGTCCCTCCATGAGATCGGGCATACCCACGTAGTAATGTCCATCGGCCTTGCGCTTGCAAGCCCTCAACAGCTCCTTATGCAACAGCCAGTTGGGATGATTCTCATCAAACTTTATATCATCCGTGTACTTCGGATCGGGGTGGATCCATATGGTATCCTCGCCCCCCTCGAACACTCCGCCGAGTATGGCTGCAAGTGAGCCGGGACCGAGATGGGTGTTGGCCACAGGCAGTATATCGGCCTTGAGCGAGCTGTGGGCAACATACCAGTCGAGATAGTCGGCTCGCCATTTCGGATCAAACCACTTCTGATTCAGGTCGACCGGAGCTGCCGGAGCCGGCACATCGGCATGCGGAGTCACACCGTTCTGAAAATGCTCCCACATGTTGAGCACGATGCCCTTATGGTTCCACCAGTCTATATAGTGTTTCTTGGTCTCTTCAAGATTCTTTTTCCAAGTATTCATCATTGCTCCTCCTTATTATTCAGCATCGGAAAACAGCTCCTTAAACTCATTCCACACGCCACGGAATCCGTCACCCACAGTCAGCATCACGGTCTTGTCGAGATCCATCTGGTCGGTGCAATCCACAGCCTCGGGATAGAAAGGTATCACAGCTCCGTGCTTCACGTAGACAGGCATATCCTCCATCGGCACATACACATCCTTGATCCAACGGCCACCTTCGAGTACCTCACCGGTAAAGAAGTTGACCCAGCGCCCCTCGGGCAGATATATGTCCCTGACATTCTCGGAATTCATCACAGGGGCCACCAGGAAACTGTCGCCGAAATAATACTGATCGTCAATGTGGAGGCAGGTGCGGTCATCGGCATTGTGGAATATCATGGCCTGGACAAGCGTTGATCCGCTCACGGTCGCCTTCTCACTCTCCTTCAGTATATAGGGGATCAGCGAGTAGCGTAGCTTCCACCACCTTTTCACAAGCGGGGCGATGGCCGGATAGAACCAAGGCTCGCGCTTGCTGGTGCCATGATAGCGCATGTGGGATGAGAATACACCAAACTGGGTCCAGCGCATGTACACATCATCCTCGACAGGAGAATTCATGAAATTGGGCAGAGAATGGAATCCTGGCACATCGTGGCTCCAGAATGCGAAGCCCGACAGGCCGAAATGCAATCCACCCTTGAGCGATCCGGCCAGGCCGTCCCACGAACTGCATGAGTCACCGCCCCAATGCAATGGGTAACGCTGACATCCAGCCCAGGCAGCACGGGCCCACACGATACCGTCGCCGGTTACATCCTTGGTGATCTCGTAGGCGGCTTTCTGATACAGCAGTGCATAGAGATTGTTGAGCAACTCGGGCTTCATCCCCTTGTACACGGCATCCATGTGGATATTCTCACCAAAGTCGGTCTTGATGCACACCACGCCCATATCGAGAAGTCTTTTGAGAAGCCCCTTGTACCACTCGGTGGCGGCGGGATAGGTGAAGTCGATTGTTCCGGCATAATCGAGAGCCGAGAAATTGGATCCCTCCGAGGCCTGCTCCTTGGTAAGAGGTGCTATATAGTCATTGGCCCTGGCCTCGTCGATCTGCTCGGCATCACGTGCCACATATGGCAACTGCCACAGCGACACCCTGAAGCCCTGGTCTTTGAGGCCACGTATGAATCCCTCGGGATCGGGGAAGCGCTCTTCGTTGAATTTCCACTCACACAGCCAGTCGGTCTTGAACCAACCTGTATCGAGATGGATCACATCACAAGGATAGTGCTCCTCGCGCAGACGGTCGCATATACCGTTGACCTCCTCGGCGCTGAAATATGTCATACGGCTCATCCACACACCGAAACTCCACAGCGGGGGCATCGTGGGATAGCCTGTGAGGTCACGGTAACCGCGTATGATCTCCTCTACGCTGTCGCCACCTATCACGAACGCATCCACCAGTGCCTGGTCGCTCATGAACTGTACCGAGCGGGTGGAATGTCCCGCAAGCGACAGCTTGCTGTGGGAAGTGGTGTGATAGAATGTACCATACATGCGGCTTGATACGTAGAACGGTATATTCTTATACGTGCGACGGTTGTTCACGCCCTGTCCGTCCTGATTCTTCAGGAAGAATGTCTGTCCGCTCAGGTCCATCTTGGCAAAGCGCTCACCTGTACCGCCAAAGCACTCGTCATGCTTGCACTCAAACGACAGTGTGGCACGTTCGCGCTCACCGTTGAGCTTGCAATAGGCTATCGGCAGTGCATCGTAACGTGGGGGCGAGAAATGATCGTAGGCAGCGAGGCGCACCTCATGCTCCCCGTCGGGGAACAGGCGCATGTCGAGAGTCTCCTGCGGATCAGGAAGCAGCTCGCTCCAGCGGTCCAGTTCAGGCTCGCGCACATTGATTATGGCGCGGATCTCCCCCTCGCGCTCGGTGGATATTATCCATTGGCCATCCTCGAAGCGCACAGTGAGCGGCAGTTTTTCCACACGCTCATTGAGCATGAGCATCTCCGAGCTGTCCGACATCTCCACCTCGCCAAATCCCATGAATACTCTCAGTATCTTGGATCCATACTGGCGCAGGATGAGGGTGTGCGACTCACGCGGAGCCGTAGTGTCAGGAGCCATATCATTGGCCAGCATCTGTTTCTGGAAAGGCACTGTGACATGTATATCACCGTCGTGCTCCTCCACCGCTGTAGGCTTACAGGCCTTCCACAGCGACTCGGGCTTGCTCAGCTCGATATCAAAGTCGAGAAAATCAAATAAATGATAGTTCGTTGGTTTCATTCTTTATGGTGTTTCTTTTTATCTTTCTTATTTATCTGCGAAACGGTTGTTCAGCTTCACATCCGGTCCGTTGTTCCTTATCTTCATGCTCGGGCCGGGGCGGTTGTATCCGAACTCAGGATCGGGGCACAGGTTCCCTTCCACGGTGAAGCCGTCGGTGGCCTCATCGAAGTATATGTAGAATCCGCGGTCGTTGGTGGCATAGGGAGCCTTCACAAGATCCTCGATCCTGTTGCCCGAGATGACCGATCCGGGCTGATTGGAGAGAGTGTATATTCCGCCGGCATCATACAGCTGTGTAGCGAAATGATGCACATAGTTGTCAGTGATGCGGTTGTTGCGCATACCGCTTTCGAGGGCGGTCCAGCCCCAGCCAACGCATATGCCTGAATAATTGAGGTGCGACAGTTCGTTATCGCTGATGGTGACATCGCGCACATAGCCGGCACCTATGCCTACACAGCCCCAGTCCTCATTGGTCACATCGGTGATGAGATTCCCGCTCACCGTGATATCCGAGCATATATCGCTGTCAACAGCGGGAATATATGGCACATGGGTCTCGAAGCCTCCGTCGGGGAATGTTCCCATCTGCAATGCCGTACCCCCTATGTCCTCAAAGGTACATGCAGTTACCTCCGAGTTCTTGACAGCCGTAATGAAATCAAGGCCTGTGGCTCCGAGATGGCTGAAACGACAGCGGTCAAAATCTATTCCCGATGCATGGCTTACGGTCACAGCCGCCTCGGGGCGGGCGATCCACGCCTGATTCTCGAGCTCAGACTTTTCGGGAAGTCCGGGCACCTTCAGTTTATATGCGTCGAGCAATCTGAATCCCCCTTGGAGAGTTACGTGCCCCTCGCGTGACGGACGGGTCCAGGCGGCATACTCGAACGCCACGTTCTCAAATCTCACGTCGCTCACCGTGCGCTCACGTGTACCGTCAACAGCGAGTATTGTCTCGAGCACAGGTATCACCACATTACTGCGGTTCATCTCCTCCCCCTCGCGAGGGTAATAATATATGCGGCCTGAGGGATAATCCTGATACCACTCGCCCGGAGTGTCGAGCAACTGCAGGGCGTTGGCTAAGAAATAGGATGAATTACCCTTCTCGCCACCTATCACTGGCTGAGGCCACGGATGTGCAAACTCCAGCCGGCTTTCAGGGTCATGGAATCTCACCACCACGTTGCCTTTGCCATCTGGGGTGATGCTTTTCACTCTGAGTATTGCGATTGCCCAGCGCTGATGAACATACATTTCGAGCTGTGAGGCCGACGACAGGTCCATATCGGGCGCGGGCACTGTGATGGTAAGCTCCGACGGATTGAAATCAACCATCCGCTCCATCTTGCCCGGCTCAAACTGGGATGCCCTCACGGCCTTGCGACCGTTGACATACAGCTGACGCGTCTCCACCATGCGGTTGCCGTTCATGGGAGCATCGGCAACCCATATCCTGTCCCTCAATCCGGGAGCGATACGGCTGTCGTCACAACCTTTGGTCCAACCTGTGACCTCCACGCCACCGCTTATCACGGCGTTGCTCCCCTCGGCCGAACATACTATGGTTGCCGAGCCGGGCTTTCCGCTATCCTCGGGCCTTACAAACAGTGGCTCCGTCTGGCGGTAAACTCCATCGGCAAGGATGATCCTTATGTCACCCTCGGCTTCGGGCGATTTAAGCCTGCGCCATTCACGCGCACGTTTCATAGCCTCGGCCACGGTGCGCAACGGGGCATCGGCCTGTCCCGACAAGGAGTCATTTCCACATGTCGACACATAGATATCGCCGGCATGCATGGCTGATGCCGAAAATAACAACATTCCGATCAAGGTAAATATCGGTTTCATGGTATCACTGGTTAACTTTCATGCAAAATTAGGGATATTTGTGTAATTCTTCAAAATTATTCCTACAATAAGTGCAAATTAAAAGCAAAATGTTAGAGCAAATTTGTGTATATTTGCGGTCAAATTTCCTAAACACCTGATTTACCATGAAGATTAATATGGCCCGATGGATGCAGGATATAATTGACCGCAAGGAAGTTGTGGCGATCCCTGTAATGACTCATCCAGGCATAGAGATTACCGGCGACACTGTGCTCAAAGCCGTCTCCGACGGTGTGGCACACTGCAATGCCATTGTAGCCCTCGCCAACCGCTACCCTACGGCTGCCGCTACCGTGATCATGGACCTCACCGTCGAGGCCGAGGCGTTCGGAGCGGAAATTTCTTTCACCGAACATGAAGTACCCGCCGTGATAGGCCACATGCTCAACTCGGCCGATGACATATACAACCTCAAGGTCCCCTCACTGAAAGCCGGACGTGTACCCGAATACATCAAGGCCAATCTGCTCGCCGCCCGGGCTATAAACGACCGCCCGGTGATAGGTGGCTGCATAGGTCCGTTCTCATTGGCCGGCCGACTGTATGACATGTCGGAAATCATGATGCTGATATACCAGGATCCCGACGTCGCCCACATTCTGCTCGAGAAATGCACTGAATTCATACTCCGCTACTGCCTCGCGCTCAAGGAAGCCGGGGTCAACGGCGTGATGATGGCCGAGCCGGCTGCCGGACTGATGTCCAATGATGACTGCCGGCGCTTCTCATCCGATTATGTGAAACGGATCGTCGACCGCGTTCAGGACGACGATTTCGCCATCATACTCCACAACTGCGGAAACACCGGACATTGCACCGAAGCCATGGTGGCCACCGGAGCCGCCGCCTATCATTTCGGCAACAAGTGTGACATGGAGCAGGTGACCCGCGACGTGCCCCCCACTACCCTTTCCATGGGTAATCTCGACCCCGTGTCGGTGTTCAAGGATTGCACGCCCGAGCAGATGCGCGAGGCCACGACCCAGCTTCTCGAAAAAATGAGCAAGTACCCCAACTTTGTCCTCTCGAGCGGTTGTGACACCCCTCCCCATACACCCATGGAGAATATCGACTCGTTCTTCGAGGCACTGCATGACTACAACTCATGATCGAGGCTACCCTATCCTACCACGACTTAGGCATATCACCGGCCGACATTTATGAGCAGATGGGTTACGGCAACACGCCTCCCGACGAGGCGACTGCCGGTGAGACTCTTGCGATGATCGAGGAGATCAGCGGGATAGTAAAGGCTCGATACTGCTTCTTCATCACCGACGGATCGCTCGATACCGCCACCGACACGCTTTCGGCAATGGGATATGATTTTTCGATCGGCAAGATCATAGCCCGTCAACTGCGTGGCTCACAGCGCTACACATTCTTCGTGGCCACGGCCGGACAAGAATTCGGCGACTATCTGGAAACCCTCTCCTCGGCCGGCGACATGGTAAAGATATTCATAGCCGATGCCATAGGTAGCGTGATCGCTGAAAAGGCCGCCGACATGATGGAGCTGTCGCTCGCGTCACTCATCGCCCCCGCCGGATGGAAGCACACCAACCGTTTCAGCCCCGGATATTGCGGATGGCACGTATCGGGACAGCAGAAACTGTTCTCCCTCTTCCCCACGGGCCGGCCTTGCGGAGTCACTCTCACTCCGTCGAGCCTGATGCTACCCATCAAATCGGTGAGCGGAGTGCTGGGAATCGGTGCCGAGGTAAGGAAACTCGATTATTCATGCGGCCTATGTGACTTCAAGCAGTGCTATAAACGCAAACTCCCGCCACGCCGTAAGTGAAAGCCCGCTTAAAATAACCACGGCAAGTGAAAGTTTGCTTAAAAATAACATATGATTGCCTTTGATAAGGAAATAATAACAATTCATTCTGATACTCTTTCAAAACTTTTCCTTACATTTGCATTATCATTGAAAAACTTATACCGGAACTGATATAATCTTTGTAAAATACTATTACTATTATACCATGAGCAAATATCCTAAAATCGGCATTCGCCCCATCATCGATGCCCGCCAGGGTGGCATCCGCGAGAGTCTTGAGGACAAGACCATGAATCTGGCCAAAGCTGTGGCCGACCTCATTTCGACCAATGTACGTTATCCCGACGGATCACCCGTGGAGTGCGTCATCGCCGACAGCACAATAGGCCGCGTACCCGAAGCAGCCGCATGCGCCGAGAAATTCGAGCGTGAGGGCGTAGGTGCCACCATCTCAGTTACCTCCTGCTGGTGCTACGGTTCCGAGACCATGGACATGAATCCTCATTGGCCCAAGGCTGTGTGGGGCTTCAACGGCACCGAGCGTCCCGGCGCGGTATATCTGGCCGCCGTCCTCGCCGCCCATGCCCAGAAGGGTCTTCCCGCATTCGGCATATACGGTCACAATGTACAGGATCTCACCGACAACAGCATACCCGAGGATGTAGCCGAGAAGCTCCTCCGCTTCACCCGTGCCGCTCTTGCTGTAGCACTCATGCGTGGCAAGTCGTATCTGTCCATCGGATCGGTATGTATGGGTATCGCCGGCTCGATCGTTGATCCCAACTTCATCCAGGAATATCTGGGCATGCGTGCCGAATCAGTCGACATGACCGAGGTTGCCCGCCGCATCTCGCTCGGCATATATGACCATGAGGAATATGCCAAGGCAATGGAGTGGACCGAAAAATATTGCAAGCCCCGCGAAGGCGAGGACTTCAAGAACCGTCCCGAGAAGAAAAAGACACGCGAGGAGAAAGATGCCGACTGGGAGTTTGTAGTGAAGATGACCCTCATCATCCGCGACCTCATGAAGGGCAATCCCCGCCTCAAGGAGATGGGATACAAGGAGGAAGCACTCGGACACAACGCCATCGCCGGCGGATTCCAGGGTCAGCGTCAATGGACCGACTTCTACCCCAACGGTGACTTCTCCGAGGCTCTGCTCAACACCTCATTTGACTGGAACGGCATACGCGAAGCATTCGTATTCGCCACCGAGAACGATGCCTGCAACGGCATAGCCATGCTCTTCGGCCATCTCCTCACCAACCGCGCCCAGTTCTTCAGCGACGTGCGCACCTACTGGAGCCCCGAAGCTGTGAAACGTGTCACCGGCAAGGAGCTCACCGGACGTGCCGCCGGCGGTATGATCCACCTCATCAACTCGGGTGCCACCACTCTCGACGGCACCGGCCAAGTATCGGATGCCGAGGGCAATCCCGTTATGAAACCCCACTGGGAGATGACTCCCGCCGATGCCGAGGCTTGCCTGGCTGCCACAACATGGTATCCTGCCGACCGCGACTACTTCCGTGGAGGTGGCTTCTCGTCCAACTTCCTCACCCGTGGCGGAATGCCCGTGACCATGATGCGCCTTAACCTCGTGAAAGGCCTCGGCCCCGTGCTCCAGATCGCTGAGGGATGGACTGCCGATGTTGATCCCGAGATCATGAAGGTGCTCGACATGCGCACCGATCCTACCTGGCCCACCACATGGTTCGTACCCCGCCTGTGCCCCGACCGCGATGCCTTCAAGGACGTGTACTCGGTGATGAACAACTGGGGAGCCAACCACGGAGCCATCACCTACGGCCACATCGGTCAGGACCTCATCACCCTCGCTTCGATCCTGCGTATCCCCGTGTGCATGCACAACGTGGAGGATGACAAGATTTTCCGCCCCGCAGCATGGAACGCCTTCGGTATGGACAAGGAGGGTGCCGACTACCGCGCATGCTCTACCTACGGTCCCATCTACAAGTAATTCCTGTCTCTGACAAATAGTCAATAATGGGTAAGGACGCTTCCCGCAAGCGTCCTTACCACTTTATACATTATACCTGATACGCAATGGAAAACAAAGAGACAGGCTATCCCATGAAGCCCTACAGCGTGCCGGTGAAACGCTACTGCCGCACGCTCGATCTCAAGGACGATCCGGAACTCATAGCCGAATACCGCCGGCGCCATGCCAAGGAGAATTTCTGGCCCGAGATTCTCGCCGGAATCAAGGAAGTAGGGATCCTCGAGATGGATATATACATCCGTGGCACACGCCTCATGATGATACTTGAAGTTCCGGCCGACCTCGATCTTGACGAGGCCATGACCCGCCTTGCCACCCTCCCCCGCCAGCAGGAATGGGAGGACTTCATGTCGGTGTTCCAGCAAGCCGCCCCCGGTGCATCGTCTGCTGAGAAGTGGCAACCCATGGAACGTGTGTTCCATCTCTATGACTGATCGGGCACGGGAACTCCTTGCCGGCCCATCGGCCAATCCTATTCCATAAATCTAATCATGAATCCATAACGATGAAAGAGAATCAATCGCTACTGAGATACAACGGTGTCAATTATCTGATACCGTTCATACTCATCACCAGCTGCTTTGCACTGTGGGGGTTTGCCAACGACATAACCAACCCCATGGTAAAGGCTTTCTCCAAGATATTCCGCATGAGCGTCACCGACGGCACGCTCATCCAGGTGGCCTTCTACGGCGGATATTTCGCCATGGCCTTCCCGGCGGCCATATTCATTCGCCGCTACTCCTACAAGGCCGGTGTGCTCACCGGACTCGGCCTCTATGCCATCGGAGCATTCCTGTTCTATCCGGCCATGCTCACCGGCAGTTACTATCCGTTCCTCATAGCCTACTTCATCCTCACCTGCGGTCTCTCGTTTCTCGAGACGAGCTGTAATCCCTATATCCTCGCCATGGGATCGGAAAGCACCTCGGTGCGCCGACTGAATCTCGCCCAGGCATTCAACCCCATAGGCTCGCTCACCGGCATGTGGGTGGCTATGAAGTTTATCCAGGCCAAGCTCAATCCGCTTGAGACCGAGGCCCGCGCCACGCTGAGCGATGCCGAGTTTGAGGCTGTGCGCGATGCCGACCTCATGGTGCTCATCACCCCCTACCTGTTCATAGGTCTTGTGGTGCTGATAATGTTCCTTGTGATCCGGTTCATGAGGATGCCGGCCAACGGCGATGACTCCCACGACGTGCATTTCTTCAAGAGCCTCAAGCGCATATTCTCGCTGAGCCGTTACCGCGAGGGTGTCATAGCCCAGTTCTTCTACGTAGGAGCTCAGATCATGTGCTGGACATTCATCATCCAGTATGGCACACGCGTGTTCATGAACGAAGGGATGGATGAAAAAAGCGCCGAAGTGCTGTCGCAGCAGTACAACATCATAGCCATGGCCATATTCTGCTGCAACCGTTTCATCTTCACCTATCTGCTCCGCTACATCAATGCCGGACGCCTCCTTGCCATCCTCGCCACATGTGGCGTGGCACTCACAGCCGGCGTCATCTTCATGGACGGACGCATGGGTCTGTACTGCCTCGTGGGTGTATCGGCCTGCATGTCCATCATGTTCCCCACCATCTACGGTATAGCTCTCGAGGGACTCGGTGACGATGCCAAATTCGGAGCCGCCGGCCTCATCATGGCCATCCTCGGCGGATCGGTACTGCCTCCCATCCAGGCCCGCATCATCGACTGCGGAACCATAGCAGGTTTCCCCGCCGTGAACCTCTCGTTCATACTCCCGCTCATATGCTTCGTGGTCATAGTGTTCTACGGCATGAGGCGCATCCATAATTGATCCACAGATCCCCCCCTCTCTCCTCAATCGTACCGCTATATAAAAACATCTCAGTGGCCGCCATAGTCACTGAGATGTTTAATTTACGTGGGTGGAGACTGTCAATGCAACAATCTTCCTATTACTTGTCTATCAGAACTTCACGAGGATACGGAACACCTTGCCGGGCGCTGCATCCCACTTTGCCAAGGCATCGCCGGCCTCATCGGGAGTGACTGTAGCTGAGATCAGTTTCTCGGCGTTGTCGCGTCCGCCTGCGAGGAAATAACGTATCACGGCGGCGAAATCGTTAGGCATGGCGTTGCGTGAGCCACGGATGTCAAGTTCCTTCTGCACGAACAGCTTGGTGTGGAACGACACATCATCCTTGGCGTAGCCTATGCACACCACACGTCCGCAGAATGCCACATTATCCACAGCTGCAACATAGGTGAAGGGGGAACCTACAGCCTCGATCACCACATCGGGACCATTACCGTCGGTGAGGCGGTTGAGCTCGTCGGCCAGATTGCAGGTGGCCGAATTGATCGAGTAGGTGGCACCCAGCTCACGTGCGAGGGCCAGTTTCTCATCATCGAGATCAATAGCGATCACGGTAGCTCCGCGCAAGGCGGCACGCACGATGGCTCCGAGGCCGATCATGCCGCAACCGATCACGGCCACAACGTCAATGTCGGTGACAGCTCCGCGGTCAACAGCATGGAAGCCCACGCTCATAGGCTCAACGAGCGCACACTCGCGGGGAGTGAGGCCCGAGGCAGGGATGATCTTGGTCCAGGGCACAGCTATATAGTCGCGCATCGCACCGTTGCGCTGCACACCCAGGGTCTCGTTATGACGACATGCGTTGGGACGGCCACGACGGCATGAGGAGCACTTTCCACATGCGGTATAGGGGTTGACGGTCACGCTCATACCCTTCTCCAGAAGTCCGGCGGGAACATCGGCACCGATCTCCTCGACTGTACCGCCTATCTCATGTCCGGGGATCACCTGGTCGATGGCCATGGGGTTCTTGCCACGATAGGTGTTGAGATCGGATCCGCAGAATCCTACATAGTGAATCTTTACCAACACTTCGTCGGCTGCAATCTTGGGCATCGGCTGCTCCTCTACGACAACACGTCCGGGAGCTACAATTTTAACTGCTTGCATTTCTTTATATACTATACTGTAGTGATTGTTATTCTGACATATTCTTCACGTAGGGAAGCACGGGAAGCTCACCGAATCCGTAGAACGCCTTGGCATTGTCACCGAGGAAAGCATTCTTCTCATCGGCTGTGAGAAGCGGGGATTTGGTGATGAAATCGTAGGACATCCGGTAGGTGATGGCCGTGATGGTGCGTGGGTAGTCCGAGCCCCACATCAGTTTGTCCATTCCCACCTCATCGGCAGCCTCCTTGATAGCCTTGACGGCCGACGGGAACGGATAGAACTCGGAATTGAACAGCCAAGTGATGCCGCCCGACTCCACCATTACGTTTTTGGCATGGGCGAGCTTTATCTGCTCCATCCATCCGTCTACGGTGACCATGCCGAAATGACCGATGGCCACTTTCAAGTCGGGACACTCCTGTATCACCTCTTTCATCTCGCCCACCTGGGTATCGCCGTCGGCAAGAGTGATTGAGAGGATGGCGCCACGGCGCTCCATCTCTTTGAACAGAGCTATCATCTCGGGAGAGTTGAGCCACATGCGGCCCTCCCCCTCAAGTGGCAGTCTGTGACCGGGTATCGCAAGCCCCTTGAAACCGGCATCGAGCAGCCCGATACCCTCCTCAAGAAATCCGGGCTCACGGAATTCACACATACCGTTGACAAAGAACCGGTCGGGATATTTCCGTGCAACCTCGGCCAGATATTCGTTCTGCTGTCCGTCGATAAATTCCTGCACAATCACTGCTCCGGCCACCTGTGCATAATCCATGTTGGAGAGGAACACCTCGGCGGTATTACGGCCATCGATCATGAAGGGAGGAAGCATCTGCCTCTCCTCGCCCATGAAATCGCACCGTCCGTTAGGCAACGGACGTATAGGCTTACCGTTTACCACGGTATCCTGCTTAAGCCACAGATGGGCGTGAGCGTCAATTATAAAATGATCCATACTCAGCCAGGCGATTTATGAATTAGCCCAGCTCACGCGGAACTGGTCACCTATTATATCCCTCACCTCGGCAACGAGCTGCATGTCGGCAGGCTCCTCGATGAGTTCAAGGTTGCGACGCACATTGTCGGGGTTGGCCGAGCTGAACAGAGTAGTGGCGATGCGGGGATTGCTGATGGAATAGCGTATGGCCAGATGCTCGATGGGGCAACCCTTGGCCTCGCAATGCTCAACAGCCTTGCGGCACACATCGACCAGAGGCTGGGGTGCGGGATGCCATGCGGGAACGCCACGCTTGGTGAGCAGTCCCATGGAGAAGGGGGAGGCATTGATCACACCTATGCCTCTCGACTCGAACAGATCAAGGAAATCAAGGATCTTGTCGTCATTCAGAGTGTGGTGACAGAAATTCATCACACTCTCGATCATTCCCTCGGGGGTGTGCTCGACCACCCATTTTATATTCTCTAGCTGCAGGTCGGTGATGCCCACGTGCCCCACCACGCCCTTGTCGCGGAGCTCAACCAGCGCCGGAAGGGTCTCGTTGACCACCTGGTTGAGATCGGCAAATTCGATATCATGCACATTTATCAGATCGATATGATCGATGCCCAGGCGCTCCATGCTCTCGTAGACACTCTCGGTGGCACGCTTGCCCGAATAGTCCCAGGTGTTAACCCCGTCCTTTCCGTAACGGCCCACTTTGGTGGAGAGATAATACTTGTCACGAGGGATCTCGCGGAGAGCCTTGCCAAGAACGGTCTCGGCCTTGTAATGCCCGTAATAGGGCGATACGTCGATAAAGTTCATTCCGCCGTCGACGGCCGCATGAACAGCCTCGATGGCACGGGGCTCGTTGATATCGTGGAATACTGCGCCGAGCGACGAGGCTCCAAAGCTCAGTGCCGACACCTTCATACCGGTCTTTCCTATTTCATGATACTCCATATATCTTATGTATTTAAGGTTGGATATTGTCGTTTACATTGCAAAATTACTAAAATTACGACAACCGTCAAGAAATATGTTTCAGTTTTGTGCTTCCACGCTTATGCTCACTCTTAAATTTAACATTCGAGAGTTAAAACAGCATAAAGCATTATAAGTTGTCGGAAAAAGTAAAAACTATTTTCGGGTCTGATATGTTTATTTTTCGTAACATAATGATTCTGGAGCGGTAAAAAGATCCTCATCACTATGAACCCTGATAAACTGATTATACAAACCTTTTCAACAAATTACTTCCATGCTCGATCCTAAAAACGACCCCTATTTCCGCAAAGGCGATGCCAAGACCGATGTGTTCGGATCCGACGCCATGCTCCAACCCTCTCCCGTAGACCGTATTCCCCAGGGCCCCACTACCCCTGAGATCGCTTATCAGATGGTCAAGGATGAAACATTCGCCCAGACCCAGCCACGACTCAACCTCGCCACATTCGTAACCACTTACATGGATGAGTACGCCACCCGTCTCATGAACGAGGCAGTCAATATCAATTACATCGATGAGACCGAATATCCCCGTGTAGCCGTGATGTGCCAGAAGTGTATCAACATCATGGCCAACCTATGGAACACCCCCGAAACCAACAAATGGAAAGCGGGAGCGCTGGCAATCGGTTCGTCGGAAGCTTGTATGCTCGGCGGTATCGCCGCCCTCAAGCGTTGGCGCGAACGCCGCAAGAAAGCCGGTAAGCCCTACGACAAACCTAACATGGTAATCTCGACCGGCTACCAGGTAGTGTGGGAAAAATTCGCCACATTCTGGGATATCGAGATGCGTTGCGTGCCTCTGTCGCTCGAACACCCCACCCTCGACATCGATACCGCCATCAAGATGTGTGATGAGAACACCATCTGCGTAGTTCCTATCCAGGGCGTGACCTGGACCGGCCTAAATGATGACGTGGAGGCACTTGACGCCGCCCTCGACAAGTACAACGCCGAGACCGGTAACGAGGTGTGCATCCACATCGACGCTGCGAGCGGCGGTTTCATCCTCCCGTTCCTCAATCCCGAGAAGAAATGGGACTTCCGACTCAAATGGGTGCTTTCAATCAGCACCTCGGGCCACAAATTCGGCCTTGTATATCCGGGCCTCGGATGGGTGGTATGGAAGGACAAGAAATATCTCCCCGAGGATATGTCGTTCACCGTCAACTATCTCGGTGCCGAAGTTACCCAGGTGGGTCTTAACTACTCCCGCCCGGCAGCCCAGATCCTCGGCCAGTACTACCAGTTCATTCGTCTCGGATTCGACGGATACAAGAATGTACAGTACAATTCGCTCCAGGTAGCCAAATACCTGAAGGAGAAGGTGGCCGCTATGCCTGAATTCCAGCCGTATGCCCAGGAGGATCTCCCCAACCCGATCTTCGTATGGCTCATGAAGCCCGAATACCAGAAGACCGCCAAGTGGACCCTCTATGACCTCCAGGATAAACTCGCCCAGAAGGGATGGATGGTGCCGGCCTACACAATGCCCGCCAACATCGAGAATATCGTGGTGATGCGTACTCTCTGCAAGCAGGGTTTCAGCCGGGACATGGCCGATCAGCTTCTCGCCGACATACAGTTTGCCGTGGACGAGCTCAACAAGCTCGAATACCCCACTCCGACCCGTATCGCCATGGAGAAGAATATGCCTCTGGTAGCGAAGACGTTCAACCACACCGGCAAGTGACTCCGGAGGGAATCGCAACTCTAAACAACCACGTATTCCCAACTCTACACTACTGATATAATCCGGCCGATGACCGCTCACCATTGATGACGAGTGTCGGCCGGATATTTTTCATCCATCTGACCCACCGATTTCCATGGATATAACTTTATCAAAACAGCAGATTCAGGATGCGGCGCACACGGCTTACGACTTTGCCGCCAAGGTTACTGGCGGAGCCAACGCCAACTATATTCCCTATCTCGCCAATATCGCCCCATCGCTGTTTGGCCTCAGCGTGATGTTGCCCGACGGCACAGCCTTCAATATCGGCGATACCGGCTATCGGTTTGGAATAGAGTCGGTGTCCAAGGTCCCCACCGCCATCCTGGCCATGCGGCAGCACACTCCCGCGGGAGTGCTCGAGAAGATTGGGGCCGACGCCACCGGACTGCCATTCAACTCCATATTCGCCATACTTCTGGAGAACGACCATCCATCAACACCGCTCGTGAACGCCGGAGCAATCTCGGCATGCTCAATGATTGACCCCAAGGGGGATTCCGATGCCAAGTGGAAAGCCATCACCGACAATATCACTGACCTGTGCGGTTCGGCTCCTCAGCTCATCGACGAACTGTATCACAGCGAGAGTGCCACCAACTTCAACAACCGTGCCATCACTTGGCTGTTGAAGAATTATGACCGCATTTACGATGACCCAGACATGAGCCTCGACCTATACACGCGCCAATGCTCGCTCGGTGTCACCTCAAGCCAACTCGCGGCCATGGCTGCCACGATAGCCTCGGGTGGTGTATGCCCTGTAAACGGCAAGCGGGTGTTTGATCCGGCGATAGCACCCAAGATCACCACCCTCATCGCCACCGTAGGGTTCTATCAGCACACAGGCGACTGGCTCTATACCTCGGGCATACCTGCCAAGAGCGGTGTGGGCGGAGGTGTGCTCGGCGTGCTTCCCGGCGTGTTGGGCATAGCGGCTTTCGCACCTCCGCTCGACGACGCCGGCAATTCGGTCAAGGCGCAGGCAGCGATCAAGAAATTCATGCAGACCCTCGGGCTTGGCATCATGAACGGCGACCGCGTGACTATAGCATAGACTTCTACAATTATTCACTCAACTATTATCGATATGGCTACACAATCTCCTCCCACCACCGCCTCCAAGGTGAAATCGGCGGCCAAACTGGGCGTGGGCACACTGATGATCATGAACATCGTGGCCGTAGTATCGCTCCGTGGCCTGCCGGCCGAAGCCGAGTATGGCGTAAGCTCGGCATTCTATTATCTCTTCGCCGCACTGGTATTCCTCATCCCGGTGTCGCTCGTAGCCGCCGAGTTGGCGGCCATGTTCCCCTATCAGCAGGGAGGTATGTTCCGCTGGATAGGCGAGGCATTCGGAAGCAAACTCGGATTTCTCGGCATATGGCTCCAGTGGGTTGAAAGCACCATATGGTTCCCCACGGTGCTCACATTCGGCGCTGTGTCGCTGGCCTTCATAGGCATGGACCATGTGGCCGACTCTCACCTCGCGGCAAATAAATACTATACCATCGTGGTGGTACTCGCCATCTACTGGCTCGCCACATTCATCTCGATGAAAGGTCTCGGATGGGTGGGCAAGGTCTCCAAGATAGGTGGTATGATAGGCACCATCATTCCGGCCGGATTGCTCGTGGTGTGTGGAGTGGTGTACCTGGCCACAGGCGGACAGTCGCAGATGGATTTCCACGGCGATTTCCTCCCCGACCTCACTAATTTCGACAACGTGGTGCTCGCAGCCTCAATATTTCTCTTTTACGCCGGCATGGAGATGTCGGGCGTGCATGTGCGCGACATCCAGAATCCGGCAGTCAACTATCCTAAGGCAGTGTTTGGAGGCGCACTGGTGACGGTGCTCATTTTTGTGCTCGGCACATTCGCCCTCGGAGTCATAATCCCGGCCAAGGATATCAACCTCGTGCAGAGTCTTCTGGTAGGGTTCGACAATTATTTCAAGGCGTTCCACATGAACTGGTTCACGCCTGTAATAGCTATAGCGCTCGCCTTCGGAGTACTTGCCGGAGTACTCACATGGGTCGCCGGACCATCCAAAGGTGTATTTG
This sequence comes from uncultured Duncaniella sp., assembly GCA_910589485.1. GTDB lineage: Bacteria > Bacteroidota > Bacteroidia > Bacteroidales > Muribaculaceae > Duncaniella. The sequence continues at coordinate 23,519 of CAJUSW010000014.1, forward strand.
CCGTGGGACAGGCCGGCTACCTTCCCCCGTTCTTCCAGAAAGCCAACAAGAACGGCGTGCAGCGCAACATCCTGCTCATCCAGGGTGGAGCCGTGACATTGCTCTCGCTCCTCTTTGTGGTGATGCCATCGGTCCAGAGCTTCTATCAGATACTCTCTCAACTCACCGTATTGCTCTACCTCATCGCCTATCTGCTCATGTTCTCGGCCGCCATCTATCTGCGTTATTCCATGAAGAAAGCCGCGCGACCGTTCCGCATAGGGCGCAATGGAAACTGGCTCATGTGGGTGGTGGCAGGTGTAGGATTCCTCGGATCGCTGTTGGCATTTGTGCTCAGCTTCTTCCCACCCGACCAGATTTCGATGGGATCGACCACGGTATGGTACAGCGTACTGTTTGGCGGAGTGGCTCTCTTCACCATCCTGCCTTTCATAATCCTCGCTTGCCGTAAACCGTCGTGGGTAAACCCCAAGAGCGACTTCGTACCGTTCCATTGGGAAAAGGATCCCAAAGCCCAGGCACTCCTTGAAGTAGCCCGCAAGGCTTTCGAGGCAAAACAGTCCGGCAATACCCCTCCCGCCCCGACTCCCCCCGATAAATGATATATGTCTCTGCTTGTAAATAATCAGATGCATGATACATTATCAACCGCGCTCCATAGATTTATAATAACCTAATGGAGCGCGGTTTATTGAGGATCTATTAATCCTTCTTTTGTACTATTGCAATCGGATATGTCAGAAGTTTTGAGTCAACGTTGGATTAATGCGTGTTGCCGAAGCCGGGAATGGAAAAATCCATAACGGAGAGTCGGGCGAGATGGAGAACGAGCCATGGTCTCTCAGATTTCGTGTAATGACACGAGCATATGCCGGCTCCGAGTTCCACCGCTTGCAGTCAAAGAATGTTTGGTAGGAACCGATCATTTCCACCGCTTTTGCATTACGGACCAACTCCATCGCTTCAGCTTCAGTCGATACAGAGCCAGCAAACGGTTTATAATTTTCAATACGCTTTTCCCTTACCTTATCAATCTCAGCAAGTCCATTGTCAATTTCCCCTGTACGAATCAGCGCTTCACCTAACAGATAGTAGATTTGCTCGGTGCGAATACCATATACATTTTGTCGGACTGCTGAGTTATAATAAATGAATGATCCCGGCATACCGCCCATAATGGCAGCCATAGGTTCATTCCAGCCATTAGCCTCATACTTCAACAAGAAGTCATCGGGATCAATCAAATCTTTTGTTTCGTATGATAGCACTGTGAATCCGGGTGATATGTAGTTACCACCACTCATATACACATAATTATTTTTTGAATCATGTTGCAAAGCCCACGATAGGGTTTCCTTCACTACCGATCGGTCATCAATCGTACCTCGAATCGCAAGCGCTGTTTTAGCATATGGGATGGCTTCGGCATAGCGTTTCATCTGGAAAAGAACTGTGGCTCTGACTGCATTAGCGAAACCTCGGTCAGCACGCACACAATCGTCATTACAATCGGGAAGCACGTCAATGTACTCATCTCCACAATCAAGCAAGATGTTGTCATAAACTTCAGCAACAGTTCTTTTGCTTTTTATCTCGCCAAGATTAATATCGCTGACATAAGGAATCCCACCAAGATTTGCTGCGGTAGCATCATCATATTGAGCCGCATGTATATTCACCATTAGAAAGTGTAGGTAAGCGCGCATAATATGAGCTTCGGCAATAACCTGATTCTTTTTATCAACACTCCCAGTGGTTTCATAAGCCTTGGCTATAATGGTGTTCATATTATTTATCGATTTATACACCGCATTATAACGCGAATCATTGAGATATATTGATGGTCTATTGATTGTTTCATCATATGTGAGAGCTGCATAAGCATAGGTGCTCTTATTCGATAGAATATTTTCGATGGAACCGGCAACAGCCACGTTAGTGTTGGCTATGACCCCAAGATCAGAACCAGCCCACGTTCCAAACTTATATTCCTGATTGAGTAAGAGCTCGAGTTCTTCGATACGGTCAAGGGTTATTTCGCCTTTTGGCACAATATCAAGACGGCTTTCACAGGCGACCAACACTATAGCTGTCAATATCGTAAGAATTACATTATTTATAATCTTCATCACTAATAAAGTTTAGAAATTAAGGTAGAGGCTTAATGTATAACTGCGTGGCGTCCGATTCATGAGAAATCCTCTAATGTGATCCACCGCTTCAGGATCGATGCCTCGATTATTACGCGCCCATGTGGCGACATTATTTATCTGTGCCCGTACACGCATCTCGTTCAATCCACATTTACGCATCCATTGTCCAGCAAATTCGTATGTGAGGACGATATTTCTCAACTTCAGATAATCGGCATGCTCTACAGTAGCATCCATATAGTCAGGCGTACCAATCAGTTTTTTACCACCCGCTGCTCCATTGGGCACAAGGCCTGTTTTATCTGTCGCACGCCAATAGTCAAGATAGCTCGAGGGAATAGCCTTAAGGCCTGCCATGTCATAATAATATCCGGTCTCACTACCGGCCGAGCAATAATCCTCGCTACCAATACGCATAACATGGCCTCCATAATAGTTAAACATACCTGACAATGTGAAACCTCCATACTTAATCGCCGGGGTTAATGACATTACCATTTTGGGGTCAAGTGCACCAGAATAAACAATATCCTCTTTTGTAAAATCAGGAGTCAGGACCGAGGTATCATGTATGATGCCTTTATGATCTATCCATGATAGAGCAGGATTTCCCGATTCTGTCATAACTACACCAGCATAACGATACGAAAACAGGGAGTGTACAGGATATCCTTCATGGAGAGCAGTAGGTGAGAGCAATTCATATCCATTGGTGTATTCATGGGTGATTTTAGTCACCTTATTTTTGTTGTATGCCATATTAAAATTGACTGCGAGCCCAAATGTGTTCCTTTCAGTCTGACGTATGATTTGACCATTGAGTTGCAGTTCGACACCCTTGTTGAGCGCGCAACCATTATTGAGAGTGTATAAGGTCCACCCAGTGGTAGGATCAAGATCTGTGACTGTCAATAAATCAGATCCTTTTTTATGATAATAATCAAGTGAACCGCTCAATCGGTATCCCAACATAGAGAAGTCTACACCAATATTGTATGTATTGGTCTTTTCCCATCTCAACTGATCATTGGGAGGAAAGTTGAGGGCAGCCATCAAGTTACCGGTAAGATAATTATTCGCCATGGATGCGGTCAGATAAGAACTGACGGATTGATCAATATTTCCAGTAGTTCCATACGAGAAACGTGGTTTAAGCGCATCAATCAAAGACACATCTTTCATAAACGATTCATTATGAATATTCCATGACAAACCTATTGACCACAAAGGACGGCCACGATATTTAGGATCCGCACCAAATAAATCAGTTTTGTCAACACGCCATGAACCCGACACCGCATATCTATTATCATAGACATAATTACCTGTAAAATAAATCGAATAGAACCGATGAAGAATGTCGTTGGTATAGAAATCATAACTTGACGGGGCACCATACATACCATAATCATATGTATAACCGGGATTAAGAATCGATCCCATTCCCGTCATCATGCCGATGTCATACCAGTTCACCATTGCGTTCTGATTGGTTTGAGTACGGTCGTCATAACCTATAAATACATTTCCGCTTTCTGTGGTGTGATTGTCACGGTATTCCATACCGGCCAACACCTCAACATAGTGCTTATCAATAAACGTATTTTCGTAGCGTGATTGGATCCGGAACGTATAGTATTTCCCTTCGCTGAAAGTCTGGTCAAGCTGACCGCCATCCGGTAGGTTATTCTTTACTGTGATATTGGGATAATTAGAGTAATCTTCGCCTACGTATAGATTATATCTATGCCGCATGGCATATGTTTCAGCTTCAGCGTAGGCATTACACTTGTAATCGATATCCTCATATTGAAAATGTGCTGATGCACTCCATCCTGGCAGAATTTTGAAGTTTGCAGTGAAGAAAGCACGAATATTAGTCCTACGAGCACGAGCAAATCCGAGATCCCGTTCATTTAGCAAGTTGAATTCCTCACTTTTCAATACAGAACTATATTCGCTTAATCGAGGATTATCAAGAGGAACCATGTTTTCCATTGCTGCCAGCGTCCCGTCAGCATTGTACATTGACGTATATGCCGGGAAAGATGTCGGGGAGGCATATTGTGACACGTATGAGCTATGTGTTTTGGACCGTTCATTGAGCAAATTCACACCCAAATTTACATCCATAAACTTAATGGGATGCCATAAACCGTTGTATTTAAATGAATAACAATCACTATGCTCACCATATACGCCATTATTATCACGTTTGTAATTAAGCACAATGCTTGACGATAACTTGCGACCTTGCTGACGCACAGCAACGTTATATTGTTGCTGGACTTGATTCTTAAGCCAAACTTTTTTATATTCGTCAACATAATTGTTGCGACTCATACGCTCCAACTGAGCGTTGAGATCGGCATCTGACAACTTTCCTAATGAATTATGTATTAAAAGCCGGCTCACAGGGCTAATGTGGTTAAAACGACTGTTGTTATAGTAGTCCATCAACTGGTTTTTATCCATTGGATCAGTCTCGGACATTACATAATCAAAGTTGTATTTTTCAAGTTCAATCAATTCAGCAGCCGATGCCCATCCATAATGAGAATAGTCAGGTTTCTCGCTTACTGAAATATCAGCATTAAAATCAACACTCACGCGATCGAGCATCGGTTTTTTACTCGTTATGACTATTACGCCATTGGAAGCACGTGCGCCATATATTGCAGCAGCCGCGGCATCTTTCAACACTGTGATATTTTCAATATCATATGGATTAACACTCTCGATAGAACCTTCAATGGGTAATCCGTCTACAACAATCAGTGGGCGGGTTGAAGCCTGAAGAGTGCCAATTCCGCGGATAACAAGAGCATCATCACCCGAACCTGTAGTACCACTGGTATTTTTTACGAGACCTGGGACCAGACCTTCGAGATTATCAACAATCGAGCCGGTATAACGTTGCTCCATTTCCTTCGATGTTATAGTTTGATATGAGCCCGTCGCTTTTTCTCGTTTTAGATTTTGATATCCTGTAACAACCACCTCACTCATTAGTGACGGTGATTCTTCCATGGTAATACGAATGGCTCCTTTATCGGCTGGGTTAAAAGTTACAACCATAGGTTTCATTCCAACATAACTAACCGAGATACGAGGATCAGTACCCTTGACTTGCATTGAAAACTCACCATCTACATTGGCCATAGCTGTAGTATTAGTACCAATAAGGGTCAATGTTGCGCCAGGAAGTGGCTCTCCATCAGAATTAACCACTACTCCAGTAATTTTCTTATCAAATTTTACTCCATTGTCCGCAAGGCATACAAAGCCAACCGAGTATAAAATGGCGAATAGGAGTATCAGAATCTTTTTCATGGCATTATCAATTAGTCATAATTTTTTCTATTTCTTTTTTCAAATCCTCTCCACGTATATTCTCTTTTACAAGACGAGCTTCCTTATCCACGATGTAGATACACGGAACTGCAGTGATATTATATAATTCAGAGATTGACTTGTCCATGTCACGGAAGCTATTCCATATAAGGCCCTCATTCTCCACTGCTTTTACCCAAGCGGTATTATCATCATCTATTGATATGCTCACAATTTCCAGGCCATGCGATTGCCAGCGCTTATAGATTTCTTTTAAGTTTGGCATCTCTTTTTTGCACGGTATGCACCAAGAGGCCCAAAAGTCGAGTATTACACACTTGTTTTTAGCGCACACATCATGAAATGATATTTCCGATGTGTCATTTTTCATGGAAAAGTCCGGCAAGAGATCTCCGGGAGCACCCGCAGGATAAAGTTCTTTTTTTACCATTTGTCCATAATACGAATTCTGGGCTTCTTCTGAGAGAGCATCATACAACGGACGCTGATCAGGCGTGAAGAATGACCAGAATGTGAGCATAACAAGAGGTCCAAAAAAGTCATGTTTATTATCAAGCACCGCCTTATTAAAAGCCTCGCTAACTCCCGCTAAGAATTTTTTATCATCTTCCATGTATTTTTTATACGCATCGGATGACATGATTGAATCAATATCAATTCCGTTTTGTGACTCCCTGGCCTCATTGAGGGCTTCTATAACACTGCGGTGGGTATGTTGAGTGTCCATATAAAGCCTATCCATAGAGTCTCGTATCGCATATATATTTCTATATCGCGTTGACAATTCAGAGCCTGAAATTTCGGCATTATCAAACGAATAAATAGCCTTGCCGTCATAACCGTTCTCGCCTGTCATTGTAGCAGTACAATTAATGGTTATGTCAGTGTTCTCGATAATAAGCGGAAGTGCTCCGTAAGCATTATTAATGCGCATACGCACTGCACAAGGCCTATCGGTCCTACCCTCAGCCTCAAACCGGTTATTGATAACAGTCGCGCTGATTATCGGATCGTTTTCTTGATGAGATACCGGAACGAACTCAATAATGGTACTGTCAGGCACCCCCTCAAGTTGACCGGAGATGCGATAGCCATCCGGGCCTGCACACCCCCACAGAATAATACCTGCTACGGCTGTGACTAAGATTGATTTTTTCATGTAGAAATTAGATTTTAATCCGCTTTCTCGTTGTGTGAGATTAAAGAGGATGGATTAATGATTGTGTTACTTTTTTGCAAATTAAATCCATAATCATCTAATTCCTACTATATTTCACATATCAATATCGGCAATTTGCGCTTACGAGAACAAATATTCATGTGAAGGCATCATATCGAGCTTCACTCCGCGCTCTCCGTCTTTCTTTGTTTCGCCGGACCATCGGTGGAAAGTGACAACGACATCTGTCGGTAAGCTTTGGGTGGCATACCGGTTACCTCCCTAAAATTGTTGTAAAACGTATTAATCGACCCGTAACCTAACATAGATGCAAGAGCTTTTAATGGAATATCAAACTCAGGATCAGAAAGCATTCTGATAGCTTCATTGATACGGAAAGAATTGATGTATTCACTAAAAGTCATCTTGAAACGTTGGTTAAGAGCATTTGACAAGTATGTCCGGTTAGTGTGGAGCATTGCCGCAACTTGCTCGCGGTTAAGGAGAGGATCGGTATAGATTTTATCATGTGTCATGAGAGATTCAAGTCGGCCCACAATCTCCAATACCTTGTTTTCAGGGATAGATACAGGTTGAATCTTGCCATCCTTATACTCCCTGCTTTGTTTAGCTTTATGCTTATCTTCAGTTTCTTTGATTTTAGTTCTTAGATCATCAATTATTCCATTGAGCACCTCTTCTCTTTTCATAATCGCCGTATTCTGGCGAACAATCGTGCGATACAATCTATTCTTATTAGTATATAGAATCAGTAATCCCAATGCAACAAGAAATACAAATCCAATTCCGCCTATTAAATAATTGACGTTTCGAGATGTTTCTATCTCCGAAATGCGTAACTTCATATTCTCCTCGCGCGTCTGCTCAACAAGATATTTCGTTCTCATCTCAGCCAAAACTCTATTGTGGCTCTTGCTATAGCCTATATTATATTGCTCTCCAGCCTGTATCGCGAGACGGGCAGCTTTTTTATAATCACCCTGCGAATTATACAGGACAGCCAGTTCCCTGAGAATATCAGCCCGGACAATACGTGATGTCTTATCACTACATAGTGCAAGAGCACATTCAAGCAGTGACATGGCATGTTGCACGTCGCCTGTCTTCAATTTGAGTTTGGCATAACGATGATAAGTGTCAATAGTATTGGAAACACGGCCTGTGGGGTGATCTATAGCCCTTTGTATGTTTATTTCGGCTTCGTCATAACGTCCCAGATCGGTCAGAATTGAGGCATAAATAGCATAGAGCAAGTTTTCTTCATTAATATGACTACGATGGAGACATGTCTCGGCTTCTGCAATATAACGTAACGCCGACTTCGAATCGCCTTGACGATTGAGCATAGTGGCAAGCCCTACAGCACCAAGATATATGGCAAACGTATCGCGTTGTTCTATGCCTCTACGATAGCAAATATCAGCATAAGCTTTGCCAACTTCTGGATCGCCATAATTGAAACAATGATTGACTATATTGCTCAATATTATATTTATAAATTTGTCATAACGCGCTTTTTTCGCATAATCAAGACCACGAGTATATTGATGCATGGCACCTACATCATCTCCAAGACAATAGTTATGATAAAGAGCGAGACCATTACAGACAATGGCTAATGCGCTATCATTTTCCATCCGTTCCGCCTCTTCCTGTGCCAATTTCAATCGGGAATATCCCGATTCCGAATTATCACCCAAAATCTCGATCTGTCCCAAGATCGCGTTAGCGTAAACGCTATGAAAGTCCGATTTACCATTAGATTTCTTCAAAAGTTCCAACCCAAAACTTTTTGCTTTTTCGAAATCGCCGTGATTGAGATAATATAGCGCTGAGTCACCCTGTTGAATATCTGATACTTTTTCTATGACATTAGATTTGGACACATCCAAATTTGGAACAGAGATCAAATTAAACGATATAATACTGATAATTGTCAAAAGAATAATTACCAACTGCATGATCGGATAGGATTATTAGAGGCTTATATCAGACAAAAGTAATAAATTAGCACGACATACGCCCCAAAAACATATTTCCGTCATTATCATTTTTATTATCAATTGGCCAATTATGAATAATCAGTCATCTGATTAATGAGGGTTGAGAGTCTGTGAAACCAAAAGCCATTCACTATGAGGCCGGGATGTGCTGTGACGCGCATCCCGGCCTTATAGTCAATATCTATCTCCCGATCATGACACTTGCGGACTTGTGAAACTTCGGTAGGAGGATGGGGCAAGGTTGAGTTTGCCCGATGCTCGGAGCATCTTTCGCAAAGAGGTCACGAACTCCTGGCTCTCCTGCAGAACGTTGAGATATACATACACTACGGTAAGATTGGAAGCGTCTCCTTTCTGAATATATCCGTATGCGTCCTTCGACCGTGCCGACAGTTCATTCTTGATGCGCTCACACCGACGGCGCAGGGCGTCAATCTCCTCGGGCTGGCTCACCTCTATCACCCGCTCGGCATCGAGCAACACATCACGTATCTTGTCGCATATCGCCATGAACGACTTGTGGAAATGCTCGGGAAGAGGCCGGAAATTGTTATCCACATGCTCCTTGCACACTTCATTGATGCGCCTCAGGCTATAGGTCATCGACATGGCCATGTTGTTGCTCAGGTGGAACCACGTGTTCTTCTCCATGGCAATCTCGGGGGTCACGCGACGCAGACACAGGGTGAGTTTCCGGCGTTGCCCCTTGAGAACATCCTTCTCGGTGACAAGGGCCTTTTCGGAGCGCGACAGGGCCTTGTTGTCGTCATTGATGAAGCCGGCTGTAACCTCGGAATAGGCTTCGGCTGCAAATGTAAGGAACATTCTCTCCTTCTCGTTGATATACACTCTCAGGAGAGGCCACACTTCGGCAGGATTCTCGGTGGACAGAATGGTCTGGAAGAGCGTATCGCTCTCCATCTCCTTCTTCTTGTTCTTGAAACGGATATTGCTACGTATGAGCAGTATCACCGCTATGGCGGCTCCGGCAAACATGACCGGTACCCCACCCTTGTGCATGAGGCATACCACTATACCCGCACCGATGAACGCAACGCCGGCAGTGATGAACCATCCGCCTATCACCGATATCACGCCTGTGATGCGGAACACGGCACTCTCACGTCCCCAGGCACGGTCGGCGAGCGAGGTGCCCATAGCCACCATGAAGGTCACGAAAGTGGTGGAAAGCGGCAACTTCATGGATGTGCCCCACGCAATGAGCATGCCGGCAAGCATAAGATTGACCGAACCTCTCACAAGGTCAAATGCCGCGCCATCCTCGGGCTGAGCCTTGGTAGCATCCATGCGTCGGGCCAGCCAATGCCGCATACCGGCGGGCATCACCTCCATGACACCATTATAGGCACGGAGGGTGGCACGTACAAGTGCGCGTCCCAGACGTGAGGATCCAAACATCTCATCGCCCTGGTTCTGTGAGCTAAGCCCCACGGTGGTCTGAGTCACGCGCCTGGCTTTGCTCGATGTGGCAAGAGCCACAACCATTATCATACCGGCCCCCACGAGATAATAGAACGGCGTCTCGGCCGGACCGTTCAGGCTCCCCATCATGAATCCGTGGACATCACCGCCACCATTGGCCATGTAGTCCTGGAGGGATGCAGCCGACGTGAGCGGTACACCGATAAAATTCACCAAGTCATTACCGGCAAAGGCCATGGCCAATGAAAATGTACCGAGAAGTACAACAGTCTTGAACACATTGATCCTCAACGCGTGTAATGCCTGCATAAGTACAGTAAAACCTACGAAACATACTCCGAGAAGCATGGCGGTGTTGTCCGCTATCCATGCCTTTAGCTCGGGAGTCATAATGGTGAGGTCCTTGATCCCCTTTATGAGCATGAAATACACGATGGCCGTACAGGCAACGCCTCCAAACAGACCGACTTTCCACTTCATACGGCTCTTGTACTCGAACGTGAATATAAGTCGCGTCAGGAACTGTACAACCGTACCGAACACAAAGGCTATCGCCACCGAGAGGAAGATTCCGAGTATCACCGAGAGTGCTCTCTCGGCATTGATCAGATCGGCCAGACCAAGCTCACTGCCGGGAGCGGCGATCTTGAACAAAGCCACTACAAATGTAGCTCCGAGCAACTCAAACACCATCGACACGGTGGTGGATGTGGGCATGCCGAGCGAATTGAACACATCGAGCAATATAATGTCGGTCACCATCACCGCCATGAATATGGCTATGACATCGTAGAACGACAGATTTTCGGGCCGGAATATACCGTGACGGGCCACATCCATCATGCCGTTGCTCATGGCCGCGCCGATAAACACTCCTATCGACGCCACTATGAGTATCCGCTTGAACGAAGCCGCCCTCGACCCCACAGCCGAGGTGAGGAAATTCACAGCATCATTGCTCACTCCCACCGTCAGGTCAAATATTGCCAGCAGGAACAGAAAGATTACTATGACGAGAAATACAATATCCATATATGAATCATTAATTGTTTCGGATTCTGTGATTTATTTAGGCATCACAAATTTCCACAATTAATGTTTCATGATTATGAATATTTTGTTGCGTTTTTATTGCACGGATATTAAAAAAAGCTATCCAAGCCTGAACGTCATCTTAAGACCGTTGTCGTTAGCCGCCGTTATGCATCCGCCGTGCAAAGCCACTGCATTCTTCACTATGGCAAGCCCGAGACCGGTGCCTCCCGCGGCCCTTGACCGCCCCTTGTCCACCCGGTAGAAACGCTCGAATATGTGGGGCAGATGCTCCTCGGGGATCCCGCATCCGTTGTCGGCCACCGTGAAATTTCCGTCACTGTCGGCAGTAATGCTTATCTCAGTCCCCCCGCTGTAGGCGATGGCGTTATCGATGAGATTGCGGAACACCGATTCAAGCAACTGTCGGTTGCCGTCGATCACGATCTGAGGCACATCGGTCACAATCCTCATATCGGTGCGCAGGCGCTCCTCCTCGGCAACCTCGTCAACCAGTTCACGGAGATCAATGGGCTCCTTCTCGATCATACTGGTCCCCTCGTCCATGCGGGTTATCACCGATACATCCTTAAGCATAGAGTTCAACCGCTTGGCATTGGCATACAGCCGTTCGATAAACTCGGCCTTTTTCTCCGCGGGCAATTCCGGGTGGTCGCGCAACAGTTCGAGACTCACGAGCATCGATGCTACCGGAGTCTTCAGTTCATGATTGATATTATTGGTGAGTTGCTTTTTGAGTCGGATCTTATCCTGTTCCTGCCTCATGGCCTCGCGGTGCTGCTGGTCACGCTGGACATACAGCCTCACGATATTGCTCGCGATACTGCCAAGTTCATCACTCGGGAAAGCCTCATCATTGTATATCCGCTCCCCTCTCTCGGCTCGTGCGGCAAAAAGGTTAAGGCGCGTGATGCTCTGGGATATGCGTCTCGCCACCATGAATCCGGCCAGGCTCATGAGCAATGTCATCACAGCCATTATCCACAAAAGCGTGCGGTCGGCCCTCAGAAATTCCTTCAGCGAATGGGTGTACAGCGCGGCCGATCTCACCACCATCCCATTGTCACCGAGACGGGCCGAATAGAAATAATCGGTGTCATCGCTCTCGGAATGACGTGCGGTGGAGTACCCTACCCCCTTGGCACGTGCGGTAATGATCTCGGGACGGTCATTATGATTGGTCGACGGATAAGGGGTGCTCGTATTGTTATCATACACAACATTGCCGGCACTGTCGATCACAGTAACCCTCAACTGTCCTGTCCCGTCGTCGGGCAAACCGTGGACCGAATCGGGCGATATGCCCATGCGCAGGCAGTTGATTATATACTCGTTATATATCTGCAACCGGGTATCGAGCAACTCTTTCTTGAACTCCTTCTCACGACGATACTGGAATGTCATGCACGTGCCCACAAGTATCCAGCACAATGCAAGCAGGTACAACAGCACCCTGGAGCGGAACGACAATCTAATCCTGCCAGCCATAACCATAACCCGAACGGGATATTATGCACCGACCATAAGGGGCAATCTTACTCCTTATGCGGGTCACGTGCACATCCACGGCCCTGTCGGCCACCACCACTTTCTCGGGCCACACCCGCTGGAGTATCTCGTCGCGCGAGAATATGCGTCCGGGGTGCTCGAGCAACAGAGCAAGGATCTCAAATTCCTTTCTTGGCATCTTGATCACATTGCCGTCCACTGTGCAAGTGAGCGAGCCACGGTCGCAATGCACCCCTTTGATCCCCTGGGGCCTGGCACGACGCATCACCGCCTCGATCCTCGCTATGACATTCTTCACCGAGTAGGGCTTGGTGATATAATCATCGGCACCGAGCCTCAGCCCGGCCACCATATCGTCATCCTCATCCTTGGCCGTGAGAAATATAATGGGAATGTCGGCCGTGGCAGGATTCTTCTTCAGAATCCCGGCCATATCGGTGCCGCTCATTCCTCCCATCATTATATCGAGGAGTATGAGGTCATATGAGGCAATATCAAGCTTGAGAGCCTCCTCCGCACCCGATGCGATATGCGCGTCATAGCCCTCAAGCTCAAGGTATGTGCGGAGACCCTCAGCGAGGGTCTCCTCATCATCAACAATCAGTATCTTCACTTCTGCTTTATGTTCTTGTTCTTTCCGGTGTACTCGACAGGGGTCGAGGATACGAAGTTACAGCCCGAGAATGTAGCGTCAGTTACATTATTTACCGTCATTGCCGGTCCCTCGGCCGGGCGTATCGTCACATTGTCGAGCACTATATTCTTGGACTCCGATAGCAATCCGCCCTCACGTGCGGTGAACACCGAATTGGTCACACGTATATTATCGATAGGCATTTCGGGAATACCGTTGAATTTCAAGGCTTTGCCCGAGCGGAACGAGGTGACATCATTGATGAATATGTCACGGAACTGGGGAGTGGTCTCATCGACCGGCGGAATCTCGGCAGGAGCGTTCTTCACGAAATAGTACAGGTCGAATGTGATGGCATCACCAGAAATATCGAGCATGTTCACATTGTCGATGAATATGTTCTTCACCACTCCACCACGGCCTCGGGTGCTCTTGAAACGCAGACCTATATCAGTACCGATAAACTGGCAGTCGGCCACCAAAACATTGGCCACGCCACCCGACATCTCGCTACCCACAACGAAACCTCCATGGCCATGGAACACACGGCAGTCGCGCACGATCACATTCTCGGTGGGAATTCCGCGCTTTCGGCCGGCCTCATCCTTGCCCGACTTCAGACAGATGGCATCGTCGCCCACATCGAGCGTGGAGCGGTACACTATCACATTGCGGCATGACTCCACATCGAGTCCGTCGCCGTTCTGGGCAAAATCGGGATTCTTGATGAACACCCCGTCGACGATAAGATTCTCACACATGAGGGGATGCACGTTCCATGCGGGAGAGTTCTGGAATGTCACTCCCTGAAGCATCACATTCTTGCATCCCACAAGCTGGACCATCACCGGACGCAGGTAGCGCTTGATGGCCGAGGCTTCCTCCTTGGTAAGAGATCCGCGACGGTCCCCTTTGCACAGCTCCTCGCCATCGATACTCCCCTGGGTGGGATACCACAGACGATCATCCTTGACCACTCCACCGGTAGCTATCAGCTTCTTCCACTCACCGGCGGTGAGTTTATCTCTTTTCACCGGACGCCATGCCCCGCCGTTGCCGTCGATAACACCGTCGCCGGTTATGGCCACGTTCTCGAGGTCAATACCCGATATGGGCGACTGGGTGCGCCAAGCCTCAAATCCCTCATATACCACGTAGCGGGTCTCATATAGGCTATCGTCGGCCGAGAAGGTGATTATGGCACCTCCGTCGAGATGGAGATTTATATTGGATTTCAACTCTATCGGTCCGGTGAGCCATACTCCCGCCGGGACATTAAGCGTGCCACCGCCCTGGGCTGAGAGATGATTAATGGCATCGGCAAACGCCTTGGTGTTCAATGTCTCACCATCGGCCACAGCACCGAAATCGGCCAAAGAGATTGTACGATCAGGAAATTTAGGGCTATCGATTACCGGCATCTCAAACTGAAGGCCTTTATACAGATGATCATAGTTCCCGGCTTGCATCACACCGCACCCGAGAGTCATAGCTACCGACATGGCGGCAATGGCTGAAAATAGTTTCATGGTAACACTATAAAAATTTAACTCTACAAAGTTAATGATTCCATAGGAATTTTCAACCCACACGGATATAAAACTCTTCTTTTTTTTCTATCTTTGCAACTCAATCTCATCATATATAATTGTGGAAAGAGTATTAGAAGTGTGCTGTGGCAACATGGCATCAGTCAGGGCTGCAAGAGAGGCCGGAGCCTACCGTGTGGAACTCTGCCGGGATCTCCCGCTCGACGGGCTGACACCCGATGAGGTCGCTATCAGCGAGGCTGTGGCGGAGGGAGGTCCACGTGTCAACGTGCTTATACGCCCGGTCGACGGCGGATTTGTCTACGATAGTTCGATGTTTGGCATAATGCTCAGGCAGATCAGCTCGGCGGCCTCTCTCGGAGCATCAGGCGTGGTGATAGGAGCCCTCACCCCCGAGGGGGATATCGACACACATTCATGCGCCCCGTTGGTGGAACTGGCCAATGCCTCGGGTCTGACGGTGACATTCCACCGTGCATTCGACCGGTGCGCGGATCCCCGTCAGGGACTCCGTGACATTATAGCCATGGGGTGTGACCGTGTGCTCACATCAGGGCAAGCCCCCACAGCTCTCGATGGGATACCTCTGCTCAGGGCACTCAATGAAGAGTACGGCGACCGCATCATCATTATGCCGGGTGGAGGTGTGAACCTGTCCAACGCCCGCACAATCCTCGACGAGACGGGATGCCGCGAGATACACGGCTCGTGCCGATCGGCCGGCGATATCTCCGATCCGTCACTGATCCGCGCAATAATGCAATCAATCGAATAATCATATCCATCGATACAGTCCATACACCATGAAAACAAGACATCTGCTTTCAGTGGCTGCCGCCGTGGCAATCATAGGCCCGGCCATGGCCGTGAGTCCGGAAGAAAAGGAACGCACCCTCGACTATCTCTACTCAGTGATGCCCCTGCCCGATTCACTCAACTATTCCCGCAGTTTCTGGGAAAAGAATGTTGAGACATCTCTTGAGGCCCGCGAGACAATGCCCTGGGGGCACAAAGTGCCCGACCGCGAATGGCGTCACTTCGTGCTACCTGTCCGTGTCAACAACGAGGAGCTCGATTCTTCCCGCATGGTGTTCTATCACGAACTGCGCGACCGCGTAAAAGGCTTGACTATGACCGAGGCAGCCCTCGAAGTCAACCACTGGTTACATGAGAAAGCCTCCTACCGTCCGTCGGATCCCCGCACCTCTCCGGCACTTGCCACAGTGCGCACAGGCTGGGGCCGTTGCGGCGAGGAAAGCACCCTTGGCGTGGCTGCCATGCGTTCAGTGGGCATTCCCGCACGCCAGGTGTACACCCCGCGATGGGCCCACACCGACGACAACCACGCCTGGGTCGAGGTATGGGTCGACGGTGCATGGCATTTCCTCGGAGCATGTGAACCGGAACCCGTGCTCGACCTTGCCTGGTTCAACTCGCCCGCATCGCGCGGCATGATGATGGCAACAAACGTGGCCGGAAAATATGACGGACCTGAGCAACAGCTGTACTCCGACAGCTGCTTCACACGCATAAATGTGACAGCCAACTATGCTCCCGTGCGCCGTGCGACCGTCCGTGTGGTTGATGCCGAGGGACGTCCCGTGGCAGGTGCGCCGGTAGGGTTCAGGCTCTATAATTATGCCGAGTTCTTTCCCCTGCTACAGACTGTCACCGATGCTGACGGCCAGGCATGGGTGGAATGTGGATATGGCGATATACTCGCCTGGGCCAATACGCCCGGCAACGGTGCTTATGGCTATACTCTGCTAAAAAGTGATGCCGATGGGCCTGTGACACTTAAGCTCGACTCCCCCATGGGATCCTTCGATCTCGATGTTGTACCGCCGGCGCCGTCAGGCTCCGCCCCGGCTCCATCACAGGCTATGATAGATGAGAACAACCGCCGTAAGGCATACGAGGATTCACTGCGGGCTGTGAGAAGCGCTACATTCTTCAATCCCGAAACCGCCCGGGAGTTTGTGAACCGGACTTTCGCCACCGCTGACTCAGCCGACCGCAAATCACTCGAAACCCTTCTTGTAGAAAGCTACGGCAATCACTCGGCTATAACAGCGTTCCTGACTGCCAACAGCGACCGTCCACGGGAAATAGTGGATTTCTTCTCTAAACTTCAGGCCAAGGATTGGCGCGACATCTCCCCCGCCGTGCTCGACGCATGTTTCCGACAGGGACGCATAGTGGATCCGCGCGTGGAGTGGGAGACGCTCACACCGTTCCCCGTACAGTTTGACTCCATATTTGGTGAAGATGTGCGCCGACGCTGGAATTCCAATCCCGAAGAAATACGCCGATGGATCGAGAGCAATATCAGGATCGACAACAGCCGAAACCCCAACTTCTACCCCATATATCCGGCCACGGCTGTTAAAGCCGGCGTGGCCGACAGCCATTCACGCGAACTGCTGTACGTGGCTCTGTGCCGATGGGCCGGCATACCTGCCGCTATCGACGAGGTGACAGGTCAGACCCAAAGCGCCGGGGATGATGCTTCAGCCAAAGCCCTGTTCCGACTCACATATCCCGAGACGGGTACCGTGCCCGACGATCCTAAATACTTTGTGCACTTCACACTATCATCGATCGGCAAGGACGGCCGTCCGCATCTGCTTAACTATCCCGAGGATGCCACTTGGCGCTCAATGTTCAAGGAGGGCGTTAACCTTGCTCCCGGCCGTTACATGCTCACCACCGGGCGCCGTCTCGCATCAGGATCGGTCAACGCTCACGTGGAGATATTCGACATAGCCGGAGCAGATACCATCACAATGCCGTTGACTCTGCGCCACGATCCGTCGGCCGCCGAGATCATCGGTTCGGTCAACGCCGATCCGCTTCTGCCGCTTACCGGGCGCGGATTCTTCGTGGCTGCCGCAGTGGCCCCCGATCATGAACCGTCGTCCCACTTCCTCAACGAGCTCGCCGCCTCGGCCAAGCAATTCGAGGCATGGGGCCGACCTATAGTCCTGCTCTTCTCCACACCCGAGGAAGCCGCCCGGTTCAATCCCGCCAAGCATCCGGGTCTGCCGTCGACCGTAGTGGTGGCAACCGACGCTTCGCTTACCCGTCCGTTCCTTGAGGAGCTCAACGGACAGTTCCATTTCGCCCAGGGCGATAATCTGAACACCGGATTGCCCGTAGTGGTTGTGGCCGATTCGTTCAATCGCGTTGTGCAGATCTCCACCGGTTACTCGGTAGGATCGGTAGACCGCATCGCCAACATCCTCCCCATGCTCCCGGAATAATCCCCCGAAATTACTCTTCAAGACATTATGATACGCAACCTCATATTTGATTTTGGAAAGGTGCTGGTAGATTACGACTTCCAGCAACTCATCACACAATTTTTCAGTGAAACCGAAAAGGAGGCCGAAAAGGAGTTCCTTGACATCATCACATCCGATGAATTTCTCGACCAATGCGATCTCGGTGAGATGAATCTGGAGGAACTGGTGAATCACTACACCGAACGTTACCCCAAATTCAGCCGGGAGTTCCGCATGTTCAATGACCGCTACATTGAATTTGTACTCGGAGAGATGCCGGGTATGCGAGAATTGCTCACCCGCCTCAAAAAGATGGGTTACCGCCTCTACGGCCTCACCAACTGGTGCAGTGTGGTGCATGAGGTGATGCGCCGATACGGGATATTCGACCTTCTCGACGGACGCGTGGTATCGTCGGAGGAAAAACTGATCAAACCCGACCCGGCCATCTACCGATGCCTGTGTGAGAGATATTCCCTCAAACCCGAAGAGTGCCTGTTTACCGACGATAAGGAGAAGAACGTGGCGGGAGCCAAGAGCATAGGCATGGAGGCTGTGGTGTTCACCGATGCCGAGACCTACCGTAAGGACCTGGCCCGCATCACCGGTAATGCCGAGATATAGCCTACCCGCGTTACATTAGATATAGAATCAGAGCGTCGTGTTCTCCGGCTTATGCCCGGCTCACGGCGCTCTGATTATTTTATTATTTCTGAAAATCACAGGACCGAATCGGTCCGTAATTCCGCTATTCAGCCTCGATCATCTTGAGAAATTCATCCTCATTTATGATCGCTACGCCGAGCTTCTGAGCCTTTTCCAGTTTGGCCGGACCCATATTTTCGCCGGCGAGGACAAAATCGGTCTTCTTAGAGATCGACCCGGAATTTTTACCACCGTTTTTCTCGATCATAGCCTTGTATTCCTCACGTGAATGACGACTGAACACTCCGCTTATCACTATGCTTTTACCTTTGAGCAGATCGGTGTGATCGGAGAGATCCTCCTCGGGGAGTGACATCTGCACGCCATGGGAACGCAACCTTTCGATCAGCTCCACATTGGGCTGATATGAGAGATATTCGATGATGGAATCGGCTATGCGCGGACCAACATCGTCAATAGCTACCAACTCCTCGCGGGTCATGGCCATAAGTGTATCCATGCTACGCACCGCACGGGCAATCTTGCGCGACACGGTTTCGCCCACAAACGGGATGGAGAGCGCGTAGAGCACCCTGTCGAACGGCACATTTTTGGAAGCCTCCACGCCCTCGACAATGCGCTGGGCTGTGCGCGGACCTATGCGCTCCAGATTTTCGAGCGGAGGTGTGGTGAGAGTATAGAAATCGGAAATGTCACTGACCAGACCGGCATCGTAAAGCAGGGAACAGTTCTCCTCGCCTACGCCGTCGATATCCATCATGTGACGGCCCACATAGTGTTCGAGACGGCCTATGATCTGAGGACGGCAACCGTATTTGTTGGGACACATCCACGCAGCCTCGCCCGGCTCGCGCACAAGCGGTTTTCCGCACGACGGACATTCATCAACAAACTTAACAGGCTCGCTACCTTCCTCACGTTCGCTCAACTCCACACCGGTGATCTTGGGGATAATCTCGCCCCCCTTCTCCACATACAGCATGTCATGCTCATGAATATCGAGCGACTTCACGATATCGGCATTGTGCAACGAGGCGCGCTTAACTATCGTGCCCGAGAGCAACACCGGTTCAAGATTGGCCACGGGGGTGACAACACCCATGCGTCCTACCTCAAACGACACCCTTATCAAGCGGGTCAACGCCCTCTCGGCGGCAAACTTGTAAGCTATGGCCCATCGCGGAGATTTGGCGGTATAACCAAGGTTGAGCTGCTGACGCAGATTGTTGACCTTGAACACCAGGCCATCGGTAGCGACCGGAAGATTGCGACGCTCCACGTCCCAACGCTTGATGAAATCGTCCACCTCATCGGCACTGTGGAGCAGAGTCATGACATCGCTCACCTTGAAGCCCCACTCGCGCGCCTTGAGCATGTTTTCATAATGATTGTCGGCAGGAAGCTCATCCGATAGCAGATAATAGAAATAGGCATCCAGCCCACGGCGCGCCACCTCGGCCGAATTGAGCATCTTGAGCGTACCGGCGGCGGCATTGCGGGGATTGGCAAAGAGCGGTTCCTCATTGAACGCCCTCTCCTCGTTGAGCCTGTCGAAAGCCTTCCAAGGAAGCACTATCTCGCCCCTTATCTCGAATGATTCGGGCCAGTCGCCGGCGGGGAGCACAAGCGGGATGCTACGGATTGTCTTGACATTCTCGGTGACATCATCGCCTTTCACTCCGTCACCGCGGGTGACAGCTCTCACCAGACGGCCATTCTCGTAGGTAAGCGAGATGCTTGTGCCGTCAAATTTCATCTCACCCACGATGGGCACTGACAGCATGCCCCCCTGATTGCCGAGCGAATCGTTGCATCGGTCCACCCACTCGTTGACCTCCTCGAGCGAGTAGGTATTGCCGAGCGAGAGCATGGGTCGTGCATGAGTCACCTGAACGAAGCCCTTGGAGAGATCCGATCCCACACGGTGGCTCGGCGAAAGAGGATCGTCAAGCTCGGGATGCTCATGCTCGAGCTTTTCAAGCTCCTTCATGAGCATGTCATACTGGCGGTCGTCAATCTCGGGGGTATTCTCCACATAGTAGAGACGGTTATGGCGGTCGAGTTCCATTCTCAACTCGCTGATACGTTCGGCAGGGGTCATATTAGATAGTCTTAGAGTGGTCCAAAAACAAAGGGTAAGAGGCCCGTGAGCCTCTTATCCTTGTATCAGTATCGGGGAAATTTGTTTCGGTCAATGAGAAGATGTTATCCGCAATGGAAATATTCCTTTACGAGAGTCTTCACCTCCTCGGGATTGTTTTTAAGGAAAGCAGCAAGATCGCGGTCATCAAATGCGCGCAGCTTGGCTATCGTTGCGTCGATCATCGCGGGAGCAAACACGCCACGGGCCTCGAACATCGAGCGCATCTCCTCAAGCTTGTCGGCCGACTCCACACAACAAGTCGGGAGTGTGGTCAGCGAGGCAAGTTTCTTGGCATTGGCGGCTGCATGGATGTTTACGTCCACATAGGTATCCTCGGCCACTTTCAGCGCATCGTCCATCTCGAAGCCGATGCGGGCGGCCACGCAAAGCGAAGCGATGAGAGTATAGACATCGGCCGAGCAGTCGGGCGAACGCATCTCGAATGTCTGCTTTCCGTAGGTCTCGATCTCGCAAGGCGAGTTGGGATTGGTCTGTACGCACATATCCTTTCCGGAAGTCCATCCGAGGGGAACACGCACCAGTACCGAGCGGTTTCTGTCGCCCCAGCACACAGCGGTGGGAGCCTCCTGATGTGGCACAAGGCGCAGATAGGAGGTGGGATTGCAGTTGCCGAAAGCAGTGATGGCGGGTGCCATCTTCATGAGTCCGGCTATGGCTCGCTTGGCATCGTCGCTGAGAGTGCGTTCGGCGGTCTGTGTCACGTTCTTGCCGTCCTTCATTAGGCGCATGTGGATATGGAATCCTGATCCGGCCTTTCCTACCGAGATCTTGGGCGCAAACGTCACTTCAAGATCGCGCTGTGCGGCGAGATTGCGTATCACCCATTTGGCAAGCATCAACTGGTCGGCGGCGCTGAGTGCGGGACCGGGCAGGAACTCTATCTCGTTCTGCTCGTAGATCATGCCTCCGAGGGTAAAGTTGCCCACTTCGGAGTGGCCATACTTGATCTCTCCGCCTATCGAGGCGATGGTGTGCATGGCCTGGACGCGGAAGTCATTGAACTTGGCAAACGGGGCCGATTCATGATAGCCTTTCTGGTCGGTGGCGGGGAACGATCCGGGATCGGCGGCGATCACATAATATTCCAGCTCGCCCATGCACTCGAAGTCCATGCCGGTGACCTCCTTGAACTCCTTGCACGCTCTGGCGAGAACGCCACGCGAATCACTGTCCATGGGGTTGCCGTCCTTGTCGAAGAAGTTGCAAAGCATGGTGAGTGTGGGGATGGGGGCAAACGGATCAATAAACGCGGTGGAATAGCGCGGGATCACGTAGAGGTCACTGCGCGAGGCCTCGATGAAGGGGAAGAGGCTCGAACCGTCAACACGCTCACCTGTGGAGAGCACCGTCTCGAGATATTCGAGCGAGTTCACCACAAAGTTGAGAGTCTTGAGTCGACCGTCGGCGGCGGGATACATGAAGTTGACCATCTCGATACCGTTGTCGCGGATATATCCGATGATCTCCTTGCGGGTCCACCCTGAGGGGTCGCCCATGGCGCGGACGAGCGGATTACGGCTCATCGCATATTTGTTCGTTGTTGATTCCATTATATGAGAAGGGAGTGTTTTAGAGTTTGGCATATTCGATCTTGCCTACAGCCTTGCGGGCAGGCTTGGCGGGCTCGTTGATGGCCACCGACGGCTGATGCAGCTCACCGGGGAAATAGAGGAAGAAACGGTCACGACCGGCGGCTACGTATGACACCTCCTCCTCGGGTGTGAAGAATGTGCGGTCCTTCACGGGATCATATTCCTGGGTGGGGGTAACACGGCCCACGGGCACACCGTACAGCTCGTTGTCGGCTCCGTCAAATGTGTACTGGAGGTCGATGAATTTATTATGAGACTCGGTGCGGGTGCTCTCCGCATTCTTGGGGGTATATTCCATGATGTTGACCCACAGACGGTCCTCTACAAGCACATGCTTGCCCAAGGGGAGATTGTCGATATCGGCCTCGGCAAGAAATGCGAACAGCTTGTCCCACAGGTCCTTGTTAGCGGCATATTGCTCGGCAAACTCTACTGCGTTGACTGTGGCGTCGGCATTGACATTCCATCCATTGGCCCATACACGGCTATCGACCCAGGCCTGGGCCTCTTCGGGGGTAAATTTATTTTCGTTTGACATGATAATGATATTAAGAAATACTTAATTGATGATTCTATGCAAATTTACTCAACTTTCTCTAAAGATAGGTAGGATTCATCAACTTTTTCTCACCCGTAAGTCTTAAACAATGTCAAAAAGATGGAAATAAAAATACATTACACAATATGAATTGGCTCCTGCCCTCACGGGTGGGAGTCATTCGTTTTTTTAGTGTTGTAGCAGTATGTCAAGGGGCTCTTGCCGAGCGTTTATTTCAACCCTGGCGGGTTGAAAGTTAATAAGGCTATGAGGTTATTTTATTCAGTGGAGCTGAAGGTTATGGGATTAGGAGGTGATGGGGTTATAGGGAGGTTTATTTTTGCTATGAATACCATTTTTTATGCCTTGACCTTGTATTCCATTTCCTTTATTCCTTTTCCTCTTTTGTGTAACCTTATTGCTGGTTCCTTGCGGGAACGGCGGAGGTCGGCGCTCCGCTTAGATGGGTATGGGTGGACGGGGGATTGGTGCATCGTCTGCCGGATGGCCTTGCGGGCCCTCGCGGGTGGGCAGGCTCCAGCGGAGGATGGACGTTGGGTCGGTGAGGACGAGTATGGCGGTCTCGACCGGGGGCTCGGGTTTCGGGGGCCTCTGTGTGGTGTGGCCCTGCATGCCGAGGTAGAAGAAGGCGGGAATCTGTTCCCTGTCGACGTTTATGTGTATGACAAGGAAGCCTATGCCGCACAATAATGGGAATAGTGCGGAGCAGAGGCTGAGGAATTTCCCGGGGTCGGGTTGCATGGGGGAGTAGCCTTTGTATTCCTGTGCGTTGAGCAGGAGCATGAAGGCGGGGGAGGTGCCGCGGACGCTGTCGGGGCGGGAGTAGGAGGCGTAACGGATGCGTTTGTGCAGGGTTTTGACCTGACGGCGGGTGTAGCCGGTGTATTCAGGATACATTTTGCCGAATTCTCTATCTTTTCCTTCTTTGGAGAGGTAGAGGAGTGCGGTTGCGCCCTCGGGGGAGGTTGCGAGGCGGTAGTCGAGATATGAGCGGAGGAGTTCGGTTGAGTCGTAGCCTTTGGGGTCTACGATTACGATCGGGCGCGGGCGGTTTAGGCGACGGGCGCGTTCGAGCCGGGATATGACGTTTTTCTCGACGGGGGTTAGTTCCCGGCCGAGAAAGCGTGAGAATGGGTGACACCAGATGTCGGGTCGCCGGATTCGTTTTGTCAGGTGGGTTACCTTGTGGCTCGTTGGTTTCATATCAACGGCAAAGGTAGGATGATTTTACCGGGGATATGGTGCGATAATGTCGCGTTGATTATGCCTAATATTTCAAAGAGCTCTTTGACTGCGAAGCATCCGCCTCACGACCTTTGTACCAATCATCAACACACTGTCGCTCCAAGATGCGAAACGTCTCAGATTTTATAATTATTGCAAAGTCTTTTAATACCCAGCAAAAACACAACTCGAAAATTCACTATGAAAAATTCTATATGTCAATCATTTCTGCCAGTTGTTTAGCAGCTTTCAGCTCGTAGTAATCTAATTTTGAGAGGGTCTCAAGCGGTTTTTGTAGCAGGGTATTCAATTTATATCTGGCAACAGCTGAAAATTCAGCCATGATAAATTTACACAAATTTTTATCCCTATTCCCTATTGCCCCCCGTTCTATTAGATTCTTACCAGGACACTTTTTGCATAAATTTCTGACACAACATTTAATACAGTCCTTATCCGAATAGAATTGCTTGTCGGCTCTTAAATCCGTATATTTAACACTGTCCCATAGGGCCTTGTCCATTGATATCGGAGCAAACATATGGCATGGATATTTTTTACCCTCAGGGCTATAGGCGCATGTGGAATATCCTGCACCGCAGTATCCTTCACGCATTTCTTCCAATAAGACTGGGCGAAGATAAAGTTGGAACATTTCTATCGGTTCCTTATCAGGATTTTTACTGTAGTAATCGACAAGATGACGGAGCTCTCTTCTGTAAATATCAAGGTCTGAATCATCCCATTCCAATCCACGAGCCAGTGATGGTGCCACTCTAAGGCCAAGTTCATTTAGATATAGCACACCTTCAAACAAAGACCCTAATGTCTCCTTGGAGACAGTCATCTTAGCTGTAGCCCTATTTGGCCATATCTTGGCAAATAATTTTGCAGTCTCAACAGGCATCTTTTCTCCCCGATTGGCGTAATGCATTTGGGGCGTCCCATCCAAACTAATATGAGAGAAAAAACGGTTGCTATTCCTTTGTAACCATCCAGCTATTGTATCATCAATCAATGTACCGTTTGTAATACAACTGAAATGCAAATTCCTATCGGGATGCCTTTCCCATAGGGTTTCGCAAAATCGTGGAATTAAATCAAATGCCAAGAATGGTTCTCCTCCGAAAATATCAAATACTACATCTTCATTCGGATGGTCCGACAATTCTTTTTCCGCAATTTCAAGAGCATCCTCCAACGACATTTTGCAGGATGATTTGAATTGTTCATAACAATACTTGCAGTGCAGATTACAAGAATCTGTCACCACAAGTATTACTGTGTAACGTTTGTGAGAAACAGTCATTCTATTCCATCAATTACCCATTGCGTTTCCCTTGCACCCCCAAGTACAATCGTCATCATAGATGAATGTGGGGCATCCACCTTCATATTGTACTTCCACTTCAATGCGGCCATACTTCTCTTCAAGATACTTGAGAACTTCGTTGATTTTCTCCATAACTTTACCATTGTGGTTGTGCCTGAGACTTACAACAGACACTTATAAGCAATTGATGATTATAAGTCTAAAACTTTATCTTTAATAAAGTCAACCATCATTTTAAATATTATTCCGAGTTCGTAACTCCTCTTACATTGTGTCCGCTGTATCGACTGGACGCAATGTGAATATTTGGATTGCCATCGTTGTATATGGCTTGCATAAACCATGAAAACGGAGACCCACTATCTCTATTGGCTGACCATAATATTCCACACTCACCTTTGCCCATATGTGCACCTTCGAATATCCAGCCACCTGCGGGAATAAACAATTTATTACCATTGACTCTGCTTGTAAGCAAAGCGCCGTCGACTCCAATACCTTCTTCCCATTTTATGTTACAGTTGTTTATCAGATAGTTGAAGTCAGAAGTCGTTGGCATCCTGACCATGTTCCCTGATTTTTGCCATGCAACATCATACTTTGAATGGGCTATATTCCCCGGGTACCGAATATCATTTTTCATCTCCAAATTATCATTGTAACTATAATCATGTTTAGTGGATGTTTCACCCCATGAATAATAGTCACCGACATCATATGGCGATTGCGCTCCTATGTTACAGCAAGACCACCTTGTGCCATTGCCCATGTCAATAAGATGAGGGTGATCACCGGCAGGGCATATGTGTGCATAACAATAGTTGTTGACATATTTGTTCGCGAATATGTACTTCATTGTCGCATTTACTATCTGATTCTCCGCTTCATGCTCAAACTTGTATTTTTGGGGAATATCATCAATGGCTTCCTGAATTGAATAATCATCACATAATTTCCTCAAAAAGTGGTCAGCCGCACAGATTCCGACAGAAGCTTTGGAATCATAACCCACATATCCGATTGCACCTTTATCTATAAATTTTTTAGCTAACTTGTCATTATTTTTAAGACTCTCACATGCTGTTACGAAGAGAAATGTATTATGTTGACTTAAATCAAAATTCATTTTTTGCACCCAATCTTCATTGCATGCATAATATGTAACAGCATATAATTTTCCGTTACGAACCTCTGTCACAGTACCAAATTCGTCCGACCGTCCTAATTTGACGGATTTTTCGACACCTGACAATAAATAATGATGTGAATCACTGTACACACCGTGAGTGTGTAATAGGCATATGTCGTATTTGTCAAGGTCTCCCATGCTATAGTTCGAGCCTTTCTCAATGACTTCAAAACCTTGTTCTGTAAGGTACTTGCTAAGTCTATTGATTGTATTCTTTGTCCAAATACGATTAGCATCTTTTATCGTTTGATTGAATATCAACACTTTAACTTTTTCTCCATCTTTCCTCTGAGATGTATGAGAAAGAGGATATTTTGAACTGCTTAATCTTGATTGAGAGAATGTGACTGATTGGCTTTCACCATCATTGATTATATCTGCATCTTCAATCTTCTCTTTAGGAGTGAACAACCAATGCCAACCGCTCCCATCATCTGTAATTATATGAAGAGCAGAATCATCTATATATGCATCTTTTATGTATTTAAGTTGCTTTATTTGATTTATATATTGGCCTAATTGGGAGGGTGATTCAGCATGTAGATAGTCATCTTCGATTAGAGAAACCACAGTTTCCCAATTCTCATTTAAAATGTCTGTAATTTCTGCATCGGTTAATTCCGTCTGAATCTCATTGTCCGTGTCATTTGAAGAACAACTTAATGATATTACAAATATAAATATAAAAGTTAGATATTTGTTTTTCATGAATAGATGAATTAAAAAGAAACAATATGCAACAAAATTAAACAATAACCCATAATTGGCCACCACCCAAAGGTTAAACTTTATTAATTCAAGTCGATTCAGCATAAGATCGTATGGCTCATTCATTTAAAATTAAGGGACAGGCTGTTTTTATTAGATGTTTACTTCTTTAAATGAAAGAGCCCTGTTTATCTGGGGGGATAATGTTGTTTAGTTCATGCAGAATTGGTATTTTTTTATTAATTTTGTAAAAATATTAAAGTACGTACCATGAGATTTCCTATGTTTTTAGCGGCATTGGCTGTGGGTACGAGCCTCAGCATGGCCGCAGTAGATCCCGCCTACGCATCTTATTATGAGAACCTTCCGTTTGAGATGCCCGAAGTACCCACTCCCGCTATTCCTGAACGGACAGTCGAACTGACCGATTTCGGCGCAGTGTGTGACGGCGTGACCCTCAATACCGAAGTATTTGCCAAGGCTATCGACCATCTGGCCTCTCTCGGAGGCGGCACTCTCCATGTGCCCGACGGGGTGTGGGTGACCGGCCCGATAGTGATGAAATCCAATATCAACCTCAATCTCTCGGAGGGCGCCATCATTTCATTCGCTCCCGATCCCGACCTCTACCCCATGCGTAGGGTCATATACGAGGGCTTCGAGGCATGGCGCCGCCAGTCGCCCATCACCGGTACCGATCTTGAGAATGTGGCCATCACCGGCAAAGGCATAATCGACGGCAACGGCAACCAGTGGCGTCCCGTGAAGAAAACCCAGATGACCAAGGGCGAGTGGGCCAACCTCACTGCCAAGGGTGGCGTGATACTCCCGTCGGACGACACCGAGGAGTGGTATCCCTCCCAGGCATTCCTCGAAGGAAAGAAGAACGGCAACCGCCGCAAGGAATACACCAAGGAGGAGGCCGATTCCTATAAACAATACCTGCGCCCCGTGATGCTTCACTTGGTGAAATGCAAGAATGTGATGCTCAAAGGGGTGACTTTCCAGAACTCCCCGGCATGGAACCTCCATCCGCTCATGTGCGAGAATCTGATTCTCGACAGCCTGAATGTGCGCAACCCCTACTATTCCCACAACGGCGACGGCATGGACATCGAGTCGTGCCGCAACGTGATCATCTGCCGTTCGCTCCTCGATGTGGGCGACGATGCCATCTGCATCAAGTCGGGCAAGGATGAGGAAGGACGCAAGCGCGGTATGCCCACCGAGAATGTGATCGTGCGCGACTGCCGTGTGTTCCACGGCCACGGCGGATTTGTGGTAGGTAGCGAGATGAGCGGCGGTGTCAACAATATATCGGTGGAGAACTGCCAGTTCACCGGCACCGACATAGGTCTCCGCTTCAAGAGCACCCGCGGACGTGGCGGTGTGGTGAAGAACATCTTCATCAACAACATCAGCATGGTGGACATCACCGCCGATGCCATCACTTTCGACCTCTACTACTGGACATTCGGCCAGGGTCCCAAGGAGATTCCCCCGGTTGACGAGACCACTCCCCAGTTCAAGGACATCACCATCGACAACGTTACAGCCCTCAACTCGGGCAAGGCCCTTAAGTTCAACGGTATCCCCGAAATGCCCATCGAGAATATCACAGTGAGCAACTCGGTGTTCACCGCCCGCGAGGGAGGACTGCTGTCGGAGTCAAAGAACATCCTTTTCCACAACGTGCTGATACGTCCCGATGCCGGCCCGGCAATGACTATCAACAATGTGTCGGACGCAACTTTCACCCTTTGCCGTTTCATCTCTCCCGACGGTGAGCAACCTGTAGTCTACACAGGCAAGAACACCGGCATAAAGATGGGAAGATAATCCCTGACAGATAAACCAAAAGCAAATGTCCGGAAGTCAGATCAACCGACTTCCGGACATTGTTTTTTATACGGCCCTAAATACGGATGGGTGCCGTGATGCCGTCAACGGGGGATTATTTCACGGCCTTGAAGCTCATGTCGAGACCCTTGACGGAGTGGGTGAGCGCGCCGACCGAGATGAAGTCAACGCCACACTCGCCATAATCGCGGAGAGTGTCGAGGGTGATGCCGCCAGACGACTCAATCTCGGTGCGACCGTTGATAAGCGCCACAGCCTCGCGGGTGCGCTCGGGGGTGAAGTTGTCGAGCATGATACGGTCTACTCCCGCAGCAAGAGCCTGGTTGATCTCATCGGTGTTGCGCACTTCGAGTTCGATCTTCAGATCCTTGCCGTTGGCCTTGCAATAATCCTTGGCAGCCTGCACGGCCTGAGGGATACCTCCGGCGAAATCCACGTGGTTGTCCTTGATGAGAATCATGTCGAACAGACCGATGCGGTGGTTGCAACCGCCACCGATGCGCACAGCCTCCTTCTCGAGCATACGCATACCGGGAGTGGTCTTGCGGGTATCGAGCACCTTGGTCTTGAGCCCTTTGAGGCGATCCTGATACTTGGCGGTCTGGGTAGCGATACCGCTCATGCGCTGCATGATGTTGAGCATTACGCGCTCGGTCTGCAGCAGTGAACGCACCGATCCCTCGACCTCGAAAGCCACGTCGCCGGGCTTCACATGGGCGCCGTCCTCGATATAGACGGTCATCTTGAGCTCGGGGTCGAATTTCTCAAACACCTTGCGGGCAATCTCTACACCGGCAAGAATTCCTTCCTCCTTCACGATGAGGCGCTGTGTGCCACGTTCGGTAGCGGGAATGGTGCTGAGAGTGGTGTGGTCGCCGTCGCCCACATCCTCGGCAAAGGCCAGGGTGAGCAGATCGTCGATAAGTTGGTCCTTGGTTTTCATTTTTATTTACTATCTTTGAAGCGTGAAAATTATTCTTATAACGGTGGGCAAGACTTCCACCAAATATATAGCCGACGCCATAGGCGATTTTGTGAAGCGCGTGAATCACTACGCTCCGATGGAGGTTGTCACGGTGCCCGACCTGAAATCCACCCGCGGTATCACCGAGGAGGTACAGAAGCAGAGGGAGGGAGCCGCGATACTCGCATCTCTGCAACCCGGCGATCATGTGTGCCTGCTCGATGAGCGGGGCAAGGAGATGACCTCGCGCGAGTTTGCAACCATGATCGACAAGAGGATGAACCAGGGGCTGAAGAGGCTCGTGTTTGTGATCGGAGGTCCTTACGGATTCTCGCAGGAGGTATATGACCGGGCCGACAGCAAACTGTCGCTATCGCGCATGACGTTCACCCACGAGATGGTGAGGCTGTTTTTCGCCGAGCAGGTTTACCGGGCTATGACGATACTCCGTGGCGAACCCTACCATCATGACTGAAACCGCCTGTCCCGGCTGATTCCGGAACAGGAGCTGATCTCAGGTCATTATTTCTTTATGCCACCCTTGACACCTCCGCCGAGCGAGAAGATGTTCTGGTCGTAGCTCACGGTCTTCTGTCCCTGCTCGCGTTTACGCTTGAGGGCGAGTTTGACAAGACGGTCCATGAGCTGGTCGAACTTCAGTCCGGTAGCTTCCCACAGGTAGAATGAGAGCGAGCCGGGGATGGTGTTGATCTCGTTGACATATATCTCCTTGGTATCATCGTCGATGATGAAGTCGATGCGGCTCACACCATGGCATCCGAGCACACGGAAAGTCTCTCCGGCCAGATACTGGATACGGTCGGTCATATCCTTGGGGAGATCGGCGGGGATACGCTTCTGGGAAGCCTGCATACCTTTGGTGCCCTTTGTACCACCCATGTACTTATCCTCGTAGGAGAGGATCTCGGCGCTCTTGATAGGCTCCTCGAGAACCGACATCTGATACTCATCGCAATCGCCGAGCACCGAGCAGTTGATCTCCTTGAGATTGTCGACCATGTGCTCCACGATGATGCGTGACGAGTATTTCTCGGCCACCTCGATCTTCTCGATCATCTGCTCGCGGTTGGCGGCACGGCCTATACCCACACTCGATCCGAGGTTGGCGGGCTTGACAATCACGGGGTAGCCGATCTTATCCTCGATACGGGCTATAAGCTCGTCGCGTTTCTTGAACCACTCCTTGTCGGTGAACCACACATAGTCGATCACGGGGACACCGCTCTCACGCAGTATCATCTTCATGGTGATCTTGTCCATACCGTTGGCGCTGGCCAGAGTGTTGCATCCGGCATACGGGATACCGATGGTCTCGAGAACGCCCTCGAAGATTCCATCCTCCACGTTGGATCCGTGGAGCACGGGGATCACCACATCAAGAGTGGTGAGCACAGCCGAGCCGAACATAGGTTTCTTGACACGGTAGAGATTGTAGTCGCCATAGGACGGCTCCATGTACACCTGGGTACACTTGGCGAGCAACGAGGGGATGTCGCGGTAGTTGGCCACGTCAAACAGCGCGTCGCCCGTGTAGAATCGTCCCTGCTTGGATATGTATATGGGGGTGACATCGTACTTGTCACGGTCAATGGCGTGCATGGCTTGGGAGGCTGATATCACCGAGATCTCATGCTCGGTGGAGCGTCCTCCGAAGAATACTCCTATATTGGTCTTCATATATATTAAGTGAATCTTATATGTTCTGTTTATTTGAAAGTGTCGGGGAGATCATTCTCGTAAAGGATGGTATCGCCGGGCTTAAGCACTGACGCGAGCATACGCTGGGAGTCAGCGAATGTTGCCACCGTGCGCACCTCGGCCGAGCGGGGCGATACGCTTTCGATACCCTCCACAATAGCCTCACGGTTGTATTCGCCTACGATCACAGCCAGGTCGGCCGATGTGGCAATCTTACGGCCAAACTCGCGGTTGAGCTCCTCCTGACGGTCGCCAAGCTCGATCATACCGGGAGTAACGACTATGCGCCGTCCGCCGGTCATCATCGACAGCACGTCGAGGGCCATGCGCGAGCCGGTGGGGTTGGAGTTGAAGGCATCATCAATGATAGTGACACCGCCGGGTGTGCGCTTCATGTTGAGACGGTGCTCCACCTGCTCGATCTGTCCCACAGCGTAGCGTATCTTCTCGGCGGGCACTCCGAGACGCAGGGCGATGATGATAGCCGCAAGGAGATTGCTCACGTTACATTCGCCCACAAGACGGGTGGTGAAGCCGAGCGACTCACCGGCCGGAGTCTTGACTGTGAAGCTCGTGCCCGAGGGGGAATAGGTGATATCGGTGGCCACATAATCGGCATTGGCAGTATCGGTGACCGCGTAACGCAGACACTCCACATTGTCAACCTTGCGTGAAGCCACAAAAGGAAAATCATCGTTGATAACGGCAACGCCGTCGGCAGGGAGAGCGTCGACCAGTTCAAACTTGGTGCGCTGTACATTCTCGATCGAGCCGAACGATTCAAGATGCTGTTCGCCCACGGCGGTGACTATACCAATCGAGGGGTGGACAAGCTCGCATATCTCCTTGATATCGCCGGGCTGTTTTGCGCCCATCTCCACGATGAACACCTCATTGTAAGGCTTAAGATACTCGCGCACGGTGCGTATCACGCCCATGGTGGTGTTAAAACTGCCCGGAGTCATCATCACGTCGAAATGCTCCGAGAGTATGCGGTTGAGGTAATGTTTCGTACTGGTCTTGCCGTAACTGCCGGTCACGCCTATGATCCTGAGGTCGGGCATGGAGCGTAGTATCCGCTCGGCATCGCGGTAATATCCGTCATTGATATGCTTTTCCACAGGTTTGAGCAACCAATTGGCCGCAACGGCAAAGATATGCGAGAAACAGTATATGCCAAGTGCGGCAATGGCCGAATACTCCAGGACATGGCCCATGCGCCACCCTATCACAGCGGCTGGAACAAGCACAATGACCGACAGGAGCATCATGACACCGAGTATGCGCCACGCCCTGCGGGTCATGACAAGAGGTTTCTTATACTTGCGGCGCGAAAGGGTAATGACATTGACAAGCGACACCGCTGTGACAAGCCCCATGGCCACATAAGGCACCGAGAGGGTCGACATGGAAGCGAGCACCACGGCTCCGCTCACGAGACGCATCACCGA
The DNA here is from genome assembly GCA_910589485.1 of uncultured Duncaniella sp. Taxonomy (GTDB): domain Bacteria; phylum Bacteroidota; class Bacteroidia; order Bacteroidales; family Muribaculaceae; genus Duncaniella. The sequence goes on from CAJUSW010000014.1 coordinate 57,111, forward strand.
TGTGGTGTCCTGCGAGGTGTGGAGCCAGCGGTTGTATCGCTCGTTGCGATAGGAATTCTGCTGCAGCATCATGAGATCGCGACGGAACTCGATGAAGTAGCATGCTATGGCCACCAATGTGGCGATTATGCTCATTATCAACATGACTTGCAATGATTATTTTCGTGTCAGGAAACTCTGCAACACGGCCGAGAACTGACGGGGATTATCAAGAAAACTGTAATGTCCGCAACCGGGGAAGGAGACAAGTCCGGCATCGGGGATCAGGCGCTCCATGGTGTGGGCATCTGAGATGGGTGTGGCAGTATCGTTCTCGCCCCATATCAGCAGGGCCGGGGCCTTGATGAGCGGGAGACGGTCGGTGAGATCCTCGTTGACCACCTTGGAAAGTATACGGCGCATCATCGGTGAGGCTGAGGCATAGTCGCTCGATCCGGCCTTGGCACGGCGCGCATCAAGACGCTTCTCGGCATTCTCCTTGCCATAAATGAGATACATCAGCCTCTTCATGGCCTTGAATGTGTACACCTTCCAATAATACTTGAGTGTGCGGTGAGGCTTTATGCCGGCGGCATCGACGAGTATCACGGCATCTACATCCGTGCGCCGGGATGAGTAAAGGATGGCCACACGGCCACCGAACGAATGGCCGAGCAAAGCGGGCCTCTCCACGCCGAGAGCCGAGATGAACTCCTCGAGCATGAGTGTATAGTCCTCCACGCCCCACACTTCGGAAGGCTCCTGAGAACTGCCAAATCCCGGAAAATCTATATTTATAACCCTGTAGCCGGCTTGCAGAGCTGTGCGCTCGACCGAGGCAAGTGTTGTGTGGTCACACCCCCAGCCATGCATGAGGATGATTGCGCGGTCGCCATCGCCATTGTCGGTGTAGTGTACGCGCAAGCCACGGATTGTAATATCCTTGTCCATAAATCAGCAAAAGGCGCATCGGACAGTGACACGCCGAAAAAATCATCCACAAAATTATAAAATATCCTATCGTTATGCAAAGACTCGGACGGCAAATTTGCTATAAACGTTCTCCGGCAAGGCGCGGATGCGTCACAGCCTCTTGCCGAGGTAATAGGCATTCCAGTCGTCAACTGCATATCCACATCCCTTGCACCGGAATGAGCTCGCCGAGGCTCCGGGGATCTTGGCTCCGTCGAAATACACGTTCCAATTGTCCTTGGCGTAACCGTCACCGAGCACTGCAAACGATGATGCGGATGCTCCTCTGACAGTCTGCCCGGCATAATATACGTTCCAATCATCCTTGGCATACCAATCCTTCAGGACCGAAAACGAGGATGCCGATGCTCCGTTGACCTTGACCCCGTCATAGAAGACATTCCAATCGTCCTTGGCGTAGCCGAAACCGAGCACACGGAACGATCCGGCACTCGCTCCGACGAGGCGTTTGCCACAATAGTACACACTCCATCCGTCCTTGGCATAGCCGTCACTCAGAATCTTGAACGTCTGGGCCGAGGCACCCTCTACCCTGCTCCGGCCATAAAACACCTGATTGTTAGTGACCAGATAGTCAGGATGGTGATGGTGACGATCCTCATATCCATGTTCAGGATTATGAGGTGGCCGGGGATAACGGCGTGAATCCTGGGCCATCGCTGACATTGCACCAAGCAGAAGAATATATACAAGGAGTATTGCGATTCTTTTCAGCATATTAATAAATTGTATGGAGTGAGTTGCAAATGTAGCAATTCACTCCATAAAAGTCAAATAAAAAAGATAGGATTTCCCGAGGGTATTCGGAATTTAACGCATGAGTCTTTCTATATCGTGATCTATGGGGGCCGACTTGTCATAATCCCATAGTGTGAGGCTACGCAACTGATAGTAATAGTACCAATAGTGGAACAGCTGGTTGACATACTCGCGCCTTGACTCGTCCTTCTTGACCTGGGAATCGTTGAGATCGAGCGTCGAGATCTTGCCCACCATGAATGTCTTCACATTGGTATCGTAGCGGCGCACGGCTATCTCATCGGCCCGCGAAGCGATGGCCACCTGCTCGCGCTGATTGTTGAACCGCTCCACAAGGACGAATATATCCTGGCTGAAATTCATGTTCTCCTGCCTGAGACGGCTCTCGACCACCTCACGGTTGCTCTGAGCCACCTTAACCTTGCCTCGGCGCTTGCCCCAGTCGAGAAGAGGTATCTTCATGCCGAGCTGCACCACCTGATTGTCCTTAAGAGGATCGTAAGCTCCGCTGAAAGCGTCGGATGTGCCTGTAAAACCAATCTGAGCGAATAGAGTGATCTCGCGCATCGAGCCTCGTGCCTTGGCCACTTCATAGTCGGCCTCGAGCTGACGGCGACGCAGATTCCGCGCAAAGGAACTGTTGAGCAACGCCCGGTGAAGCACATCGTCGTAAGTAAGCTCACCTCCCGGAATCTCGGCCGGAATCACAGGCTCCAGCTCCACATCCTCGGCTATGCCAAGGAACGACCGCAACTGGAACATGTTGCTCTTGAGATCGCTCAGACTCGAAGTATAGGCCGCGCGGGCATCGAGCACGTTCAGTTCGAGCTGCAGCAGGTCATTCTCGCTGATCTGCCCCATAGCCCGCTTGGCACGCGCCACTTCATAGAGCTTCTCGGAATTGGCGAGATTCTGCTCGGCTATCCTCACCTGCTCGCGGGCCATGAGCAGGTTGAAATAATGGTTTATGGCGGTCATGGCCACCTCCTCGGTCTCGGATATGAACCGCGCCTTGGCCTCGGCATATCTCACCGGCTCGATGCGCCGGTTCCACTTGGCATGGTTGGTGCCGAATATGGGCTGGTTTAGAGTGATTGCCACCGGGATCGACATGTATCTCGACGACCGTGGCGAGGAGAGCTGACGCATGAAGTCGAGCGAAGTGTTGAGCGACAGCGTGCCTCCGGTGAACCATATGCTCTGGTTTACCGATACCTCACCCGTCATCTGCAGATAATTGTTGCGGACAAACGTGTAGGAACCGTCGCCGAGCTGATAGGGCGTATAGCTCTTACGGTAGGATGGCACAGTGGCATTGAAATTCACCTCGGGCAACAGATCGGCGCGGAAGATGCGGTACTCCCAGTAGGCCGTGCGCAGCTCATTGAGCGCGACGGCGGCATCGACACTCGATCTCCGCGCTATGGCGATGGCCTCGTCGAGAGTCAGGCTACGTACTGTCTGTGCTTCTGACAGGAGTGCCCCCGTCAGAATTGCACAAACTATAAATACAACTTTTTTCAATGAATAATCAGTGAATTAGTAATTAGTAAAAAACAGCCTATTCATCATGAAGGGCAACGGCCGGATCGAGGCGCATGGCTCGCCACGCCGGGATACCTATACCGGCGATTATCATCAGGGCGATGAGGGCATAAGTGATGAGCGCGGAGACTATAATGCGTCCGATATTGAAATAGTCAGCTGCCCCATAAGCGGTATTTAGCTCAAAATGAGCCAACAGCATGTCAATACATATCGCCGGGATGGTGACAACCGAGAGTATCACCAGGCCCTCCCCTATCATACGGCGGAAAATATCGGAGCGGGTGGCACCGTTGACCTTGCGTATGGCAATCTCCCCGACCCGTTGCTGGGTGCGGAACCAGAATGTGCCGAACAGTCCGAGAAAGACATTGATGAGAAGAAACGCCATACCAGACACCATCGACAACAGCTTCTGCCGATCTTCACTCACCACATTGTCACGAAGATTGTCGAATGAGCTGACAGATCCGATGAACAGATTACCCACCCTGAAGTGCTTGGGAGCATCGGCCATCAGATTGGTGATGAAATCCTTATCCATATTATCCTTGACCCTAACACATAGCTCATCCAGAAGAAATGACGCACTCTTATCGCCATAGTTGATCTTTCTTATTATTGTCTTATCCATGGTGCCATGCGCCATATATTCGGAATAACGGATAGGGTTAATCACCGCCTTAATCTCCCAGCTGTAATTATAGCCGAAAGGATCGTGGATGGTGTCATGCACATGCGTTCTCATGTCAATTCCACTGTTCTCAAACACGTTGGATGAAATAAACACCCCCTCATTTTCAAGCAGTGCGGCCAACTGTTCAGGTGTCTCCCCATTGGCCCCACGTATCTTGAACACCTTGAAATATTCAGGCGATACATTTCGGGCATTAACCATACCCTCAGAAACTATAGTATCATAAGCTACCGTCTCGCCGGTACTATTCCAATTATACGGATGAGCTACATTACTGTAGGATGCTACCTCGACCTCCGGACGGCGTGACAGACGGTCGATGAGTTCGAGTTTGTCAGTTATCACCTGCGAGGCATCACGCTCGGTGTAATCGGGGCTGTTGCTGTTGAGAGTGCAGACATTGATTTTATAGCAATGATCCACTTCAAAGCCCAACGGCTCATTATATGTCACGTAGGTTACACAGCAATAATCTACCGTGTACCACACCACAATGCTGACAATAAGCAGTTCGAGCGCGAGCCACATGTTACTGCGCCAGTCATTGAGAGTCTGCTTTATAAGTTTTCTATTCATGTCAGTTTTTTATTTACGAAGTCCGGAAATGGCGTTTACAATATTCATGCGCGAAGCCCTCCATGCTGGTATGCCGGTGCTGAGAAGATTTAGAATGAAACAGAATACAAAAGCCCGGAAGAATGTCATCCAGTTGAGCATCGACACAAGTGGCAACCCTACTCCGGGGACAGATCCTACAGTGCGCATACTGAATATATAATCTTGTGCGAAGTAGGCAAACACCACACTCAGCAACAACCCTATGGCACCGGCCACAACCGTCACTACAAGATTCTCTCCGAGAATGGTCATCATGGTCTCAAAACGGGTGCAACCGAACGCCCGGCGCACACCTATCTCGGCAATGCGCCCTCTCAGACGGCTCTCGGTCATGCTGCTGAGATTGATTGCAGGGACAAGAAGAAGTATCGCATAGATAATGAGATTTCTACGACGTGCCGTAGCCTTATCTGGCTCGGTAAAAGAAGATTTCACATACGATTCCAACTCTTGGTCATACGGACGGCCCAAAGTCTGAATCTCCCAACCGGTCGAGGCAATCTCCTTGTTAACGGACTCTACCCGACGGTTGAACTCCTCACGTATCTTGTCAAAATCACCGCGGTCGCGGGCAAGAATCGTAACGGAAATATCGCCCATTATGCCGGAGTTCCATTCATTCTTATTCTCAGACAATATCGGCACAAATACATGTGCGAAAGTACGCGCCGACTGTGACGGCACATCTTTCACCACCCCGACCACACGGTAAGGGGCATAATTGAGCAACACCTCACGACCTACCACATCGGTCGATCCGAAAACAGCACGTGCCGTATTGGCGGTAATCACGGCTAACGGCATTCCGGCATCAGCCTCGGCCTTGTCAAACGGACGGCCGGCCACAAATGTGTAATCGAACACTTTCCAGTAGGCATCATCAACTTTCTTATATCCCACCTCAGCAGGAGTCCCCTCCCTCTCCTGCAAGATAGCCTCGGTATAAACCTGTTTATAAGCCGTGACAGCCTCGGGTGTTGTCAATGGTGAAAAGAGACTCTTGAATGTTTCATAGCTCATGGGGCCGTTTGAACCGAATTGCTTCTTCTCTATCTGCACAATGGAGGTCCATGTGTGGTGGAGGAAACGGTCACGGTTGCTCTCGGGAGCGTAAGGCGTAATCCCTATATCGGAAATCATCACGACAATCATTATCAGGAAAATCGCCAGTGCCGTACCGATAATCGACACGACACTTACCACCGGCTGATGTCGCAGATTTATCAATATGGATTTAATATTTATTTTCATTTTATACTCTTGGTTTAAGTGGATATTCCATTGATATCACTCATATTACAGCACCTGACGGCCATCAAAGAAGCGGACTATGCGGTCGGTCTGGCGGGCCTGATCCTCATTATGGGTCACCATCACTATGGTGCGCCCCTCCTCCTTGTTGAGCCGGTGAAGAATATCCATCACCTCGGCACCCATCTTTGAGTCAAGGTTGCCGGTAGGCTCGTCGGCAAGTATGATTTCAGGATTGCCGACTATGGCGCGGGCTATGGCCACACGCTGGCATTGACCGCCCGAGAGTTGCGACGGCATGTGGCGCATACGGTGGCTGAGCCCTACCCTGTCGAGCACCTCACGCACACGCTCCTTATTGTTGCCACCACCGGAACGGTACAGCAGCGGGAGCTCCACATTGTCCATCACATTGAGCGAGTTGATGAGGTGGAAACTCTGGAACACGAAACCGAGGTTACGGTTGCGGAACGCCGACAGGGCTTTGTCGCCAAGACTCTCTACGCGGGTGTCGTTGATCTCTACAGTGCCCCCGGTGGGACGGTCGAGCAACCCTACGATATTCAGGAGTGTGGATTTACCACAGCCCGACGGGCCCATGACGCTGAGAAACTCCCCTTTTTCTACACTTATGTTTACGTTATCGAGAGCTACTGTCTCTATTTCGTTCGTGCGGTACACCTTGGTGATACCGCTGAGTGTGATTATTGACATGGTTATTATACTTCTATTTTATTTTAATTTTATTTCTGTTTTTGTAATCCGACATGTCGGATATCACCACCTGCTGGCCCGGTTGCAAGCCTGAGATCACCTCGACATACTCAAAGTTGCTGTCCCCGAGCCTCATGGTGTGACGTGAGAGGTTTTCACCATCGGCCGAGAGCACAAACAGCTCATATTCGCCGGGCCCCTGATAATAGGTGCCGTTGGGTATGCGCACCACATCCTCCATAATGTCGTGCATCACGTAGACATCGGCCTTAAGGCCCGAGCGCAGACGCGCCATGTCGGTCGAGTCGATGCGCACATCAAAGGCCACCATGCCGTTTTGCGACTGAGGCTCGACACTCATCACAGCCCCGTTAAGTTTGGTTTTGCCTGACTTGATCACGGCTGAAGCGCCCACCCGTATACGGTCGGCATACGAGTCGGGGGCCTGAGCCTTGATCCTGAAATGTGAGAGATCCGAGATTATTGCCAACCGTTCCCCCTCGGCCACCTTCTGCCCCACTTGATCGTTGATGTAGGTAAGAGTGGCTGAGCGCGGGGCGCGTATGCGGGCATCGTCGAGGGTCCGTTGCATCTCGCGGATATTGTTTCCGAATATGCTGATCTCGAGCTCCTTCATGCGCCTGTCGGCATTCACAGTGCGTCGCTCCCCTTCCAACTGCTGGCGCAACTGGTCGAGGGCAAGTCGGCCTGTGTGATAGGCGAGCTCCACCTCCCTCACACGGTCGCCTGTGCCTGACCCGAGGCTGTCGAGATACCTCTCGTTGGACAACTCGGCCTTCAGGCGGTCCACCTCCATCTCCTTGACCTTTATCTGCATCTCGATATTGCTCACCGAGGTACTGCCCGAGGCATCCTGACGGTCGAGCTCTACCTGCTTCATGCGCATTTCATCTGACAGCTTACGCATCTCGGTCTCGGCACTCTGCAGGTCGAGACGCAGAAGCGGGGTGGCCGCATCCACCTCATCGCCCGCCTTGCAGTACACCTCGACTATGCGTGAACTGATAGGCGATGTGATGATCTCCTCAAAGGCGGGAACGACGGTTCCGGAACTGTTGACCGATGCCTCGATGGTGCCTCGCGAAACTTCGCCTAATGTAAGGTCTTCGCGCTTGACCGTGCTTCCGGCAAGCGAGATGACAAGCGCTATCAAAGCCACCGTCGCCACTGTGCCCGCCAGGGCCATGACCAGCCTTTTGCGCCGGCGCCTCATTATTTCACTGCGTGGTATTTCTCTATCCATGTGGTTAATTGATTTATTTGTCCATATTAAGTATCAGAAACCGTGCCAAAGTCGTAATCTTCTGTATTTCAACGATAAGACCCAAAATACCCATGTACGCAAACGGACACATTATCAAAAACGGACACCCCAAAACGTACAGATAAAAAAAGGAATTGAAACGGCGGATTTTTTTATTAACTTTGCTGTCATGATACTGATTGTTGATGATGATAAGACAGTGCTGATGTCACTGAGACTGATGCTGACACGCAAAGGTCACGAGGTAGTCACCGCAACTTCCCGTACCGAGGCGATGAGTGTTGTGCGCACCCGCGAACCACAGCTGATACTTATGGATATGAATTATTCGCTGTCGACCTCGGGCGACGAGGGGCTTGTACTGCTGAAACAAGTGAAATTGTTCCGCCCCGACACTCCGGTGATACTGATGACGGCATGGGGTAGCATACCTCTTGCCGTAAAAGGTATTCACGCCGGAGCACATGATTTCATCACCAAACCGTGGGACAACGAGACACTTCTCTCCCGCATCAACACTGCCCTGGAGCTGTCGGCCAAAGGGCGGGGCAACGACGAGAGGGCCGATGATTTCGACCGTAGCAATATCATAGGCAAGAGCCCTGCGCTGATGAATGTGCTCAACACCATAGCGCGCGTGGCCTCAACCAACGCCTCCATACTTATTATGGGAGAGAACGGCACCGGAAAGGAGCTGATAGCCGAGGCGATCCACAATAACAGCAACCGGGCCGACGGGCCGTTTGTGAAAGTCAACCTCGGTGGCATATCCCAGTCATTGTTCGAGAGCGAGATGTTCGGCCACCGCAAGGGGGCGTTCACCGGAGCCATCACTGACCGTTCGGGACGGTTCGAGATCGCCGACGGAGGCACAATCTTTCTCGATGAGATAGGTGACCTCGACCCTACTTGCCAGGTGAAATTGCTGAGAGTGCTCCAGGAGGGCACCTTCGAGCCGTTGGGCGACAGCAAGAGCCGCAAGGTGGATATACGTGTGGTGTGTGCCACCAACGCCGATATCCCCACCATGGTGGCCGAGGGAAAATTCAGGGAGGACCTGTACTACCGCATCAACCTTATCACTGTGACGTTGCCTCCGCTGAGGGAGCGGCGCGAGGATATACCGTTGCTTGTAAAGCATTTCGCCCAGCTTCACTCCGAGAAAGGGAATATGCCTGAGATCACTGACGACGCCATGAGATTTCTGGCCTCTCTCCCCTATCCGGGTAATATACGCGAGCTGAGAAATCTGGTCGAGCGCACACTGCTCGTGGGTAGTGACGGGGTGTTCACCGCAGAGCATTTCAAGGCTCAGTATCATGAACCGGTGCAACCTCTCTCCGCATCCAACAGCCCTAATCTCGAGGGGATGACCCTTGAACAGATGGAGAAGGCCGCCATAGTCGAGGCCATCAGGAAACATAAGGGCAATCTCTCGCGCGTGGCGCTGTCGCTCGGCATAACACGGCAATCGCTGTACAGGCGCATGGATAAATTCGGTATCAATGCATGAAAATCAAGTGGATCTTTGTACTGTTATTATTCCTTGAGTTCATCTCGCTGATAGCTCTGGGATGGGTCATCTACCGCACATGGGCGCCCGATGCCTGGGTGATTACGGCCGTGATATCATCAGGTATAATAATGTTGCTCACTGGGGTGGCCTACCGCAAACTGGTGATCCCCATGCGTGGTATAGCAAACGGTATGGACCTGATAAGGGCCCAGGATTTCAGCAGCCGTCTGGCTAAGGTGGGACAGCCCGAGGCCGACAGGATAGTGGAGATGTTCAACGCCATGATGCTGAGACTGCGCAATGAACGGGTGAGGATACGTGAACAGAACCATTTCATGGATCTGCTCATCTCGGTATCACCTATGGGCATTATCATTCTCGATACCTTTGGTAAGATAATGATGAATAATCCCGCGGCCGAGGAATTTCTCGGGATGAAAGGGCGCGATGGGATTATAGGTAAGACTCTTGAGGCGCTGACCTCTCCGCTGGCCGACAGTCTTGTGAGACTGAAACCGGGCACCACCGAGACATTGCGGTTGAGCGATTCCAAGATCTACCGGTGCTCGAGGCTGTCGTTCATGGATAATGGCTACGCCCACCCGTTCATCCTCATCGAGCACCTGACGCAGGAGGTGATGAAAGCCGAGAAGCATGCCTACGAGAGAGTGATACGCATAATCTCGCATGAGGTCAACAATTCAGTTGCCGGAATCTCCTCGATGCTGTCTACCGCCGGAGCTGTGGCCCGCGAGGGCGACGGGATGTCCAAGGAGGATGCTGATATGATAGCGGAAGTGGCTGAAGTGAGCCGGGAGCGTTGCATGTCAATGAGCAAATTCATCTCAGCTTATGCCGACGTGGTGAAAATCCCGCCGGCCAACCGCAGGCGTGTGAATCTGAATGAGGAACTCATGAATTTTCACAGTTTCCTTGAATCGATCTGTCGGCCTCACGGAGTGGAACTGATCTATGATCTCGATGAGGAGGAGATTGAGGTGATGATGGACAGTATGCTGTTTCAGCAGGCGTTGATAAATATAGTGAAGAACTCGGTGGAAAGTATATCCATGTCGGATAACGATGCCCGCGGGTGGGTAAGAATAAGCACCTCGGGAAGTGAGGACCTGAGTCTCACCATCACCGATAATGGCAATGGCATATCATCTGATTCGCAATCACATCTCTTCACCCCGTTCTACTCCTCAAAACCATCCGGCCAAGGCCTTGGACTGATATTCATAGCCGACGTGTTGGAAAAGCATGGATGCAACTTCAACCTCAGCACCTCAAGCGAAGACCACCTCACGCGCTTCTGCATATCATTTCCCCATGTAGACCAGAGGACTAAAGATTAAGTATAGAGGGGAAAGTATAGAGTATATATAATAGTTTATTACCCAGCAATTTGCCACATCTTAGACCAAAGAACCACAGATCAAGAAATCAAAAGCAATTAAATTTTTGACCAAAGACCAAAAATCTTTAAATTTAGGCACCCACTAAGCCACGAAACGGCGATGTAATCGTAGCTCACACCAAGCCCCCCGCAGGCCACCCTACCCACAAGCCGCGAAGCGGCGATGTAATTGAAGCCCCATCACGAGCCAGACAAGCAAATCGCCCGTAAGGGCAGATTTGCGCCGTCGGGCGAGGCATGGGGAAAACGAAACACATACCCAAATGGGCGTCGAAGACGTCCTATAATCCCCTGCGCCACCATCCATAACCTCCTATATTACACCAATATGCCCCTAAATCTCCTCTTGATCTCTGGCCTAAATCCAAAACCCTCTGACCCTCTGGTCTAAAAACTCTAATCCCTATACTCTATACTTCCCCCCTCTATACTCAAAAAATCCCTCTATACTCAAAAAATTATACTCAAAAACTTGATCTCTGGACCTCTGGTCTCAAAAATTCCCACCCGATACACGACATTATCGCACTATATCACCCTCCCCGGTAACCTACCTTTGCCGGTGATATGAAACCAACGAGCCACAAGGTAACCCACCTGACAAAACGAATCCGGCGACCCGACATCTGGTGTCACCAATTCTCACGATTTCTCGGCCGGGAACTAACCCCCGTCGAGAAATCCGTCATATCCCGGCTCGAACGTGCCCGCCGGCTCTCCCGCCCGCGTCCAATCGTAATCGCAGCCCCCAAAGGCTACGACTCCACCGACCTATTGAGATCATATCTCGACTACCGACTCGCCACCTCCCCCGAGGGCGCAACCGCACTCCTCTACCTATCCAAAGAAGGAAAAGATCGAGAATTCGGCAAAATGTATCCCGAATACACCGGCTACACCCGCCGGCAGGTCAAAACCCTCCACAAACGCATCCGTTACGCCTCCTATTCCCGCCCCGACAGCGTCCGCGGCACCTCCCCCGCCTTCATGCTCCTGCTCAACACTCAGGAATACAAAGGCTACTCCCCCATGCAACCCAACCCCGGGAAATTCCTCAGCCTCTGCTCCGCACTCTTCCCCTTGCTGTGCGGCAT
>CAJUSW010000015.1 GCA_910589485.1 uncultured Duncaniella sp.
AAGGGCGAATACCAGAGTGGCCAAATGGGGCAGACTGTAAATCTGCTGGTTTATACCTTCGGTGGTTCGAATCCATCTTCGCCCACACTCAATTATTGCGGAAGTAGCTCAGTTGATAGAGCATCAGCCTTCCAAGCTGAGGGTCGCGAGTTTGAGCCTCGTCTTCCGCTCTAAGACATAACGCCAATGTAGCTCAGGGGTAGAGCACTTCCTTGGTAAGGAAGAGGTCGCGGGTTCAAATCCCGCCATCGGCTCCATTTTCAACCCCATCCAGACGGCCTCGATAGTGCGTTAACGCTATCGTGGCGTCTTGTCGAAAACGCAATCATTAATCAAGCAATAATAGCAAAGTTATGGCAAAAGAAAAATTCGAAAGAACGAAGCCGCATGTAAACATCGGTACTATCGGCCACGTTGACCATGGCAAGACTACCCTTACCGCAGCCATCACCACTGTGCTCGCTAAGAAGGGCCTCTCAGAGGTAAAGTCTTTCGACCAGATCGACAACGCTCCCGAGGAGAAGGAGCGTGGTATTACAATTAACACCGCTCACGTAGAGTATGAGACCGCTAACCGTCACTATGCTCACGTTGACTGCCCGGGCCACGCTGACTATGTGAAGAACATGGTAACCGGTGCTGCTCAGATGGACGGTGCTATCATCGTAGTAGCCGCTACCGACGGTCCCATGCCCCAGACCCGCGAGCACATCCTTCTCGCCCGTCAGGTGAACGTTCCCCGTCTGGTTGTATTCCTCAACAAGTGCGACATGGTCGACGACGAGGAGATGTTCGACCTCGTAGAGATGGAGATGCGTGATCTTCTTTCGACTTACGAATACGATGGCGACGAGACTCCTATCATCCGTGGTTCTGCCCTCGGTGCTCTCAATGGTGAGCCCCAGTGGGAGGAGAAGGTTATGGAGCTCATGGAGGCTGTTGACAACTGGATTCCCCTGCCTCCCCGCGACATCGATAAGCCCTTCCTTATGCCTGTTGAGGACGTGTTCTCAATCACCGGTCGTGGTACCGTTGCTACCGGCCGTATCGAGACTGGTATCGTGAAGGTAGGCGATGAGGTTCAGATCATGGGTCTCGGCGCAGACATGAAGTCGGTAGTAACCGGCGTTGAGATGTTCCGCAAGCTCCTCGATCAGGGCGAAGCCGGTGACAACGTAGGTCTGCTCCTCCGTGGTATCGACAAGAAGGACATCAAGCGCGGTATGGTAATCTGCCATCCGGGTGTTGTTAAGCCCCACAGCAAGTTCAAAGCTTCTGTATATATCCTCAAGAAAGAGGAAGGTGGCCGTCACACTCCTTTCCACAACAAGTACCGTCCTCAGTTCTACATCCGTACACTTGACGTAACCGGTGAGATCACTCTCCCCGAGGGTGTAGAGATGGTAATGCCCGGTGACCACGTTGAGATCAACGTAGAGCTTATCAACCCGGTAGCTTGCGACGCAGGTCTTCGCTTCGCTATCCGTGAGGGTGGCCGCACCGTAGGTTCGGGTCAGATCACCGAGATCCTCGAATAATACCGCTCTTCGTCAACGAAGAAGACGATATAACCCCATAAGAAACCGGCCTCTTTGAGAGGCGTGCCATAATTGACTTCCCCGAGCGGCCGGTTTCTTTCATACACGGGACTAGCTCAGTTGGTAGAGCACCGGTCTCCAAAACCGGGTGTCGGGAGTTCGAGTCTCTCGTCCCGTGCTAAAAAAGAAAAGAAATGAGTAAACTTAAACTACTTACGGATATAGAGGAGTCTTATACCGAGTTGCGATATAAGACTTCTTGGCCTACAAGAAGCCAGCTGGTCAAGAGCGCGGTTATCGTGCTGATAGCTTCCATCATCATAGCAGCGATAATCTTTGTGATGGACCAGGTGGTTGACACCATTATGCACTTTATCTACAGCTTGGGGCAATAATCTTTAAGGTAATTATCAATGGCTGACGAAAAGAAAAAAGCTTGGTATGTGCTGCGCGCCATCTCAGGCAAAGAAGCTAAGGTCAAAGAAGTATTGGACGGAGCAATCCGCAACACCGGCCTCGGCAATTACGTTTTCCAAGTATTGATTCCGACCGAAAAGGTGATGTCGGTCCGCAACGGCAAGAAAGTCGTTAAGGAAAAGAACCTCTACGGAGGTTATGTGTTTGTAGAGTGCATTCTTACAGGTGAAGTCCTTTATGAGCTCCGTAACACCACCAATGTCATCGACTTCCTTCGTGGACGTGGCAAAAACGCCGCCCCCGAGGCACTGCGCGAGAGCGAGGTGCTAAGAATGATGGGAGCTGCCGATGAATTGATTGACACTGCCACTGATGGTAATGACTACATGGTGGGTGAGACCGTCAAGGTGACTGCTGGTCCATTCAGCGGTTTCTCAGGAATCATTGAGGAGGTCAACCGAGAGAAGAAAAAGCTCAAGGTGATGGTCAAGATTTTCGGGCGTAAAACCCCGCTTGAACTCGAAAATTCGCAAGTAGAGCGTGAATAATCCAATCGCGCGGTGCTTGACAATGAAAATCTCCTTTACATAAAGCACACCGACCCTGACGCTTGATTCAAAAGAATCTTTGCGATGGGGCTGGTTGTTTGTGTGAGAATTCAGTCAAGCCCACGGGAGATGTCACGGACCGCTGAGGCACTCACTCTCATGGTTACGCACGAGAGACAAACCTAAGTGGCAGAGGACATCGTTTTAACCGAATCATTAACAAAAAATTTAGATTTATCATGGCTAAAGAAATTGCTGGACAGATCAAATTGCAAATCAAAGGCGGAGCAGCCAATCCTTCGCCTCCAGTTGGTCCTGCTCTTGGTTCCAAGGGTATCAACATCATGGAGTTTTGCAAGCAATTCAATGCCCGCACCCAGGACAAGGCCGGCAAGGTACTCCCTGTAGTAATCACTTATTACACCGACAAGAGCTTTGACTTCGTAGTCAAGACTCCGCCGGTTGCCATCCAGCTCCTCGAGGCTTCCAAGATCAAGAGCGGTTCGGCCCAGCCTAACCGTAAGAAGGTAGCCGAGATCACCTGGGACCAGGTAAAGGCAATTGCTGAGGACAAAATGCCCGATTTGAACTGTTTCAACGTTGCATCGGCAATGCGTATGGTTGCCGGTACTGCCAGAAGCATGGGTATCACCGTGAAAGGAACATTCCCCGAAAACATTTAATCTTCAATTGACATGACAAAGCTGACCAAAAATCAAAAGATTGCCCAGGAGAAGGTTGAAGCAGGGAAAGCCTACACGCTTGCCGAAGCTGTAGATCTCGTAAAGGAGATTACCTTCACCAAGTTTGACGCTTCGCTTGACGTAGACGTTCGTCTTGGCGTTGATCCCCGTAAGGCCAACCAGATGGTACGTGGCGTGGTTACACTCCCCAACGGAACCGGTAAGCAGGTGCGCGTGCTCGTGCTCTGCAACTCGGATGCCGAGGCTGCCGCCAAGGCTGCCGGAGCTGACTACGTAGGCCTCGATGAGTATATTGAGAAGATCAAGGGTGGATGGACCGACATCGACGTTATCATCACCCAGCCCGCCATCATGGGTAAGATCGGTGCCCTGGGCCGTGTGCTCGGACCCCGCGGACTCATGCCTAACCCCAAGAGCGGTACAGTAACCGTTGACGTTGCCAAGGCTGTCGAGGAGGTTAAGAAGGGTAAGATCGACTTCAAGGTTGACAAGAACGGTATCGTTCACTCTTCGGTAGGTAAGGTGTCGTTTGACGCTAAGGCTGCCCGCGAGAATGTGCGTGAGTTCATCAACACCCTCATCAAGCTCAAGCCCGCTACCGCCAAGGGTACTTACATCAAGAGCATTTATCTTTCGAGCACCATGAGTCCGGGCATCAAGATCGACCCCAAGTCGATTGATGAGTAATCCATCTAAAGCTGACTGAACAAAATGAAAAAGGAAGATAAAATCATAGCTATCCAGAACATAGCCAAGACTATCCAGGAGTACAGCTGCTTCTATCTCGTGGAGACCGCCGGTCTCGACGCTGAGAAGACCACCGCACTCCGTCGCGCCTGCAACAAGGCCGAGATCAAGCTCATGGTAGTCAAGAACACCCTTCTCCACAAGGCTCTCGAGAGCCTGGAGGGTGACTACACCGAGCTCTACGGCGTGCTGCACGGATCCACCTCCCTTATGCTCAGCAACACAGGCAACGCTCCTGCCAAGCTGATCAAGGATATCCTCAAGGCCGACAAGGATGCTAAGCTCCCCGCCTTCAAGGCTGCTTTCGTAGAAGAGACCGTATATGTCGGAGCCGACCAGCTCGATACCCTCGTGGCTATCAAGAGCAAGAACGAGCTCATCGCCGACGTCATCGCTCTTCTCCAGTCACCCGCCAAGAACGTTATCTCCGGTCTCCAGTCCGGTGGCAACAAGCTTCATGGCATTCTCGAGACCCTCTCCAAGAAGGAGGCTTAATCTCGGGCACAAAACCAATCTTTCAACCCCATTCAAAAACAACAAAACATCTATACAATCATGGCAGATCTCAAAGCTTTTGCAGAACAACTCGTTAACCTCACCGTAAAGGAAGTAAACGAACTCGCTCAGATCCTCAAGGAGGAGTACGGTATCGAACCCGCAGCTGCAGCTGTAGCTGTAGCAGCCGGCCCCGCCGCTGGTGGTGCAGCCGCTGAGGAGGAGAAGACCTCATTCGACGTAGTACTCAAGTCAGCCGGCGCAAGCAAGCTCGCTGTTGTTAAGCTCGTTAAGGAGCTCACCGGTCTTGGCCTTAAGGAGGCTAAGGAGATGGTTGACGGTGCTCCCTCCGTTATCAAGGAAGGCATCGCCAAGGCTGACGCCGAGGGTCTCAAGAAGCAGCTCGAAGAGGCTGGTGCTGAGGTTGAGCTTAAGTAAGCAAGCTACCCCTACCGGTAATACAGAGTCGCGCCGCCGAGAGCCCCTGAGGCCTGTGCGCGCGTGACATCGCAAGAAAAAGGTTAAGATTCTCCCCCGGGAGTATCTTAACCTATTCTGCGTTAAAACACTCTCTCTTTGATTAAAAAATCATAAATAATTATATTTATAAATAAAAGTTAAGCGAAATATCCCCAAAAACGACCGAAAAACAGCTTTTATAGCTGAGATATTGAGGATTAAGCCTGACGACGTTGTTAAATATAGTTAAACAGATAATTTTAGATGTCAGACACCCAAGCCATCAAGCCGCGCGTAAACTTTACCACGGTAAAAAATCCTTTCCCTTACCCCGACTTTCTCGAGGTGCAGCTGAAGTCCTTCCAGGATTTCCTTCAGCTCGACACTCCCCCCGAGAAACGTAACAACGAGGGTCTGTATAAGGTTTTTGCCGAGAACTTCCCTATCGCCGACACGCGCAACAACTTTGTACTCGAATTTCTCGATTACTACATTGACCCGCCCCGCTACACTATCGACGAGTGTCTGGAGCGCGGCCTGACCTACAGTGTGCC
Organism: uncultured Duncaniella sp.; assembly: GCA_910589485.1. Classification (GTDB taxonomy): domain Bacteria; phylum Bacteroidota; class Bacteroidia; order Bacteroidales; family Muribaculaceae; genus Duncaniella. The sequence goes on from CAJUSW010000015.1 coordinate 5,463, forward strand.
CCTCAAGGCCAAGCTAAAGCTATACTGCACCGACCCCGACCATGAGGATTTCGCCACAGTGATACAGGATGTGTATCTGGGCGCCATCCCCTACATGACCGACAAGGGCACCTTTGTGATCAACGGTGCCGAGCGCGTGGTCGTGTCGCAGCTCCACCGTTCGCCGGGCGTGTTCTTCGGACAGAGCACCCATGCCAACGGAACCAAACTCTACAGCGCGCGTATCATCCCGTTCCGCGGCAGCTGGATTGAGTTTGCGACTGACATCAACAACGTGATGTACGCTTACATCGACCGTAAGAAGAAACTTCCCGTTACCACCCTGCTCCGTGCCATCGGCCTCGAGAGCGACAAGGACATCATCGAGATCTTCGGACTGGCCGAGGAGGTGAGGGTCAACAAGACCAACCTCAAGAAAGCCCTGGGCCGCAAGCTCGCTGCCCGTGTGCTCAAGACCTGGGCCGAGGACTTCGTGGACGAGGATACCGGCGAGGTTGCTTCGATCGAGCGTAACGAGGTGATACTCGACCGCGAGAGCGTGATCGAGGAGAGCGACATCGAGAACATACTCAACTCGGGCGTGCAGACCATCCTGCTCCACAAGGAGGATGTCAACACCACCGACTACAAGATAATCTTCAACACCCTCCAGAAGGACGCCACCAACTCGGAGAAGGAAGCTATCCAGTACATCTACAGGCAGCTGCGCAACGCGGAGCCACCGGATGACGCGAGCGCACGCGAGGTGATCACCAACCTCTTCTTCTCGGAGAAGCGTTACGACCTCGGCGAGGTAGGCCGCTACAGGATCAACAAGAAACTGGGCCTCACCACCTCGATGGACGTGAAGGTGCTCACCAAGGAGGACATCATCGCTATCATCAAGTATCTCATCGAGCTTATCAACTCCAAGACCGATGTGGATGATATCGACCACCTGAGCAACCGCCGTGTACGCACAGTAGGCGAGCAGCTCTACAACCAGTTTGGCGTGGGTCTCGCCCGCATGTCGCGTACCATCCGCGAGAGGATGAACGTGCGTGACAATGAGGTGTTTACCCCGATCGACCTTATCAACGCCAAGACGATCTCGAGTGTGATCAACTCGTTCTTCGGCACCAATGCGCTGTCGCAGTTCATGGACCAGACCAACCCTCTGGCCGAGATCACCCACAAGCGTCGTCTGTCGGCCCTCGGCCCCGGCGGTCTGTCGCGAGAGCGTGCAGGCTTCGAGGTGCGAGACGTACACTATACCCACTATGGCCGTCTGTGCCCGATCGAGACCCCTGAGGGTCCTAACATCGGTCTGATCTCGTCACTGTGTGTGTATGCCAAGATCAACGACCTCGGCTTCATCGAGACCCCCTACCGCGAGGTGAAGGATGGCCAGGTGAACCTGAGCAACGACGAGGTGGTGTATCTCACCGCCGAGATCGAGGAGGGCAAGATCATAGCACAGGGCAATGCTCCGGTCAACGACGAGGGCGTGTTCCTCAACGACCGCGTGAAGGCCCGCATGGACGCCGACTTCCCCATCGTGGCTCCCGACCAGGTGGAGCTGATGGACGTATCTCCCTCCCAGATCGCATCGATCGCCGCATCGCTCATCCCGTTCCTCGAGCATGACGACGCCAACCGTGCCCTCATGGGATCTAACATGATGCGCCAGGCCGTGCCTCTGCTCCGTAGCGAGAGCCCCATCGTGGGTACAGGTATCGAGGGTCAGCTGATCCGCGACTCCCGCACCCAGATCATGGCCGAGGGAGCTGGTGTGATCGAGTTTGTCGACGCTACCGTGATCCGCATCCGCTATGACCGCACCGAGGAGGAGGAATTCGTGGCATTTGAGGACAGCGTGAAGGAATATCGCCTGCCCAAGTTCCGCAAGACCAACCAGAGCACCACTATCGACCTGCGCCCCATCTGCAACAAGGGCCAGCGCGTGGTGAGAGGCGACATCCTCACCGAGGGCTACTCCACCGAGAAGGGCGAGCTCGCACTGGGCCGCAACCTCAAGGTGGCGTTCATGCCCTGGAAGGGTTACAACTATGAGGACGCCATCGTGCTCAACGAGCGCATGGTGCGCGAGGATATCCTCACCTCGGTACACGTGGATGACTTCACCCTCGAGGTGCGCGAGACCAAGCGCGGCATGGAGGAGCTGACTTCCGATATCCCCAACGTGAGCGAGGATGCCACCAAGGACCTCGACGAGCGCGGTATCGTGCGCGTGGGTGCCCACATCATCCCCGGCGACATCATGATCGGTAAGATCACCCCGAAGGGCGAGAGCGACCCCACTCCCGAGGAGAAGCTGCTCCGCGCCATCTTCGGCGACAAGGCCGGCGATGTGAAGGATGCCTCACTCAAGGCTTCACCCTCGCTCAAGGGCGTGGTGATAGGAACCCATCTCTATCAGAAGGCTGAGAAGAAGAAGACCAAGAAGGCTTCGAGCGCCGTGCTCCCCAAACTCGACGAGGAGTACGAAGAACGCCAGAACGACCTCAAGGATCTCCTGGTGAAGAAACTCATGGTCCTGACCGACGGCAAGACCTCGCAGGGCGTGAAGGACTTCCTGGGCAGCGACGTTATCCCCAAGGGAGCGAAGTTTGCCGCCGGAACCCTCAAGGAGATCGACTATGATACAATCAACCTGTCCAAGTGGACAGCTGACGCCCATAAGAACGACCTGATCCGCTCCTGCATCGTGAACTATCTGCGCAAGAGCAAGGAGATCGAGGCCGCCCACCGCCGCAAGAAGTATGATATCTCGATAGGCGACGATCTGCCCTCGGGAATCATGAAGCTCGCCAAGGTGTACGTGGCCAAGAAGCGTAAGATCAGCGTGGGTGACAAGATGGCCGGCCGTCACGGTAACAAGGGTATCGTGTCGCGTATCGTTCGCCAGGAGGATATGCCCTTCCTCGCCGACGGTACTCCGGTCGACATCGTGCTGAACCCTCTGGGTGTGCCTTCGCGTATGAACCTCGGCCAGATCTTCGAGACAGTGCTCGGATGGGCCGGCCGCGAGCTCGACGTGAAGTTTGCGACCCCCATCTTCGACGGCGCCACACTCGAGAACCTCAACGAGTGGACCGACAAGGCAGGCCTGCCCCGCTACGGTAAGACCTACCTCTACGACGGCGGCACCGGCGAGCAGTTTGACCAGCCGGCCACCGTGGGTGTGATCTACATGCTTAAGCTCGGCCACATGGTCGAGGACAAGATGCACGCACGCTCGATCGGTCCGTACTCACTCATCACCCAGCAGCCTCTCGGCGGTAAGGCCCAGTTCGGTGGCCAGCGCTTCGGAGAGATGGAGGTGTGGGCGCTCGAGGCATTCGGCGCATCCCACATCCTTCAGGAGATCATCACCGTGAAGAGTGACGACGTGACCGGCCGCTCGAAGACCTACGAGGCTATCGTGAAGGGCGAGCCCATGCCGCCGGCCGGTATCCCCGAGTCGCTCAACGTGCTTCTGCACGAGTTGCGCGGTCTGGGTCTCAGCATCAACCTCGAGCCGTAAACTGTGCTCTCCTCAATCTCTCCTCAATCACCCTTTTTTATAATTGCATATCCATAACATATATATGGCTTTTAGAAAAGACAACAAACAGAAAACCGGATTCTCCAAGATCTCCATCGGCCTCGCATCGCCCGAGGAGATCCTCGAGAAGTCGAGCGGCGAAGTGTTGAAACCCGAGACCATCAACTATCGCACCTACAAGCCCGAGCGTGACGGATTGTTCTGCGAGAGTATCTTCGGTCCTGTCAAGGACTACGAGTGCCATTGCGGAAAGTACAAGCGCATCCGTTACAAAGGCATCACCTGTGACCGCTGTAAGGTAGAGGTGACCGAGAAGAAGGTGCGTCGCGAACGCATGGGCCACATCAAGCTCGTGGTGCCCGTCGCTCACATCTGGTATTTCCGTTCACTCCCCAATAAGATAGGTTATCTGCTCGGCCTTCCCTCCAAGAAGCTCGACGCAGTGGTCTACTATGAGCGTTACGTGGTGATCAATCCCGGAGCCGCAGCCCAGCTCAACCCCGAGAAGCCCGTGGCCAAGCTCGACCTTCTCACCGAGGAGGAGTACTTCGACATCGTGGATCATCTCCCCCGCGAGAACCAGATGCTCGAGGACGGCCATCCCGAGAAGTTCGTGGCCAAGATGGGTGCCGAGGCTCTCTACGATCTGCTCAAGGAGCTCGACCTCGACGACCTGTCCTATGCTCTGCGTGACCAAGCCAACTCGGAAGGCTCACAGCAGAGAAAGACCGAGGCTCTCAAGCGCCTTCAGGTAGTGGAGTCGTTCCGCGCCTCGCGCGACCGCAACAAGCCCGAGTGGATGATACTCCAGGCCGTGCCTGTGATCCCGCCCGAACTGCGTCCCCTTGTGCCCCTGGACGGTGGACGTTTCGCCACCTCCGACCTCAACGACCTCTATCGCCGTGTGATCATCCGTAACAACCGTCTGAAGCGTCTCATCGAGATCAAGGCTCCCGAGGTGATCCTCCGCAACGAGAAGCGTATGCTCCAGGAGGCCGTGGACTCTCTGCTCGACAACTCACGCAAGTCGTCGGCTGTGAAGACCGAGGCCAACCGCCCCCTCAAGTCGCTCTCCGACTCGCTCAAGGGTAAGCAGGGCCGCTTCCGTCAGAACCTCCTCGGTAAGCGTGTCGACTACTCGGCCCGTTCGGTAATCGTGGTAGGTCCTGAGCTGAAGATGCACGAGTGCGGTATCCCCAAGAACATGGCTGCCGAGCTCTACAAGCCCTTCGTGATCCGCAAGCTCATCGAGCGCGGTATCGTGAAGACCGTGAAGAGCGCCAAGAAGATCGTTGACCGCAAGGAGCCCGTGGTATGGGACATCCTCGAGTATGTGATGAAGGGTCATCCCGTGTTGCTCAACCGAGCCCCGACACTTCACCGTCTCGGTATCCAGGCATTCCAGCCCAAGATGATCGAGGGCAAGGCTATCCAGCTCCACCCGCTCGCATGTACGGCATTCAACGCTGACTTCGACGGTGACCAGATGGCTGTGCACCTCCCCCTCGGCAACGAGGCTATCCTCGAGGCCCAGCTGCTGATGCTCGGATCACACAACATTCTCAACCCCGCCAACGGCGCACCTATCACCGTGCCTTCGCAGGACATGGTGCTCGGTCTCTACTATATCACCAAGCTCCGCCCGGGCGACCGTGGCGAGGGCCTGAAGTTCTACGGACCCGAGGAGGCTGAGATCGCCTACAACGAGGGCCGTGTGACACTCCACGCACCCGTGTCGGTAGTGGTGGACGACATCGATGAGCAGGGCAATCCCTGCAAGCGTCTTGTCGAGAACACTTCGGTGGGCCGTGTGCTCGTGAACCAGTACGTGCCCAAGGAGATCGGTTACGTCAACGAGATCCTCTCGAAGAAGTCTCTGCGCAACATCATCTCCAAGGTTATCAAATATTGCGGTATCCCCCGCTCAGCCCAGTTCCTCGACGATATCAAGAACCTGGGTTACTACATGGCCTTCAAGGGCGGTCTGTCGTTCAACCTTGGCGACGTGCTTATCCCTGCCGAGAAGGAGGAATATGTACGCGAGGGTTACGAGCAGGTCAACGAGGTGCTCAACAACTACTCGATGGGCTTCATCACCAACAACGAGCGTTACAACCAGATCATCGATATCTGGACACATGTCAACTCCCGTCTGGCCGATACGCTCATGAAGCAGATCTCGGCCGACAAGCAGGGCTTCAACCCTGTGTACATGATGCTCGACTCAGGTGCCCGTGGTTCTAAGGACCAGATCCGTCAGCTCTCAGGTATGCGTGGTCTTATGGCCAAGCCTCAGAAGAGCGGTGCCGAAGGTGGCCAGATCATCGAGAACCCGATTCTTGCGAACTTCAAGGAGGGTCTGTCGGTGCTCGAGTACTTTATCTCAACCCACGGTGCCCGTAAGGGTCTTGCGGATACCGCGCTTAAGACTGCCGACGCCGGATACCTTACCCGCCGTCTGGTCGACGTTGCCCACGACGTTATCATCAACGAGGAGGACTGCGGTACGCTCCGTGGCCTCGTGTGCACCGAGATCAAGAACAACGACGAGGTTGTGGCTTCGCTCGGCGAGCGTATCCTGGGCCGCGTGTCGGTTCACGATATCGTGGATCCCACCAACGGCGAGATCATCGTCGAGGCCGGCGAGGAGATCAACGACGCTGCCGCCGACCGCATCAACGCATCGCCCATCGAGTCAGTCGAGATCCGTTCGGTACTCACCTGCGAGTCCAAGAAGGGTGTGTGCGCCAAGTGCTACGGCCGTAACCTTGCTACCCACCGCATGGTGCAGATGGGCGAGGCTGTCGGCGTGATCGCGGCACAGTCCATCGGCGAGCCGGGTACTCAGCTTACCCTCCGTACATTCCACGTCGGTGGTGTGGCATCGAATATCGCCGCTGTCAACTCGCTCACCTCGCGCTACGACGGTATCCTCGAGATCGACGAGCTCCGCACAGTGCGCACCGACGAGGTTGACGCCAAGGGCCGCAATGTGGATGTAGTGATAGGCCGTCTCGCTGAGATGCGTATCATCGATCCCAAGACCAAGATGATGCTTACCAACGCCAATATCCCCTATGGTGCGAAACTCTATTTCGACAACGAATCCAAGGTGGCTAAGGGCGACGTGATATGCGAATGGGACCCCTTCAACGCCGTTATCGTCAGCGAAGTGGGTGGTAAGGTACGCTACAGCAACCTGGAGGAGAACATCACCTATCGCGTGGAGGCCGACGAACAGACCGGTATCCGCGAGAAGATCGTGATCGAGTCCAAGGAGCGTGGCAAGGTGCCCGAAGCCAATATCGTGGATGCCTCGGGCGAGATCGTGAAGACTTATGCTCTGCCTGTGGGTGCTCACCTCATGGTGGATGAGAACCAGGATGTGAAGCCCGGCGAGATCTTCGTGAAGATCCCCCGTGCTACCGGCGGTGCCGGTGACATCACCGGTGGTCTTCCCCGTGTTACCGAGCTCTTCGAGGCCCGCAACCCGTCCAACCCCGCCATCGTATCGGAAATCGACGGTGAGGTACACTTCGGAAAGGTTAAGCGCGGCAACCGCGAGATCTCGGTTACTTCCAAGCTCGGCGAGACCAAGAAGTACCTTGTGCCCCTGTCCAAGCAGATCCTCGTACAGGAGAGCGACTATGTGCGCGCCGGCACTCCCCTCTCGGACGGTGCCATCACTCCTGCCGACATCCTCAACATCATGGGCCCGACTGCCGTTCAGGAGTATATCGTGAACGAGGTTCAGGACGTGTACCGCATGCAGGGTGTGAAGATCAACGACAAGCACTTCGAGGTGATCGTGCGCCAGATGATGCGCAAGGTCAACATCCTCGATCCGGGCGACACCGGATTCCTCGAGCAGCAGGTTGTGGACAAGCGCGACTTCATGGATGAGAACGACCGTATCTGGGGCAAGAAAGTTGTCACCGACGCCGGCGACAGCGAGAATGTCAAGAAGGGTCAGATCATCACCGCCCGCAAGCTGCGTGACGAGAACTCCACGCTCAAGCGTCGTGACCTCCGTCCCATCGTGGTGCGTGACGCCCAGCCCGCTACTTCCGAGCAGATCCTGCAGGGTATCACCCGCGCCGCTCTCCAGACATCGTCGTTCATGTCGGCCGCATCGTTCCAGGAGACCACCAAGGTGCTCAACGAGGCTGCTATCAACGGCAAGACCGACTATCTGCAGGGCATGAAGGAGAATGTGATCTGCGGTCACCTTATCCCCGCCGGTACCGGTCTGCGTTCCTACGAGCGCATCGTGGTGTCGGGCAAGGATGAGTTCGACTCCTTCGAGGAAGCGGAGAAGGTGGAGCGCAACATCGAGACCCGCGACGTGGAGGCTGTAATGCCTTGATTACTGAGCAACAGTAGACACTGATACATAATAAGCAACGCCCGGTTGATCATATGATCGGCCGGGCGTTACTGTGTATTGACGTATGTGGTTTAGAAACCGTCTAAAGCAAAGTGAAGTGAATTCTAAACAGTATATTAATCGACGCGGATGAGGGTGAGACCGTCGCGGAGGGGGAGGATCACCGACGCGAGGCGCGGATGGGCGGCCACATAGCTGTTGAAGGCATCGAGGGCGGTGGTCTGCGCGTCGTGATTCTTCACGGTGTCGTAGACTTTGCCGTCCCACAGTGTGTTGTCGGCAATGATGAACGCACCGGGGCGAAGCGATGGCATCAGGAGGTCGAGATATGCGATGTAATCGCGTTTGTTGGCGTCGATGTACACCAGATCCCACTGCTCGTGGATCGACGGTATAAGCTCAATGGCATCGCCTATGTGGAGGGTGATGCGGTCACCGCCGGGCGAGGTGGCAAACAATTGGGTCAGCTCATCCTCCATCTCGTCGTCAACCTCTATGGTGTGGACCTCGCCTCCATTGGGGAGCGTCTCAGCAAGGCATAGGGCTGAATAGCCGGTGAATGTGCCGAGCTCGAGCACACGCATGGGTTTGATCATCGACACGAGCATGGCCAGTAGCCGGCCCTGCAGGTGTCCGGAGCACATGCGCGGGTAGAGGTGGTTGAGATGTGTGCGGCGGTAGAGCCGGGCCAGGTGGTCGGGCTCGGGCGAAATGTGGCTGAGGATGTAGTCTTCTTCCTGAGTGTCGGACATGGGGGAAACCTTGAGTGGGGGATCAGCGCTCGGGGCTCATTATGATAGCCTGGGCGGCGAGGAAGTAGGAATTGAGGCCGAATCCTGCGATTGTGCCCTGGCACACGGGGGCTATCAGAGATGTGTGGCGTATGGCTTCACGCGAGGCAACATTGGAGATGTGTACCTCGATCACGGGAATCTGTATGGCCTTGATGGCGTCGGCAATGGCGAGCGAGGTGTGGGTGTAGGCTCCGGCATTGAGGATGATACCGTCACAACTTGCACCGTGAAGGGCGTCGATGATGTCGCCTTCGTGGTTGCTCTGCATGTATTCCACTTCGTCTCCATCGAGCATTTCACGGAGTTCCACAAGGTAGGATTCAAATGAGCGCGAGCCGTAGATGTCAGGCTCACGTGTGCCCAGCAGATTGAGGTTGGGGCCGTTTATGATCAGGATCTTCAATTTTATTAGAGATTTTGGTTAGTATCAGAGGGTGACGAGGGCGTAGACGGCAATGGTGGAGAGAATCATCACCGCGAGGAGGAGCCAGCTCACGTAGGAGCGCTGTGGATAGGCTTTCCATGCCAGCCATGCCGAGAGAAGCATGTAGAAGGGGTAGATCCACACGAGGGTGCGGGCCGCTTCGGAATTTTCAGGGCACCGGTCTAAGAGGGCCGGAAAGGTGAAAACGGGGAGGGTGATGAGTATGATGACGAGGGTCATCCATTTGGGGGTATTCGTCGGCATGGGGATACTTAGTGGGATGAGTCAGTGAGGAGGTGAGAGAGGCAGTAATGGTGAGGAGAGGGACAAACGGGGGGTTATTTCTTGCGGTCGGATGCTTTGGCCTCGGCTTGCTCCTTGCGGTAGGCATCGACGGTGAGGCGTATGCCTTCGGCAAGGTCTACCTTGGGGGCGAATCCGAAGTCGCGGACGGCGGGGGTGACATCGCATGCCCAGTTGCGCTGGGCCATGATGTTGTACTTGTCGGAGTTGAGGGTGACGGCCTGCATCTTGGCTGCTCCCCATTTCTCGCTCACCTTGCAGGCTACGGAAAGTGCCCACAGGGGGAGACGCACAGGGATAACGAGCTTGCGCCCGAGGGCCTTGGAGACGATGGCGCGGAATTCTTTCTGGGAATAGGCGCGGGGCTCGGAGATGATGTATTTGCGATGGAGCGGGGCGCGCTCGAGTGCGTCGAAGATGGCACGGGCGAGGTCCTCGACGTAGATGAAAGTGAGCATCTGCCGGCGCATGCCTACTCCGAAGTCAAAGTGGGCGTCGATGGTCTTGATCATCATGAGATAGTCCTGTTCATGCGGGCCGTAGACGCCGGTGGGGCGGAGTATGATCCAGGGGAATTCCTTGGGGAGCGACTGGAGGTAGGTCTCGGCTTTGATCTTGGAGAGGCCGTAGCGGGTGTTGGGGGCGGGGATACTGTCGCCGTCGAGGGGGGTGTAGCCTTTTTCATCGCCGGGGCCGAGAGCCGAGAGTGAGGACATGTAGACCATGCGTGAGGGCACCGCATCGATCTCGCGCAGGGTGTCGACGAAATCGCGCAGATAGTTGTAGTTGATGCGGTTGAAGTCCATAAAGTTGACACACTTGGTGGCACCGAGGTTGTACACGATGTAATCCCAGTGGTGGCCCTTGAGCTGCTCGGCGAGGCGGTCAGGGTTGTCGTAGTCAAGTGTGATGAAGTGGAGCGAGCTGTCGGTGAGATAGCGGCGGGAGGTGGATTCCCTGACTCCGCACCATGTCTCGTAGCCACGGCGGAGCGACTCGGCGGCTATGAAGCCTCCGATGAAGCCTCCGGCTCCCACGATCAGTACTTTCTTTTGTCCCATAGATTGTATGTAAGGGCGGTGATAATAAACGATGGATAGAGATGTGTCAACCGACACACAAAAGGAGGTGTCATTTAAGCATGCCGGTGAAGAGGTCGATGTATTTCCCCACCACGACCTCGGGGGCATAGATGCTTCTCACGGTGTCATGCTGAAGCTGACGGGGAACGTCGGCTTCGAGCGCCCACATTATTCCGGCGGCCAGGTCGCGCGAGTTCTTATACTCGGCCAGGTAGCCGTTGGACTTGTGGTTGATGAGTTCGTCGTGGCCCGGAGCGTGGAAGGCCACCGGTGTGGCTCCGCCGGCCATTCCCTCGATGAGGGTGAGGGGAATATTCTCCATGGTGGCGGGGGAGAGGATCACCTTGGCCGAGGCGTAGAGGTAGCGGAGTATCTTGTAGTCGTTGATGCGTCCGAGCCATCGGCCTGACATGCGCAGATTGTCGAGCTTACCGGGGTCGGCCATGTCGCCAAACAGGTAGACGGCGGCCTTGCTGGCAATGTCGGGGAAGTTGTCGAAGATGTGGTTGAGGGCTTCGATGGCGTAGTCGAGTCCCTTGTCGGCTCTGTCGAGGTTGCTTGCTCCCACGAGGATGAGATAGGGCTTGGTGGTGGTGAGCATCGAGTCGAGGTGTCTCACCGGGGTGGTGTAGAAGAAGTCGATGTGAATGGGGTTGTGGATCGTCATCACGGGCCTGTTGCGCAGGAGGGTTGATGAGCGGGCTTTCAGTTCGAGGTGTTTGCTCTCGGCCACGAATGTGATGGGCACACGGTCGTAAAGCTCGAGTTTCTTGTCCCAGAATATGCGCGAGAGGTCGTCGGGGTGTCCGCCACCGCGCAGGAACATGCAGTTGCCGCAACGGTCGGTGTAATATTCGCATACCTGCGAGTTGTGGCACACACCGGTGAACGGCCACATGTCGTGGAGTGTCCACACGATTTTCTTGCCCATGAGGTGGAGCTGTTGGATGCCGTTGAGGTTGAGGAGTCCCTGGTTGATCCAGTGGAGGCAGATGATGTCGGCCTCGCGCGCCCACGGATGGTGGCGGATGTTCATGGCGAAGCGTCCGGTGGAGACGGAGAAGATGTTCTCCTTATTGAAGCCACTGTGCCAGAGGATGTCGATGCGCTCCATACAATACCTGATGCCACGGGGGAGGCGGCCGCCGACGCATGCCACGTTTGGCTCGGCCGACCGCTTGGTGTAGACGAGCATGCGAGCGTCGATGCCTGCCCGCCTCATGGCCTGCATGAGACGGAAGGTAGTGCTCGCAGCCTCGCCCAGCGTGTCGCTGTGGTTCACGAGAAGCACCTTTTTCCCCTTCAGCTCGGAGGGGAGGCCGGGATTATCGGGAAGCTCTTGCTTCAGGCTTGAGTTGAGATTGTTTTTCGGAATTATTGGGTATGGCATCGGGTGAGAATTTGAGATTGCCCACATTGACTATCGACACGGGGCTGAGCTGCAGCCGTGCTTCAAGATACTTCTCCAGTTCCCGCTGCTTGGCGGCGGGGAGCGGGGAGGAGTAGGACACGAGGGCGAGGTGCATGGTGTCGAGGGCCGCTGTGGCGATGTTGCCGAAGATGGCGCGCGTCACGGCGAGCTCCTTGATCTGGGGGAAGAGCACACGGATCTCGGGGGCTATGCGTCCCGATATAGTATCGTTGAGACGGTTGTAGTCGATGATTGCCTTGAGGGAGTCGATGGTGACCTGGCGCGATGCTATCGAGGCCTGGGCCATATCGTAGATGTCGCGCACCGATGATGAGCTGGCTTCAAGGGCTGTCATGCCCTGGGAGTCGCCCTGGATGATGTTGAGCCGGGTGCCGGCGAGTCCGTAGAACTGCAGGCGCGATGAGAGGGCGAGTGTGAGGGAGTCGGTGGGGAGTGTGCGGCCTATGAGGGTGATTGTGATGCTGCGGCCGTCCTTGTCCATGTCGGCCTCGCTCGATAGGACGCGGGTGGCGGGGAAACGGCACTCGTCGGCCACGAAGGTGGCGGCATTGGCCTTGAACCGGCTCACGCGCAACATGTTGTAGGTGAGGTAGAGCGAGGGGAGCATGGTGAGGATGGCGAGGGTGTAGACGATGCGGCGCACCTTGTGGGCACGGGCGGGGTTGTCGGTCTTCACGGGCTGATAACGCATCAGTTTCACGCCGATGAATGTGGCGAGCGCGATGTAGATGGAGTTGATGAGGAAGAGATAGAATGCTCCGAAGAAGTAGGTGAGCTGGAATGTGGCGAGTCCGTAGCCGGCTGTGCAGAGCGGGGGCATGAGGGCGGTGGCGATGGCTACGCCGGGGATCACGTTGCCTTTGGACTTGGAACCGATGGCTATGATGCCGGCTCCGCCTCCGAAGAAGCCGATGAGGACGTCGTAGATGGTGGGCGATGTACGTGCCAGGAGTTCGCTATGCCCCTCGCTCACAGGCGAGATGAGGAAGTAGAGTGTAGAGGTGAGCACACTGAATCCGGTGGCCATGATGAGGTTGCGCAACGACCGCTTGATGAGGTCAAAGTCCTGGACGCCTACTCCGAGACCGATGCCTATGATCGGGCCCATGAGGGGCGAGATGAGCATGGCGCCGATTATTACGGCTGTGGAGTTGGTGTTGAGGCCGAGTGATGCTATGAATATCGCCAGAATGAGGATGAGGATGTTGGTGCCACGGAATGTGACGCCGTCGCGTATTGCCTGCTCGGCTTCCTCCTGGGATACGAGATAGTCGGTGAGGCTGAAATATCTGGCCAAGTAGTTTTTCATATTTATTCAGCTGGCGCTGAAGTTTATAAGTTTATAAGTTTATGAGTTTATAGGTTTATGAGTTTATGGGATTTATGAGGTTATATTCAGTTGGTGTTGAGGGTTATGGGGTTATTGGTGGAGGGCGAGTTTATAAACTTATTAAACTTATAAACCTATAAACTTCGGCTTTGCCGAATATAAACCTATAAACCCTTAAACTTATAAACTCATAACCTCATAACCTTCGGCTTTAGCCGAATAATTATCTTCCGTGGCTTGCTACGGAGTATCGCATGAGGCCCTTGACCTCGTCGACTACGTTGATGATGTAGTCGCCGATCTTCTCGAGCGAGCCTACGACGTCCATGTAGTAGATACCGGCCTGGTATTCGTAGTGATGGGCGTTGATGTTGTCGATATTGGATGTGCGGAGCTGGTTGCGCATGTTGTTGATCTCGCGCTCATAGTTGTAGGAGGATATTATGTCCTTCTCCTCGGCGTGCTCGATGTCGCGCAGGAGGAGTATCTGGTTGGTCATGGCGGCCTCCACGGCTATGAAGAGGGAGTCGATGTTGTGATAGATCTCGTCGTTGAACTGGGCATTGCTCTCGCGCTTGCGTATGAGCACCTTGCCGATGCCGTAACAGCAGTCGGCGATGCTCTCGATCTCGCTGACGATGCGTAGCATGGCGGCGATGCGGTGCTTGCCTTCGTTGGAGAGTCGGCCCTCGGAACAGCGGTTGAGATAGTCGGCTATCTCGATCTCCATGCGGTCGCTTATCTCCTCGTACTTCTCGAGGCGTGAGAATTGCTTGGTGAATTCCTCGCTGTCGGTCTTGACATGGACTATGTTCTGGGCCATTCCCACCATGCGCTGCACGCGCTGGGAGTAGACCACTATCTCCTTCTCGGCCTGGGAGATGTTGAGCTCGGATGCGCTCATCATACCGCCCTGAATGTACTTGAGCTGGAATTCCTCCTCCTGGTTGGGCTTGGAGGGGACGAGGCGTTCCACGATCTTGACGTAGAGACCTGTGAGCCATATCATGATGGCGAGGTTGATGAGGTTGAACACGGTGTGGAACACCGAGAGGCCGATGGAGACGCTTTGCTGCATGGCTGCGATCTGGGCCGACACGGGGTGGCCGGCGGGGAGGGAGCCGTCAAAGAGGTGATTGTAGGTGTCGGGGTCGGTGGCCTCGATGTGGTTGACGAAGGCCGAGAGCGCTCCGGGATTGCCCTGGCCGAGCTCCTCGGTGAGCCACTGTGCGAAGTGGCAGAAGGGGAAGAAGATGGCGAGGGTCCACACGGTGCCGAGGAAGTTGAAGAGCAGGTGGCCCATGGCTGTGCGCTTGGCCGCGATGTTACCGCCCATCGATGCCATGAGGGGGGTGATGGTGGTGCCTATGTTGGAGCCGAGCACGAGGGCACATGAGAGGTCGAAGTCGATCCATCCTTTGCTGCACATGATGAGAGTGATGGCAAAGGTGGCGGCGCTTGACTGTATCACCATTGTGACCAGGAGGCCTACGAGGGTGAATATCAGCACTGAGCCGAATCCGAGCGAGGTGTACTTCTGGAGGAAGGCAAACATCTCGGGATTGCTCTGGAGGTCGGGGACATAGGTGCTGATCAGGTCGAGACCCATGAAGAGGAATGAGAATCCTATGAAGAACTCGCCTATCGACTTGTTGCGGCTGCTCTTGCTGAACAGGAGGGGGATGGAGAGGCCGATGACGGGGAGGACGAAGGCCGAGATGTTGACTTTAAAACCAAAAAGAGCGATGACCCAGGCGGTGAACGTGGTACCCACATTCGCGCCCATGATCACCGCCATTGACTGGCCGAGCGACATGAGACCTGCGTTTACGAAACTCACCACCATCACGGTGGAGGCCGAGGAGCTCTGGATGAGTGCTGTGATGAGTATGCCCGTCAGGAGTCCGGTGAAGCGGTTTCGGGTCATGGCCGAAAGGATGTTTCTGAGACGATCGCCGGCGGCTTTCTGCAGGCCTTCGCTCATTACTTTCATGCCATAGAGGAACAAGGCTACCGAGCCCAAAAGGCACAGCAGGTCTAAAAAACTGTAGCTCATAGCGTTACGCGGTGTTTATGTGATGTGTGTGGAAGTGCGCGGCCACATGGCCCCGCTTCTCCGATGCAAAGATATAACATTTTTTATCATTTTCAAATATGTGCACGGGTTGATTTATGATTAATTTTGCCGACACAAAAGTACGACACCCGCAGCGGCTGGGTGGGTATGCTGAAAAGACGTTTTTTCGTCGTATGGGCCCCGCTTAATTTCTAAACTTCGCACCTTTAAAAATTAACCACAGAGGGGACAATCGGGAATGCGTCCACTTGAGGCTATATGCTTTCTTCTCCGCGGGAGTGGAGTGGAATGTCTATGCATATATCTTCTCGTGGGGTGCTGCGGTTGTCAGTGTTTCATCTGTGGTAAGGTAGTGCGAAGACCTTGAAATTACGGGAGCATTGACGATAGATGCATCCCACGTTCTTTTCAGGGTAGTTTATAATCGGGCCCAGGGATGCGGCCAAGCATACCAATAAACACATATAGAGTATGGAACCGATCGGCACAATGATCAAGGAGGAACTGGAGCGGCAGGAGCGTAGCGTGTCATGGCTCGCGCGCAAATTGAGCTGCGACCGTTCGAATGTGTATCGGCTTTTTCAGAAACATTCTATAGACACGGCGTTGCTTCAACGCCTGTCGGTGATACTTTTCGGAACTGAGCATGAATTTTCAGAACCGAAAGGGAAAAGAGGAGGCCTGACCTCCATGTATGTCCGGTGCAGTGGCATCGGTGATGGTGATGTAAATGGGGTTATGCAAGGTTAACTCCACAGTACCTCTGTGGCCGTTAGGCGGGATAAGTCTGAAAAGGTTGGTAGGGGAAGATGAGAAAATATGCTAATATGTCAATGAACGAGATGGGAGAGTGGGGTGATGTGTTAATGTGCAAATATAGTGATTGATAGCCGTTTTAGTAGCGGTATTAATAATAATTAACATAATTATTCGGGGGGAGAGGGGTTTTGTCTGGGTAGAGCGGAGGTTTTTTAGTATAGAGGGGAAAGTATAGAGTATAGATATTAGCTTTTTGGACAAGAGGGCCAGAGGGCTAAATTTTTTATGGGTATGTTGGGGTGAGGAGATATGGGTTGGTTTTTGGGGACGTTTGGGGTGAGGGGTGCGGATTGGTTTTGTGGACGGGAGGATGAGGACGGGGGATTTATAGGACGTCTTCGACGCCCATTTTGATATGTATTTCATTTACCCCACACCTCCCGGGCTGTGCAAATCTGCCCTGCGGGGCGATTTGCGTGCCCGGTCGTGGTGGGGCTATAACTGCATCGCCCTTTCAGGGCTTGGTGGGTAGGTGGCCATTGGGGGGATTTGCATTCCCGGGTCGTGGTGGATGCATTGCCGTATCATGGTTTGTGGGAATGGGATAGACTAGAGGGCCAAAGATCTAAATTTTGTGGATTTATGTTGGGATTGGGGGTATGGGGTGTGGTGGTTTGGGGGGATGGGTAGGCCATAGGCACAGGGGATAGATTTTAGGGTAGGTAGGAGCCGGTGGGGACGTGCTCGTTGTTGGGGGGGTCGGGCTTGTAAGCCACGGAGTGGCGATGTAGTTATAGCCCCATCACGAGCGGAGATGCAAATTGCCCGTCAGGGCAAAATTTGCATCCCGTGAGGCATGGGGGAAATGATGATGGTGTGTCAACGGGCATCGGAGATGTCCTGTAATTTGGGCGCGTCGAGGAAGTAGGCGTCAAGGTCTTCCTTGAGCTGGGCTTCCATTTGGTCGCGTTCGGGGGTGTCTATGGGGCCCCAAGTTTCATCGACCAATACGCCGAGTGGTGTTAAGTTCATTTCGTTGAACATAGTGCGGAATCCCTATATTATCCGAGTGCGATCTGCATATTTCCACAAGTGAGGGAAACGGTCATGCCGAGGGCGTGAAATGCTCTTGTTATGGTGTTGAGGGTGGGGTTGGCGCCACGTTCTATGCGGCTGACTTGCGCTTTTTTTACGCCCATTAGTTCCGCTAACTGATCTTGCGTCATATTGCGTTCTTGCCGGGCGGCTTTGATGGCCTCTCCTATATGGTAAGATTGGATAGCCTCTCTTACTTCTGCTTCGTAAGCATCACGACGGGGTGTGCCGACTTTGCCGAGATATTTATCCTCAAGTTCCTCAAATGTGGTATATTTCATCTGTGCCATGACTTTATTTGTTTTTGTTTTTAAAGTATTCTTTCATTATGTCCTTTGCGTGTTCTATTTCGCTTTTGGGTGTCTTTTGAGTCTTCTTCGAAAATCCGTGGGTAGCGACAACGAGCGTTTCACTGTCCTTGTCCCAAAAAGATAACAGCCGGTATGCCATACCTTGCCATGCAGTGCGGAACTCCCAGATGCCGCTATCGCCGAGCTTCGTGAATAACTCCGGATCCTTGATGCCTCCTCTTACCTTTCGGATATTGTAAAACACCTTTTCACGGGCTTTATCCGGCAACTCTGCGATGAACTCATCAGCCTCCTGCAATGTGATTAGTCGAAATATTTGTTTCTCCATAGCTGTGTCAATAACTCACTCTGCAAAGATACAAACAAGTCTACATATATAGAAACTTTTGACGTGGGTATTTTGTTCAGATGTCTGTTTTTTATTATGATGCGCACACGATGCCTATTATTACACTATATTATATATGTACGCGCGGGCGCGTGTGTGGAATACATATATTATATAGGTGGAGGGGAGGGGTGGTGGGGCGAGGAGATGTTAAAATGGGGGTATGTGCTTAAGATGCAACGGTTTCGTGTCAATCCCGCTACATGAATTTTGGGATACTGAATTTTCTTTGGCCTAACTTTGTAGAGCCGTAAGCACCCTTATGCGAAGTGGTGTACGCGGTCATCACTGAATGCCACCTAAACACTTGTGCAATAGACCCATGAACCTGCGGTGGCCTAAGTAGCAAAATAAATCTTTAACCAAAAGTTATAACTTAATCAATTCACGTATGAACAAAAAATTCATCAATGGATTTCTGCTTGCTTCTCTCGTAGCAGGTTCAAGCAGTTTCCTCTCCTCTTGCAAGGATTACGATGATGACATCGACCAGCTCCGCACGGAGGTGGCAGCCAACAAGACTGCGATCGATGACATTAACAGCAAGATTGCTGCCGGTGCTATCCTTGAGAGCGTAACTAAGAATGCCAACGGCATCACTGTTACCGTGTCGAAGAATGGTCAGACTCAGACCTACGACATCACCAACGGTACTAACGCCGATGTGTGGACAATCGAAGAGACCGCTAACGGTTACTTCTGGGCTAAGAACGGCACAGTAACCCAGTATCCCGCTCAGGGTCCCAAGGGTGACAAGGGCGATCAGGGTGATCAGGGAGAACCTGGCACTCCCGGCACTCCCGGAACTCCTGGCACTCCCGGCACTCCCGGAATTCAGGGTCCCCAGGGCGTTCAGGGTAACTACTGGGCTCCTAACCAGGAAGGCACCAAGCTCATCGAGCATGTATGGAATGCCGAGACCAAGAAGTATGAGCCTACTTCCAACACTGTTGACATCGCTATAACAGTTCCCGGAAGCGAGACTCCCGATATCACAGCCGTTGTTGACAACAATTATGTATATCTTACCGGTGTTCAGACTGGTACCGACGCTGACGGCAAGCCCATTTATGGTCAGGTTGCTATCTCTCGCAGTGGTCTCCTTACCGGTCTCGGTTTCATTCCTTCACTCTATGTTGATGGCGTAGAGGGCACTCGCTTCTCTTTTGTTAACAGCGACTATGTGGAGGCTACAAAGACCTCGACTTCAGGTCAGACTACCCTTGGTGGTAAGACTCTCAACTTCACGATCGATGGTGGTTGGGAATATGTTACCCGCGTAGATGACAAGGCTGCATATCAGTTGAGCGAGAATGCTGTAGCTAACTTCGATCTCAATCCTGATAATGCTAATATCAAGGATGTGAAATTCAACTTCCTTGGTATTGAGAATATCGAGCAGGTATCAATTTCTCGCGCTGATGAGAAACCCTATCTCCAGATCAAGGGTGAGCCCAAGAATGAGAATGGTAACCTTGTTGTAACTTACAATGTTATCAATCCCGCATTGGTTGCTTATGGTACCGCCACTGCTCCTACACTTCCCATTACTGCCCTTTCTGCCGAGCTTAAGGCTACAAGCGCTGAGGCAGCTCCCGCTGTTATTACCTCTGATTACTTTGCCCTCGTGATATCTGAGGCTGAGTTCAAGGCATTCAGCTTTATCGATGAAAAAGACGCAACAGCAGATCTTCATCTTGCTACTACCGGTAAGGCTGCAATTATGCAGAGCGAAGGTAAGACTGTGCAGGTGTCATATAAGGATCCTACTTACAATCTTGCTGAGAATATCCGCGTATGCTATACCCTTGACGGTGCTAATACTGAGAAGCAGATTTCACTCGCTGAGCTTGCTTCAAAGTGGAATCTCTCGGTTAACTACGCAATGATGCCCTACAATATCGGCGGTGCTGAAACTCAGGATTCTAAGTTCGCTCAGATCAGCGCAGAAGGTGTAGTTTCTCTTCAGTATCTTGCAACTGACGGTTCTTGGAAGCCCTGCTCTGCTGAGGACGCTGGCTCTCGTTCAGCTATCGGCCGTCATCCCGTTGCTGTCGTTACACTTCAGAATGGTGAGAACGTAATCCTTGCAGGTTATGTTATGTTCGAGATCGTTGATGAGGTTGAGGACGACGAGCCCAACGTGATCAGCAAGGTTCTTGCTGAGGGTACATTCCCCTACCTGTGCGTGGCTGATGCCGACAACAAGTCTGTTCTCAGCACTTGGGAGACTATGACCAGCCAGGTACTCGCTGATCTTGGCATGAGCGTTGAGCAGTTCCAGAAGGAATATTCACTCCAGCTTGATCCTGCCAACCCCGTATATGAGACTTATGTTAAGGAGGTTGCAGAAGATGGAACAGTATCATTCGTGAAGGCTAATCAGTATGGTCGCCCCGACTATATTAACAAGGATGAGGCCGGTCCTACCAACGGTATGCTTGAATGGACTTACACTCTGGCTAATGCCAAGGCTATCCGTGCACTTGCTACCACCAACGAGGAAAAGGCCGCTCCTGTTACTGTTGAACTCTACCGTCGATTCTATCACAATGGCAAAGAGGATGATTGCCTCTACCTCGGTGTCAAGGTGACTATCCTTCCCGCTCCCTCGATCAAGTATGGTGACGTTGATTCTTACATGAAGAAGGGTACAGCTGCTAATGGCGCTTCTATCGTAGAGCTTTCTACTCTTGCAGTTGCTAATCCTGCCAATGAGACAGTGGAATATTTCCAGGGTAAAGTTGCTAACTATTATCCCAATGGTAAGATCACTGCTGATTATCTCGGAACAACTGGTGCTAACTATCCTGAATTGAGCAAGATTATCACTGACGCAACATTCGAGTTCGCTCCTGAGCAGATGAGTGGCCTTTCAGTTTCAGCCGATGGTCTCTCTCTTGAGGATAAGGATGGTAACGTAATCGCAACCATCACTGCAGACGGAACTGTTGCCTACAGCAATGATGACGCAGCTCTTGAGCTCCTCAACAGCAAGAATGGCGTGTATGCTAACGTTCTGATCAATTCAGAGTACTGCAATGAGACACCCAAGAAGGCTCCTTACCTGTCATTCTTCGAGCAGGCTAACAATGTGCTTCAGATCAGCTTCCGTCAGCCCCTTACTCTTACCGGTGCTGCTAACATGGACGTAACTCCCAATGCTCTTCAGCCTACTAAGAAGGCTCTCCCCAACTTCTTCAGCCTGAAGGATTACTATGGAGCATCGCTCTACACTATCTCTGGTGGAAAGGCTGTTGCCTCGATGGCTACCCCTGTCACTGGTGCTTCTAAGAATGTTTTCAACTGGTATGAAATCAATAGCGTAGAATTTGATCTCTCTAAGGTTTCTGTACGCGGTGTTGACATCACTCTTGAAGGTGACAACGTAGTAAATAATGAAGGCGTTTACACTCTCGCTGTTAAGGATAAGACTCTCACTGTTGAGGATCTTAACAAGGTGAACGTTGTATGCGCATACAATTCTGAGGTTCTTCAGAGTGACGTTACTATCACAGTACCTGTATCAGTAACATATTACTGGGGTACTTTGGAGACCACAGCTACCATTAAGGTTAAAAAAGCTGACAAGTAAACTAACTTTAATTAGTTGATATCTGTGGAAGAGCACTGATAGCTACAGTCAGTGCTCTTCTCTCAGTATATTGCAGTAAGATATGAAAAAGTTATTCGCGATATTTGCCGTGGGGCTGCTTGTGTGGTCCTGTGGAGGCAACTCGGAAAAACGTGTAAAGACATTCAGTGATGTAGAACAGGAATTTGCGTCTACTCTGACGGAAGCAGACACCGCGAAGGTGCTTGCCATGGGCAATCAGTTTCTGGACAGCATACGTTCGGGCAACGTAGCATGGTCGCTCGATCAGCTGAATGAGATTGATTCGGTGGGCGCGATTGTCCCGATAAGCACGTCGACGCGCGAGCGTCTGGAGGCGCGTTTCAGGAATTTCCCGGTCGTAGACTATGAGCTCGATTACTATGCGTTTTCGCTCTCGGGGTTGAACGATCTGAAGTACCGGACGTTTTTCCAGCCGAGCGAGTCCAGGGAGGCAGGAGCTCCCGGAATGTCGATGATGTTTAATCCGGTCAAGAAGGATGGAGAATGGTATCTGTGTCTGAAGGAGGCTGGACAGCCTGCAAAGGATGCGTCAAGTGCCATTGATCCAAGGACAATAGTTGAGTAACAACCTATCTCCACACATTAAAATCCAATATGTCGTCCCGGACGTCGTTGAGAAACGATGCCGGGATTTTTTTAGTATAGAGGGGGGGTTAAGTATAGAGGCGAAAGTATAGAGTATAGGGATTAGCTTTTTTGACCACAGGGCCATAGGACTATATCGGCTTGAATTATATTGATCTTTGGTTCTGTGGTCTAAACATAAACTTTTAAACCCAATAAACCTGTAAACTCATAAACCTATAAACTCCTTAAACCTATAAACTCATAAACTTTTTCCTGTACCATAACCTTATAACCATATAACCTTCGGCTCTGCCGAATATAACTAACCTTTGGCGTATGCCAAATAAGAAGTTAAAAATATTTTTGTATCTTTGTGAGTTATTCAAAATATGCGTATGAAACGAATAATCCTGATATTGCTTGTGGCTATGGTCTCGATAGGGGCCTGGGCCAAGGGTGACGCGCAATTTGCGTCGCGGGAGCATGATTTCGGTACCATCAAGGCTAAGGGTGGTGCCGTGACGGCTACTTACGAGTTCACTAACACGGGCGATGAGCCTATCAGCATCGTGACGGTGACCAACGGCGGATGTGGTTGCACGAAGCCGTCGTTTCCGCTCGAACCGATAGCTCCGGGCAAGACGGGCAAGATTAAGGTGTCGTTCAACCCGGCGACGTTCAAGGGGGAGTTTCACCGTAGCGTGAAGGTGCAGTTCAGTTACAGCCGTAAACGCGCGGTGCTTAAATTCAATGGAGTCGTAGTGCCTTAATTCGGCGGAGCCGAAGTTTATAGGTTTATTAGACCAGAGATCCAGAGGTCATATAATTAAGGCCAAGTTGGACCAGAGATCCAGAGATCAATATAATTTAGGCCAGGTTAGACCAGAGATCCAGAGGTCAATATAATTTAGGCCAAGTTAGACCATAGAACCAAAGATCAATATAATTAAGCCGATATAGTCCTATGGCCCTATGGTCAAAAAAATCTAATCGCTATACTCTATACTTTCGCCTCTATACTAAAAAACTCTGGTCAAAAAAGCTAAAATACAAAAAAAGAAAGATGAATAAAAGAATATTGGCGCCGTTGGTGGCTTTTGTGGCCTGGGTGGGTGCCGTGGGTCAGAATGTGTGGCTCGAGAAGGTGCATGATTTCGGTGCCTTTGACGAGGATATGGGCACGGTGTATTGCGAGTTCAAGCTCGTGAACAACGGGTCGGAGCCTCTGGCCATCACCGGGGCGCGGGCCAATTGCGGTTGCACCCGCCCCGAGTTCTCGACCGCGCCTGTGGCTCCCGGCGATACTGCCGTGATCAGGGTGGGTTTCGACCCCAAGGGGAGGCCGGGACGCTTCAAGAAGCGCATCAACGTGGATTGCAGCGCTGAGCCTACTCGCACGTCGCTCACTATCACGGGCACGGTGATAGGCTCGTCCAACACGCTCAAGAGCCGCTATCCGGTGGCTGTGGGGCCTGTGAGGCTGAGGTCGAGTGTGATAGCCTACGGCAAGGTGCTCAAGGGGGAGACCATGGGGCAGTATGTGGATGCCTACAATGCGTCGGGCGATACGCTGAGGCCACGCGTGGAGGGTGCGCCCAAGTATATCCACACGATAGTCCAGCCCAAGGTGGTGCCTCCGGGCGAGCAGTTTATTGTGTCGACGGTGCTTCACAGCAATGAGACTCCGAGCTGGGGCATTACCACTGATTCGCTGACGTTCTATCCCGACGCGCGGTCGACGGAGAGCAAGACCATAGAGACTGTGGTGATACTGGAGGAGAATTTCTCGAAGCTCACGGCCGAGCAATTAGCCAAGGCTCCGGTGCTGGATACCGATGTTACGGCCATTGACCTGAAACAGCTGTCTAAGAGCGCGAAACCGTTTACCGAGCATTTCACCATCACCAACCGGGGGAAGAGTCCGCTGATAATACGCGGAATCGCGTGTCCCGATCCGGCTGTGGAGGTGACTATGAAGGATAAGACCATCAAGCCGGGCAAGAGCGCGCGGGTGGATGTGACCATCACGCCGGCTAAGATAAAGAGCAATGAACTGCTCAACGCGCGTATAAATATCATAGCCAACGATCCCGCGCATCCATCGACGATGGTACGGGTGGTAGGAGAAATAATCCCATAAACTTATAACCTCATAACCTCATAAACTTCGGCGTAAGCCGAATAAAAGCCATGGAACATATAGAGAACGACGAGAAGTATAACGGCCTGACCGTGAATCAGGGGGTGGCCCAGCCTCCCGTAGTGAATCCTTACCTGCAACGCCGCCGTCCACGGCGCATGCCTTCGGCGGCCGATATGGTGGAGGGGATATTGAAGGGCGATGTGACCATGCTTTCGAGGGCTGTGACGCTCGTCGAGAGTCTGTCGCCCGATCATCAGACTCTGGCCCAGGAGGTGATAGAGAAGTGTCTGCCTCACTCGGGCAATTCGCGCCGTATAGGTATCACGGGTGTGCCTGGAGCGGGTAAGAGTACGTCGATCGACGTGTTTGGCCTCCATGTGCTCAAGCAGGGGGGCAAACTTGCCGTGCTTGCCATCGACCCGTCGAGCGAGCGCACCAAGGGCAGTATCCTTGGCGATAAGACGAGGATGGAGAAGCTGTCGGTGCATCCGTCGGCGTTCATCCGCCCCAGCCCGTCGGCAGGATCGCTCGGCGGTGTTGCCCGCAAGACGCGCGAGACCATAGTGCTGTGTGAGGCGGCGGGATATGACAATATTTTCGTGGAGACCGTGGGTGTGGGTCAGAGCGAGACGGCCGTTCACTCGATGGTAGATTTCTTCCTGCTGATACAGCTTGCCGGCACGGGCGATGAGCTTCAGGGCATCAAGCGCGGTATCATGGAGATGGCCGACGGCATAGTGATCAATAAGGCCGACGGCGACAATGTGCAACGCGCACAGCTTGCGGCGGCCCAGTTCCGCAGTGCGTTGCATCTGTTCCCTACGCCGGCGTCGGGGTGGACACCCGAGGTGCTGACCTATTCGGGCTATTATGAGCTTGGCATAGATAAGGTGTGGGATATGATAGACCGTTATTTCGCGTTTGTGAAGGAGAACGGTTATTTCGACCGCAAGCGCAGCGAGCAGGCTCGCTACTGGATGTATGAGACCATTGACTCGCAGTTGCGCTCGCATTTCTATAATAACCCTGAGATAGAACGGATGCTTGCGGAGAAGGAGGTAAAGGTGCTTAACAATCAGCTCAGCTCGTTCATAGCCGCCCGCGACGTCCTCGACCGGTATTATTCAGCTCTTTTTGAGAGATGAGGTTTATGGGTTGACTTTAGTATAGAGGCGAAAGTATAGAGTATAGCGATTAGCTTTTTAGACCAGAGGGCCAAAGTTTTAGTATAGAGG
Source organism: uncultured Duncaniella sp. (assembly GCA_910589485.1). GTDB lineage: Bacteria > Bacteroidota > Bacteroidia > Bacteroidales > Muribaculaceae > Duncaniella. Next base: position 30,974 of record CAJUSW010000015.1, read on the forward strand.
CGAAAGTATAGAGTATAGCGATTAGATTTTTTGACCAAAGAGCCATAGGACTATATTTTTAGATCCGAGAGAATATCGGCTTGAATTATATTGACCTCTGGTTCTATGGTCAATCTATAAACTCATAAACTCATAAACTCATAAACTCATAAACTTATAAACTCCTAACCCCATAACCTTCGGCTACGCCGAATAAAAATTTGCTATGTCGAATAAAAGTGTTAACTTTGCAGTGTCGGAGCAATATGCCCGGCACTTTTTGTTTAACTCATTTACTTAGAATTGGATACCGACCCCCTGCCGGCTTTAGATGCCGTAATGACATTAATCACCGGAATGATTGATCTCCCCTTGCTCGCCGTGCCCTCGATGGGGGCAGCCCAGATAGTTGCTCTGGTACTTGCGGTGCTCGCATTGTTTGTTTCCGGTTTTGTATCGGGTAGTGAAATAGCGTTCTTTTCGCTGTCGCCCGCCCAATGTGACGAACTCGAGGAGGAGGGAAAGCGCGGAGAGCGCATCCTCTCGATGCTTGACAAGCCCGAAAGGCTTCTCGCTACGATCCTTATAGCCAACAATCTGGTCAACGTCACCATAGTAGTGCTGTGTAACTTTGCGCTCGGCCCGGTGTTTGAGGGTATGAGCGAGGTGTGGAGTTTCGTGTTGCAGACTGTATTGCTCACATTCCTGATACTCCTTTTCGGCGAGATACTCCCCAAACTATATGCCAACTCCAACAACCTTGGATGGGCGCGCATGGCCACCGGTCCGCTGAGCGGAATGGTGAAGCTGTTCTATCCGCTGTCGTCGGTGCTTGTGAAGAGCTCTGTGATAGTCAACAAGGTTGTGCCCAAGCGTAGCGATGCCGTTACGGCCGATGATCTCACCCAGGCCCTCGAGATAGCCGAGGTGGACTCCAAGCAGGATAAGGATATCCTGGAGGGAATTCTGAAGTTTGGCGACACTACAGCCTCCGAGGTCATGACTCCCCGCGTGGATGTGACCGGCCTGGATGTGGAGCTCACGTTCCCCGAGGTGATGAAGGTGGTGATCGACAGCGGATTTGCCCGCCTGCCGGTGTATGAGGAGTCGATGGACGATATCAAAGGCGTTCTCTACTCGCGCGACCTGTTGCCCTACGTGGGCAAGGCCGAGTCGGCCGACTTCAAGTGGCAGTCGCTCATGCGCGAGCCTTATTATGTGCCCGAGTCGAGAATGATCGACGACCTGCTCGAGGATTTCCGCACGCGCCGTGTGCATCTGGCCATCGTGATCGACGAGTTTGGCGGTACGCAAGGCATAGTCACCCTCGAGGATGTACTTGAGGAGATTGTGGGCGATATCGACGATGAGTATGATGAGGAGGAAAAGACCTACCGCCGTCTGCCCGACGGATCCTATGTGTTCGAGGGTAAGACGCTGCTTAATGACTTCTTCCGCGTCACCGGACTCGATGAGGAGGAGTATGCCCAGGTCACCGAGGACTGCGAGACGCTTGCTGGAATGCTCCTTGGCCTCAAGGGCGATTTCCCCAAGGAGAAGGAGTCGATAGTGTATGGCCGTTGCCGTTTCCTGGTCCTGTCAGTACGCCAGCACCGCATAGTGAATGTGCGCGTGAAGGTGATGAACGAGGTCCAGCCCGACCAGATGAAGCAATGACGCGCTCAGGCCTGATAAAGCAATTCTTGGCCCCCCGTATTGCGCGCTTACGTGAAATATCGGCTGTCACCGCTACGGTGACAGCCGTTGTTGTGCCGTCGCTTCTGATAGGGACGGCCGGATGTGGCGGAGGCACGGGCGACCGCCATGTGGCTGTGCCCCGGCCTGAGGCCTATCCGCGCGTGGTGATGCCCGACAGCAGTTATGTGGATCTCCCGGTGGCGGGAGGGGTGACGCTGAGGGTGAATGAAGGTGCCGGTGTCAACGTGTCGTCGCGCGACGGCGCAGAGTGGGTTGATATCCGCTACAAGGGCGTGTGGGGCGAGCCGGGGGTGTATCTAACCGTCACCGAGGCCAGGGCCGGCGAGGTGGAGGAGGTGATGGCCAACCGTCGCGAGAGAATGGCCCTGAACTTGGGAGGGCAACGCTATGAGCTCACCGAGCTGACCTCGGCCGGCGGATGGGAGTGCATGATGGCTGTGGCTCGCGGATCGCTCACCACTCCGGTGCAGATATTGGCCCGCAAGGATGGGAGCGTGATAAGCGGAGCCTTGGTGCTCACGTTGCCGGATGCTGACGGCGTGGCCCCCGATCCTGTGGCGTTCGCCCCCGTGGTGGATGCTGTGGAGCGCGATATGCTCACGCTACTGAAATCTCTTTGATCCCACTTTTATATTTCTTAATCTATGGTTACAATCGATATATATAGTATGGCTATCCCGGCCTCGGAGCGGGGTGGGAGACGTGATTGCGAGCGGGAGGCCGTGGGCGCGCTCGTGGCCCGCGCGTTCGGCTCCGGAGCAGTACTGGATCATACTCCCGAGGGGGCGCCTTACATCGCCTCGCGTCCCGGCGTGAATGTGTCGGTGTCGCATAGCCGGGGGGAGTGTGTGCTGGCCGTGTCGGCTGTCAAGGTCGGCGTGGATCTCGAGGAACCCCGCGAGCAGTTGACGAGGGTGGCCGGAAAGTTCCTTGCTCCGGAAGAAAAGGGGAGGGGAGAGCTGTCGGTGGATGAACTTGCCCGATATTGGTCGGCGAAAGAGGCGGTGTTCAAGTGTGCCGGAATCTCCGATCTTGTGATCTCCGAGATAAAAATTGACGGGTCGATGAAAAAAGCGACTGCGAGGGGTGAAATTTTCTCGATTTTTTTCGCTGAAAATTTTGCACCCGCCGTGCTCGCCATTGCCGTAAAAGGGACTGAAAACGGCGTGAAAATCGGTTTGAAATAGAACTGAAATTATTCTGAAACACGGAAAATGCTATATTTTTTGAAAAAAGTTGTTGAAATATTTGGTCAGAAGTAAATTTGGCTATAACTTTGCACTCGCTAAAGGGAACTAACCTAAAGCACCTCAAAAACCTTGGTGTGGTAGTTCAGCTGGTTAGAATACCTGCCTGTCACGCAGGGGGTCGCGGGTTCGAGTCCCGTCCATACCGCTGAGGAGAGAGGAGAATGTGTAATCGATAGTCTTCGGACTTCATTACACATTCTTTTTTTATATCCATTCGTCCCGATACAATTTTGGCGCGCGCATGCGCGTTATACGTTACGAAGTGAGAACCCATGGATTCATCTCGAGATCGCGCGTGCTCAGATGGTGCGCGTCGATGTTGCCGGTCATGGCGGTTGCTGTGGCCTTGGGCTCTTGTTCCACTAAGAAAAACACGGCCGCCTCGCGCAACTATCAGGCCTTCATCACCCGCTACAACGTATATTTCAACGGCGACGAGCATTACAAGGAGACGCTTCACGATATGGAGGCATCCTACGAGGACGATTTCACCGGTCCGTTGCTCATGCACCCTGCCGAGGCCTATGCCGTGCCGTCGGCCCCACAGCCCTCAGGCTCCTTCACCCGCTCCATAGAGAAAGCCCAGAAAGCCATACAGCTCCACAGCATCAAGAAGCGTCCGCGCCGCACTCCCGGCAAGAGCGGAGATCCCGAATACCGCAAATGGCTCAATCGTGGCGAGTATAATCCATTCCTGCATAACGCATGGCTCATGATGGGGCGGTCGCAGTACATGAACGGCGATTTCCTCGGGGCCGCATCCACCTTCCACTACATCAGCCGTCACTTCTCATGGCTCCCGGCTACGGTCACCGAGGCCCGCCTGTGGGAAGCGCGGTGTTATTGCGCCCTCGGCTGGCTCTACGAGGCTGAGGTGATAATCTCGCGTGTGAAGGATAGTCAGCTCGTCGACCGTCAGCTCAGGGAGCTGTACTCGTTCACGTCGGCCGACTTCTATATCCGCTCCAAGGAGTATGACCGGGCCATTCCATATCTGCGCGAGGCCGTGAGGCTGGCGTCGCGCCAGCAGAAGCCCAGGCTCTATTTCGTGCTCGGGCGCGTGTGCGCCTTGGCCGGGCGCAACGGCGATGCCTACGAGGCTTACGGAAAAGCCGCGGGGACCGGCGGAGCCTCCTACCGCACCCGCTTCAATGCCCGCATAAAGCAGAGCGAGGTGTACACCGGCTCCGATATAGCCCGCGAGGTGAAATCCCTGCGCCGCATGGCCCGCTACGGGAGCAACCGCGAGTATCTCGATCAGATCCACTATGCCATAGGAAATCTCTACCTCTCGCGCCGCGACACGCTCAATGCCATGAAGGCATATCGTGAGGCCATAGCGCGCTCCACCCGCAACGGCATCGACAAGGCGATAGCCCAGGTGGCGCTCGGAGATCTCTATTACCGTCGCGGCGACTATGGCGAGGCCCAGGAGATGTATGCCGAGGGGCTACCGGTACTCCCCGACTCCTATCCCGGATATGCCACCATGAAGCACCGCTCGGATGTGCTCGACGAGCTTGCGGTCTACACCCGCAACGTGATCCTCAACGATTCATTGCTCAGGATTGCAGAAATGCCCGAAAATGCGCGTCTGAAGGTGGTGGATGATATCATCCTCCGCCTGAAGAAAAAAGAGCGTGAGGAGGCTGAAAATGCGCGCAGGGAGGAGTATCTGGCGAGGCAGGAGGCCGCCGCGCCTGTGCTCAACGCGCCGTCGGCCGGCGCTCCGCAGGAATTCAAGCTGAACACCGACCGGTCGTGGTACTTCTACAACCCCGCCACCCGCAATGCCGGGCGCACCGATTTCCAGCGCCGGTGGGGATCGCGCAAGCTCGAGGACGACTGGAGACGGCGCGACAAGTCGTCGTTCTCATTTTCCACGGGAGATGATATGCCCGATGACACCCCGGGCGAGGAGGCCTCTACAGGAGATAATGTCGCATCCGGAACCGATACCGGCCCTACATCCTCGGCCGACCCGCATACAAGGGAATATTATCTGAGCCAGCTCCCGCTGACCGACGTGGAGAAAGTGACGGCTAATGAGGTGATACAGGATGGCCTGTACAATGCCGGCCTCATACTCAAGGACCGTATGGAGGATTTTCCCGCCGCCCGCCGGGAGTGGGGCACCCTCATGGCCCGTTACCCCGACAATGTGTATCGCCTGGACGTGTACCACAACCTCTATCTCATGTACATGCGTCTGGGGCAGGAAGCCGAGGCAGAGACCTACCGGAACCTCATCCTGGCTGAATTTCCCGATTCGCGTCAGGCCGTGGCCATGAAGGATCCTGCATATATCGACCGCCTCAGGGCAATGGTGGCCGGGCAGGAGGCCCTCTACGAGCAGGCCTATGACGATTATATGGCCGACCGCAACACGGCGGTGCATGAAGCCCGGCAGAAGGCCGAGCGCGACTATCCGCTCTCACCGCTGATGCCAAAGTTCATGTTTCTCGACGCGCTCGCTTACGTCACCGAAAACAAGCCGGCCGAGTTCAACGAAGTGCTGACCTCCATCCTCGAACGTTATCCCGAAGCCGACGTGGCCCCCCTCGCCGCCTCATGGCACAAGGGGCTCAGGGAAGGGCGCAAGCTACATTCCTCGGGCTCCAATGTGCGCGGCCTGTTGTGGGAGACACGCCTCACCAACGATTCAATCACTGGCGAGGACGGAGAGGTGAAGCTCAACTTCACCCTCGCGCCCGACGAGCCTCACTACATGGTGATGCTTTTCCCGGCCGATGAGGTGTCGGCCAACCGCTTGCTCTACGATGTGGCGCGCCATAATTTCTCGACCTATGTGATCAAGGATTTCGACCTTGAGGTGATGAATTTCGGCCCGCTCGGACTGGTCATTGTGAAAGGCTTCGACAACAGGGCCGAGGTGGAGCACTACCGCACACTGCTGTCGCGCGACGAAGGCTTCACAATGCCGGCGGGAGTGAGGCCGGTCGAGATCAGCAAGCGGGATTTCGAGGAGCTGATGAGGGGGCACGGATCGTTTGAGGACTATTTCCGCTTCGTTGACGGGAAGACGCTACTTGACACCCACCGTTCGGTACTCCCCGCCGACACCTATCCGCCACCGTCGGAGATGTATCCGCCTCAGCCTCCCGATGATGCCGATGTCCGGGAATGATAAGCCCCCCGATGGGATTATACTGATTGTTTGATCGTAAATAGTTGATAATTGAAAAAGATTCTCTGGGCCGATGACGAGATAGATCTTCTCAAGCCCCATATAATATTTCTGACAGCCAAGGGTTATGACGTCGCCACCTGCAACAGCGGAGCCGATGCCATACAGCTTGTGGCCGAGGAGGCTTTCGACCTCATAATCCTCGACGGGAATATGCCCGGAATCTCGGGCCTCGATACGTTGAGGCACATCAAGGCATCCCATCCTCACATCCCCGTGGTGATGATCACCAAAAGCGAGGAGGAGGACATAATGGACCAGGCGGTGGGGAGCAAGATCGCCGACTATCTCATCAAGCCCGTGAATCCCAAACAGATACTCTCGTCGATAAAGAAGAATCTACATAGCGATGAACTGGTGAGCGAGAAAGCCGGGACGGATTACCGCCAGGACTTCGCCCGCATCTCATCGATGATCAACAGCGCTGCTGACATATCTCACTGGATGGACCTGTACCGTCAGCTCGTGCAGTGGGAGCTCGACCTGTCGGCCGCCGACAGCCCCATGGAGGAACTGCTGTCGATGCAACGGACCGAGGCCGAGGCAGCTTTCGCCAAATATGTGAGTCGTAACTATGAGTCCTGGGTCACACGTCCGGGAGGGGAGGGCGCACCGTTGCTCTCGCCCGGAGTGTTCAAGGAGCGGGTGTTCCCGTTGCTCGATGCGGGCGAGAATGTGTTCTTTATCCTCATCGACAATTTCCGCCTCGACCAGTGGCTGGCCATCAAGCCCTTGCTTGCCGACACCTTCACCTTCAGGGAGGATATGTACTGCTCGATACTCCCCACGGCTACCCAGTATGCCCGCAATGCCATTTTCTCGGGGCTGATGCCAGCCGATATCGCCAAGATGTTTCCGGCGCTGTGGGTCGACGAGGATTCCGAGGAGGGGAAAAACGTGAACGAGTCACCGCTCATAGCCACCCACTTCGAGCGTTACCGCCGCAAGTGCCGGTTCTCCTACAACAAGATCAACGATTCCGCCGGAGCTGAAAAGCTTCTCAGAGACTTCCCCAATCTCATGACCAACGATCTCAATGTGATCGTGTTCAACTTCATCGACATGCTCTCGCATGCCCGCACCGAGTCGCGCATGATACGCGAGCTGGCCTCGACCGATGCCGCCTACAGATCGCTCACCGAGTCGTGGTTCCGCCACTCGCCGGCCATAGATATATTCCGCGCCATTGCGTCGCGCGGAGGCAGGATAATCCTCACCACCGATCATGGCACGGTCAAGGTGAACCGCCCCGTCAAAGTGGTGGGCGACCGCAACACCAATACCAATCTGAGATACAAAGTGGGCAAGAACCTCGACTATAATCCCAGGGAGGTCTACGAGATACGCCAGCCGGCCCGTTTCGGACTGCCCGCCCCCAACGTGTCGTCGGCCTACATATTTGCGACCGCCCAGGATTTCCTGGCCTACCCCAACAACTATAACCACTATGCCCAGTACTATGACGGCACCTTCCAGCACGGAGGCATATCGCTCCAGGAGATGTTGGTGCCCATAGTGACATTGACCGCCAAATAATATCCAATACCGAATATATCGAATTATGAAAAAAGAGATCATCATCCCCTCGGCCGAGGCCGTCGACCAGGCCGCCCAGGAATTTCTCGCCCTCATGGGCGATGAGACCGTCTATGCCTTCACCGGCGAGATGGGAGCAGGTAAGACCACGTTCATCAACGCCCTGTGCCGCGCTTTGGGCGTTGAGGAGGATCCCACAGGTTCCCCCACATTCGCCATTATCAACGAGTACCGCTCCGACACCACCGCCGAGCTGATATATCATTTCGACCTCTACCGCATCGAGAATCTCGAGCAGGCGTTCGACATAGGTGTCGAGGATTATCTCGACTCTGGCGCCCTCTGTCTGATAGAGTGGCCCGACCGTATCGACGACATCCTCCCCGACGACACCGTGAGGGTAAATATCGAAGTGCTCCCCGACGGATCGCGCCGTCTCACAGCCGAAGGTCTCAGCGAAGAGTGATGGAGATAGTTCAGCTTGACTCCGTAGGCTCCACCAGTTCATGGCTTGCCTCGATGGGCGACGAAGCTCCCCACGGGCTTGCCGTGATGGCGCGGGAGCAGACAGCAGGACGCGGCCAGCGGGGCAACTCGTGGGAGGCTGAGCCGGGAATGAACATCACCCTCTCGCTCATGCTCCGCCCGCAGGGGTTGCATCCAGGGCGTCAGTTTGTCATCTCCCAGGCGGTGTCGCTCGCCATCGTCGACCTGCTCGACACCCTCGTGCCGGGGCGTAAAGTCTCCATCAAGTGGCCCAATGATATCTATATCGACGACCGCAAGGTGTGTGGCATACTCATCGAGAACTCCATCACCGGCCTCTCCATCACCCGTTGTATCGTGGGAATAGGGCTGAATGTCAATCAGCTCCGGTTTCTGTCCGATGCGCCCAATCCGGTGTCGGTAGCCCAGCTCACGGGCGAGGCTTACGATGTCGGGGCACTCGCCGAGCGGATGGTGAGCGGAATTCTCGACCGTGTGGCCGATGCGCTTGCCTCGGAGGAGAATGCCGGAGAGCTCGCGCACGAATATTTCGGCCGTCTGTGGCGCAACGAGGGGTGGTGGCCTTACCACGACAACAACCGCGACGTGGCGATGGAGGGTCGCATCGACTCGGTAGCGCCCACAGGGCATATCACCATCGCCGATCGTGCCGACGGCAAGCCCTACGTGTACGCATTTAAAGAAATAACAGCCATAATTTGATAGAAATTGAACGGAATAACACTTGAGGAGTTTACCGCCCGCATAGCCGGAGCCGTCAACGGAGTGCCGGGACTGGCCGGGGTGTGGGTCATAGCCGAGACCTCGGATGTGAGGCGCAATGGTCATTGTTATCTCGAGCTTGTGCAGAAGCACCCAGTCACCGGTGATCCGGTGGCCAGGCTCCGTGCCACGGTGTGGCGCGGGACATTGGCCCGCATCGATGCGAAATTCACCGGTGCCACGGGGCAGAGGCTCGAGAGCGGAATGAAGGTGATGGTGTGTGTCACCGCCTCGTTTCATCCGGCCTATGGACTTTCGGCCAATATCACCGACATAGATCCGTCCTATACGCTCGGCGACCTGATGCGCCGTCGGCTTGAGATCATCAACCGACTTAAGGCCGAGGGGGTGATCGACCTCAACCGTCAGCTCGAATGGCCCGACGTGCCTCTGCGCATAGCGGTGATCTCGGCCCGTGGAGCTGCCGGATACGGCGATTTCATCCATCAGCTCTACACCTCCCCCTCGAGGCTCGCATTCCGTGTGGCCCTCTTCCCGGCTCTTATGCAGGGGGCTTCGGCACCCGATTCCATCATCTGTGCGCTTGAGCAGATAGCCGCCGAGGAGGAGATGTGGGATTGCGTGGTGATAATACGTGGCGGAGGCGCCACGAGCGATCTCGCCGCCTTCGACAACTATGACCTCGCCGCCAATATAGCCCAATTCCCCTTGCCGGTGATTATAGGCATAGGGCACGAGCGGGATGTGACGGTGCTCGACGCTGTGGCCAATATGAGGGTGAAGACCCCAACTGCCGCCGCCGAGTGGCTCATCGCGCGAGGCGAGGAGGCTTTAGCCACGCTCCACGACCTGGGAACCGAAATATATCGTCTGGCCTCTGATCTGCTTGCAGGAAGCAAGGAACAGCTTGCGAGACTTTCGGCTGTGTTGCCTCAGCTCCCCGCCATAGCCATGGACAATGCCCGCAAGCGCGTCGACAGGCTCAATGTGGCTCTCAGCGACGTGGCTATGGCACGTCTGCGCCCCGAGGCTTCACGGCTTGATGTAATGGCCGAGCGTATCGCCTCGTCGTCGGCCACGGTGATAGAGCGTCAGCGTGCCATGCTTGACCGCATGGACGGACTGGTGCAGGTGCTTTCGCCTCAGGCGACCCTCTCGCGCGGTTATTCCATCACGCGTGTCAACGGCCATGCCGTGACCGATGCCTCAGCCCTCGCTCCCGGCGACATCATCGAAACCACCCTTGCTTCCGGCACAATAGAATCGAAAGTTTCATAGATAAAACCATGAAAGCATTAATATCTCTTATCCTTGCGGTCATGTCGTTGACCGCCACCGCCGCACTTCCTGTTACATTGTCGTTCAGGCAGAACGATGATCCCAAGATCGGCGGATTGCTTGGAGTCTTGGATGCTTGCCAGATAACTGCTGACATTCATGCTGACTCCATCGATGCCCGCTACTACCAATTGTGGATGGTGGCTTCGCGCGAAGGGGTCACCGATCGGACTATGATGGGTTTTGTGCCCGTGACGCCTGATTCCACATCAGTGTGCATTACCGCGATGGCTCACGATTCCGTGACAGTCAACGTATATGTCATTCCCGCGACATCCCGGCGCTTTACTGTCTCTCTCCCTTCATCAGGATGCCTATTGATCGATTGTGTCAATAAGGACGGTTACGAGCGTGGCGATACTATTCCGCTTATGGCCTATAGCCCGGGGATACACAGTCAGGTCAATTTAGGAAATGGGAAATTGGCGGATGTTTATGATATATGTGGACTGCGTTATTCCGAGGTGCATCCGTCGCAGTGGCATGAGCGGTTTGGCATCCCATATTATCTATATTTCGAGGCGATTCCTGTGACAAGAATCGAAATTGACGGAGTGGTTATCAAGTGAGGCCAATGAGGTTAAACTTCTGATATGATGAACCAAACGGCCATATACTGCGTTGTGAGTGTATATGGAAAAACCGTTTGAAATGAAAAAAATCGTGATTATGGGAGCCACCTCGGGCATAGGTCTGCGGGTGGCCGAGAGGCTGGCCCAGATGGGCTGGCTCGTCGGTGCGGCAGGACGTAAGGAGGAAGCCCTGGCCGACCTCAAGAACCGCTTCCCCGACAATGTGATAACAGCCCGCATAGACGTGACCCGTGCAGGTGCCCCCAAGGAGTTGCTTAAGCTCATCGGCGAGATGGAAGGGATGGACGTGTATTTCCATATAGCAGGTATCGGTTACGAGAACACCGGCCTGAACCTGCGCGACGAGCTCACCACCATGGAGACCAATGTGGTGGGATTCACCCGCATGATGGTGACAGCCTACAGGTATTTCCGCGACACCGGTACGAGCGGTCAGATCGCGGCCATTACCTCGGTGGCCGGTACAAACGGCATCGGTCGCCTGGCGTCCTACTCCTCATCCAAGAAATTCCAGCAGACCTATATGCGCGCTCTCAACCAGCTCGCCACCATCGACGGCGTGAACGTTCGCTTCACCGACATACGTCCCGGATGGATACGCACCCCGTTGCTCGACCCCATGGAGGAATATCCCATGACCATGCGTCTGCCTTATGCCGTGCCCAAGGTGCTCAAGGCCCTGCGGAGCCGCAAGCGTGTGGCTGTGATCGACTGGAGGTGGAATCTCCTTGTGGGCCTGTGGAGACTTATCCCCAATGCCTTGTGGGTGAAGATGCCTGTTCAGGTATCCACCAAGACAGCATCGCCCGTGCAGGAGGAGACCAATGCCATCGAGGCAGTGGCCGATCCCGCGGTCGCTACGAAATAGACCATTACACACGATATTCCGATGATACACTCCTGCCGGTAACATTCCGGCGGGAGTTTTTATGCGCTTTCGTTAGTTATACGGTTATTTTTCATTACTTTTGCAGTAAAATATACTTCACGATGAAACATATCCTCCCGTTAATACTCCTGGCGGTTGCATTGACCGCCGTGACTGCCTGCGGATCCAAAGGCGATAACGCCACCGCTCCCAATGCCGAAGAGGTGCAGGAGCAGAACACACAGCTGGCCGAGGCTCTCAATGTGGGTGACCTGAAAAATGCCTCGGCGATGGCCGACAGCATGTCGCTCTTTGTCGATGATTTCACCCCCGAACAGACTGTACAGGTGCTCATGGCATTCCTTTCGGTCCACAATGACGCTGTGGCCAAGGGGGAGCGCCGTCGCGACCTGGAGACCCTGCGCAAGTATGTGGACGTATATGATATCGCCCTCAGTGTCAACTCCAAGGCCACACGTGAGGCGTTTGCCAAGGCCAAGAAGATCAATCCATCGGTGGATTTCGACTCGGTGGCTGTGGCTTTCCGTGAGAAACTGACCCAGTACGATGCCATACAGGATGGATCGCTCGTGGCTACAGCGCCTGCTCCGGCCGATACCGTAGCCAAGGATACTGTGGCCGAGGAGATACCTCTGGAACTGCGCCCCGCTGAATAATGAACCGATAGCAATAGTGCGATAAAGCAATGAAGAAATACCGACATATAATCACATTCCTTATAGGGCTCGTGGCGATTGCCGTGATAGCCTTTGCATTTTTCTATCCCGATGCCGTGCAGGGAAATGAGTTGCGCCAGCACGATATGCAGCAGGGCGTGGCCAACTCCCACGAGATACTCTCCTACATGGAGCAGACCGGAGCCGATACTCCCCGGTGGACCAACTCGCTCTTCTCCGGAATGCCTACGTTCCAGATCAAGCCTACCTACGGATCATCCTCGCTCTACAGCTGGGTCAACGGTGTGATGGGGCTCGGGCTTCCGTCCCCCTCCTCGCTCATAGCCATGATGATGGTGGGATTCTTTATCCTGCTCATAGCCATGGACATGAAATGGTATGTGGCGCTGATAGGAGCCGTGGCCTACGGGTTCTCCACCTATTTCGTCATAATCATCGGGGCCGGACATATATGGAAATTCGTTACGTTGGCCTATGTGCCCCCCACTGTAGCGGGCGTGATCCTGTGTTACCGAGGCCGGTATATGCTCGGCGGTGCCATGGCCGCGTTCTTCGCCATGATGCAGATTGCCAACAATCACGTGCAGATGTCCTATTATTTCCTGTATGTGATACTCGGTATAGCCGTGGCTTTTCTGGTGTCGGCTTACAAGAATAAGGCTCTTGCCACGTGGGGCAAGGCCACAGGCGTACTCGCCGTAGCAGCCGTGCTCGCCGTAGCCGCCAATATGCCCAATCTTTACAACACCTACGAGTACTCCAAGGAGACCATGCGTGGCCGTCATTCCGAGCTCACAGTGCCCGGCACCCAGGCTTCAGGCTCATCGGCCGGACTCGACAAGGATTATATCACCCAGTACAGCTATCAGCCTTCCGAGACATTCTCGCTGTTGATCCCTAACATCAAGGGCGGAGCCTCGGCGCGTCCCGAAAAGGGGGAGTTCAAGGCCATGAACCTCGCGGAACTCGATGATGCCAGGGGGTATGGACAGATGGAACAGCAGTATCTCTCCTACATGAGCCAGTATTTCGGTGATCCCGAGGGTACCAACGGCCCCGTATATGTTGGCGCATTGATATTTGCCCTCTTCCTGGTGGGATGCGTGATAGTGAAAGGCCCGTTGAAATGGGCGCTGGTTGCTCTCTCGGTGTTCTCGATAGTGCTCGCCTGGGGACGTCATGCCATGTCGTTTACCGATCTGATGCTCTCCGTGGCCCCGATGTACAGCAAGTTCCGCACCGTGGAAAGTATACTTGTGATAGCCGAGTTCACCATGCCGTTGCTCGCCGTGATGGCCCTCCAGCAGATTGTCACCACGCCCGATCCGATGGCGCGTTACCGCAAGCCGGTGATGTGGTGCTTCGGCATAACGCTTGGCCTCTGCCTGATAGGTTGGCTTGCTCCGGGGCTGTTTGGCTCGGTGATCACCGACAATGACCGCTCGATTGACGGCTACATCACCTCGGCCCTCATGCAGCAGGGCTATGACAGCGCCACCGCCCGCCAGTTCTCGTTGAGCAACCCCGATATATATGCCGCCGTCGAGTCATTGCGTGGCGGTCTTGTGTCGGCCGATGCCCTCCGCAGCCTTATTGTGGCCGGTCTGGGCGGTGTGTTCCTCATGCTTTTCATGATGGGAAGGCTCAAGACCGTCCCTGCCGTGACGGTAATAGGAGTGATAGTGCTACTGGACCTCTATACTGTCAATAAGCGCTATCTGAGCCACGATAGCTTCGCCCCCAAACAGCTCACTGTGGGTGCTCCCATAGCCAAGACTCCGGCCGATGAGGTTATACTGCGTGACTCCACGCTGAACTACAGGGTGATGGACATTCCACGCTTCTACAGCGCCGATCCGTCCTATTACCACAAGACTATAGGCGGGTATCATGCCGCCAAGCTCACCCGCTACCAGGATCTTATCGACCGTCACCTCGCCAACTTCACCCGCGGACAGCAGACCGATGCCGACTGGAATGTGCTGAATATGCTCAATGCCCGCTACGTGGTGGGGATGGACGGACAGCCTCTCTATAACCCCGAGGCTCTCGGAAATGCCTGGTGGGTGGAGAATGTGGCATACGTCGATGGTGCCGACCGCGAGATGGAGGGACTGTCACGTATCGATCCGTCCCGCAACGCCGTAGCCGATAGCCGTTTCCGCTCGGCGCTCGGCGATGGCTGTACTGTAACGCCCGGCGATACCATCTACGAGACCACCTATGCCCCCGACTGTCTCACCTACAAGGCCCGCACGGCCAAGGGTGGAGTGGCAGTGTTCTCCGAGGTGTTCTTCCCGTGGGGATGGACCGCTACAATCGACGGAAATCCCGCCGAGATAGGCCGTGTCAACTATCTGCTCCGTGCCCTCAAGGTGCCCGCCGGAGAGCATGAGATTGTGATGACTTTCGATCCGCAATCCACCCACACCGCCTCCACCGTGGCAAGCGTGTCGATCATACTGATATACATTCTGCTTGCCGGCGCGCTGGTGTTGACCTTCCGTCCGACGCTGCTTCCGGGTAAAAAGAAATGATCCCTTGTCCCCGCGTTATCAAGCGATGGTGGCGGAGCCGTGGCCACGGAGTCCATTCTCCGTTTGCGTTCCGCTTTATCCGTAATGTGCTGTGCGACAACGGTGACTACTATTCCTATTCGCTCATCGACGGGTTGCATGACGACTCGGCGTGGCTGAAACTCCTCTTCCGCCTGGTGTGCGAGTTTGAGCCGGCCGTGGTCGAGGCCTCAGGGCTTTCGGTCAATGAACGGGCCGTAATCTCGCTTGCCGACAGCCGTGTGAGTGTCGATGAGTCCGGACAGTCAGTCCCGGGATGCCTCACACTCGTCGGTCACGACGGCATGAGGGTGACAGTGGTCCGTGATATCCATGCCGGAGCCGGCACGTGGAGCCACGTGGTGGACAGCATGGTCTCGGGCATGACATTTTCCAATGGCCGGGTAGGGGTGGCCGTTCCCAGGGCCGATCTGCCACGGCAGGATTTTGATGTGAGATTCTGATGCGTTCCATTCTTGATATTGACCGTCTGCTTGACGGCTACACCGCCTATCTGCTCCTTGAGCAGGGCCTGTCCGACAACACCCGTGAGTGTTACCGGCGCGATGTGTCGCGTCTGCTCGCATGGCTTGCCGCGGGAGGGACTATAGTTGTGCCGGCCAAGCCGGAAGATGGGTCGGATCTTCCTCCGGTTTCGCCTATCCCACTGAGGGATGTCACCCTCGACACTCTCCGCCTCTACCTCGGCGATCTCAACGATGTGGGTATCGCTGTGAGGAGCCGGGCCAGGATCGTGGCCTCGTTGCGGTCGTTCTTCAACTATCTGTTCATCGAGGAATATCTTCCAGCCAATCCTGCCGAACTGCTCGAGACCCCCAAGGTGGGGATGCATCTCCCCGAGGTGCTGACCGTTGAGGAGATCGACGACATGATCGCTTCAATCGACTACAGCAAGGAGGAGTGCAAGCGCGATAGGGCCATGATGGAGGTGCTGTATGGTTGCGGATTGCGCGTGAGCGAGCTCATCACGCTCGAGATCTCCAAGATATACCCTTCCGAGGGTTTCCTGGTGGTGCGTGGCAAGGGGGACAAGGAGAGGGTAGTGCCCATGTCGGAAACCTCCATCGAGGAGATCGCATCGTGGCTCGAGGACCGTGCCCGCATGAAAGTGAAGCCCGGTGACGAGAACATCCTGTTTCTCAATCGCCGTGGAGGCCGGCTCACCCGCCAGCGCGCATTCCAGATAGTCAAGGGATTGGCCGAGGCTGCCGGAATACGCAAGACTATCTCGCCCCACACCCTCCGCCACTCTTTCGCCACCCATCTGCTCGAGGGTGGAGCCAATCTCCGTGCCATCCAGCAGATGCTCGGCCACGAATCCATCGCCACCACTCAGATCTACATCCACCTCGACGCCACCGCCCTCCGCTCCGACATCCTCAAGTATCATCCCCGCAACCACAACTGACCCGATTTCAAGGACAATTCACTGAAACGGTCATTGACTGGACAACACACAATAATATACATGAATACGATGAAACATCTGAAAACGCTTGTGGTCTTGATCGCCACCATCAGCGGAGTTGTTGCCGCCAGGGCTATAGTACCTCAGGTAGACTACCAAGCGCGATGGTATTCCGTCAATGAAGTGGAGATGGGTAATGATGTCACAAGGGTGGGTGTCACACTCACCAACCAACCGGGTTACTGGTGTCGCCTCGATTCTTCGACAGTGCTTGTTGACCGGGCTACCGGGAAGGAGTATGTGGTCATTGGGGCCGAGGGCATGACGCTCGGTGACAAGGTGTGGATGCCGGCTGAAGGAAGGTATGAAGCCACGCTCATCTTTGAGCCTCTTCCTGAAGGGGTGAAGGTGGTGGATATGATAGAGAAAAGCAATCCTGAGCAGACTGATGTAATTTATGGGATACACCTTACGAAAGAGCGTGATCCACGGCCACAGAAACAGTCGGTACCTATGCTTGACGTTCCCGCTTGGGATGGCTTTAATGCCGACCTGTATCGAGATATGGATTTTGTGAGTCCTGGAGCCACCGCACATATTATCGGCAAGATTGACAACTATGTGCCTCAACTCGGATATTCGGTGGTCAAGATCATAGGTCATGACCAACTCAATCTGACTGATAATGTGACTGTGGCTGACATCGATTCTACTGGGGCGTTTGTGACCGACGTACCGTTGTCTCACCCTCAGAAACTTCAGTTGTCATACGGCGACCGCTACGCTTCGCTGTTCCTGATGCCGGGCGACACCTTGAGATATACCACTACTACCTTGCAGGAGTACAAGGACGGAGACCGGGTCCCTGCTTATTCGCTGTATGATGGAGGAGAGTCAGCCGGTGTGAACATCGCGGTTGAATCACTGGCCGATAGTTTGAGCCGATATAAGTTAAGATATGGTGTGTGGACGGGTATTTTGGAGCAACCCGACAGTGTGCTCGCATGCAAGGACAGAATGGCCGACAATGTACGCGGTGCCATCGGATATCTCAATCGCGTAATACCTATGCTTGACCTGTCTCAGAGGCAGAAAGATTTGTTGTTTACCATGTCGCTTACTGACCTGTTTCTCCAGATCGAGGATATGGGGATGCGGTATCGTGATAAGATATACGATCATGTAATGTCGGAAGAAGGCAATGTAAAGCGTGAGGGTAATCCTGATTTTATGGCCATGGGTGATTCTGTATATTACAGTGGTATGCAGGATTTCATCGGGCTTATATATGATAATCCTCTGGTGATGTGTGGTGAATGGATCGTAATCAATAGGGCTGCCTTCAGCCCTATGTTCCGCACCCAGAATATGGTGGCCGGAGGGGTAGTGGGAATAGAACCTGTCAACGGTACATTACAGGCTATTGAGGAAACCTTGGTGGGAGATGGCGAAAGTCGCACGGATAGATTGCGGATATTTGATGAACGCAGACGAAAAATTCTCGGTCTGGGATCATGCTTCATGTCGGAACTACTGACGACCCAATATCTCGTGCATCGTTTTGTCGTCAGTGGAGAGGACTCCGTGAACCCTTTGGAGGAATATTGTGAACTGGCGTCCTGTCTTATGCCTCTGGTCTCGCATAAGGCTCTCGCCCGCAATGTAATCGATGGGATCGCAAAGATGGCGTTGGAGAC
The DNA here is from genome assembly GCA_910589485.1 of uncultured Duncaniella sp. Taxonomy (GTDB): domain Bacteria; phylum Bacteroidota; class Bacteroidia; order Bacteroidales; family Muribaculaceae; genus Duncaniella. Next base: position 49,074 of record CAJUSW010000015.1, read on the forward strand.
AGGCATGAAAAATGCTTCAAGTGCGACACCCGCTGATGACTCACGCTCTATCGCTGATGTGTCTGAAGTGCTTGCAAATATAGTGGAACCATATAAGGGAGAGGTGGTATATGTGGATATATGGGCCTTTTGGTGTGGTCCATGCCGCAGTGGGATACTTGCTATAAAGGATCTGGTAAAGGAATATTCCGATAAGCCTTTCAAGGTTGTATATGTGGCTGAAGACACCGGCAAGGTACAGTGTGAGCGATGGCTCGATGAGAATGGGATAGAGGGCGAACGTGTTTACGTGTCGACCGATGCATACGCGCGTCTTTCATCGGATTTCAACATCAGTGGGATTCCCTTTGGCATACTGATAGCCAAGGATGGTAGGATAGTCGACGAGGGACATGTGCGTCTGTCGTTTGATGGCGGACGGCTCGAAAGGCTGGTGTCCGAGTGATTTCATGGCCGTAAAATCTGCTTATACGGTGCTTATCACATACCAAACTTCACAGGCATTAACACAATTAACACCCTATAAATAAAATATTTTGCAGATATTTTTGAAAATCAAAAGATTTTCGATAACTTTGCACAGTTTTTTCAACCGATATTGTCGTGGGAAAGTTATCAGCATTCAGCGTCCCGCTTAAGACGATGCCCGAGGGCACCCAGGAATTTGCCTATCATCTCGATAAGCAATTCTTTGTCACAATGGAAAGTACCGATGTGCATGACGCCAATCTTGAAGTCAAGCTCACCGTGGTACACAAGCATGATCTATATGATCTGGCCTTCCATATCACAGGTACGGTCACACTCATCTGCGACCGTTGTCTTGACGACCTGATACTGCCGATCGACACTACCTACGACATTGCAGTGAAGTATGGCGACGACTACGATGAGACCGATGAGCTCCTGATTATCCCTCAGAGCGACAACTCTCTCAACGTGTCCTACATGATATACGACACTGTGTCGCTGGCCATCCCGCTGAAGCATGTCCACCCCATGGGAAAATGCAACAGGGCGATGAGCGCGCTTCTACGCAAGCACCGTGCCCTCAAGGATGATGAGGATGCCGAGCTGGCCGAAACGCTCATCGACGAGATGGAGACGATGGACGATTCATCCGCCACCGATGACGCTCCCGGAGCTGCTTCGGCCGACGGTGCAACCGATCCCCGTTGGGACGGATTGAAGAAACTTTCGGGTAAACTTCCCGACTCTGACGATTGATATACAATAATAGTAACAAATATATAAAACATAAATAAGTCATGGCACATCCTAAACGCAAGCAATCCAAGACCCGTACCGCCAAGCGTCGTACTCACGACAAGGCCGTAGTCCCCACTTTGGCACTCTGCCCCAACTGCGGTTCATGGCATCTCTATCACACCGTGTGCGGTGAGTGCGGTTACTACCGCGGACGCATCGCCATCGAGAAGACGGCCGCAGTCTAAAGCGCGGATCCCTCGCTCACCGAGTGAAGCGGGAAAAAAAGACAGCCTGGTGCCCTGAGCGGTACTCAGGCTTAGTTTTATTATAAACCAGCCTATTCTATTTTCTATAATGGTACACGCCCGTATCTCAGGCATAGCCTCCTACGCCCCCGACGACATCCTCGACAACGAGATGCTGTCCAAGATGGTGGACACCAACGATGAGTGGATCACCACACGCGTGGGTATCAAGGAACGCCGAATACTCAAAGATCCCTCGAAGGGTTCATCCTTCATGGGCATAAAATGTGTGGAGCGTCTGCTCGAATCCACCGGTACAAAACCCGAAGAAGTGGATCTGCTCATCTGCGCCACATCCAACCCCGACTATCGTTTCCCCTCCACCGGTTCTATCATAGCCCATGGTTGCGGTCTCTCCAACGCTTACGCCTACGACGTTCAGGCCGCCTGTGCAGGATTCCTCGTAGCCCTTCAGGACGGTGCAGCCTACGTGCGCTCCGGTCTCCGCAAGAAGGTAGTGGTTGTTGCCGCCGAGAAGATGTCATCCATGACCGACTATACCGACCGTGCCACATGTCCCCTCTTCGGCGACGGTGCAGGAGCAATGCTTCTTGAGCCCTCCGAGGAGAATGTAGGTGTTATCGACGGTGTGTTCCATATCGACGGCGCCGGCCTCGAGCATCTGTGGATGCCCGCCGGTGGTTCGGCTCTCCCCGCATCTCACGAGACAGTCGACGCTCACCAGCACTATGTGATCCAGGACGGACGCAATGTCTACAAGAACGCTGTGACCGACATGCTCGAGTCTTCGCTCGAGGTAATGGAGAAGAACGGCCTCACCATCGACAATATCGACTGGTTCTGCTCTCACCAGGCCAACCTCCGCATCATCGAGGCTGTAGGCGGACGCCTCGGCATCGATCCCGCCAAGGTACTTGTCAACATCGAGAAGTACGGCAACACCTCGGCAGCCTCCATCCCCTTGTGTCTCGACGAGTACAAGGATCGTCTCAAGAAGGGCGACAAGCTCATTCTCACAGCCTTCGGAGCCGGTTTCACATGGGGTGCTCTCTATGTGATCTGGGACATCTGATAACGTCTCTTTTTCATCCGTGCGCATGCCCGGCAGGCGCACGGATGAAAAATATTTTCAAAAATAGCATCTTTTACGGTGCTATTTTTGTTTTAATAGCAGTCATCAACTTGTGATGGCTCCGATTATAGTCATCAATACACAATATATATGGAACATAAAGCCGGATTCGTAAACATCGTAGGCAATCCTAATGTGGGCAAATCCACCCTCATGAACCTCATGGTGGGTGAACGCATAAGCATTATCACCTCCAAGGCCCAGACCACGCGCCACCGCATCATGGGCATAGTAAATACCCCCGAATATCAGATAGTATTCTCCGACACCCCCGGAGTGCTCGCCCCGAAGTATAAGCTTCAGGAGAGTATGCTCAATTTCAGCGAGGGCGCGCTCGTGGATGCCGACGTGCTGATATATGTGACCGACGTGGTGGAGGATCCCTCCAAGAACGCCGATTATCTTGCCAAGGTGGCCAAGGAGAGTGTGCCTGTGCTTCTTGTGATCAATAAGATTGATCTGGTAAAGGAGCAGTCCCAGCTCGAGGAGCTCACCAAGAAATGGCAGGAGATGCTTCCCAAGGCCGAAATATTCCCCGTATCGGCCAAGGAGAACTTCAATGTAGCCAACCTCATGAACCGTATCGTGGAGCTTCTGCCCGTCTCGCCTCCATTCTTTGGCAAGGACGCGCTCACCGACAAGCCTGCCCGATTCTTCGTCACCGAGATTATCCGCGAGAAAATCCTCCTCAATTACGAGAAGGAGATCCCTTACTCGGTGGAGGTAATCGTGGAGAAATTCGAGGAGAAGGAGAACGCTATCCACATCATGGCCGTGATCTACGTGGAGCGTGATTCCCAGAAGGGCATTATCATCGGCCACAAGGGCTCGATGATCAAGAAGGTGGGCATGGAAGCCCGCAAGGATATTGAGAAATTCTTCGGCAAGAGCGTCTACCTCGAGCTCTTCGTTAAGGTAGAGCCCAATTGGCGCAACCGCGAGAATAAGCTGAAATCCTTCGGCTATCTTGAATAATCAACAGTTGCTTCTTAAGCATTTCACTCTATAGAGCAGAGACCCACAGGGCTACCGGGAATCCCCCGGCCCTGTGGGTCTTTTTTGTCGCATCATCAAGACTTGACCATAGACCCAAGGATCTGTAGTCTCTCAAAATATAGCTCTCTGGCTCTTTGGTCTAAAACCGATCTCTATACTCTATACTTTCTCCTCTATACTCCCCTATACTCCCCTATGCCCCTTTATACTCTATAAAAAGGGGCCCGGCTGATAGGGACATCAGTCGGGCCACCGGTGAGTTATGGCTTTATTTTAAGAAGCTATTACTGGTGTTGGCTTAGGCCTTAGCCTTGCCATTGCGGCGGGCATCGGTGAGATAAGCCACGGGAGCTGCTACGAAGATTGTAGCGAGTGTACCGATGATAACACCAAAGATCATCGCGAATACAAACGAACGGATCGAATCGCCACCGAGGATGAAGATGCACAGGAGCACGAGGAGTGTCGAGCACGAGGTCATCACGGTACGGCCGAGGGTCGAGTTGATCGATGAGTTGATGGTGTCGAAGAAATTCTGCTTGGGATAGAGACCTACGTTCTCACGCACACGGTCGAATACCACCACGGTATCGTTGATCTGATAACCGATCACGGTAAGGATAGCGGCGATGAACGACTGGTCAATCTCCATAGCGAAGGGGAACACGCCCCAGAACAGAGAGTAGAAACCAACGATGGTGAACGCGGTGAACGCTACGGCAGCGAGAGCACCCACTGAGAAGGCCACGTTGCGGAAACGGATGAGGATGTAGAAGAACATCGCGATCAGAGCGAGGATCACAGCGATGTAAGCATCGGTGCGCATGTCGTTGGCCACGGTAGGACCTACCTTCTGCGACGACATGATACCCACATTCTCGTTGGTGGTGGAGAAGTCCTCCATGCTCATGCCGTTGAGCTCATCCTGCAGACCCTTGTAGAGGATCTCGGTGATCTCCTGGTCTACACCTTCCTCGTCCGACTCGATCTTGTAGTTGGTCGAGATACGCACCTTGGTGTCGTCGTCGATGGTGATAACGCTCAGCTGTGCGCCGTCGAAGAGGGGAGTCAGCTTGGCATCGAGCTCGTGAGTCTTCACGGGATGGTCAAACTGTACCACATAGTTGCGGCCACCGGAGAAGTCGATACCCTGGTTGAGACCGCGGGCGAAGAGGCTGATCACGATCACGGCAACGAAGATGCCTACGACGGTGAAGCTGATCTTGCGACCGCCAAGGAAGTTGTACTTGGCGTTAGTGAACATCTTGTTGCTCAGAGGAGTCGAGAATGTGAGCTTCTCGAAAGCCTTGGTCTTAGCGCAGAGCAGATAGATGAGACGGGTCAGATATACGGCTGTGAAGAACGAGCAGATAATACCGATGATGAGGGTGGTGGCAAATCCCTTGATGGGGCCTGTACCGAAGAGGAGGAGGATCACACCGGTGATGATCGAGGTCAAGTTGGAGTCGAAGATGGCCGAGAATGCGTTGGAGTAACCGTCGGCGATGGCTGTGCGCACATTCTTGCCGGCGCGAAGCTCCTCCTTCGCGCGCTCGTAGATGAGCACGTTGGCGTCAACCGCCATACCCAGCGCAAGCACGATACCGGCGATACCCGAGAGGGTGAGCACGGCCTGGAACGATGCGAGGATACCGAAGGTGAAGAAGATGTTGAAGATCAACGCGAGGTTGGCGATGAGGCCGGGGATCAGACCGTAGAACATGCACATGAAGATCATGAGCAGTACAAGCGCGATCACGAATGACCACAGACCGTCCTTGATGGCCTGCTCGCCGAGCGACGGACCGATCACGGTATCGGAGATGATGTCGACCTTGGCGGCCATCTTACCCGACTTGAGCACGTTGGAAAGGTCCTTGGCCTCGTCGGTGGTGAAGTCGCCGGTGATCTGTGAGCTTCCGCCCTCGATTACCGAGTTAACGCGGGGAGCTGAATACACATGGTCGTCGAGCACGATAGCCACCTGCTTCTCGATGTTGGCGGCGGTGAGGCGGGCCCAGATGCGGGCGGCCTCGGGCTTCATGGTCATCGACACATAGTTACCGCCCTGCATGGCGTCATAGTCGTTGCGGGCCGAGGTGATCACGTCGCCTGAGAGGGCGGGCTTGCCGTTGGTGGTCTTCAGGGCCACGAGCTGATAGATGGCGAGGTTGCGCTTTCCGCGTACCGAGTCGTCGATCTGTACTATCTCGGGCTTGAATTCCCAGGCGAGCTTGAGGTTGTTGGGGAGGATGCGCTTGGCGGCGGGAGTGGCCAGGAGGGCATCGATGGTGTCACGGGCTGTCTCGGTGGCTGCGCCCACACCTATAATATTGCGGGGGTTGCCTACCTGGAGGAAGTAGTCGAAGAGGCCCTTGCCGTTGCCGGTAGTGTCGGCGCGGAGGGTGTTGTCGAGCTGCTGGAGCACGCCCGAGATCTCGTTGAACGGAGTGGTCTCGTAGAACTCGAGGTTGGCGCTCGATTTGAGCAGTTCGCGCACACGGTCATGCTCCTTCACGCCGGGAAGTTCGAGGAGGATCTGTCCGTCCTTCTCAAGCTCCTGGATATTGGGGGCTACCACGCCAAACTGGTCGATACGGGTGCGGAGCACGTTGGTCGAGCTGCTCACGCGGTCCTTTACTTCCTGCTTGAGTGAGTTCTTTACTGCGTCGAAGTTCTCGCCTCGCTTCACCTGGTCCTTGAATACTACCGAGAGGTCGCCCTGGGGATCCAGCTTGCGGTACTCGGTGCAGAAGATGTCGATATAGTCGGCGCTCTTGTTGGCGCGGGCTACGGAGTCGGCGTTGGCGATGGCACGGTCGAAATAGGGGTTACCCTCGGCGTTGGCCATCGAGCGGAGGATGTCGGGAACGGAAACCTGCAGTGTGACATTCATGCCACCCTTGAGGTCGAGTCCGAGTCCTACGGCGAGTTTCTGTACTTCGTTGAAAGTGTAGCCGAGATAAACCTTTTCGTTAGCGATGTTCTTGATGTACTCGCTGTAGGCTTTACGTTTAGTTTCCGGAGAGTTGTTGTCCTTGGCGGCCTCGGTGGCAGCATATTCCTCGGCCTTTCCTTCCCAATGGTTGGTCACCACGGTGAAAGAAAGGTAGAAGAGGCAGATGAGCACCATGAAAATGGCTATCACACCGGCAACAATACTTCCCAAAGATCCTTTGCTTTGCATTGTGTTAAAGTAGTGTATTAAAGTGAATTAAGGGTTTGATATTACATGCATTTAACGGCAGGGCGCAACATGCCCTGCCTTTTTAGAGGTGCAAATATACTAAATTTCTTGCAGTCGGGCAAGATATTTGCCTATTATGTCAAATTCGAGGTTGACTTTGCTCCCCGGCACAATGTGCTTGAAATTGGTGTGTTCCATGGTGTAGGGGATGATGGCCACGCGGAACGAGGTGAGTGTCGAGTCACACACGGTGAGGCTCACGCCGTTCACTGTCACCGAGCCTTTCTCCACGGTCATGTACCCCTTGCGGGCCATTTCGGGCGATACCTCATACTCGAATTTGAAGTATTTGCTACCTTCTACCTCCTCCACGTCGACACATGTGGCGGTGGTGTCCACGTGGCCCTGCACGATGTGTCCGTCCAGGCGGCCGTTCATCATCATCGAACGCTCGAGGTTGACTTCATCGCCGGCCTTGAGCAAGCCTAAGTTGCTGCGGTCGAGGGTTTCGCGTATGGCTGTCACGGTATAGGTGCCGTCGCCGGGGAGGTCTACCACTGTGAGGCACACTCCGTTGTGGGCCACGCTCTGGTCGATGCGCAGTTCGTTGGCAAACGAGCACGCCACCCGCAGGTCTACATTGCCGTCGCGGGTCACGGTGTCAACCACCCGTGCGGCCTCTTCTACTATTCCTGAAAACATCTTTATATTCGTTATTTCATTGGTTTATAATTATCCTCATGGGAAAGATTTTGGCAAAATTACGAAAAAAAGGTGTACATTTGCAACTATGAAGAAAAGTATGCTTTACACGCGCACCGGCGATCGTGGCACCACAGCTCTTGTGGGCGGGACGCGCGTGGCTAAAAATTCGCCACGTGTCAACGCCTACGGCTCTGTGGATGAGCTTAATGCCCACGTCGGGCTGGTACATGCCCATGTCAGCTCCATCGCCGGAGCCGAGGAGGATGCGTGTCTCCTCATCCGCATCAATAAAGTGATGTTCAGTATCGGCGCCTACCTCGCCACCCCCTCTCCTCAGATGGATCCCGATCAGCCACTGCCGGCCGATCTCCCAGCCCCCGCGGTCGACGAAGCCGAGATCGAGGCCCTCGAGCAGGCTATCGACCGCCTCGACGCTTCGGTGCCCCCCCAGCGCACATTCATCCTGCCGGGCGGGACGGTGGCCGCGAGCGTGACCCATGTGGCCCGCACCGTGTGCCGCAGGGCCGAGCGCAAAGTGCTTGATCTTGCCGATACCGGCGTGTATGTGCATCCGCTTGTGGCCCGCTACATCAACCGCCTGAGCGATTATCTGTTCATCCTCGCCCGCAGTCTCAATCATCTGGCCGGCGTGGCCGATATCCCCTGGCCCTGATCGTTGGCCTCGCTTTGGCGTAGACGTTTTCGCGACACCATGATGTAGATGGCGCTGAATATGCCTGCCATGACCAAGGCGAGCGACTCAAAGCTCCAGCACACTATGGTGTAGGCCGCCGCATCGCTCTCGCCTATGCCGTAGAGGCTCAGCGCGAACATCACGGCCAGGTTCCAGGGGCCGAGTCCGCCGTTGGAGGGCACTATCATGCTGCACGATCCGAACACGAACACTACCAGCCCCGGCAACAACCCCCATGAATGTGCGGGTGTCACGAGCATCTCGCGGGTGAAAGGGAAGGCGTAGAAGCACAGGTAAGGCTTCAAGAAATAGCATGTCCATATGCCGAACGTGAGCACAATGTAGAGCAACGTGCCTTTCATGTGGAAAAGCACGGCGAAACCGTCCCATATCCTCTTGACACTGGCGTTGATGCCGCTGATGAACCGGGTGTGCCTGAACAGCAGTTCTATCCCTGCTATCAGTACTATGGCCACTCCGGCCCACACCCATATCATGCCGTCGGCCCACACTCCTGCTATCGTCTCGCCCACTTTGTAATGGTCCAGAAACCGGTCGATCGTGGGCCGGGCTATCGACATGGTGAATATTATGAGTGCGAGTATCATTATGCCGTCCGATGCGCGGTCGCCCAGGTCGGTGCCTACCACTGTGGATAGCTTGCACCCCTCGCGCCGGGTGATGTACACGCATCGCCATGCTTCGCCGAGATAGGGGAACACCAGATTGAGCGCATAGGCTCCGAATATCGACACGCACTCGGCCGTCGCCGGGATCCTCGGGATTCCTGCCGCCCTCAGCTGTATGCCCCATCTTATGCCACGTATCATGAGCGAGAGTATGGTCACGACCATCATCGCCACGATGAAGCGCCAGTCCACCCCCTCGCGGATTATCGTGCCCACCTGCTTTATGTCCACCTTGTGGAACAGCCATATCACCAGCCCCGCCGATATGCACAGCGGTGCTATTATCTTTATGGCCTTGGCGATCGTGTGAGACCATTTTCGTTGCGTGGTCTCAGGCTGTGGAGCTGGATGTTGGGTAGTCGGGGTCATAAACTTACAACATTCTCATCTCCGTTATGGATTAGGACCCCGTGCAAAAAAGATGTTACATCCCGGTCTCGTACTGGGCGAGGCTCTCGTGAAGCGACGACACTACCATGGCCCTCAGCTCGGGCGGAGCTATTACTGTCACCTTAGGCCCGAGTGATAGGATTTCCTGAACGAAATCAGGGGTCAGTCTCAGCCGGTAATAGAATATCGAGTAGTCATCGTGAATGGCCTCGCGCTGTGAGTGATGCAGGGGCAGTGCCCTGAAATATTTGGCCTGGCGCGGATCGGTGCGCAGAGCCACCTCCTTGGGCTCGCCGTGCGAGAATACTATGCCGAACGTATCCCTCACATAGCTCTCCGCGTCAAATGTCGGGTCGGGCTCGAATGGCTCATCACCCATTGTCACTTCCTCCATTCGGTCGAGCGCATAGGTCTTGACCTTGTCCTCGCGCACATTGCGCCCGGTCAGGTACCACCGTTGGCGGAATATCTTCAGGAAGTAAGGCTCCACCGCCACATCCTTGGTGGGCGTTGAGCGTGTGTAGGGCCTGTAGGTGAACCTCACGGGCTTATGCTCCCGCAGGGCCGATACCACCTGCGAGAGATAGAGCCGGGCCGACGGGACATCCTCGAGGAATATCCGGTCGGAAATGTCCGAGACGGTCGACAGCACATTGCTCATGGCCGCCGAGTTGAGCAGCCAGTCGGTCATCCCCTCGCGCCGGTCGTCCCCTGAGGCGATGGAATACTCATATGTGGCCTTGTTGCACTCTATGGTGATTCCGAACAGCTCTTCTATGGCCGTGCGGTAGCTGTAGAACGTGCGCCGGGGCAACGGCCGTCCGTCCGAGTAGGGCGAAAGCATCCATTGCTGGTTGAGCTTGTCGCGTGTGATGGTGCCGTAGCGGCGTATTGTGTCGATGAGCCACACGTAGCGGCCTAAGAGGTTCCGTGCCATGGACACAAATGTACGACAATTTTTCGATACCCGCATCCGTTTTGTATATATTAAAGTAGTAATAAGAACTATCCGCTTGCCGGGAATGTTAAAATTCAAGAAGTGGCATTACTTATTATATTATAATCACGCATAATCTCTCACGTTATGGACGACAGAATCACCCCCCGGTTTTCGGCTCATGACCACGACCCCGTCAAGGGGATACGCGGACAGTTGCTCACATTCAAGGCCGATCCGTTTCTTAACGCCCCTGAGGAGTGTTACGACTATTTCGCCGACGGCCTCGTGGTGATGCGTGACGGCCACATTATTGATGTGGGCGATTACAGTGCCGTCGCGCCCCGTCATGATCTCTCGGGTGGGCTCGAGGAGTATCCCGATTGCCTGATTATGCCCGGCTTCATCGATTGCCATGCCCATTATGTGCAGTCTCCCATGATAGCATCCTATGGCGACACTCTGCTCGAATGGCTCAACCAGTACACATTCCCCATGGAGTCGAGATTCCGCGACAAGGAGTTTGCCGATGAGGTGGCCCGAATCTATTTCCGTCAATTGTTGCAGAACGGTACTACCACGGCCAACGTGTTCTCGACCACGTTCGCGTCCTCGGTCGATGCCTTTTTCGAGGAATCCGAGCGCTACGGCACCCGCATGATCTCGGGCAAGGTGCTACAGGACCGTAATCTCCCCGATTCGCTCAGAGACAGCTCAGCCGAGGAATCGGTGGAGCTGTCCGAACGTCTGCTCCGCAAGTGGCACCGCCGTGGGCGTCAGCTCTATGCGGTGATACCCCGCTTCGCCCCCACTTCCACTCCCGAACAGTTGCGCCTGGCCGGAGAACTCTATCAGCGCCACATGGATGAGGGCGTGTACATGCACACCCATCTCGATGAGGCCGAGGACGAGATCCGTTGGGTGGCCTCGCTGTTTCCTGTCCGTTCGAGCTATGCCGATGTCTACGACCACTTCGGATTGCTCGGACCGCGCTCCGTGCTGGCCCACTGCTGTGTGGTGCGCGAGGATGAGTGGAATCTGCTTCACCGCCACGGTTGCGGTGTGGCCCACTGCCCCTCCTCCAACCTCTTTCTCGGCGACGGCCAGTTCAAATATTGGGAAGCCAAGGACCCGAAGCGCCCATTGCGGGTTGGGGTAGGCACCGATGTCGGAGGCGGTACCAACTTCTCCATCCCCCGTCAGCTCGGTGAGGCCTACAAGGTAGCCATGTTGCAGGCCCATAGCCTCGATGCCCTCCGTAGCTTCTATCTCGCCACGCGGGGTGGGGCAGAGGTGCTTCATCTCGAGAATCTCATCGGATCGCTCGCCCCCGGCTACGAGGCCGACATCGCCGTCCTCAACCTCAAGCCAACCGAGTTTGCCGCCTGGCGCATGAAATTTGCCGGCAACATCTTCGATCAGCTCTTCGTGCTCATGACCCTCGGCCTCCAGTCGGTCATTCGTGCCACCTACGTCGCAGGCTGTAAAGTCTACGATCCCATCCTCCCCGTTCCCTTCAGCTACGCGGAGCAGTAGAGCCATATTCTTTTAGCTTACATATCATGAAAAAACTTCTCACTATTATTGCCGTGGCAATCTCTACGGTTGCTACTATAGGTTGCCGTGAAAATGCTTCAAGTCAGGAAGATACTGCCAATGCCTCCGATGACTCCGTAGTAGCCGTTGAGGTTGAGCCTGAGCTGATACCGGTGCCGGTCGATACAGCTACGCTTAAGGGCCGTTGGCTGTTGGAACGTTATAATTCTCCGTATTTCAATATTGAGCCCACCGGTCGGTTTGCCTATATCCTTAAGATTTCCGGCGGAGGTCTCGGCATCAAGTTTTGTGCCAATGAGCTGATGACAGGCTACACCCTGAATGGTGATACCTTGAGATTTCATAACGGTGTAATAACCCAGGTCAAAGGCCCCGATGAACCGATAGAAACAGCCATATCAGAACTGCTGTTCAATAGCCGTGTAAAGAGAGCCTCACTCAGCAAATTCCACGACACCTACCTCACCATTACCAACGAAAGCGAACAATCCGCCCACTTCCGCAAAATCGACTGACCCCCTGCTCGCTAAGCCCTGAACAGGCCGACTCGATCTGCCCCGCCCGTTCCGCAGTTCAACTCCCCACCAAGCCTCGAAGAGGCGATGTAATTGAAGCCCCATCACGACCGGGCAAGCAAATCGCCCAACAGGGCAGATTTGCGTAGCACGGGAGGCATGGGGAAAATGAAACACATACCAAATCGGGCGTCGAAGACGTCCTATAATTGCATGTATCGCATTCGAGGGATAGGGATAGACAAGAGGACCAAAGATCATTATTTTGGGGGGATTTATGTCTGGGCGAGGAGATGTGGGTGTCTTGATATGGTTGTGGCGCAGGGGAATTATAGGACGTCTTCGACGCCCATTTGGGTATGCGATTCATTTTCCTCACACCTCGGCAACGCGCAAATCTTGCCCTAACGGGCGATTTGCACGTTCCCTCGTGGTGGGGCTATAACTACATCGCCTCTTCGAGGCTTAGTGGGCGGGGTAGCCCTGGTGGGCAATTTGCATCCCCGTTCGTAAAAGCTATAATTACATCGCCTCTTCGAGGCTTGGTGGGTAGGAGTGCCTTCGAGGCTTTTTACCACTCTGGACTGTAATGTATTTCGTGCGATCAAAACGGCAATTTGCTTGCCGATTGGCCCCATGACGCGCGGTCGAGGGAGCGATAGGCGAGTGCCTCATAGAGATGATCGGTGAGGATCGGGGCTTCGGCTGCCTCCGCGAGCAAAGCCGTGGAGTCAGGATCAAAACTCTCCCTTGTTGCATAATCGAGGTCGGCGATCGTGCGCGCCACTTTCAGTATCCTGTCGTATGCACGTGCGCTCATGTCGAGACGGCTCATGGTCTCGCGCAACAGCTCCGTCCCCTCCTTGTCGAGCCGGGCATGCTGTGAGAGTAACCTATGGTTCATCTGCGCGTTGCAATGCACATTGCGCTCCTTGGCAAACCTTTGGGCCTGTATCCTGCGGGCATTCACCACCCGTCGGCGTATCTCCGCGCTCGACTCCCCGGGAGTCTTGTCCACCAGGCTGTCAAACGGCACGGGAAATATCTCCACCTGCAGGTCTATTCGGTCGAGCAGAGGCCCCGATATGCGGTTGAGGTACTTCTGCACTGCACCCGCCGAGCAAGTACACTCCTTGGTGGGATGATTGTAATAGCCACACGGACACGGATTCATCGACGCCACCAGCATGAATCCTGCCGGATAATCGATAGAATACTTAGCTCTCGCTACGGTGATATGCCTGTCCTCCAACGGTTGGCGCATCACCTCGAGCACCTGGCGCGAAAATTCCGGAAACTCGTCCATGAACAGTACCCCGTTATGGGCCAGAGAGATCTCCCCCGGCACCGGATTGGTCCCGCCACCCACCAGAGCCACCGGCGAGATGGTGTGGTGAGGCGACCGGTATGGACGCGACGTCATCAACCGGGCTCCGCTCTTAAGCCGTCCGGCCACAGAGTGTATCTTGGTGGTCTCCAGGGCCTCGGCCAGCGAAAGTGGAGGCAATATTGTGGGTATTCTCTTGGCCATCATGGATTTTCCCGATCCTGGAGGCCCCACGAGCAATAGATTGTGTCCTCCGGCGCTCGCCACCTCAAAGGCGCGTTTCACCCCCTCCTGCCCCTTGACTTCCGAGAAATCGCAGTCGAAGATGTCAGATGCGCGGGCAAACTCCTCCCTCGTGTTCACCACCGTAGGCTCAAGCGTCCCCTTCCCGGTGAAAAAATCGGTCACCTGTCTGAGCGAACTCACCCCGTAGACCTCAAGATTATTTACCACAGCGGCCTCCGACACATTGGCCTGAGGCACTATCATCCCCTTGAATCCCAACTGCCGGGCCTTTATAGCCATCGGCAACACGCCACGTATCGGCAACACCGACCCGTCGAGCGACAGCTCGCCCATCAGCATATAGCTCTCCAGCGGATGCGAGCACGTTATTTGTTCCGACGCCGCCAATATCCCCATGGCTATGGGCAGATCGTAGGCCGCCCCCTCCTTCCTCACATCGGCAGGGGAGAGGTTCACCACCACGCGCCGGCGTGGCCATGAATATCCGGTCTGCGTCATGGCCGAGACCACTCGCTCGTGACTCTCCTTGACGGCGGTGTCGGCCATTCCGACGAGCGAGAAGGACACGCCCTTTTCGGCCACCACTTCTATGGTCACTACTATTGCATCGATGCCTTGTACGGCGGCTCCGTAAGTCTTTATAAGCATGAGGAGAAAGGTATTTGGTTAAGGTATGTGGTCGGTCGGTTGCGCGCGGGCCCTGTTGTCTCAAGCCTCGGCCCCTATCACCTCCTGGAGTATCGCCACGGCGGTCTCCACGGATGGGACGTTGAGGAATGAGAATGATTTCCGGCCGTTCTTGTCGCGTATCTGCACACGGCGCGGATGCGCGGTGAGGTATTCGATGAGCCGGCCAAACATATCACTCTGATAATAAGCCTTGTTGCTGTCGTCCACGAAGTAGGTGAACATCCTCCCCTGCTTCAGCGACACCTTCTCGATGCCCAGCCTCCTGGCCAACCGGCGCAGGCGGGGGATGCGCAGAAGTTCGAGTGTCACATCGGGGATGGTGCCGAAACGGTCGGTGAGCCTCGACTTGAACGCCATCAGGTCGCTCTCGCGCTCTATGCCGTCGAGCTCCTGATACAGCGATATGCGTTCGCTCTCGGTGGGCACATAGTCGGCCGGAAGCAGCAGTTCCATATCGCTCTCTATCACGCAGTCGGCCACATATTCCTCCTCGGCGCCCTCGAGACGCTCGGCCTTGTCGAGGTCGGCAAACTCCTGGGTGCGCAGTTCGGTCACGGCCTCCTTGAGTATCTTCTGATAGGTCTCGTAGCCCAGATCGGCTATGAAACCGCTCTGCTCGGCTCCGAGCAGATTGCCCGCTCCGCGTATATCCAGGTCCTGCATGGCTATATGGATTCCGCTACCTAACTCGCTGAAGCTCTCTATGGCCTGCAGGCGTCGGCGCGCCACCGGTGTGAGAGGTATGTGGGGCGGGACAAGCAGATAGCAGAACGCCTTGCGGTTGCTTCGGCCCACACGTCCGCGCAACTGGTGAAGCTCCGACAGACCGAAGTTCTGCGCATTGTTCACTATTATAGTGTTCACGTTGGGCATATCTATACCGCTCTCGATTATAGTGGTGGCTATCAGCACGTCATAGTCATGGTTGGCGAAATCGATGATCGCCTTTTCGAGCTGTTCGGGAGGCATCTGCCCGTGTCCTATTATCACCCTCGCGTCGGGCACCAGGCGCTTCACCTGAGCCTCCAGGTCATACAGTCCCTCGATGCGGTTGTTCACAATGAACACCTGGCCGTTGCGCGACAGCTCGAAATTCACCGCCTCGCTTATTATGTCGTCCCCTCCGGCGTTGACCGAGGTCACGATAGGGTAGCGGTTGGGTGGGGGAGTGTTGATGGCCGAGAGGTCGCGCGCCCCCATCAGCGAGAACTGCAGGGTGCGCGGTATGGGCGTGGCGCTCATGGTGAGCGTGTCCACATTTACCTTTATCTGTTTCAGTTTCTCCTTTACGGCCACGCCGAATTTCTGCTCCTCGTCGATCACAAGCAGGCCCAGGTCCTTGAACTTCACCTCCTTGCCAATGATCTTGTGGGTGCCGATGAGGATGTCGATCTTCCCCTCGGCAAGCTCGCGTATTATCTCCCGGGTCTGTTTGGCTGTGCGGGCCCTCGACAGATAGTCCACCCTTACGGGCAGATCCTTCAGTCGCTCCGAGAATGTGCGGAAATGCTGATAGGCCAGTACTGTTGTTGGCACCAGTACAGCCGTCTGCTTTCCGTCAACAGCCGCCTTGAACGCCGCGCGTATGGCCACCTCGGTCTTGCCGAATCCCACGTCGCCACATATCAGCCTGTCCATCGGCTTCGTGCTCTCCATGTCGGCTTTCACCGCCTTGGTGGCGGTGAGCTGGTCGGGCGTGTCCTCGTAGATGAACGATGCCTCAAGCTCCTGTTGCAGATACCCGTCGGGCGTGAAGGCATACCCCTTCTCCTCCTTGCGGGCCGCATAGAGGCGTATCAGGTCGCGGGCTATATCCTTTAGTTTGCTCTTTGTGCGCTCCTTCAGTTTGTTCCACGCGCCGGTGCCGAGCTTGTTGATCTTGGGGGGCACCCCCTCCTTTCCACGGTACTTGGCGAGCTTGTGCAGGGCATGGATCGAGACAAAGATTATGTCGTCGTTGGCATACACGAGCTTGATCATCTCCTGTGTGCGGCCGTTCACATTGGTGCGTAGCAGTCCGGCGAAGCGTCCCACTCCGTGGTCCACATGCACTATGAAGTCGCCCGGCTCTATCGCGCTCAGCTCCTTGAGCGAGAGTGCCAGTTTGCCCGACCGCGCCCTGTCGCTCTTGAGCGTGTATTTATGGAAGCGGTCAAAGATCTGATGGTCGGTAAACACGCACACTTTCAGATTCTTGTCGCTGAATCCCTCGTGCAGTGTCGGTATCACCGGCGTGAACACTATATCGTTGCCCCTGTCGGCGAAAATGGCTTTCAGGCGTTCTATCTGCTTCTCGCTGTCGCTGAGTATATATATGGTGTACCCCTCGCTGAGAAATCCCGTGAACGAGTCGGCTATCAGGTCGAAATTCTTGTGGTAGATTATCTGGGGGGTGCATCCGAAGTCTATCGAGGCGCCCGCCCGGCTGTCGGGTTGCGGGCCCGATGTGAACCTCATCTGCCTGAACTCCCCGATCTTCCTTCCGAAAGCCTCGGCGTCCACTACCTGATCCATGGCCGACGTATCCCCCTCGCCCGCAATTATCGCGCTCTGCGAGAACTGCTCGGCGGCGATGGCCTTTATACGGCTCACGGTGTAGTCGGCATCGCGTATCACTATCAGTGTCGACGGGTCTATGTAGTCGAGCAGCGATTCCCCCTGCTCGCCTCCGGCAGCTATCCCCGAGGTGATTGCCACCTCCTCGAGTTTCTGTTCCGATAGCTGGGTCTCGATGTTGAACAGGCGTATCGAGTCGATCTCATCGCCGAAAAAGTCGATACGCAACGGCAACTCATTGCTGTAGCCGAATATATCGAGTATCGATCCTCGCGAGGCAAACTGCCCCGGCTCATACACATAGTCGGTCTCGGTAAACCCGTTGTCGCGCAGCCACTTGATCACATCGGTGAGATCGGTCTCCTTTCCGGCCGACAGCTGTATCGTATGGTCGTCTATCGTGGTGCGCGAAGCCACCTTTTCGGCCATGGCCTCGGGATAGGTCACCACATATTGCGGAGCCGACGGGGCATACCACCGGTTGAGCGCCTCGGTGCGCAATATCCTCGACGGCGGGTCGGGTTGACCGTATTTTATATCCCGTTTGAAGCCCGACGGAAACATCACCACCTTATCCTCCCCCAAAATCCTTGTGAGATCGTGATACAGATACCCCGCATCATCGAGCGAATCGGCAACAACGAGGGTAGGCACCTTACGTGCCGGGATCGACCCCAGCATCATAGCGGGGGCCGATCCGGCCAGGTTGTACACCGATATTATTTTAGTGCGGCTGCCCAGAGCTTTCCTCAGAGCCTCACCGCGTGGAGAGGAGATGAATTTTTCGCTTAGTTCCGTTAGCTTCATATACCTTTATGTCCTCATGTTTTCGCACCTCGCCGCAGGTGAATCACTTGGGTGAAATCACCTCCGTGTAACGCGGAGTGGTAAGTACGGTCACCGCCGAATCCACAGCCTTATCCTCGCGTAGCGAGTTGATTATCTCACCTTTCTGGAAATAATAGCGCTTCACGATCTCGCCCGCCAGATAAGGAGAGATATTGGACCGGTTGCTGTCGAGGTCACGTTTCAGGTCATGCTTCAACATTCCCGCCAGCACGTCAAACTGTGTCTTGATTGAATCGTCGGCATACCCCTCAGCCTCCGCCAGTTTGCGCAACTGCTCGACGGCCGTCTCGCACACCTTGTCGTAATTGAACTTCTCAGGATCAATGAACCCCTTGAACTCCTCATATATCGAGTCGGTGATCACGAAATCCTCCGGTGCGGGGATCGAGCTGTGGGTCGAGGCATACTTCGTGGCGAAATCAAACGCCCAGTTGTCTCTCACCACATTGAATGTCAATCTGTTTGCATCGGGATAATCGATGGTTATATCGGGAGTGATGCCACCGCCGTCTCTCACCTCGCGACCGCCCGCTGTGTGAAACACATTGGTCAGCGAGTCGGGTATGCGGCCCACCGATCCGTCGGGATTGCGGTGTGAATAATCTATGGCCTGGATCAGACGGCCCGAGGGGATATAATACTTGGCGATGGTCACCTTGAGAAGTCCGTCGTAGGGGAGCTGTCGGGTCGACTGCACCAATCCCTTGCCATACGAGCGGTTGCCTATCACCACTCCGCGGTCCAGGTCCTGGATGGCTCCGGTCACGATCTCCGAGGCCGAGGCCGATGCGCCGTCGATCAGCACAGCCAGCGGTATCTTGGTGTCGAGCGGTGCCACCGATGTCTTGTACACCTTCTCGTTGAGCACACCTTTACCCTTGGTGGTCAGCACAGTGGTGCCTTTCGGGAGGAAAAGTCCGAGTATCTGCACGGCGCTCTCCACGAGGCCTCCGCCATTTCCGCGCAGGTCGAGCACTATCCCTTTTGCGCCATCCTTGATGAGCTTCTCCAGGGCCTCGCGCACCTCGGGATAGCTCTTCTCCGAGAAAGTGGTGAGGGTGATATATCCCACATTATCCTTAAGCATACCGTAGTAGGGCACCGAGGGGATCTGTATCTTGGCGCGTTTGATGTCAAACGTGAGCATCGAGTCCTGCACATACGGGCGGTTCACCAGCAACTTCAGCATCGAGCCGTTGGTGCCCTTCAGGTGCTCGCTCACCTTGGCCGATTTCCAGCCGGCCACCGAGTCCGAGTCAATCATCACTATGAGGTCGCCGGGGCGCAGACCTGCCTTGTGGGCCGGGCTCCCCTCGTAGGGATCAGCGATTATCACACCCCTCGGGGTCTCCTGGATCACCGAGCCTATGCCACCATACTCTCCGGTGGTCATCGTGCGGAACTGCTCCTGATCCTTCACCGGTATATATTCGGTGTAGGGGTCGATATCGTTGAGCATGGCCGCGATGGCTGTGTTGATCGACTTCTCGGCATCGATCGAGTCCACATAGAATGTCTGCAATTCCTTATACAGGGCGTTGAATATATCCAGGTTGCGCGAGATCTCGCTCTTTTTGCTCCTTGTCGCCGCCGAGGCAAATACTGTCAGCATCACAAGGGCTGCCGCGAAAATTGTGAGTTTCTTCATATCGTAAGGGTATGGAAGTTGAAAACGTGGTGGTAAAATTACTCATTTATTATAACAATAGAACAATCGAAAAGTCGAAAAAGAGATTAATTTAGTATTTTTTTTGCCAAAAGGTTGCACAGTTCAAATTTTAAATGTAATTTTGCATCGCAAAAGGGAGGAGGACCCGTTTCTCCGAGACTTTTGAGGCTTCAGTAGCTCAGTTGGTTAGAGCACCTGACTGTTAATCAGGGGGTCGTTGGT
>CAJUSW010000016.1 GCA_910589485.1 uncultured Duncaniella sp.
AGAGAAGCGAAACCTCAGCCGAGGTCTTGCTTCTCTCTTTTTTTATGCCATTTTGTGGCTAATTTTCTATCTTGTCGCAAATTTTATATTTTGCAGCTACTTTATATCTTGTTACCACTTTTTTATCCATACCTAAGCAGCCCTGCCATCCAGCTCTGCTGAGCTATTCATGTTCAGGCATGCTAAACTTTATTCCTGATCCATCTCGTTGCAACTGGAAAAATCCGTTGCCCCGTTTTATTCCTGATCCACCTCGTACAACCGGAAAAATCCGCACCCCACTTTATTTCTGATCACCCTCGTAGCAATAGAAAAAAACGCTGGCCCACTTTATTCCTGATCCATCTCGTTACAACCGGAAAAATGTGCTGGCCCGTATGTCCTCGATGCTGTCCGCAGGGCGCCATCCATTAAGCCCCGAATGGGGCGATGTAATCGTAGCCCCATCACGAGCCTGACAAGCAAATCGCCCGTCAGGGCAGATTTGCGCCGGCGGGCGAGGCATGGGGAAATGAAATAAATGCCAATTTGGGCGTCGAAGACGTCCTATAATCGATCCGTCATGGCGCAGTCATCACCTAAAAAACTGGTATAACCTATCTACTGTTCTGCTATTCCCCCCATTTCTAAGGCAAGCCTCCCCGCCTGGTGTTACAGCGATTGTAACAATTCCTACCCCATATTCTGTATCAAAAACGACGATTTTTGTTATCTGTAACAATTTTGTTACATTTGTGTCGTGCGCATAATATATTGTAAATTAGCGAAATACATGTAATTTTATCAAAAACTCATTCCATGAAAATATTTTTTGCAAAAAATTTCGATAAAAATCTTGACACAGGTATTAACTTTGAAATGTCGAAAGACAATAACACCACCGACAATAAAGATCTCAAGGTAAGACCCCACAGATCTGACATAAAAACTCACAAACGTTCAACACATTTAAAGGCGATACAACTATGGCAAACAAGGATTTTGAAAACAAGCTGATGGCTCTCCAAGGCAACCTTCTCAACTTTGCCTACATGCTCACTTCCAACCGTGACAACGCCTACGACCTGCTCCAGGACACGACACTCAAGGCTCTCGACAACGAAAGCAAATATGTCGACAACACCAACTTCAAGGGATGGGTATTCACCATCATGCGCAATATCTTCATCAACAACTACCGCCGCACCACCCGCTCGCAGACAGTTGTTGACCAGACCGAGGACCTCTACCACCTGAACCTCTCGCAGGACAGCGGTCTTGAGACACCCGAAGGCTCCTACGGAGCATCCGAGATCACCTCGGCCATCAACGAGTTCCCCGAGGAATACCGCATCCCCTTCTCGATGCACGTAGCCGGCTACAAGTACAACGAGATCGCCGAGAAGATGAACCTTCCCCTCGGTACCGTAAAGAGCCGCATCTTCTTCGCCCGCAAGAAGCTCCAGACCCGCTTCGCCGACTACCGTTAGTATTCAGCTAAAGCTGAAGGTTATAAGTTTATAAGTTTAAAGGTTTATAGGTTTAAAAGCCAGCCTGATAGCTAATCGCTATACTCTATACTCTATACTTTCCCCTCTATACTTCCCCCTAAAAGACTCTCCCCAAAACTCACGGATTAAAGCTAAAGATATTTATAGAGATTATATGAGTTCCTGAGAAGGTGCTGTGAAATAGGATCGGTTGTTTCAACCGATGATTCTAAGGTAAAAAAGATTGGTATTTGGTATATATTGATTGGTAATTAAGATTGGTAAAAAGAGTTTTTCATTTGGTATTGATTTTTGGTATATAAGCAATCTTACGATAGGCCATTGACGTTAGATGTTCAGCCCTGTCACCTGTAGGTGGCGGGGCTGAGTCATGTATGGGCCTCTCGGAGGTGCGGAGTGCATCATGCGTAGACCGATTGACCTCGAGGAGAGGCGATATGTTTCATAGGGATTACAATTGAGGCATTTGTAATAGGAGTGTAATAATTGGGATGGTGCGGTTAATGTGTTGACAAATAGGATTGTAAGGTGATTTAGGGTGGGAATTTTGTATATTTTTTGTTAAGTTTTAAGGATGTTTTGTTGAAATATGTAACAGTTTTGTAACTTTGTATATAGTAAAACACTTATAGTACATCATTCTAATTTTCTACTAAAAAACTATTTGTTAATGAATCACTACGACAACGACCGCATGATGAACCTGAGGAGCAATCTCCTCGATTATGCATTCTCCCTGACGTCGGACCATGCTTTGGCTCACCAGCTTGTCGACGAGAGTACGGCAAGGGCCTTTGATGGTGAGTCAGTAACTGAGGATGATGCCGAGCTGCGGGGACGCGTCATAAGGCTCATGCACGCCATCTATGACCGTAAGTATTCCCGTCTGGCCGGATGTATCAATGATAACGTAGAGTGCTATGACGCCGATATATATTGCATCAATCTTACATCGGGATGTGAGGGTGAGATAGAGGGTGTGGTGAGCGGAGAGGAGATGACGCATGTGTTCAACTCGCTTTCCGACCGCTACCGGGTGCCGGCGATGATGCACTTTGTGGGCTATACTAACGATGAGATCGCCTCGGTGACGGGGATGAGCGCCTCGGATGTGGCCGACCGGCTGACGTATTGCCGGATGTGGCTGAGGGCAGTGTTGACGGTGTGAGCGCAATGCTCCTCCTTGATATAATACAAAGATATAATACAAATGGCGCGGATCGGGAATGATCCGCGCCATTGACGTATTTATTTGAGTTTTGGATATGCCGCTTGATGTATTGTGGCAGGCCCGGGCAAGAGGGGGAGATTACTTCTTGTCGGCAGCCTTGGTGTAGCGAGCGTTGAGACCGTCGATCACTTCCTTGGTGATATCGAGGTCGGGGTTGAAGTACACGCCTGCGTTCTTGTAGAGGATAGCGTCGTATTTGCGGGTAGCGTTATACTCCTTGATGAACTTCTCGATGGAGTCGCTGAGCTGCATCTGCTGCTGTGCGAGTTCGTTGTCGGCGTTGCGTCCGAGTCCGGCGAGATAGTTCTCGGCATCCTGCTGCATCTTCTGGAGTTTCTGCATGTCGGCGTTATAGCTTGCCTCGGTGAGATAACCGTTAGACTGTGCTTTCTGCTGAATGGAAGCTGCGAATTTCTGGATCTCTGCTCCCTTGGAGTTGCGTGCGTTTTCAATGCGCTGCATTGCGCGTACAGTAGCATCCTGGACATCCTTGGCGAGCTGGTAGTGAGAGAGCACCGAGTCGCTGTCGATGTAGCGGATGTTGATAGATGATGTTGTCGCGCCATCGGCCGAAGTCGCTGTACCAGCGGCAGGAGTGGCTGAGCTGTTGTCGGCGGCAGAGTCTCCTCCGCAAGCGGTCATGCTCAAGGCCATTGCGCCAAGGAGCAGCGAGGAAGCTGACATTGCTAACTTTTTCATGTCAAAAAAATCTGTGATAAAATAGGGTAATAGAATTACTTTTGAATCTCGAGGAAGTGATGTTTTTACAGGTCGTGGTGGCAACCTATGCCCCGACGCTTCAGCTCGACACTGTCGTGAGCGTGGCCCGAGGGGAACCGGCCTCCTTTGACAAAGAATACCTTCACACCAAGCAACAACACAGCCAGAGCCAAAAGTAGAGCCGCAAGGCATATGGAGAGTAGGATAGTCATCATCTTTAGAGCTTTTCCACTGCAAATGTAGTGATTTTGGCCTAATAATAGTGCCTATATCAATTTTATTTTATAATTTAGTGGTGCAATTAAGTATTTTTTGTACTTGATTCACACATGCGCTAAAAATTTCTAAAAATCACGATATATTCATTTAATACCTATTTCTGATATATGGAAATCAAAGATCTTCAGCCTCAGGCCGTGTTCTCGATCTTCGACGAGATCACCCGTATCCCCCGTCCCTCCAAGAAGGAGGAGAAGATACGTGCCTATCTTCTTGAATTTGCCGAGAAGCACGGCATCGCATCCAAGACCGATGCGATAGGTAACGTTGTGCTCAGTGTGCCCGCTACCCCCGGACACGAGGACGCCCCCACAGTGATCCTGCAGGGACACATGGACATGGTGTGCGAGAGCAACGACAAGAGTTTCGATTTCACAACCCAGCCTATTCCCGCTTATGTGGACGGCGAGTGGATCAAGACCAAGGGTACCACCCTCGGTGCCGACAACGGTATCGGCGTGGCTGCCTCGCTGGCAATACTTACCGACAAGACATTTGAGCACGGTCCGATCGAGGCCCTCTTCACAATGGACGAGGAGACCGGCATGACCGGCGCCAACAATCTCGGCGAGGACATGATCACCGGCAGCATGCTTCTGAACCTCGATTCGGAGGATGACGCCGAGATCTTCGTGGGATGTGCCGGCGGTATCGACACCCAGGCATTCTTCACCTACAACCGCTCTTTCGCTCCCAAGGACTTCCTCTACTTCAAGATTAATGTGGAGGGATTGAACGGCGGACATTCGGGTGGCGACATCCATCTGGGTCGTGCCAATGCCAACAAGCTCCTTGCTCGCTTCCTGTTCCGCCTCTCGGGCAAGCATGAAGTGGTGATCTCGGAGATCGATGGCGGCAACCTGCGCAACGCTATACCCCGCGCCGCACATGCCGTGATAGGCGTACACACCTCCAAGAAGGAGAGCGTGCGTGTGGATCTCAACAACTATATCGCCGAGCTCGAAAACGAGTATGCCGGTCTCGAGCCTAACCTCAAGCTCACAATGGAGAGCGTGGATACCCCCGACTTCGCCATTGACCAGGAGACATCGATCAACCTGGTGCGCGCCATCTACAGCGCTCCCCACGGAGTTGTATCAATGAGCCGCGACCTCGAGGGCCTCGTGGAGACTTCGACCAACCTCGCTTCGGTGAAGATGGCCGCTGACAACACCATCGTGATCACCACCAGCCAGCGTAGCTCGGTGGAATCGCGCAAGCTCGACATCGCCGGTCAGGTGGAGGCCCACTTCCTGCTCGCAGGCGCACGTGTGGAGCATGGCGAAGGTTATCCCGGATGGCAGCCCAACCTCGAGTCGCCCATCATGAAGATCACGCGCGACGCTTACAAGGAGCTCTACGGAATCGAGCCCGCCATCAAGGCTATCCATGCCGGACTGGAGTGTGGCCTGTTCCTCACCAAGTATCCTCACCTGGACATGGTGTCGTTCGGTCCCACCCTGCGCGACGTTCACTCCCCCTCGGAGCGCATGCACATCCCGGCAGTGGAGCGTTTCTACGGACAGCTCAAGCGCACCCTCGAAAAGGTGGCCGAGCTTAAGAAATAAGCACTCGTTAACATTTATTATGAAACGCCCGGCAGAGGCCGGGAATCAATGAATACCCCCGCCAGGGGTACCTGAAATGGAGGTGAGGCACCGGCCGTGACACAAAAACGCATGGCAAGTGGCTCGCCTCCAAACTTTTTTTACACCTAACACACAACAAATCGGCCACTTAGTACGTTATAGAAAAATAGTGCTCTCTCCAGGGCAGGATGAAGCGTGTGGCAACACGTGCTATCCTTCCCGCCCGCGATAGTCGCTATACTACAGTTATCCCCCTATGCGCCGCGACTGGCGCGCAAGGGAATTGTCGAACTAAAACCATTCTTATGCTACATCGTGCAGCCCTGCTCGCAGCAACGGTGTTAGTCTCCTCAGTGATTTTCACTATGAATGGCGACGGTAATTCGCACACAGCCGATCTGCCCTCGCACGAGACACCGATTGCCCTGGCAAAACAGCTCACAGAGCCGAATGACACTATTCACACATTGACTGAAGACGACTTCCGAGAAGTGGCCCAATCGCTGGGTGTAGAAGTCGCAGCTATCAAGGCCGTCGTAGAAATTGAAGCCGGCCGCACTCACGAGGGGTTTTCCGCGCCAGGCAAACCGCTCATCAATTTTGACCTCACCATGTTCCGCCGTTTTGCCACCCGGCACGGGGTCAATCTGTCAAAGTATGGCAAGTCCCACTCGGTGGTGTTCAATTCCCACCGGGGTTCACAGAAGCAGGCCAACCGCCGCCTCGAAGCCGCCAAGTCGATACATCCGCATGCCGCTATCGAGGGTACATTCTGGGGTATGTTCCAGATAGGTGGTTTCAACTGGAAGAAGTGCGGAGCCGAGAGCATCGACCAGTTCGTGGAACTGATGTCGAGATCGGAACGCGACCAGCTCGACATGTTTGCCAGCTTCATTTCCTCGACCGGGCTGCTCAAGCATCTGCAGTCCAAGAACTGGGCCGCTTTTGCCCGAGGCTATAACGGACCGTCGTATGCTCGCCGTTCCTATCACACGCGCATGGCATCGGCCTACAACCGCTACAGCAAGCTTGCTGACCAGGCTGAGGATCCCTCCTCGGCCGAGGATCTGGCCCAGGCCGAGAGTTGACAAGAACATTCCGCGCCTCCCGGCGCGTGATATTTAGAAAAGAATATTGCCGGATGTCGTGCTTATGACGACATCCGGCAATACTCTTTTTATGAATTAAAAGTCAGGTTTTTAATAGTTCTCGGCCTTACGCTCGAAGTAGCCCTGTTCCTTGCCGCACACGGGGCATTTCTTGGGTGCGTTCTTGCCTTTGTGGACGTATCCGCAATGCATGCACTGCCATTCCTGCTCCTCGTTCTCGCTCGAGAATTCCTGATCCTCGGTGAGGCGTTCGAGCAGGCGCAGATAGCGCTTCTCGTGCTCGATCTCCACCTTGGCCACCATCTTGAAGAGAGCGGCTACATCGGGAAATCCTTCCTCCATGGCGGTCTGGGAGAAGTTAGCATAAAGGTCGCTCCACTCCTCGCGTTCGCCGGCTGCGGCCTCGCGCAGGTTAGTGATGGTATCGCCTACCACACCGGCGGGATAGCCGGCCTGGATGGTGACAACTCCGCCCTCGAGCTTGCTGAAGAACAGCTCGGCGTGACTCATTTCCTGCTTTGCGGTAACCTTGAAGATCTTGGCTATCTGGCGGTAGCCTTCCTCCTTAGCCTTCTTGGCAAAGAGGGTGTATCGTGAGCGTGCCTGGCTTTCACCAGCAAATGCGGCGAGAAGATTCTGTTCGGTGCGTGTACCTTTGAGTGATTTCTTATCCATGTAAAATATGAGAGTTATAAGTTGAGTTAATGTTTGTGTCGAGGATACCATGCTCCTCGGTACTTATAACAATTCATTTTCAGGAAAGGTTCACGCACGTGGGGATAAGAGGTTGTTTTTAAACAACCTCTAAATCGCGAAAATATTACAGAAATGCCGATCCCGCTGTAATATAGCCTGTTATCCCGGATGGAGAGGGTGTCACACTATGGATCTCGGATCGCGCTGTCCGCCATACATCGAGTCGAGCACTTCGGCAAAAATGTCGCCCGGAGCTATGGAGTCAAACAGGGTCATGCACGATCTCACTTTCGAGGCATCGATCTCCCCGAGGATGCGTGCGGGCGACCGGTCCTTATGCGCCAGCAATGCGGCTGTGATTTCCATTAGCCGTGGTCCCAGCACCGGATGCGAGAGATAAGCCTCGGCTTCCGCCCGGTCCCTGATGCCGAAGTAGTGAGACATGCGGCTGTACCCGAGTCCGCGGAGTTGTGGGAATATGTACCATATCCAGTGTGAGGATTTCCGTCCGACCTTGATCTCGTCCAGGGCGAGGCCGTAATCACACATGGCAGTGTCCTGGGCCACTACAAAGCGTTCGATTGAGTCATCGATATTGTAGGATTCCATAATAAAGGGATAAAAAGTGGAATGTGCTCAAGCATCAGCCCGAGCACATTCCATGTATTGATTGATATTTTAGGATATGTCCGGCTGTGGACTTATCAGTGTTTGCTGGTCATGATCTCGAGGATCAGGCGGTCGGTCTCGTTCATGCCGTCGCGACCGATGTGGGTGAGGTTATGGATGGTGCGGTCCACGTCATCATCGATGATGCCCTCTACCGAAGTCACGCTCTGTCCCTCCATCGCCATCATTGCCGATATTATGGCGGTTGACACACCGCTCGACAGCTTCATTGCGCAACTGGGTTTGGCGCCGTCACAGATCATGCCGGTGAGGTTGGCCACCATGTTCTT
Organism: uncultured Duncaniella sp.; assembly: GCA_910589485.1. Lineage (GTDB taxonomy): Bacteria > Bacteroidota > Bacteroidia > Bacteroidales > Muribaculaceae > Duncaniella. The sequence goes on from CAJUSW010000016.1 coordinate 8,074, forward strand.
GGCCGTGGCGGCAATCTGGTCGAAATCTCCACCCATCAGGTAGCAGATACCACAGGCCGAACCGGTGGTGGCAACCACGCATCCACACAGGGCTGAAAGTCTTCCGAGGCTCTGCTTGATATAGATCACGGTGAGATGGCTCAGGGCGAGGGCACGGATGGTCTGCTCCTCGGTGGCTGAGATCTCCTCGGCATACACTACCACCGGCATTGTGGCGGCTATACCCTGGTTGCCGCTGCCGCTGTTGCTCATCACGGGGATGGGTGCGCCGGCCATGCGGGCGTCACATGCTGCTGTGGTGTAGCTGAGGATGCGCGAGAAGGGGCTGTCTCCCATGATGGTGCGCTGGCGTTCGCAGTGGAGAGTGCGGCCCACCGAGTGGCCATAATTGCGTGTGAGCGACTGCTCGGCGATGGATTTATTCAGTTTCTTGGCTTCGAGAATGAAACGGAGCTCATCGATGGGGGTTGTGGTGGCGAACTCATATACTGTGCGCATGTCCAGCTCCTCATCCTGAGACTCCTCGGTGGCTGCAGCCGTGGAGGCCTTTCCGAGCAGTTCCTCGCCGTTGCGCGAGATGTGCACGAAATTGGTGTGTCCGCCCGAGATCACCGCGGTGGCCGAATTGCCGTCCTTGTCGGTAGCCTCTACCTCGACATACAGTTTTTCGGTTATATCCTTCTTGAGATTGATAGATATGCGTCGTTCGTCGATATATTTCTTGCCGGCCTCCACCGCTTCGGGGGTGACGTCGCGGAGCACTTCAAGGTTGTATTCCGAGCGGCCGATGGTCACACCGAGGGCTATGGCGATAGGAAGGCCTATCATGCCTGTGCCGGGGATGCCCACGCCCATTGCATTCTTCAGGATGTTGGCACTCAGGTGAATGTTGACCTTTTCAGGCACTGAGCCGAGCACTTCGGCACACTTTGCCGCACACAGGGCCACTGCCACGGGTTCGGTACAGCCCATGGCCGGAACCACCTCGCGGTTCATCAGGGCGATGATTGACTGGCGTTTCTTTTCAGGAAGCATGATTTTAAGGTTTTTACAGCTTAAGGGAGTGTTTTGATAATATGTAGGGCAAAGATACGTTATTTATTCTGAATATCGCATTGAATAGCTCAATAAATTATGCTTATAGTTTTTCAGATAAGCATTGATTCATTACCTTTGTGATGTCTTTAACCGAAAACAACATACATACATATAAACACAGCAGATGCTTATACGATCAATATTGCTCTCTCTTCTTGTCATGACGTTATACTCATGCAATTCCGATATTTTCGTGGACGATTTCACCCCCGATGTCACCGATCTGGTGCTTGGTGGGGAGGATGATTCGCGGGTTATACGATTCCATTCCGACGACTGGACCACTTTGACACTGGCCTGTGGTGATGCGGGGACCGGGGCTGTCATGACAGTGACACCTGTCGGTGGCGAACCGTTCATAGGCAAGGCTCTTACCGGTGACGGCTCGATAGTGCTGAAAGGTGAACTTATCGACATGTCGGTCACACGCCGTGGAGCATCCGTGACGGTGCATGTCAATTATGCCGTGGGGCGTGGTGATATCCACATGACGCTCTTCGCTTCCAATGATGATACTAATGTGTCGCAGGACATAGCCATGACCATAAGCCGCATCAACGGCCTGGAGATAGAAAGCGTTGATTACACACTGCACTCATGGGGATCCACGATGCACAAGGATGCCTATGAGATAAGTGAGTTTTCGCTCCCGGCAAGTAAACCGTCGCAATCATGGCAACCGGTATTGCCCGGTGGCTTGCTCACGTTCTATAAGATGTCGGCGTTCAGTGCCGATGAAGAGTATCTCTCGGCCCTTGTCGGACAGAAAGTGCCTGTGCCTACCAAGACCCGATTAGATTGGTGGAACTGGGAGTTGAGGGGTGATTCCGTCAAGATCATGCGTGATCTCAGCTACACTCACCTTCAGCATTACCCTCCTATTCCCCCCGTGGAGGTGCAACCGGGATCGACTGTGACATTGTGGAATGTGACCGAGGATATTATATTTGATTTTGAAATTAAGGTAAAAAACCGATTCTCGGGCGTGAGTCGCATCGTGCCGATGAAACTATCTATGGATCATACTGAGGAATACACATACACAACAAAATGAAACGTTTATCTCACATTATATTCGCATCGGCACTGTCGCTGATCATCCCTTTGACCTCTGTAGCAACGGAACAGGCCGACACGCTAAAAAGCCGCGGAGTGGTCGACCCTACGCTCAGCGTGGGAGTAAGAGCCTTGAAGATACTCCCCACCAATATGTTTCTGCGTGGTTCCAACGAGAAGGGTGAACGGCTTAACACTTCGGTGGCCCCCGTTGTGGAGTTTACGGTGAGAAATGCCCCGGGGTCCCGCTATGGCCGATGGTATCCTACCGCTTATCAAGGCATAGGTGCCGGAGTACAGTTTTCTCAGCCCGGCGGAATACTCGGCACGCCGGCGTTGCTTTATGTGTTGCAGGGCGCACGCCTTGCGTCGCTGTCGTCCAGGCTGTCGCTTGATTACGAGTGGAATTTCGGAGCTGCAATGGGGTGGAAGAAACTCGACCCCGAGGATCCCGACTACATAAGGGTCTACGACGGTATTGGTTCGTCGGTCACAGCCTACATTAATCTCGGCTTGTATCTGCGTTACAGGCTCAACAGCAACCTCAGCCTGTTTGGAGCGGTCGAGGTGACCCATTATTCCAATGGCAACACCAACGACCCCAACCCGGGCGTGAATATGCTCGGTGCACGTATAGGCATGAGCTATACTCTCGGCACTCCCGCCGGAACACGCCGTGCCGACTGGAGCGATTTCGAGCCTGGTATGGTGTATGACGTGTCGGCCTACGGAGCATGGCGTAAATGGGGATACTATCCCTACCTGAATTCCGAATATGAGGATGAGGCCAATGAGCAGTGCCTGATTCCCGGAAAGTTTGCCGTGGTAGGATTCAGCATCAACCCCATGTACAGGTTCAACCCCATAGTGTCGGCGGGCTTGTCGCTCGACGGGCAGTATGACGAGGGGGCCAACCTTTCATCCTATTATGTGGAGTCGACGCCCACGGACGATCCACGTTTTTATCGCCCGTCGTTCAGCGACCGTATCATGCTGGGCGTCTCGGCCAGAGTCGAGGCCCGCATGTCGCTGTTTGCTATAAACATAGGTCTCGGCCACAGCGTATTGGCTCCCGGCGGACCTGACCAGCGCGGATGGTACAACACATTCTCGCTCAAGACATTTGTTACTGACCGTGTGTTCCTGCTCACGGGATACAAACTGTTGCGTTTCCAGTATCCCGGCAATCTGATGCTCGGTCTTGGTTACCGTTTCTGATAGGATGAATAACACTATGGAGATACGTCCGGCTACTGTATCCGATCTCGACGCGGTGATGGCGATATACGATTACGCCCGTCAGCGCATGGCCGAGAGTGGCAACCCGTCGCAATGGATCGACGGCTATCCCTCGCGTGAGGTTATTCTTGCCGACATTGATGCGGGAAACAGTTATGTGATAGTTTCGGACGGCAGTATTTCGGGAGTGTTCACCTTTATTGTCGGTGATGATCCTTCGTATGCCGAAATTGATGGCGCATGGCCCGACAATTCTCCCTACGGGACCATACACCGCATCGCCGCGGCTCCCGGGGTTAAGGGTTTGGCTGATAAGTGTCTGGACTATTGTCTGACAAAGGGTGTGAATATCCGCATTGACACGCATGCCGACAATGCTCCCATGCTTGGCTGGATAGCAAAACGGGGATTTCTCTATTGCGGAATCATACGTGTGGCCAACGGCACTCCCCGCCGGGCATTTCAGCTGAGCCTATAGGGTTTACTCAAAGGAAAATTCTTATCGTGATAAGGGATTGATATATTGCCCCTTGTTGCGGGTGGCTTTGGCGAAATCGATTGCGTGGGTGGGGCATATGTGGTAGCATCCGAGGCATCCGGCACAATCTTTCCCCCAGCATGGCTTGACCTTGGAATCAGTACCCTGCATGGTGATATTGCCGAGCGGACACCAACGGGCACACTTCCCGCAAGCGATGCAGGATTCCGAGACGCTGAATTTGGCGGGATTCATGGCATTGCGCACAAACCACGGGTATATCACCTTGGTCTTGATCCATGCAAAGCTCCCGCGAACAATGTCGGTAAGATAATTTCCTGTCCTGTCCGATTCCTCGATCATGCGGGCTATATCAGCCACGCATTTGGGATAAGCGTTGAGTTTTTCGGCCTCTACGGCCTGTGAATCAACGTCAAATCCTTTCATCGACACGTAATTGTTGGGCATCTGCACCGACATCATGCTTCCCGGCAACCATCCGCGCGACTGCATGGCTTTTCGCCACATGCGGTCGGCAAGTCCGCAGTCGTCGCCACATGTCACAACGGCATGATGAGGTGTGGAGGGCTTGATTCCGTCGAGGTCGACCGAACGCATCACGTCGAGCACATAAGGGGGAACACCCCACGAATATATAGGGAATACCCATATGAGATGAGGATCGGCCGAGGGGATTTCCACCTTTCCGCCACGCATTGACGGCTGTATCGGTCGGGCTGTCTCACCGAGAATCCCGGCGAGCATCTGTGCCACAGCCTTGCTGTTGCCTGTGCCCGAGAAGTAGAGGATCATAGGGTCAGATAGTTACCTGTGTGGCTCCGAAGCCATATTCACGGAATGACGCGTCCTGCACCTGATGCCCTTTGTAGCGGTGGTTGAGCTCCTTCATCAGAGCATTGCGGAGCACACCCTCCCCCTTGCCGTGGATGAATACTATCTTCAGCCCCTTGTTCTTGAGATTGGCGTCCATTACCTTGCGGAACTCATCGATCTGCAGGTTGAGCATATCGGCCGGTGAGAGTCCGGCAGTGGAGTCGATCAGCTCCGAGATGTGGAGATCCACTTCGAGAAGTCCCGGCTTGCGAGACTCGCGGTGCTTCTGCACAGGCTGACGGCGCGGACGGTCCACACTCTTTTTGGCCTTGATCCCCTCCTCGATGCGGCTTGAATCGAGCACCATTCGGCGCATGGGCATGTCGTCCTTTACCAGATCGAGTGCTATCACCTCCTTGTCGAAATAGGGGTTGGAGCGGAAGCAATGGAGCTTGAAGAATTTTGTGGTGTCGAGGCGGGTTTCCACCGAGACGGGTGTCTTGATGGGGAACTCCTTGCTCTCCTTGAACGCTATGCACTGCACGGCCACGCGGTCCATCGACGGGAGATCGGTCCCGGCTATATCCTCGATATACAGCTGGATGTTGGGCTCCACCATGCCGGCATAGCGCAGGGTCCAGTCACGTGCCTCGTCGGCACGGGTCATATAGGTGAAATAGAGGTAATAGTTGGAGTCGTTGACCAGATAGGTGGCAAAGGCGGTGTCGTTGAGGCGTTTCAGGTTTTCGGGCTCGAAGGCGAGCACCACATTGAGTTTGTCGCCGCCGGGAGTCTCCTCGATCTCAACGGGGGCGGGAGCCTCCTCCTTGGCCGTAACCTTGGGGGCAGGGGCAGGAGTGGCAACCGGTGCCGGAGCTGTGTGGGCCGGAGCCTTGAATTCGTTCACCTGCTTCACCTTGGACATGTCGGGGGCTGCCGCCACCACCACACATTCCCTGAGCAGAGTGGGGGTCTCGAATCCGTCCTCGTCTACATAAGCTATGTTGCCCTCGATGCGGCGTATCACTCCGCCTCCGGTGCTGTTGAGAAATCTTACGGTATCGCCTATCTTTGCCATATCAACCTGCGGTTTAATCCTCGTCTTCGTAATACTCCTTGCCGCCTACCATCTTGGAGAACGAGATGGGCACGGGGGTGGAGAAATTCATGTCCTTGCGTGTGATGGGGTGGACAAATCTCAAGGTCTGGGCATGGAGCGCCATGCGGTGGATGGGCGATGAGCCTGCCCCGTAACGGCGGTCGCCGGTGATGGGATGGCCCAGGTCCTTCATGTGGACACGTATCTGATTCTTACGGCCGGTGTCCAGTTCCACTTCCATCAGTGAATAGCCGTTGCGGCTCTTGAGGGTGCGGTAGCGGGTCACGGCCAGCTGTCCCTCCTTGGGATCATCGGTGGAGTACACCTCGTAGCGTGAATTCTCGGCGAGATAGCTGCGCACCTCCCCCTCGGCGGGTTCGGGACGGCCCTCGACCACTGCAAGGTATTTGCGCGACAGCACCATATTGTTCCAGTTGTGCTGAAGGTTCTCCTTGGCCTCGATAGTCTTGGCAAACACCATCAGGCCCGAGGTGTCGCGGTCGAGACGGTGCACGATGAATATCTTGTTACGCGGATCCTGCCATTTCAGATAATCGCGCAGGATGGTGTAGGCTGTGCCTTCCGACACCTTGTCATTGCCCATCGAAAGCAGGCCGTAGCCTTTGTTGACCACGATGATATCGTCGTCCTCATACACTATCTTCAACCGGCGGTTGTAGAACACGCGGAACTCGCGCGAGAAGTTGACTTTCACCTCGTCACCCTTGTGCAACTGAGTGTCAAACTGCTTCACGGGCACATTGTTGACGGCCACCTGGTTGTGGGCCAGATAGCTCTTCAGTGCAGTGCGTTTGCGGTCGGGCATAGCGCTGATGAGGAACTCGAGCAGAGGCATCGGCTCCTTCACCTGGAATTTTTCTATTACATCGGGCTTGAAGGGTCGCTTCTCGGCTCCGGGCTTGGTATTGAAAGACTTTCGGGGCATGGCAGGGGATTATTTTTTGCGCGTTGACGATGCGCGTCGGGCCGTGGTCTTCTTAGGCGCGGCCTCCTGTTGCTCGATCAGGGCCTTCACTTCTTCATAGGTGAGTGCGGCCGGGTCGGTCACGGTCTTGGGTATCTTGTAATTGGCCTTGTTGTAGGATATGTACACGCCATATCGGCCGTTGAGTATCTGCAGGTCGGGGTCCTCATCAAAAGTCTTGACGGTCTTGTTGCTGTCGGCAGTGCGCTTGGCCTGGATCAGCTCGATAGCCTCGTCGAGAGTGATGGTGGTGGGTGAGAGGTCCTTGGGGATCGACACGAACTTGCCGTCGTGGCGCAGGTAGGGACCGAAGCGTCCCACGGCTGCTGTCACGGTCTTGTCCTCGAATGTGCCTACCTCGCGGGGCAGATCGAAGAGCTTCAGGGCCTCCTCGAGGGTGATGTCCATGATGCTCTGATCCTTGCGCAACGATGCGAAGCGCGGTTTGGCCTCGCTCTCGGTGGAGCCGATCTGGGCTATGGGGCCGAAACGGCCTATCTTGACCGATACAGGCTCGCCGGTGGCGGGATCGGTGCCGAGCATACGCTCGCCCACCTTGTGCTCGGTGCGCTGTTCGTTGGCTTTCTCCACGTTGGGGTGGAACAGACGGTAGAAATCGGCTATCTCCTTGTTCCAGTTGCTGTCCCCCTCGGCTATGCGGTCGAATTTCTCCTCCATGTCGGCGGTGAAGTCGTAGTCGAGGATATCGGGGAAGTGTCCGGTGAGGAATTCGTTTACGATGATACCGGTGTCGGTGGGGATAAGTTTACCCTTTTCGGCTCCGGCGTTCTCGCTCTTGAGCCTGCTGGAGATCTTATGTTTGCTGTCGAGGGTGAGTACGGTGTAGTCGCGTTTCACGCCGGGCTTCTCCCCCTTGACAATATATTCGCGGTTCTGGATGGTCGAGATTGTGGGGGCGTAGGTCGACGGGCGTCCTATGCCCAGCTCCTCCATTTTCTTCACAAGCGAAGCCTCGGTGTAACGCGGGGGTGCGAGGGTGAAGCGCTGGGTGGCGGTGATGTCATCGAGTCCCAGTGTATCGCCGGTGGTCATGCGGGGGAGGGTGGTGTCGCTGTCGGTGGGCTCGTTCTCGTCGTCGCTTCCCTCCAGGTAGATACGGAGGAAACCGTCAAACTTGATCACCTCGCCCGAAGCGGTGAAGTGCTCGTCGCGGTCGCTGATATTGATCTCGGCGGTGGTCTTCTCGAGCTGGGCGTCGGCCATCTGCGATGCTATGGTGCGGAGGCGTATGAGGCGGTACAGCTTCTTTTCCTGAGCGGACCCGTCGATGGTCTCCTTGTCCATGTAGGTGGGGCGGATGGCCTCGTGAGCCTCCTGCGCACCCTTGCTCGAGGTGTGGTACTTGCGTATCTTGATGTATTCTTCGCCCATCTCCTCCTTGATCAGAGCCGAGATGGATGATACGGCAAGCGATGAGAGGTTGAGTGAGTCGGTACGCATGTAGGTGATGTGTCCGGCCTCATAGAGCTTCTGAGCTATCATCATGGTCTGTGACACCGAGAATCCGAGCTTGCGGCCGGCCTCCTGCTGGAGAGTTGATGTAGTGAACGGGGGCGCGGGTGATTTCTTGAGCGGTTTCACCACGATATCGCCCACGGTGAACGATGCCTTGGAGCAGGCCTCAAGAAAACTGCGGGCCGATGCCTCGTCGGGCAGACGCTTGGACAGCTCGGCATTGAGTGTCACGTTGCCGGGGAGGATGAACCGTCCGGTCACACGGAAATATGGCTCGGAGGTGAAGGCGTTGATCTCGTTCTCGCGGTCGACGATGAGGCGCACGGCCACCGATTGCACACGTCCGGCCGAGAGGGCGGGGCGTATCTTTTTCCACAGCACGGGCGACAGCTCGAAGCCCACGAGGCGGTCGAGCACTCGGCGGGCCTGCTGGGCGTCAACAAGATTTATGTCGATCGAGCGCGGGTGCTCGATGGCGTTGAGGATAGCGTTCTTGGTGATTTCGTGGAACACGATGCGGCGGGTGTTCTCAGGCTTCAGCCCGAGCACCTCGTAGAGATGCCATGCAATGGCCTCACCCTCGCGGTCCTCATCGGATGCGAGCCACACGGTGTCGGCGCTCTTGGCTGCTTTTTTCAGCTCGGCGACAAGGGTCTTTTTATCGGCGGGAATCTCATATTCCGGCTCAAAGTCCGAATCGACGCGGATACTGATGTCCTTCTTGCGCAGGTCACGTATGTGGCCGAAACTCGACATCACTTTGTAATCCTTTCCCAAAAACTTTTCTATCGTCTTGGCCTTGGCCGGAGACTCGACTATTACGAGATTCTTCATAATACAGATATGATGAGCTCCTCGGGGCGGGGTGCTCCTCGGATTTTCAGTCGGCAAAGTTAGTGAAAACTCTTAATATACCGACTATTATTTAACAATTTATCACAAATAAGGTTCTTATGTGCAAAATAATCACTACCTTTGCAGTCGGAAAATTTTGAAAATAATTTTAACAAAATACGAAATGAAAGCATTTGTATTTCCCGGTCAGGGTGCCCAGTTTGTAGGCATGGGCAAAGACCTCTATGAGAATAATCCTGTGGCCAAGGAGATGTTTGAGAAGGCCAACGAAATCCTCGGTTTCCGCATCACCGACCTGATGTTCGAGGGTACCGACGAGGACCTGCGTCAGACCAAGGTGACCCAGCCCGCCATCTTCCTTCACTCAGTGATCCTCGCCAAGACCATGGGCGAGGAGTTTGATCCCTCTATGGTGGCCGGCCACTCGCTCGGCGAATTCTCGGCTCTTGTAGCCGCCGGCGCTCTCAGCTTCGAGGACGGTCTGCGTCTTGTATCAGCCCGCGCCCAGGCCATGCAGAAGGCTTGCGAGATCAATCCCTCCACTATGGCCGCTGTGCTCGCTCTCCCCGACGAGAAGGTTGAGGAGATCTGCGCCGAGGTGCCCGGCACCGTGGTGTGCGCCAACTACAACTGCCCCGGCCAGCTCGTGATCTCGGGCGAGGTTGAGGCTATCGATGCCGCTTGCGAGAAGCTCCTCGCCGCCGGTGCCAAGCGTGCCCTCAAGCTCAAGGTAGGTGGCGGTTTCCACTCTCCCTGCATGGAGCCCGCACGTGCCGAGCTCGCCGAGGCTATCGAGCGCACCGAGTTCCACGCTCCCTCGGTACCCGTATATCAGAATGTTGATGCCAAGCCCCACACCGATCCTGCCGAAATCAAGGCTAACCTGGTGGCTCAGCTCACCGCTCCCGTGCGCTGGACTCAGAGCGTGCAGAACATGGTGGCCGACGGTGCCGACGAGTTTATCGAACTCGGCCCGGGCAAGGTGCTCCAGGGTCTCGTAGGCAAGATTGCCCGCGGTGTGGCCACTTCTGGCAAGCAGTGATTCCGGTGTAAAGAAGTTTATGAGTTTATAGGTTTATGAGTTTATAATCCTGCGGTTTTATAGGTTTGTAGACCTGCCCGATGAGGGCGTTGATAAACTTACTCCCCACAAGCAGTGTTATTATAGTGAAGAGTCTATAATAACACTGCTTTTTATATACACTACTATGTCACCGTTTCAACTTCCACGACAATATACAGTAATTACAGCCCCCCGTCCACGCAAGGAGCCGATGCTGAGGTTCATGCCGTTGACACTCGATGCAGTGTCGACCATACGGCCCTATCTCGAGTATGCCAAATCGCGCACTTGCGATTTTACGATAGGCGGACTGTTGATGTGGGCCGACTATTTCAGCTATTCCTATGCCATATACAACGACACCTTATATATTAAAGGTGTTACGGAGGACGACGTTACCCGTCCGGCTTTCTCGTTGCCGTTGGGTAAGGCTCCGCTTTCCGAGTCGGTGGCTTTGCTCAAGGAGTATTGCCGCTACAACGATTGTATGCCGTTGATATTCTCAGCCATCCCCGAGATGTATGTGGAACCGCTTGAGCGTCTTGGTGTCAGGGCCGTGACTCCGCTCGAGGATTGGGGCGATTACCTGTATGATGCGGAGGCTCTGGCCACTCTATCAGGCAAGAAGCTCGGCAAGAAGCGCAATCATGTCAACCGCTTCATGGCCGATAACCCCGATTACAAGCTTGAACCGCTCACAGCGGGGATGATTCCCGGCGTGATGAAGTTTTTCCGCAACACGCATCTTCCGTTGTCCAAGCCGGCATTGGCCGACGTGGAGCGCGAGCAGGTGATGAATGTGCTTGAGAATATGGACCGCTATCCGTTTGAGGGTGCTGTGCTTTCGACTCCGGCCCACGGTATCGTGGCGTTTGCGCTCGGCGAGGTGATAGGCGACACTTTCTATGTCCACATCGAGAAGATGAATCACGAGGTGGCCGGAGCGGGCGAGACTATCAACAAACTGTTTGCCGAGTATATGCGTGGCCATCATCCCGAGGTGAGGTACATCAACCGCGAGGAGGACGTAGGCGATCCCGGCCTGCGCCACGCCAAGGAGTCCTACCACCCCGCCTACATCCTTGCCAAATACAATGTGGAGATGAAATAGGCGACGGCCTGTCAGCTAAATTTTAACCTATAGAACCCATAGCCCCGAGAGACTGATTAGACATTCAGCTCCACGGGGCTATGGGTTTCGTGCATTTCTTTGACGGCTTTATTTCGCCGAGGTGTGCTTGGCAAGCTCGATTACGTCGAGGTCCTTTATGACGCCGCCGTCGAGGGTGAGGCGGATGAGGGTACGCACCTGTTGCCAGCCGTGGTATCCGGCAGCTCCGGGATTGACGTGCAGTAGGCCGAGACGGTGGTCGGGCATTACTTTGAGAATATGGCTGTGACCGCACACCATGAGGTTGATGCGGTTTTGGCGCAGGTTGGTCTCGATGCCGGGCGCATATTTGCCCGGGTATCCGGCGATATGTGTCAGCCACACGCGCACTCCTTCGGTCTCGAAACACAGGTATTCGGGACAGCGCTTGTTGACGAGGCCGTGGTCGATGTTGCCATGCACGGCACGCACCACGGATGCTATTCCTTCGAGGCGCTGTACTATGGAGATATCGCCAATGTCACCGGCATGCCATATCTCGTCGCATCCGGCGAAATGGGTGGCGTACCGGTCGTCCCAACATGAGTGGGTGTCGGAAAGAATACCTATTCGTTTCATTTTTTCAGCAGATATATGTCGTGAAGGAGTATAGTGGTGCCTATGTAGGTCAGCGAAAGCTTGTTGGGGCCGGCGGTGAGGCGGGCAGTGAGAGTGGACGACGGCTGGGTGGTGATCCAGTCGTTGTGGGGACCGGGCGGGCACACGAGTGTACCGGAGTATGATCCGTTCACTTCGAGCGAGCGCAGAGCGGTGTCGGTGGTGCCGTTGGAATAAGCTATCTTTATGAAATATTCGCCGTCGGCCGGAGCCTGTACGTAGAATGTGAGCCGGGTGTTATGGCGAGCGGCGAGCTCGATGTATCGTGATGCCAATTCGGGATAGGGGATGAGGTGGCGTGGCGGACGGCGCGGGGTAATGGCCGTGGCCGGGATGTGTATGCTGTAGCGGTCGGGGGCCGATACGTGGGCGCGTGGGGAGAATCCGCTCATTTTGTCAACTACCGGTACTACCGATACCACTGTGGTGCCTGTGTCGGTCAATGTGTATTCGGGTGAGGAGATGTTTTCCGAGAGTATGCCGTTGAGGTAGATCTCGTAGGTGGCACCCTTGTCGAAATTTATTATCTTGGCCCGGCGGTTGTCCTCCCAATATATGCGCGGGGTGGACGGGGCGGTCTCCTGCGATGTGAAATAAGGCGGTCGGGCATGACCGGTGATGTTGTTGCCGGTCATAGTGATGTCGATGCGGTGGTGTCCGGTGATTGATGAGTCGATAAAGGCGTGGTCGGAGTGCACCGAGTCGATGGCGAAGGAGGCTATCTTGTCGCCCGAGCCGTGGATGTTTATGTCGAGCACTGCATCGCGGTAGCGGAGCGAGGTGAGCGACTTTCTCCCTTGCAGTTTGCCCGGAATGACGGGCGAGAACGATATGCCCTCGGGGGTGAGCTGTAGGCCGAACAGTCCGCGCAACAGCAGTGACGGCCATTGGATGGAAGGTGTCTCATCGAGCGACATGCACCATAGCGCACCTATCGAGGCGAGCAGTGCCTCCTCGTCGCCCACCATGGCAGCAGCTATGCCCTGGAGGGTCTGAGTCACGGGCATAACTACATTTCCGCCATCGTTGGCAGGCGGAAACACCGTGGGCATCCCCTCGGGACGTGACGGGCGCGAGGCCATTAGACGCGAGGCCATCTCGGGGGTGGCCACGCCGAGTATCACGGCGAGGGCGTTGGCGTAATTGTCGGCCGACGGCGAGAGTATGGGATACATGTCGCCATAGAAGTATTGCCCGTAGAATGATGTGGCCGGCACCCAAAAATTGTCGTTGATGGAATTGCGGGTGGCATCGGCCGAGTCCTCCCAGTCTCGTTCGGCCTTGAGTCTGAGCCTTGCAGCCATTGCCGTGGCGGTGGATAGCGTGGCGTAATGCCACAGGTTGGTGCCTAAGCAGATGGTCATGAACTCGTCGGCCGGAAGCATCCACGACGGGAAGAAAGCCGTTGAGGGGGACATGTAGGATGGGGTGCCGTGGATGAGTCCGCGTCCGGCCGAGGTGACGCTGATCTCACGCCTGTAAGAACGGTTGATAACGCTGTAGGCTTCCTTGAGCCATGATTCGGATCCGGTGGCGCAGTACACCTGCCATGCCGCGGCCGCCCAAGCCTCGCGTGAGGCCCTGAGCGGATAGCCTATGTGATGGATGGAGCCGTCGTCGCTCACCATGCTCCGCAGCATGGTCATGGAGCGGTCGGGGTCCATGATGGCGCCCGACAGGTAAATGTCGGTGGAGGAGAGGGGTGCCGAAGTGTATCCGGCGAGAGATTTCGTGAACAGCGCGTCGGCCATTCTCGATGATGAGTGCAGGCGGGGATAGGGGGAGTCATCATCGGTGACGGCTGTATCCATCCATGCGTTGGTGATCTCGTGGCTGTTGACGGCCCGATACTCCACGCTCCCTATCACTATGCTGTCGGGGTACACGTCAATGGCCCCGGTGTGGTACAATGCATCACTTCCGGGGGTAGAGCGGATGCATGAACACCAGCTCATGACGATGATTAACGATAGAAACGGGAGCCTCGACATGGATTGGACGGATACAACAATAACGATGAGAATTTCTATTGGATAATTGAAATCCTCACCGTCATCGGTATAGTAGATGATTCAAATAATTTCAGGTGATATATGCCTTACTCGGTAGCTACCCTCCTTTCGGTTAAGATGTGGCTTACAGTGTAAAGTCGCTATGATGTGAAGCTAAGCTCGCTTGTTACCGTCGGAGGATTATTCCTCGTTGGTGCGGAGCTGCTGTACGTAAACAGCCTTCATCATCTTCTTGCGGTTGGTCACCGAGGGCTTTTCGAAGGCCTGACGTGAGCGGAGCTCGCGAACGATACCGGTCTTCTCAAATTTACGCTTGAACTTCTTCAGAGCCTTCTCGATGCTCTCACCATCTTTTACTTGTACGATGATCATGTTGTAGTGTTACTTTGGTTGGAAATATTTAGAAATTTATAATTGCCGAAGTTTCATAGGGTTAACCCTAATCTCTCCGTATAAGCGGGGCAAAATTACAAAAAAGTTTCCTAACTGCAAAAGATTTTCAGCTAAAGTTATCAATACTAAGCTGAAAACTCTGAGAATACTCTGTCGAAAACACTATTGCCGGTGCTTCGGCACAGGGCATATCGCCCCTACATGATCAAAGGTTGGACTTGATATAGTCCAGGATGGTGAAATCGGTCCTGTAATCGGTGAGACCGGGGGTGGACTCCACGGTATTCACTATATTCCCTGCCTCGAAATTGCACACGGCGCGAATGAAGTCGAGTATCTCGCCACGGTCCTCGGTCATGGGGCGGGTGGCTATCTCGTGTGACGCTCCGTTGACGCGGTGGAAGCGATGGGGAATGGTCTTTTCCGAGAGGATGCCGGCAAGGGTGTTGGAGCCCCACAGGCCGAAATCGCCAAGTACGGCTTTGTCAAACGGCACCACCGAATCGGCATCGCCATGGAACAGGAGGATGGGGCATGGCACCGTGTCGAGATGAGGGAACCCCTCGGCATACACGGCTCCGGCCATGGAGATCACTCCCGCGTAATTGAACTCGGCGGGGAGGCCAAACGATGGGAGCGATACTGCGGAATTGCATATGTCATACTCGGCCTGGAGCACAGTGATGGCTCCGGCGCTGGAGCCGAGAGTGAATATCTGTTTTGGATCGATGTTGAGCTTGGCCGAGTTGGCATCGATATACGATGTGGCGCGGAGCAAGTCGGTCACGGCGGTGTCGATGGCGGCTATCAGCGAGGCCTTGAATCCGTCGGGCGACATGAGGATCTGTGGCGGAACGCTCTTGAGCAATGTCCGGTAATCGATGGAGGCCACCGAGACACCATTATCGCTCAGGTATTCAAACATGGGGATGTACTCCTTGTTGTCGCGTTCGCCCCCCTTGAATCCGCCTCCGAAGGCGAACACCACAACCGGTGCCGGAGTCTCGGTGAGGGCCTTGTAGAAATCGAGCCTTAGGGTATCGGAGCCGGCTATATTATATACGTAGGTGTGCTTGTCCGAGCCGAAGCCGGCGAAGCATGAGAGGATGAGGAGCAGTAGGGTCAGAACCTGTTTCATATCTATAGGCTTGAGTCGGATTGGAAATTGGATGCTATGTCGAGCGCTACCGAGGGGAGGGTGTTGGGACCTATTACTCGCGTGGCGGCCTCCAGTACCTCGGGAAGCGCGTTGGCCACGGCCACCGATTCATCGGCGACGGCAAACATTGGCAGGTCGTTGAGGTGATCGCCATACACCGTCACGCGGTCGGCCCCGAGCATCTCTTTGAGCCGTAGCACGGCAGCCGCTTTCGATACGCCGGCGCGGAACACCTCGATATACGAGAGGCCGGGGTCGAAAAGATCGGGATAGGCCGAGATGGAAAGTCCGGGATCGGTGCGCAGATACCCGGCAAGTTTGCCGATGCGGTCCGTTGAACCGATACCCAACATCAGTATCGCAGGGGATGCCGGCGATGCGGAGCAATGTGGCGGATCAGCGAAAATGAATTTCTTAAGATCCAGCGCGTTACGTGCGGAGTAGAATTTTTGTTCCACTTCGGAGAGGATGGCCGAGTGCCACACCTCCATATGCCCGTCGGCTCGCAGATTGTAGACAAACGGATCGATCCCGTGGCCGATGAACGCCTCTTCGAGCGCCATGGCCTTGTCGGCGGTCAGCATCAGCGGATCCATGAACCGCATGGAGCGGCGGTCCCACATAGCGGCCCCGGTGAGCACTATGGCCGGAATGGTGGTGAGCGCATTGTGGAGCAATGGCTCTACGGTGGCCGGCGTGCGGGCCGTGGCAACCGTGATCAGTGCGCCACGTTTTGACAGGTCGGTGATGATGGCAGCGCTCTCGGGGCTCACACGGCTGTCGGGGCCGAGCAGAGTGCCGTCCATATCGGTGATGAAGAGGTGTTTCATGTGTCCTCGCTACAGCAATGAGATTTTCGCGCGGGTGTTCTTGATACGTTCGCGTCCGAGTGTGTCCACCAATGATTTCCCCTTGGCCCGTGGGATGCCTACGAGAGCGGAATGGTCGCGGAGGGTGATCACGCCGATCTCATCGGAGGTAAGTCCGCCTTTTGCAATGAGGAATCCCACGATGTCCCCCTTGGAGATCTTCTCCTTTTTGCCCACGTTGAAGTAGAGTGTGGCGGTCTCGGAGCGTATCGGATCGGCGCTGTGCCCGGTGGGGGCATAGTCGCGGTCGGTGGTTATATAATAAGGTATATCCTCCCCTTCGGCGGTGATCACATATATGTCCCCCTTGGCTTCCTGGCGGGCGGTACGGCCGTTGCGGTGGGTCCATGCTTCGGGCGACACGGGCATGTGGTAGTGTATCACGGCCGAGAGTTCGGGGATATCGAGTCCGCGTGCGCCCAGATCGGTCGACACGAGTATAGGCGTCGATCCGTTGGCGAGCTGCACTATGGCGTTCTCGCGGTCGTTCTGGTCGAGTCCGCCGTGATAGATACCCACAGGCAGACCCTGTTTCTTGAGCGCGTCATATATGCGCTCCACGCTCTCGCGGTGATTGGCAAATACTATTACGCGCCCGTTGGGGAGCGAGTGAAGCAGATCGCCCAGGGTGTTGAGCTTGTCGCGCGACGGTGATTCCACCCTCACTATCTGCATGCGTCTCCTCGGAGTGTCAGTCGCGCTGAAATCTATCACTTGCGGTTCGGAGGCCGGGAGATACTCGGGGATAGCGGCGAGCGGGGTGGCCGAGGTGAGAATCACCAGTTTCAGGCCGGTGAGTCTACGGCACACGCGCTTCATCTCGTCGGCAAATCCCAGCTCCAGCGCCTTGTCATACTCATCGAGTACGAGCGACGACACTGTACCCAGGTCGAGTTGCCCGCGCTTGATGTGGTCGAGCAGACGGCCCGGAGTGGCCACGATGATGTCGGGCGTCACAGCGAGCGAATTCACCTCCTCCTGCATGGAGTGTCCGCCATAGAAGGCTACGGTCTTCAGTCCGGTGGCTATGGGGCGTATCACCTCGGCTATCTGTAGCACCAGTTCGCGCGAGGGGGCTATCACCACGGCCTGGACCTGTCCGCGTGCGGGAGCCAGGCTCTTGAGCAGTGGTATGGCGAATGCCAGGGTCTTGCCCGATCCTGTGGGAGCGAGGAGGGTGAATGTGCCGCGCACAGGAATCTCCGACATGCGTTTCTGCATGGGGTTGAGTTCGGTCACACGGGTACGCTTGCGTATGTTATCGAGAATTTCAGTCTGTTTCATTCAAAAAAAGAGTTATCAACGGGAATATCGTCCTCGGCCGAGAGCAGATGATCGGGTATCATCACCTCGATGGACTCCACATCCATCTTCGTGACCTTATGGGACAGCATATTCTTGTATATCGACAGGATGTTCCGGCCATAGTTCTTGTTCATGGCCCATTTGCCCGACAGCGACTCCCACGATGAGGCCGATCCGCGCTTCACGAACGAGAATCTCGGGTCGAGCATATCCTCGCCGTGAGGTATGTCGTCGTGGCATGCGTAGGCATAGAGGTGCTGAATCATGGCGGTGACCCCCTCCCTCACCGAGCGGAACGAGCATCCGCGGTCGCCGCGACGCTTCACGCCCAGTCCGCAGTAATTGTGGGCCGACGGTTTCACGGCGGTGCCGTTGTCGAAACGGAACCATCCCGTCTCTATGACAGCCTGGCACAGGGCTATGTCGCCACGTATGCCATACAGCTCGCCTATCTCGTAGAACGCCTGGGCTATCTCGCGAGAGAACGCCGGGTTACGGGCGGCCACATACTGGTACATTCTTTCGGGATCGGCTTTCTGGTCACCGCGTATGGGGGTACGGGCATGCGCGCACACAGCGGCGAGTATGAGCAGAAGTGATGTGAGAAATCGTCTTGAGTTCATGATGGTGCAATTGTTGTTCGCGTGAGGTGATGCCCAATTATAACACGCAAGTTAGTGATTTTTCTTCAGACTGTCGCAAAAAAGTGCTACATTTGTGAAAATATCTCGAAGATGAAGTACTTCTTTTCGGCCGGAGAAGCCTCCGGCGACATCCATGCCGCGCAAGTGATACGCTCGCTCCGGGAGCACGATCCCGAGGCCGAGATCACCTTCCTTGGAGGCGACGAGATGGCCGCGGCCACCGGACACGCTCCCTTGATCCATTACAGGCGCATGGCCTATATGGGGTTCATCGACGTGGCCCGGCATCTGCCCCAGGTGCTCGGCAATCTCGCCACGGCCAAGAAGGCGATCGCCGCCATGCGCCCCGATGCGGTGGTGCTGGTCGACTATCCCGGTTTCAATCTCAAACTGGCCGAATATGCCCACTCGCTCGGAATCCCCGTACACTATTATATAGCGCCCAAGCTGTGGGCATGGAAGGAGTACCGCATCAAGAAACTGCGCAAGTACGTCGACCGCATCTATTCCATCCTCCCCTTCGAGCCTGAATGGTTTGGCGAGCGGGGCGTGAAGGTGGAGTATGTGGGCAACCCCTCGGTCGAGGAGGTCGATGCCGCCCTCAAGGGGCTTCCCTCACGCGAGGAATTCAACCGCATCTACGGTCTCGACCGGCGTCCCATCCTCGCACTTGTGCCCGGAAGCCGCATAGGCGAGATCAAGGCCAACCTCCCCGTGATGGATGCCGTGGCGCGCCGTCACCCCGAGATGCAGGCCGTGGTGGCCGGCGCTCCATCCATCTCCCCCGAGGTGTACAGGCAATACACATCCCTCCCTGTGGTGCACGCCACCACTCTACAGCTTATGTCCTATGCCCGTGCCGCGCTCGTGACCTCGGGCACAGCATCGCTCGAGAGCGCTTTGGCAGGTGCCCCCCAGGTGGTGTGCTATAGGGCAGTAGGGTGGAAATGGGCCCACGACCTGTTCATGCACATTCTCAAGATCCCCTATTGCTCGCTCCCCAATCTCATCACCGGGCGCATCGACCGCCAGGCGCGTGACGAGGTGAACCGCGAGGCCGTGAAGAGCGGTGTGCGCGGATGGATAATCCCCGAGATGCTCGTGCACAACTGTACGCCCGACACCGTGGACGCTCAGCTCGCCCCGCTGTTGGGCGACACCCCTCAGCGCGAGGCCCAGCTTGAGGGTTACCGGCAGGTGAGGCAACGGCTCGCCACCACGCGGTCGGCGGCAGCGACGGTAGCTCGGCGTATTGCCGGAAAGGAATAACCGCTGTCATAACTGCTGTCATTTAGGCCACAGCCGGTAAGTGATCCCTACGGTTACGCCCGGCGCCAGTCCGCGCGAGGTGGCCGTCACGCCCGCCGTCACCCCTATGCCCCAGCGCGATGAGGGTTGCGGGATTGCCACCGTGCGTGTGATCACCGGTGAGGAGCGGTAGAGAGTGAGCGAGTCGAGCGACGGTCTCACACCGCTCACAACCGCCCTGAATGTGGAGCAGGAGTAGACACGCGTCTCAGCCTTGACAGTCAGCGAGTCACTGTCGCGATGAGCGGTGGCCCATTGTGCCGGAATCGTGACTGTGCGTGCCGGAGCCACCCTCATGGTAGCGCCAGGCACATGTATCTGCAACGTGTCGCGCACCGTAATAGTCTCCGGGATGTTGACGGGCACCGGTGCCCATATGGTTGCCTGTCCGCGCCCTATGCCCGGGCCTGTCGAGCCGATGAGATAACCGCCCGCACACCCGGCAAGCAGTGTGGCGATGGGGATAAAGATTCTTTTCATGAGTATAATGCCATTTCTAAGGTTTTCTTAGAAACTGTTTAAATTTATTTGATGCAGATTTTGAGAAGTATTATCGAATGGCATTTTGTTTGTGATAAAGGAGTGTAGCAGTAGCTACATGACTGAAGAACGAGCAAAATGACAACGATAAGACCCTCAAAAGCAAAGTGAAATGAATTTTAAACAGTTTCTTAAGGCCCAAAAATACGGCATAAAACAACTCCGGAGGGTGCGATAATGTCGCATGCCCTCCGGGGTTGGCAGATAAAAAGAAAAATTGTCACAAAACATAGCTCCCGCCTGAGCGGTAGGTTGCGCAGGCGGGAGCATGTGTGAGCAGTCTATTATGAATGATTCTTTTACGAATCAACTGATGCGGACAAAATACATTTACTGTTGTCATTAATCTCATAGACCCTGGCCCATAATCCCGTAGGCGCATAATCGATATGTGGCAATGGCAGGTCTTCTGACTCGTTCCGGCCCATCTCCGCGCCTTCTCGTGATCATTATCCGATCACAATGGCATTGGTGCGGCGGCCGTGTTGGAACTTACAGCAGCGGGTACTGTTCCGGATTCTCACCGGATTCCCTTTTGAATCTCCTTAGGGGCGGATCATCGTCCTCATCCCGGAGATACCATTACGCTTGCAAAGATATGACTTTTTTCGTTCCGTCGATACAGTTTAAGCAAAAACTTTTGTAAAAATTTCAACAATTACAATTTTAGTATAATGCCTGCATTTGCCACGAATCCGTCGAGCGGGGCATAGATGTCCCTAAACTGCGGGTCGGTGATGGAGCCGGTGTATATGGTGTCGAAACGGGTCTGACGGCGGTCGGTGAAATTCTCGAAATTGACGTAAAGCGAGAACTTGTCCCAGATTTTCTGCACCATCAGTCCCATGGTCACATAGTCCTTGGCGATCATCCCGTCGGTGAGGCGCTGGTTGCCCACATAGTACAGCTCATATCCCACTCTCCACTCATCCTCCACCTCATACATGAGCATGGAGTTCACCTGATGCTTCGGCGTGAGGGTCTTGGTCGAAGTCATGCCGTTCTCATGCACGCGGGCATCGGTGTAGGTATAGCCCGCAAAAAGGATGAAGTCGGAATACTTTACCTTTACATTGGTCTCGGCACCCTTGCTGTTCATGTTGCCCTTGATGTTGTAGAACCGGTACAGCCCGTCGGGCTCCGAGCGCAGTTCGAGCGGATGGCGCAGATAGGTGTAGAAGAACAGTTGGTTGAGCGACAGCGCTACGCGTCCGTCGGCCAGGGCGGTGCGGTAGCTGAAATCCACGTTGGCGCCGTAGCTCCGTTCCAGTTTGTTAAGATTCTTGTCGATGGGTAGTATGTTCTCGAACTGCAACCTCTCGCTCTCCTCCGAGAATATCGTGGGAGGCTTGTAGCCGAATCCGCCCCCTATGCGGGTCGAGAACTTCTCGTTGATCTTCACGAGGCTCGAGATGCGGGGTAGGAGCACGAAGCCGTAGTGATGCACATAATCGCCACGCAATCCGGCCTCCACGGTCACGCGGTCCGACAGTGTGGTGGTGTTCTGCACAAACGCTCCGAATGTGTTGAGCGAGTAATTGCGCACAGGCATCTCCGACAGCTGTTTCTCATCGAAATGCTCGGTCCACACATTCAGGCCGCCAACCCATTCCGAGCGTCCGGTGCGGAGCAGATGGGAGAGCTCGCTGAACGACGACCACTGGTCTCCGTCAAAGCGGTAGTCGGGAATATCGATCTTGCGACGGAACAGCGTCACGCTGCTCTTGGCGCTGAGTATGCTGTTCTCGTTGAACTCATGCCTGAACGACATTCTCGCCGAGTGGCGTTGCGAGCGGTTGCGCTCGAAGTAGGGATGCTCCTCGCTGTAGCCGTGACGCACATACTGCATGTCGCCTCCCAAGCGGTCCTCCACCATGGTCTCTATACCGAGGTTGAGGATGCTTTTCTCGTTGAAGTACACAAACAGGCGCGGATTCAGTGTGAAGCGGTCAAACTCAGGTATGGCCGTGAATCCCACGTCCGATGGATCGTAGGCCCAGTTACGGTTATAGGATGCGAATATCGTGGTGCCCACCTTCCCGAACCGTTGTCCGTAGAATGTGTTTGCGTCCAGCCCCTTGGCCGTGGTGCCGTTGAGCTGTATCTGGAGATCGCGTTTCTCTTCGGGAGTCTTGGACACGAGGTTCACGAGTCCGGCTATGGCACCTCCACCATACAGCGTACTCGACGAGCCCTTGATTATCTCTACCTGCTTGAGATCGAGCGGTGGAGTCTGGAGCAGGCCCAGGCCCGAGGCCGCGCCCGAGAACACAGGGAACCCGTCCTTAAGTATCTGGGTGTACTTTCCGTCCAGGCCCTGTATCTTTATAAGCGAGTTGCCCGATATGGCCGAAGTCTGCTGGGTCTGTATGCCTGTGCTCTCGTTGAGGAGCATACGTATGTCGCCCGGCTTCATGAGGCTTTTCTCCTCGAGCTCCTCACTGCCTATGAATTCCACTCGGGTGGGGATGTCGCGGAATGTGCGGGTACTGCGCGTGGCGGTGACCACTACCTCATCCAGTTCGTTCTCCTCATCTTCCTCCAACTCTATCTCTATTATGGCATCGGGGTCGGAAAGGGGAAATGTGAATGTCTTGGTCTCCGGTTCAAATCCTATGAACGAGAACACTATGGATTGCTTGCCGTCGGGGATATTGGTGATGATCACCAGGCCGTTTTCATCGGCTATCCCGCTGAACTGTGTCCCCTTGACCATGGCTGACGCTCCGGCGAGCGGTTCGTCATTGCATCCGTCCTTTATCTTGGCTTTGAATGAGTTCTGGGCATGTAGTGCCACCGATGACAGCAGTGCTATCATCGTGAATATTATATGTTTCATTGCTGAATGTCAGTGATTGGTTTTAAATAATGAGAGTTTGGAACGTGTACACACATACACACGCTCTCTCCGTGAGACAGTTTTTCCACTGCCTCTTGATTCAAAAAATCGATTGTGGTTCAGTTATCCCCGGCCATTTCTCACAACGACGGGGGATACGGTTCAGCGCTTCTTTTTCAGCGCATGGTTCAGCAATGTTTCGGAGGGGGTGAGATCACGGGAATATAAGCGGTCATAATCCCGGTAGTGGTGGGGATTATCATCCTCTGCTCGTTATTGTCCGATCTTACGGTGGTAGTCGCCGTTGTGGTTGTGAAACCTGTGCACGTGTTGCACGCTATGAACGGCGAGCAGCAATCGCATCCTTCATCGTCACAGCAATTGCCGTTGCACTCCTGTTCAATACAGCATGACGACATGCACCTGTCATGTACAATCGCCGGAGCGACGCACATCATCAGGGTGAAAATTGCCAATAGTATTGAAACGTGTCTGAGCATGGATATTGTGATTTCCGGGGGCAAAGTTAAGGGAAATATCGTTCATTTGCAAATATTGGATCAAAAAATGTTAAAATAAAGTTCGTGGGTAGATTTCCTTGCCTGCATATAAGCCGATTTGTTAATCTTACCGGAAAGAGCTACCTTTGCTAATATATTCATAAAATTTTACCTTAGATTAATTATGAAAACAGTAAAGTTGCTATTGGCGATGGCTATGATCATCTGCTGTGCCACGGCCCGCTCTCAGGCCATTCCCGCTGAAATAGAGCCTGTCAACGCTCCTTTCGATATGCCTCAGCTTTCGCGCCCCGTTATCCCCGACCGTTCGCTCAGCATTGCCAAGACCGGAGCCAAGCAGGGCGTGCTATCCACCAAGGCCATTCAGAAAGCCATCGACAAACTCGCCCGGCAGGGTGGGGGTACAGTGATTGTCCCCGAGGGGCGTTGGCTCTCGGGACGCATCCAGCTCCGTAGCAACATCTGTCTGCACCTCGACCGTGGCGCCGAACTGCATTTCAGTGGCGATATAAAAGATTATCTCCCCGTGGTGCCCGCCCGCAACGAGGGCATTGATGTCAACTCGCTCGGAGCCTTGATATATGCCGATGGCGTGGAGAACATCGCCCTTACCGGCGAGGGCAAGCTCGTCGGCCCCGAAAAGGGTTGTGAACTCGAGCTCCGTCAGGAGGGTGGCATCAAGGAGGAAGTGGGCCGGTTGCCCTTTGAACAGCGCGTCTACGACGGTAGCGACGGCGCCCTCGTGTTCCTCCCCGTATTCTTCGGCCCCATGAACAGCCGCAACATCCTCGTTGAGGGTGTCACCTTCGAGAACTCAATATTCTGGAACATAGTTCCCGTCTATTGTGAGAATATTATAATACGTGGAGTTAACGTGGCCAGTGCCGGTCGCAAGCGCACCGACGGCATCGACATCGATTCCTCAGTCAACGCTCTCATCGAGTACACCACCCTCGACTGTGGCGACGACTGCTTCACCCTCAAGTCGGGCCGAGGCATCGACGGCGTGAAGCGTGCCCGCCCCACCGAGAATGTGGTGATACGCCACTGTCGTGTCAAGCGCGGGGTAGGGGGCATCACCATGGGCACCGAGACTGCCGCCGGTATCCGCAACGTCTACATGCACGACTGCGTGATGGAGAATCCCTCCTTCCCCTTCTACGTCAAGACCCGTCGTCCGCGTGGCGGAGGTGCCGAGAATGTGCTCGTCGAGCGTGTCACCGTCGAGAACAGCCGTAAGACCGTGTTCAAGTTCGACATGCTCGGCTCCGTTGAGTGGATAGGCAATCTTGCGGAGAGGCATCCCTCCGATCTGGAAGGATCGCTCAAACCTAAGTTTGCCAACATGACCTTCCGCGACATCACCATCAACTCATGCCCCGCGCTCATAAACGCCAAGGGCCTCCCCGAACAGCCCATCGAAGGACTCGTGTTCGAGAACATCAAGTCGCCTAACATGGACATTCAGCTCCAGGACGTGGGCACGCTCATATTCAAGTAACGCCCTCCTCCCTCGGACTTTCCGATTAAGCAAGACATTATTATAACTTTCTAAGAAACTGTTTAAATTTATTTGATGCAGATTTTGAGAGTATTATCGAATGGCATTTTGTTTGTGATAAAGGAGTGTAGCTGTAGCTACATGACTGAAGAACGAGCAAAATGACAACGATAAGACTCTCAAAAGCAAAGTGAAATGAATTTTAAACAGTTTCTAAGAGGCTGTTTTTAACAGCCTCTTATCCGTGACCTCTTATTATCTGTTGAATGAATCTATTGGTAAGGATATTGAAATGGGTGTTGGCACTCTTTGTCGGTAGCACAATGCTTGCCGTGGTGGCGTACCGTTACATCCCCGTCTACGTCACCCCGCTCATGATCATCCGGGCCATCAATCCCCAAGGCACCGAAAAACAGCAGCAACGCGAACGGCACTGGAAACACCATTGGGTGCCACTCGATGAGATATCCTCATGGATGCCCAAGGCGGTCGTAGCCTCCGAGGACGGCCACTTCTACTCCCACCACGGATTTGACTTTGAAGCCATAAGCAAAGCCGTTGAGGAAAAACGCGCCGGCAAGCGCGAGCGCGGAGCGAGCACCATCACACAGCAGACAGCCAAAAACGTATTCCTTTGGCCCGGACATAGTTGGATGCGCAAAGGCCTCGAAGCCTATTTCACGGTCCTGATAGAGATATTCTGGTCCAAGGACCGCATAATGGAAGTCTACCTCAACAGCATCGAGATGGGAGCGGGTATATATGGTGTCTCCGCCGCGGCCGACCATTATTTCTCAACCGCACCCTCCCGCCTCACCAAGCGTCAGTGCGCCCTCATAGCCGTCACCCTCCCATCCCCCCTCAAGCGCGACCCCGCCCACCCCTCTCCCTACCTCCGCAAACGCGCCACCCAGATTATGCGATACATGTAATTTTAGTATAGAGTTTTTTAGTATAGAGTTTTTTAGTATAGAGGGGAAAGTATAGAGTATAGACAATAGTTTCTTAAGCCCTGTGTGTCAGATGATTTGTGGCTTGGGCCAGAGATCTAAAGATCAAGTATAGAGGGCAAAGTATAGAGTATAGGGAATAGATCTTTAGGCCATTGGGTTTTGTATAGACCAGAGTTCTATAGATCTTTTTTATAGATATATAATGGCTTCTGCCCGTCACGGGTGGATGTCATATTTTTGTAATAGCATCTACAAATTCCCCACAGGCCATCCACCCAGCAAGCCTCGAAGAGGCGATGTAGTTATAGCCCCACCACGAGGGAACGTGCAAATCGCCCGTCAGGGCAAGATTTGCGCCGTCGGGCGAGGCATGGGGAAAATGAAACACACACCAAAATGGGCGTCGAAGACGTCCTATAATCCCCCGCGTCCACTATTCCTAACCTCCTATATCCCACTCATATACCTAAAAATCCCCAATCCTAATAATCTAATACCTATACTCTATACTTCCCCCCTCTATACTTAAAAATAAAAAATCTCTGGCCCTCTGGTCTAAAAACTCCCCGCCCAACAACGCGACATTATCGCACCATTTCACCCGTATCGGTAACTTACCTTTGCCGTTGATATGAAACCAACGAGCCACAAGGTAACCCACCTAACTAAAAGAATCCGGCGACCCGACATCTGGTGTCACCCATTCTCACGCTTTCTCGGCCGGGAACTAACCCCCGTCGAGAAAAACGTCATATCCCGGCTCGAACGCGCCCGCCGGCTATCCCGCCCGCGTCCCATAGTAATTGTAGACCCCAAAGGCTACGACTCAACCGAACTCCTCCGCTCATATCTCGACTACCGACTCGCCACCTCCCCCGAGGGCGCAACCGCACTCCTCTACCTCTCCAAAGAAGGAAAAGATAGAGAATTCGGCAAAATGTATCCTGAATACACAGGCTACACCCGCCGACAGGTCAAAACGTTGCACAAACGCATCCGTTACGCCTCCTACTCGCGCCCCGACAGCGTGCGCGGAACCTCACCCGCCTTCATGCTCCTGCTCAACGCCCAGGAATACAAAGGCTACTCCCCCATGCAACCCGACCCCGGGAAATTCCTCAGCCTCTGCTCCGCACTATTCCCATTATTGTGCGGCATAGGCTTCCTTGTCATACACATAAACGTCGACAGGGAACAGATCCCCGCCTTCTTCTACCTCGGCATGCAGGGCCACACCACACAACGTCCCCCTAAACCCGAGCCCCCGGTCGAGACCGCCATCCTCGTCCTCACCGACCCAACGTCCATCCTCCGCTGGAGCCTGCCCACCCGCGAGGGCCCGCAAGGCCACCCCGCAGACGATGCACCAATTCCCCGACCACCCATACCCATCTAAGCGGAGAGCCGACCTCCGCCGTTCCCCCCGGAACCAGCAATAAGGTTACAGAAATTAGGAGAGCTACAAAAACGATAGCTCATAAACCTATAAACCCCTAAACCTATACCCCTCCACCGCTCGGCAAGAGCCCCTTGACATACTGCTACAATTATTACAAAACAATGACTCCCACCCGTGATGGGCAGGAGCCATTATATCTGTAAAAAAGATCTCTGGACCTCTGGTCTATAAATATGGTCTAAAAATCTAATTCCTATACTCTATACTTTTTCCTCTATACTTGATCTTTAGATCTCTGGTCTAATAAACTAAAAACTATACTCTATACTTTCCCCTCTATGCTAAAATTTACTGCGGGAATCGCCCGGTGGAAATTCCGCTCCTGAGGGCCGATTCACGCTGAGCCGAAGTACCGTGGGTGAAAGAATCGGGCACGGCGTATCCCTGAGCACGTTTCTGCAAATAATCGTCGCCGATCTTCTGAGCCGCATCAAGAGCCTCCTCTATATCACCCTCCTCGATGGATCCGAACAGCTCATTGTCATGATGGGCCCACACGCCCGCATAATAATCAGCCTGCAACTCGAGCGCAACACTTATCTTATTGGCATCGGCCTCATTGAGCTTCGACATGCGTTCGTGAGCATCCGTGAGAGTCCCCAACAGATATTGCACATGATGTCCCACCTCATGGGCTATCACGTAAGCGTAAGCGAAATCGCCGTCAGCCCCGAGAGTCTGTTTCATATCCGAGAAAAATGACAGGTCGATATACAGACTCTGGTCTGCCGAACAATAGAACGGGCCCACTTGAGCCGTGGCGTTACCGCAGCCGCTCTGTACCGAGCCGGTGTAGAAAACGAGCGTCGGAGCCTCATACTCCAATCCCTGACTTGCAAACAGTTTGGTCCACACATCCTCAGTACCCGCGAGTATCTGACGCGAGAAGGTGGCCAACTGCTCCTCCTCGGCAGTCGGGGTATATGTACCGTCGGCAGTCGAGGAATATCCCGAAGTGAGCTGCCCCGCATTCTGCATTATCACCCCGAGCGGATTCCCGCCCGAGATCCATGCTATAATCGCGGCGATGATCACTGCACCGATACCGCCACCAACCTTTAGTCTCGAGCTGACGCCCCGGCCTCGCCGGTCATCAAAATTTGAGCTCTGTCGTCGTCCGTTGAGTCGCATAAATATGAGGTTGTTTCAAAAAATGAGGTTATGGGGACGATGCCCCATAACCTTATAACTATCAACTTAAGCGGAAAGTTGAATTATTTGCCCTTGATCATATTCCATACAGCCGAGCTTCCGAGTGCGCCCACGAAAGGAGCCACGATGAAGAGCCACAGCTGGGTAAGAGGAATACAGTTACCCTCGATGGCGGCGAAGATGGCCGGGCCGATCGAACGGGCAGGATTTACCGATGTGCCGGTGATGGGGATACATGCGATGTGCACGAGCACGAGAGTCAGACCGATGGCGAGGCCGGCAAAGTTGCCTGCTCCCTGCTTTTCATCGGTAGTGCCGAGCACCACGAGGACAAAGATGAATGTGAACACCATCTCGGCTATGAATGCCGGCACGATATTACCGGGCATATAGGAGTTGGAGCCGGTGGTAGTGGTGCTGTTGAACACAGCCTCGATGCCTGCCTCATTTCCGGTATGCACCAGTACATACAGCACTGCCGATGCGATGATGGCACCGATAGTCTGGAATATCATATAGTTGAAAGCCTCTGATCCTTTCATGCGGCCGTTGGCCCACACGCCCAGGGTGATTGCCGGATTGATGTGGCATCCCGAGATATTGCCGATGGTGTAGGCCATGGCGATCACCGAAAGGCCGAAGGCAAATGCTACGCCGAGAGTTGTGACACCGAAACCTGTGGTGCCCAAGCCGATGCCTGCGAAGATTGCGCTGCCGCAACCCATGAGAACGAGCACGAATGTGCCGATCATCTCTGCTAAATACTTCTTCATGTAAAGTGTTGTTTATGTGAGTATATAAATAGTTGTATAAATTCGTGATGTAGTCAGTGATATAACCTCACAGGCAAAAGTAAGAAAAAAGGGTTATACATTCAATATAATCCAAAAAAAATCGCTATTTTTGCACCTAAAGCATAGCGAGTTGTAATAATATTGCAACAATTCTTATCCAAAAGCACTCTAATACCGCAAAATAATAGTGAATATATGAAGATTAAATCCTTATTTATAGGTCTGGGGATGCTTACCCCCGTTCTGGCCTGGCCCTGTACAAGCCTCATCGCCGGAAAGAAAGCCACTGCCGACGGATCGGTGCTCGTAACATACGCCGCCGACAGCCACACTCTCTATGGCGAGCTGTACCACAGCCCCGCGGCCGACCATGCCCCCGGCTCCATGCGTAAAGTCTACGAATGGGACACCGGCAAGTATCTCGGCGAGATCCCCCAGGTGGCACATACCTATTCCACTGTAGGCAACACCAACGAGCATGGACTCACCATTGCCGAGAGCACATGGGGTGGCCGTCCCGAGCTCAACGACACCACCGGTATCATCGACTACGGATCGCTCATCTACATAACCCTCGAGCGTGCCAAGACCGCCCGCGAGGCTCTCGACGTGATGACCTCGCTCGTTAAGGATTACGGCTACCATTCGTCGGGCGAGTCATTCACCATCGCCGACCCCAACGAGGCATGGGTAATGGAACTCATCGGCAAGGGCGGTAAGGAGAAGGGTGCTGTATGGGTAGCCCGCCGAATCCCCGATGATTGCATCTCGGGTCACGCCAACCATCCCCGCATCCATCAGTTCCCCCTCAACGATAAGGAGAACACCATCTATTCGCCCGATGTGATCGATTTTGCCCGCAAGCAGGGTTACTACAAGGGTAAGGACAAGGACTTCAGCTTCTCGCTGGCCTACGGCGAGCTCGACGGCACCGCCACCCGCGGATGCGACGGCCGTGTGTGGAGCTACTTTAACCGCTTCACCGACGGAATGGACAAATACCTCCCCTGGGTGATGGAGGCCGACGGCGATCCTTTCCCCCTGTGGGTGAAGCCCGACCGTCAGCTCACTCTCGGTGACATGCGCGACATGATGCGCGACCACTTCGAGGGCACTCCCATGGATATGACCCAGGACATAGGCGCCGGTCCCTACAAGGTGCCTTACCGCTGGAGGCCCATGACATTCAAGGTCGACGGCAAGGAGTATCTCAACGAGCGTGCCATCGCCACCCAGCAGACAGGTTTCTCCTTCGTGTCGCAGATGAACGAGCAGTTCCCAGATGCCATGAAGGGTATCCTGTGGTTCGGTGTCGATGATGCCAACACTTGCGTGTATGTGCCCATGTACTGCACCATCACCCAGATCCCTTACGAGTTTGCTCCCGGCAACGGCGACATGCTCACCCTCTCGTGGGATGCCGCTTTCTGGGTCAACAACTATGTGGCCAACCAGGCTTACAACCGTTACAGCCAGATGATCCCCGACATTCGCCGCGTACAGCAGAATGAGGAGTCAACCCTCGACAACGAGGTGCAGATGCTCCTCTCATGGGTAAAGGGCCTGTCGCCCGAGGAGGCCCGCAAGATGGTCAACAACCACTCGCTCATGGCCTCGACCCGCTATCTCAAGAACTACAAGGCCCTGGGCGATTACCTGCTGGTGAAGTACCTGGACGGCAATGTGAAGAAGGAAAAGGACGGCAAGTTTGAGCGCACCCCCGAGGGCGTGTGCGTATCCCCCTCGTTCCCCGGATATGACGAGCGCTATTACCGCTCGATTGTCGAGGACGCCGGCGACCGTCTCCTTATAAAGGAACCTAAAAAGAAATGAACCAAGAGGAATATCTCGGAAAATTAAATACCCAGCAGCGGGCGGCCGTAGAATACTGCGACGGCCCGCAGCTTGTGATTGCAGGTGCGGGATCGGGCAAGACAAGAGTACTTACCTACAAGATCGTGCATCTGCTCGCGCACGACTATGAGCCGTGGCGCATACTCGCGTTGACGTTCACCAACAAGGCCGCCCGCGAGATGCGCGAGAGGATAGAACAGCTCGTGGGGCCCGCCGTGGCTTCCCGCCTGTGGATGGGCACATTCCACTCCATCTTTGCCCGCATCCTCCGCGCCAATGCCGAACTGATCGGGTTCAAAAGCTCATTCACCATCTATGACGCCTCCGACAGCCGGGCCCTCGTCAAGCTCATTATCAAGGATATGGGCCTGGATGACAAGGTATATAAGCCGGCTACCGTCCACAATGCCATATCCTGGGCCAAGAACGCGCTAATCTCGCCCGAGCAGTATGCCATGACCCGCGATCTCATGGAGACCGACAGGCGTGGCAAGCGTCCGCTCACCCAGGAGATCTACCGCAAGTACCGCGACCGTTGCCGTGTGGCCGGAGCCATGGACTTCGACGATCTGCTCTACTACACCAACGTCCTGCTCCGCGACAACCCCGATGTCAAGAGGCATTATCAGGAATTTTTCCGCTACATACTTGTCGATGAGTACCAGGACACCAACTTCGCCCAGCACCTGATAGTGAAACAGCTCACCGAGGGTGCACAACGCCTGTGTGTAGTGGGCGACGATGCCCAGAGCATCTATTCATTCCGCGGAGCCAACATCCGCAACATTCTCGAGATGGAGAATGCCTACCCGGGCCTGCGCATATTCAAGCTCGAGCGTAACTACCGTTCCACCCAGAACATCATCGATGCGGCCGGCAGTCTCATCAGCAAGAACGTAGCCCAGATACCCAAGAATGTCTACTCCGAGAACGATAAAGGCGCTCTCATTGATGTGGCACGATGCTACAGCGACTATGAGGAAGCCGCCCAGGTGGCCGCGAGGGTATCACAGCTCAAGCGGTCAACAGGCGATTCCTACGATGAGTTTGCCATCCTCTACCGCACCAATGCTCAGAGCCGTGTGCTCGAGGAGTCGTTGAGGAAACGCAATGTGCCTTACCGCATCTACGGCGGCCTTTCGTTCTATCAGCGCAAGGAGGTGAAGGATGCCATAGCATATTTCCGCCTCTCGCTCAATCCCAATGACGACGAGGCCCTCAGGCGCGTGATCAATTTCCCGGCACGAGGCATAGGCGACACCACGCTCAACAAGCTTACGCGCGCGGCTATCGACGAGCGCGTGAGCCTGTGGAAAATCATAACCCACATGGATGATTATGACTGCGGGCTGAATGGCGGGGCCAAGAGGAAACTTGCCGATTTCGCCACGCTCATAGATGGATTCATCGCTCAGAACGAGCAGGGCAAGGATGCCTACGAGGTGGCCCGCAATATCATAGAGCGCACCGGACTGTTCTCCATGCTTGTACATGACTCCACCCCCGAGAGCATCTCGAAGCAGGAGAATCTGCAGGAGTTGCTCAAAGGTGTCAAGGAATATGTCGAGGCCATGGTGGAGCAGGGTCGCGATGAGACTTCCCTCAGTCATTTCATGACCGAGGTATCGCTCGCTACCGATCAAGACAGGGACACTGATGCCGATGAGGAGAGCGTAACGCTGATGACTGTTCATGCCTCCAAGGGTCTGGAGTTCGACAACGTGTTCATAGTCGGAGTCGAGGAGGACCTCTTTCCGTCGGCCATGGCCCAGCAGTCACAGTCGGCCGCCGAGGTCGAGGAGGAGCGCCGTTTGCTTTATGTGGCTATCACGAGAGCGCGCAAATTCTGTATGCTCAGTTATGCCACACAGCGTTTCCGCAATGGCCAGACGGTGTTTCCGCGCCCGTCGCGTTTCATCGGTGATATCGATCCCCGCTATCTGCATCTTTCCACCGGCAATGACTTCACACCGTCATCAAGTTCGAGGAGTGCAGTAGCCGGATATCATGCCTCGATGGCCGGTTCGGCCCGCTCGCTCAACGATCTGCGACGTCCGCGCCGTGAGCCTTCGGTGGATCACCCTCTCACCTCACGCCCGCGCACAGGCATCCAGCCGTCACAGCCCGCGCCCGGTGGTGGCGATTTCACGCTTCACTCCGTCACCGAGGTGCATGAGGGGATGAGGATAAGGCACACCAAATTCGGAGTAGGCTCGGTGACCGCCATAGATACATCGGGCGTGGATCCGAGAATGACCGTGGTGTTCGACGGTGACGATGCCGAGAGCCGCACACTGCTATTCAAGTACGCAAAATTCATGATATTATGAAAATAGAGGAGCTATCCACACCATATTATATAGTCTACGAGGACCGTATGCGCCGTAACCTTGAACTGATAACACGCGTGGAGCGTGAGGCCGGGGTCAACATCATCATGGCGTTCAAGGCCAACGCCCTGTGGAGGTCGTTTGACATCGTGAGGGAGTACAACCGCGACTTCACCGCCAGTTCGCTCAACGAGCTCAGGCTCGGAAATGAGGAGCTTGGAGGCGAGGCCCATGTGTATTGCCCCGTGTACACTCCCGCCACGATAGGGGAGTTCCTTTCGCGGGCCACGCACCTCACATTCAATTCTCTCAGCCAATGGGAAAAGTATGGTCGTCAGGCATTGGAGGCCGGTGTGTCGCCCGGACTGAGAGTCAATCCCCAGTGCTCGGTGATAGATACGGAGATATACAATCCGGCATTGCCCGGCTCGCGTTTCGGCGTCACTGCCGAACAGCTCGGCGGAAAGTTGCCCGAGGGGATTGAGGGATTGCACTTCCATGCCCTGTGCGAGAGCTCATCCTATGATCTTGCCAAAGTGCTCGAGGCTTTCGAGTCCCAGTTTGGCGAATATCTGCCTCAGGTGAAATGGGTGAATTTCGGAGGTGGTCATCTCATGACCCGCGAGGGATATGACGTGGACCATCTCATCTCCCTGCTTAAGGATTTCCGCGCCCGTTATCCGTGGCTCCAGGTGGTGCTTGAGCCGGGTAGCGCATGGATGTGGCGCACGGGTGATCTTGTGACCTCGGTGCTCGATGTGGTCGAGAACCAGGGGGTGAAGACCGCCGTGATCGACGCATCGTTTGCCTGCCACATGCCCGATTGCCTTGAGATGCCCTACAAGCCTGCCATTACCGAGAGTGTGCCCGAGGCTCCCGGCCTTCCGGTCTATCGTCTCGGCGGAAACTCCTGCCTGAGCGGTGACTATGTTGGCGACTGGGCTTTTCCCGCACCCCTTCAGGCCGGCGACAAGCTCACGCTTGAGGACATGAACCATTACACGACGGTGAAGACCACGATGTTCAATGGCATACAGCACCCTGCGATGGTGATGTGTGACAGCAGTGGTGATTGCCGTTATCTGCGCCAGTTTGATTACATGGATTATAAAAACCGTATGAGCTGATATGTCTACACGTCCGCGTTTTTCAATAATAGTGCCGGTGTACAACCGCCCGACCGAGGTCGACGACCTCGTCGAGAGTCTGCTTGCCCAGACCGACCGCGATTTTGAGCTTGTGATATGCGAGGATGGCTCGACCGATCCCTGCAAGGCTATCATCGACAATGCCGTGGAGTTCCGCGGATTGAACGCCAAGTATTTTTATAAGG
Source organism: uncultured Duncaniella sp. (assembly GCA_910589485.1). Taxonomy (GTDB): domain Bacteria; phylum Bacteroidota; class Bacteroidia; order Bacteroidales; family Muribaculaceae; genus Duncaniella. The sequence goes on from CAJUSW010000016.1 coordinate 42,991, forward strand.
AAAATGAGGGACGTTCCATAGCCCGCAACTACGCGATGGAGCGGGCCGAGGGGGATTATTTCATCTTTTTCGATTCGGATTGCGTGATCCCGCCCGACTATTTCGCCACACTCAAGCGGGAGCTTGACAGCAATCCGCTCGATTGCTTCGGTGGGCCCGATTCGGCACACGAATCGTTCTCGACCACTCAGAAAGCCATAAATTATGCCATGACCTCGTTCCTGACCACGGGGGGCATACGAGGCGGAAAGGTGAGCATGGAGAAATTCACACCCCGCACATTCAACATGGGGTTCTCACGCAAGGTCTACGAGACGGTGGGAGGGTTCAGGGAGATGTTCTCGGAGGATATCGACATGAGCACCCGCATCCGCCAGGCGGGTTTCACCATCGGACTCATACGTCCGGCCTACGTGTATCATAAGCGCAGGGTCGATTTCAAGAAATTCTTTCGTCAAGTGCATGTGTTCGGCATGTCGAGGATCACACTTCATCTGCTCTATCCCGGCTCGATGAAAGCTGTGCACACTCTTCCCGCGCTTGCCGTGGTGATAGGAGTGGCGCTGGTCCTGCTGGGTATATTCGTGTCGCCGTGGTGGCTGTTGCCGTTGGGCATCTATCTGCTGGCCATATTCATCTCGGCCCTCGTGCTCACCCGTTCGCTTGTGATAGCCCTTAAGGCTGTGCCGGCAAGTGTGATACAGATCACCGGCTACGGCACAGGATTCATCAAGGCTTACGTGTCGAAGATATTGCTCGGCCGTGGCCGTGATATAAATGAGGAGATAATGATGCGCAAGGGCAAATGATGAGGAATGACGCTGAAAAGCCTTTCGTGTCGACCCGTATTCTTGATCTTAACGAGGACGACAAGCCCCGCGAGAAAGCTCTCGCGCAGGGGATACGTGCGCTGAGCGATGCCGAGCTTATAGCCATAATATTCGGCGGAGGTCTGCCCGGGATGTCGGTGGTCGACATGGCCCGCGGGATATTGCGCGATTGCGACAACAGGGTGGATATGCTCGCCCGGCTGAGCATGAACGAACTGATGAGCAAGTACAAGGGGGTGGGTCCGGCCAAGGCCGTGAGTCTTGCCGCCGCATTCGAGCTCGGGCGTAGAAACCGTGAGCAGGCGTCGGCCAATGTGGATCCGCTCATACGTTCGAGCCATGACGTGGTGGATATGATGGCCCCTCTGCTCGGTTATCTGGAGTATGAGGAATTTTGGGTGCTGATGCTTTCGCGGGCCAATCGTGTGACCTACAAGCGGTGCATTTCGCAGGGTGGAACAGCAGCTACAGTCGTGGATGTGAAACTTCTGTTGAAGCGGGCTATTGATTGCCTGGCTGAGGGGATAATACTTGTGCACAATCATCCGTCGGGCAACGCCCGTCCGAGCGGTGAGGACGATGGTCTCACCCGCAGAATCAAGGATGGCGCGAAATTGTTGGGGATAAATGTACTTGACCACGTGATAATAGCCCGCGACAAGTCGTATTCCTATGCCGATGAGGGAAAACTCTGATCAGGCTCTTAGAAACATTTTGTAAGTAGTCACCGGGTCACCACGCGGTATTCGAGTGCGCCACCCGAGGTGACCGAGTAGCGTTGCAGGGCATAGCCTTCACGTGCGGCCGGGCCTGAGCGCGGATTGCCGTGGTTGGTGTAGATGTCAAATGTGCTTCCACATTCGGGACACACGGCGAAAAGCTCCCCTTCGGGCACCTCGATACGGGTGGCCGGGCGTGCTTCGTAAGGGCAAGCGAGATCATAGGCTACGGGACTGCCGAGCGCATCGTTGACGAGCAGTATGCCTCCGTAGCCGGTACGGCTCATGGTATTGTAAGGGAAGTCGGCCGGCAGGCGGGTGCCGGTGGCCGGATTGTAGATGTAGCGGCCATAGTCGGCGGCATCCCCTTTCACCCCGTGGATGTTCCAATCGGCCACGGTTGTGAACACGAGATGCACCTCGCTATATGGAATACGCTCATCATCGACGGAATGGCATCCGAGGATGATGAGCGGTATTATGAGTGTCAGCGCATATGCCCTGAGGCCGGAGAGATGGCTCAGGTTCATGCGGTGGGGAAAAGCGATGTGAATACTTCGCCAAACTTGTCGGCGGCTTCCTGTATCTTGTTACCGATGAATGGGCGGAGCATAGCGGGGATCTGCATTTCGATGCGGGGTGTGAGGCGGGTGCTCGCACCGTCGACATCGGCGAGATCAAGCGACAGCTTCAGGGGGATGGGACATCCCTCGGCATTGAGTCCCACATGGGTGGGGGCGGTGCGCTCGATGATCTTGAACACGAGTTCGCCTACGCCGGGAGCATCCATCTTGAATGCGTCGCCGCGGAATTCAACTCCCTGGAGTTTCTCGCGCTGTTCGGCAGGCAGAGACTCCACCATTTCCTTGTACTGGCTGAGGTCGCTTACCTTGGCATATATGTCATCGATAGTGCGGCCTATGGTAACGGGCTTTCCTGAATATACTGCCATGGGATTATGCGTCAGCTTTTTCGGTTGCGGGGCTCCAGACGGAGGGATCCTTGCGCCATTCCTTGAGGGTGTCTACATCGCTTTCGCGGATAAATCCGGTCTCGAGCGCTGCCGAGATGAGAGCGGTGTAGTTGGAGAGGGTGATGAGCTGGACGTTGGCATCCTTGAAAGCCTTGGTGGCAACGGGGAACTCGTAGCTGAATATCGCTACCATGCCCACTACCTCACATCCGGCATTGCGGATGGCCTGTACAGCCTTGAGGCTGCTGCCGCCGGTGGATACGAGATCCTCTACGACCACTACCTTGGTGCCGGGACGGAGATCGCCTTCGATGAGGTTTTCAAGACCGTGGTCCTTGGGGGTAGAGCGTACATACACGTAGGGCAGACCGAGGGTGTCGCTTACAAGAGCTCCCTGGGCGATGGCTCCGGTGGCCACGCCGGCAACGGCTTCTACTTCGGGGAAGTTCTCGAGGATGATGCGGCTGAGCTCAACCTTGATGAAGCTACGAACGTCGGGGTAGGATAGAGTCTTGCGGTTGTCGGTATATATAGGTGAGTTCCAACCTGAAGCCCAAGTGAAGGGGTTTTCGGGCTGTAGTTTAATAGCACTGATTTTGAGTAGTTTCTCGGCAAGAATAAGATCGAGATGTTTCATAACTGATAGAATTGACGTTTGTCACCAAAATTTGGGGCAAAGGTACGGTTATTTATACCCATATGCAACTATTTTTTGTTAATCTTGCACAACGGGAAAAGTGTTTGATAAAACTATTCTACAACATATAGAACATAAAAAGATGGATGTCTCGCGACATCCATCTCCCTTTTAAACCTTTATCTTAATCTAATACTATGAAAAACACACATGCAAATGTAAGCATTATAATTGTATGTTTTACGATAAATGAGCAGTTTTAACACAATTTAGCATAGTTGGAGGATGTAATCCTGTCTTTATGCTATTTCTGACGGCAAAAAGGAGCCGATACAGGGAAAAATTCCCATGTACGGCTCCAAAGGAAGAGGTGGGGTTATTTTATAAAAAGTGGGGTTGTATTATATATATGTATATAGAGGGCTATGCTGTGCCGGCCGGGCGATGTCAGCGCTTGGGGTCGAACCCACGGCGCTGGAGTGCGCGGAGCATGCCATAGTTCATGGCCTCGCGGTAGTAGGAGATGATGTGCGATGCCCAGTCGTTGTCGGTCTTGTCGCCGGCACGTGTCCGGTTGTATTCGGTCACGGTCTCGTTGTACTCCATGAGGTCGGCTGTCATTTCGGCTTCATCAGTGGGGTAGTGGTTATGGAACACCACAAGTTCGCGGGGTTGTTTCGGTTTCAGGTCGGGCAGTTCACGTGGAACACCTATCGAGAGGCCGCACACTACGAATGTCTTTTTCGGAAGACCGAGCAAATGTGAGATCGCCTCGGGAGCCACGGTGCGTGCATATCCTATGGGGCAACATCCCAGCCCGAGAGAATCGGCCATGGTGAGCGCGCTCATCATGGCGAGCGATGCGTCGACGATTCCTACTGTGAGGCCGTCGATGGTGTCGTTAAAGTCGGGCATATCCTCATCGAGTGCCTCGGCCGCAAGACTGATCTTATGATAATCGGCCAGGAATAGGAGGAAGTGACTGCACGTCTTGATCTGTTTCTGGCCTATGAGGGCATACAATTTCAGTTTCAGTTCGGGATCGGTGACATCGATCACCGAGAACTGCTGTCCGTTGTAACTGGTGGGGGTGTTGCATATGGCCTCGAAAATGGCCGTCATGTGCTCGGGGTTGACTTCTTCGCGTTCATACCGGCGTATGCTGCGTCGGTCGAGGAGGGTTTCTTTTACACTTTTCATGAGGATATGGATAAGGGCTGGTGCAAGCGCCGTGATTTTTCTGCTTAAACAAATTGGGGCCCGAAAAGGTTCACCGCCGGGAAAGAAAATTTTTTCATGAAAAAAGATTGCGGCAATACATGTAGGGACGCAAAAAAATGAGTAACTTTGTGCCCCGAAAAGTTTTAAAACTCAACCCGAATGAGACAAGCTAAGCGCGCTTTCCTCGTGCTCGAGGACGGCACCACTTTTGAAGGGAAATCATTTGGCCACGAAGCATCTACGGCCGGAGAGGTAGTATTCAACACTGCTATGACGGGCTATCCCGAGAGCCTGACCGATCCGTCCTATGAGGGCCAGATACTTGTGACAACCTACCCGATACTGGGCAATTACGGAGTCCCTCCCCACAGGGAGAAGGATGACGTCAGTGAATATTACGAGAGCGACCATATACATTGTCGCGCAATCGTAGCCCAGGATTACTCCTACGACCATTCCCACTGGCAGGCCGACCGATCGCTGGCCCAGTGGCTCAAAGAAGAAAAGATCCCCGGAATTTATGGAATAGATACCCGTGCGCTCACCAAGCATCTGCGCGAGCATGGCTCCATGCTTGGCAAGATCGTTGTGGAGGGTGCCGAGGACTGTGAGTTCTACGATCCCAACAAGGAGAATCTTGTGGCCAAGGTGTCGTGCCGCGATGTTGAGGAGCATGGCGAGGGCGAAAAGACCGTGGTGCTGGTGGATTGTGGTGTGAAGCACAACATCATACGCTGTCTCACCCGCCGTGGTGTGAGAGTGGTGAGGGTGCCCTGGGACTATGATTTCACCGGTATCCCTTACGACGGCCTGTTCATATCCAACGGCCCCGGCAATCCCGACATGGCCGACAAGACCGTGGAGAATATACGCAAGGCAATGGAGATAGGCAAGCCCATATGCGGAATATGTATGGGCAACCAGTTGCTCGCCAAGGCGGCCGGTGCCAAGACCTACAAACTGAAATACGGACACCGCAGCCACAACCAGCCGGTGCGCAGGGTGGGGACCAACAGCTGTTTCATCACTTCGCAGAACCATGGCTTCGCTGTGGACAACGATACATTGCCCGAGGATTGGGAACCGCTGTTTGTCAACATGAACGACGGCACCAACGAGGGAATACGCCACAAGACCAAACCGTATTTCTCGGCCCAGTTCCACCCCGAGGCAAGTTCAGGCCCCAAGGACACGGAATTCCTGTTTGACGAGTTTGTTAACATGATATAGTCTCACCCTCCCCTATATATAATAAGGTATAATGCGTAACGAGAATATAAAGAAGGTGCTGCTGCTCGGCAGCGGTGCGTTGAAGATCGGCGAGGCCGGCGAGTTTGACTATTCCGGCTCCCAGGCCCTCAAGGCCATGAAGGAGGAGGGGATCTCCACTGTGCTGATCAACCCCAATATAGCCACTGTGCAGACATCCGAGGGGTTTGCCGACAAGATTTACTTCCTCCCCGTGACCCCCTATTTCGTGGAGAAGGTGATACGCAAGGAGCAACCCGACGGGATATTGCTCGCGTTTGGCGGTCAGACGGCTCTGAACTGTGGAGTGGAACTCTACCGGAGCGGTGTGCTCGAGAAGTACAACGTGGAGGTGCTCGGTACACCCGTCCAGGCCATCATGGACACCGAGGACCGTGAACTGTTTGTGCACAAGCTCGATGAAATAGGCGTGAAAACCATCAAGAGCGAGGCCGTCAACTCGGTCGACGATGCTATCGAGGCCGCTTCGACACTGGGCTATCCGGTGATTGTGCGAGCCGCCTATGCGCTTGGAGGTCTCGGCTCGGGATTCTGCGACAATGAGCAGGAACTCGTGGCGCTGGTGGAGAAGGCTCTGGCGTTCTCGCCCCAGGTGCTTGTGGAGAAGTCTCTCAAGGGATGGAAAGAGGTTGAATATGAGGTGGTGCGCGACCGTTTCGACAACTGTATCACGGTGTGCAACATGGAGAACTTCGACCCCCTCGGCATCCACACAGGCGAGTCGATCGTAGTGGCTCCGTCACAGACCCTCTCCAATGAGGATTACCACTGGCTGCGCAAGCTGGCTATCAAGATTATACGTCACATAGGCATCGTGGGCGAATGCAATGTGCAGTATGCCTTCGATCCCGAGTCGATGGACTATAGGGTGATCGAGGTCAACGCCCGCCTGAGCCGTTCGTCGGCCCTTGCATCCAAGGCCACCGGATATCCCCTGGCTTTCGTGGCCGCCAAGCTCGGACTGGGCTACGGACTGTTTGATCTCAAGAATTCAGTCACCAAGGAGACCTCGGCTTTCTTTGAGCCGGCTCTCGACTATATAGTGTGCAAGATTCCCCGCTGGGACCTCGGCAAATTCCACGGTGTGCGCCGTGAGATAGGCTCGTCGATGAAATCGGTGGGCGAGGTCATGGCCATAGGCCGTACATTTGAAGAGGCCATACAGAAAGGCCTGCGCATGATAGGGCAGGGGATGCACGGATTCGTTGGCAACAACCAGCGCGACCTCTCCGAGCTGGAGCATGCCCTCAAGGAGCCTACCGACAAGCGCATCCTTGCCATAGCCCAGGCCATGTTCAAGGGCTACACCGTAGAGCGTATCCACGAGCTGACCCGCATCGACAAGTGGTTTCTCTACCGCCTGCAGAACATCATTGTCACTGCCCGTGAGCTGAACGGATATGACACTCTCGAATCACTTCCCGAGCCGCTGTTGCGTCAAGCCAAGGAACAGGGGTTCAGTGACTTCCAGATAGCCCGCGAGATATTCAAGGGTAATATGGTCGAGGCCGAGAAAGCCAATCTCGCGGTGCGCGCCCTGCGCAAGAAACTGGGCGTGCTTCCGGTGGTGAAGCAGATCGATACGCTCGCCGCCGAGTATCCCGCGCAGACCAATTACCTGTATCTCACTTACAACGGACGCGAGAACGATGTCACCTATCTGCACGACCATCGCTCGATAGTGGTGCTCGGCTCTGGTGCCTACCGCATCGGCTCGTCGGTGGAGTTTGACTGGTGTTCGGTCAACGCACTCCTCACCGTGAAGAAGGAGGGATGGCGTTCGGTGATGATCAATTACAATCCCGAAACCGTGTCGACCGACTATGACATATGCGATCGCTTGTACTTCGACGAGCTCACCTTTGAGCGCGTGATGGATATCCTCGATCTGGAACAGCCCCATGGAACTATCCTCTCGGTGGGCGGACAGATCCCCAACAACCTTGCCACCCGTCTCGATGAGCAGGGTGTGAACATCCTCGGAACCTCGGCCCAGAGCATCGACAATGCCGAGGACCGCAATAAATTCTCGGCCATGCTCGACCGCCTTGGCATCGACCAGCCCCGCTGGCGCGAGCTCACGAGCATGGAGGACATCAACGGCTTCATAGCCGAGGTGGGTTTCCCCGTTCTTGTACGCCCGAGCTATGTGCTCTCGGGTGCTGCCATGAATGTGTGCTACAATCAGGAGCAGCTCACCCGTTTCCTACGCCTCGCGGCCAATGTGTCCAAGAAACACCCCGTGGTGGTGTCGCAGTTCATCTCCGGAGCCAAGGAGATTGAGATGGATGCCGTGGCTGCCAACGGCGACATTGTTGCCTATGCCATCTCGGAGCATATCGAGTATGCCGGCGTTCACTCGGGTGATGCCACCATCCAGTTCCCGCCCCAGAAACTTTATGTCGAGACTGTGCGCCGCATACGCAGGATCTCGCGCCAGATTGCCGACGCCCTCCACATCACCGGTCCGTTCAACATCCAGTTCCTGGCCAAGAACAACGACATCAAGGTGATAGAGTGTAACCTCAGGGCCTCGCGCTCGTTCCCCTTCGTGTCCAAGGTGCTTAAGATCAACTTCATCGATCTGGCCACCCGCGTGATGATGGGCCTGGAGGTTGAGAAACCTCACAAGAACGCTTTCGACCTCGACTATGTGGGCATCAAGGCCTCGCAATTCAGCTTCTCGCGTCTGCAGGGTGCCGACCCTGTGCTCGGTGTCGACATGGCATCGACCGGCGAGGTGGGATGTATCGGCAACGACTCGTCCGAGGCTCTCATCAAGGCCATGATCTCGGTGGGCAACCGAGTGCCATCCAAGGGTATCCTCATGTCCACCGGTACTCCCAAGCAGAAGGCCGATCTGCTCGATGCGGCACATGAGCTCGCCAACCGCGGCTACAAGATTTATGCCACAGGCGGCACCCATGCCTATCTCAACGACAACGGTATCCCTGCCGTGCGTGTCTACTGGCCTTCGCAGGCCGACATGCAGCCCCAGGCCATTGACCTGTTGCACGAGCACAAGGTGGACATGGTGGTCAACATCCCCAAGAATTTCACCGATATGGAGCTGAGCAACGGCTACAAGATACGCCGTGCCGCCATCGACCTCAATATCCCCCTGCTCACCAATGCCAGGTTGGCCTCGGCCTACATCGATGCGTTCACCACTCACCACATCGACGATATCGAGATCAAAAGTTGGGACGAATACTGATCAAACCAACTTAACTAACTTAATTAAGTAAGTCTTAAAAAGAACCGCTATATGTAAGTTCTAAAGAGCTTGCCCAATAAATCTTGTTCTTTTTGGATGTTTTATCCTTGTCATTCAGTCGTATAGCTCGCTATACTCCTTCATTCCGCAGACAAAACATCTCAAAAATAACGGCGATTTATATTGTGCATTAATTTTTACGACTTACTTAGCAATTATTAATTGGCAATTAGCAATTAAATTCGTATATTTGCATCGCATTTTTTGAATTGCAATAGGTTAAAACAATTTTATATAATCTGAAATTATGAAGATAGAGAAAATTATCGGTCGTGAAGTCCTTGACTCACGTGGCAATCCTACCGTAGAGGTAGACGTAATCCTCGAATCCGGAGCACGTGGCCGTGCATCCGTTCCCTCGGGCGCATCAACCGGCGTAAACGAAGCTCTCGAGCTCCGCGACGGTGACAAGGCTCGCTACATGGGCAAGGGTGTACAGAAGGCTGTTGCCAACGTTAACGGCCCCATCGCCGAGGCCCTCAAGGGTATGAGCGCTCTCGATCAGATCCGCATCGACGAGACTATGCTCGCACTCGACGGCACCGACACCAAGAGCAACCTCGGCGCTAACGCCATCCTCGGTGTATCGCTCGCCGTTGCCAAGGCTGCTGCCGACTATCTCGACCTCCCCCTCTACAAATACATCGGTGGTTGCAACACCTACTGCCTCCCCGTTCCCATGATGAACATCATCAACGGTGGCGCTCACTCCGACGCTCCCATCTGCTTCCAGGAGTTCATGATCCGTCCCATCGGCGCATGCTGCTTCAAGGAGGGTATCCGCATGGGCACCGAGGTGTTCCACAACCTTAAGAAAGTTCTCCATGACCGTGGCCTCTCTACCGCAGTAGGCGACGAGGGTGGTTTCGCTCCCGCTCTCGACGGCACCGAGGACGCTCTCAACGTGATCATCAAGGCTATCGAGCTCGCCGGCTACGTACCCGGAAAGGACGTGACCATCGGTCTCGACTGCGCCGCTTCCGAGTTTGCCAAGGAGCAGGCCGACGGCTCATTCATCTATGACTACACCTGGAAGCAGGGTGCCGACGCTCCCAAGCTCACCAGCGAGCAGCAGGCTCAGTTCCTCAAGGAGCTCGTTGAGAAGTACCCCATCGACTCTATCGAGGACGGTATGGGCGAGAACGACTGGGCAGGCTGGAAGGTCCTCACCGACCTCATCGGCGATCGTTGCCAGCTCGTAGGCGACGACCTCTTCGTTACCAACGTTAAGTATCTCCAGCGCGGTATCAACGAGGGTTGCGCTAACTCTATCCTCGTTAAGGTTAACCAGATCGGTTCACTCACCGAGACCCTCCGTGCCGTTGAGCTCGCTCAGCGTAACGGTTACACCGCTGTGATCTCTCACCGTTCGGGCGAGACCGAGGATGCCACCATCGCTGACATCGCCGTTGCTACCAACGCCGGACAGATCAAGACCGGTTCTGCAAGCCGTTCCGACCGTATGGCCAAGTACAACCAGCTCCTCCGCATCCAGGAAGAGCTCGGCCCCGATGCCGCTTACGGTTATGGCAAGCGCACCAAGCGTCCCCAGGCATAATCTCGGCTGTAAAATAGCTTAGATACCCATATATTGCGGGAAGGTTCCATTTCAGGAGGCTTCCCGCAATTCTTTTTACCCCGGGCTTTGATATTCAAAGTATTTTTGTACCTTTGTGGACATCAGTGCTAACCAATCAATAATCGAAAGGATACATTAAGTAAGTCGTAAAAATTAATGCACAAATAAATCGCAGTTATTTTTGCGGTATTTTGGCTGCGGAATGAAGGAGCATAGCGAGCTATGCGACTGAGTGACAAAGCCAAAATAGCCAAAAAGAACAAGATTTATTGGGCAAGCTCTTTAGGACTTACATATAGCGTTTAATTTTTAAGACTTACTTATCTCATTCATCAACCATGAAATTCAGATATCTGCTGTGTTGCGCCTCGCTTGTGGCGGGGCTGTCGGCCGGAGCCGACACTGTGCGCGTCAGTTCAATGCGCTATGCCGGTCCTTATCCACTCACGGCTCCCTTTGAAATAGACAGTGTTGACGTGTCTTCGGCCAAGTATGACCGTGCGGCGCGTCTGGCCACACCCATCTCGCTCGATCTGGTGAAGACCGCCGGTCGCGAGTTCGCCGACTCGGTACTTCCCACAACCGGAGGCGATGCCTTGCATCTGCTCTCGTTTGACCTCGATAACTCTCGCTACGCCTCGGCCGGTATAACGGTGAAGGGAGTGAAGAGCTATGAAATGTATATCGACGGACGTAAGGCCTCGGGAGGAAAGCAGGCTTTGACCCCGCGCACCCGTTCGGTGGTGATCAAGTGCCTCACCGACACCTCGGCTGTGGCCGATACTGTGAGGGTGTCTATCGATACCGATGCGCCCGATGCCTTTACAGTGAATCCGTCGGACGGTCGCAGGTATTCCACACGCGACATGTTTACCGGCCGCTTCATCGGATCAGTGGCCGTCTCCCCCTCTGGCAAGTATCTCTATACCGGATACTACAATGTGGATCACGATGGAAAGCGTTCGGCCGATGAGTATGTGCTCTCCGAGGCTTCCACTGGTCGTGTTGTGGCCATGCGTCACGATCCTCTCGCGTGGATGCCCAAGAGCGACCTGATGTATTACACACGTGAGCGTAATAAGAAGATAGAACTGGTGACGGTCGATCCCGCCACATGGAGCGAGAAAATAGTGGCCTCGGGCCTCCCCTCGATGCGTTTCACCATCTCGCCCACCGAGGACTTCATCATCTATACCCGCACAGTAAATGGCCCGCGTGAGAAGAACGAGGGGCTTTATCAGATACTCAACCCCGAGGACCGTCAGCCAGGCTGGCGCAACCGCGGCCAGATCATGAAATACGACTTCGCTACCGGCATCTCGTCGCCCCTCACTCACGGCTACAAGGGAGTGTCGGCCTCGAATGTTACCGACGACGGCTCCAAGATGCTGTTCATGGTCTACGATCAGGACTTCGTGAAGCGTCCGTCATCGCTCGCGTCGCTCTATCTTCTCGACCTCACCACCATGAAGGCCGAGTGCCTTGTGGAGAAGGACGGATTCATGAAGGGGGCGGTGATATCTCCCGACGGTACTAAGGTGGCCCTCACAGCATCGCCCGAGGCGTTCGGAGGCGTGGGTAAGAACCTGCCCGATGGTATGGTGCCCAACATGTATGACTCGCAGCTCTACGTGATGGATATTGCCTCGCGCGAGATCACACCTCTCACCCGCGACTTTGACCCGTCGGTCAACGATATGCGCTGGAGCCGTGCCGATGGATGTATATACTTCTCGGCCGACGATCGCGACCGCAAGTCGCTCTTCCGTGCCAATCCTGTCAACGGTAAGGTGGAGTCGCTCGGCGTGCCCGAGGATTATGTGATGCGCTACTCGCTCGCGGCAAATGCTCCTGTCGTTGCCTATGCCGGACAGAGTTCCGACAATTCCGTGAGACTTTACTCGCTCGATACCCGCAAACTGAAACACACTGTGCGCGACGACCTCAATCCGGTGCGTACAGCCGGGCTCCGCATCAGCCCCACCCACGACTGGTCGTTCCGCACATCGCGAGGCGACACCGTTCATGCCCGCTACAATCTGCCCATCGATTATGTTGAGGGTAAGAAGTATCCGGTGATCGTGTACTACTACGGAGGCTGTAACCCTGTGCAGCGTCTGCTTGAGACCACTTACAATCCCCAGCTCTTTGCCTCGCATGGATTTGTGTCCATGGTGATCAATCCGAGCGGAGCTGCCGGATTCGGTCAGGAATTTGCCGCCCGCCACGTGGCTACGGCCGGCGAAGGTGTTGCCGATGATATTATAGAGGGCGTGAAGCAGTTCACGGCCGAGCACTCATTTGTCGATGCCGATAAGATTGGATGTTGCGGAGCATCCTACGGAGGATTCATGACTCAGTATCTGCAGACCGTGACCGATATCTTCGCCGCTGCTATCTCTCATGCCGGCATCAGCGATCACACCAGCTACTGGGGCGAGGGCTATTGGGGCTATTCCTATAGCCAGGTGAGCATGGGCGACAAGCTCCCGTGGTCCGACCGCGATCTCTATGTGTCGCATAGTCCCCTTTACAATGCCGACAAAATCAACACCCCTTTGCTGTTCCTCCATGGCGATTCCGACACCAATGTGCCTTTTGGCGAGAGCGTGCAGATGTTCACAGCCCTCAAGCTGCTTGGCAAGGAGACAGCTATGGTGGCTGTGAAAGGACAGGACCATCACATCCTTGATTTCGATAAGCGCGAGAAGTGGCTGAGCACTATCATGGCATGGTTCACCAAATATCTTCAGGATGATTCTTCTTGGTGGGACAGCATGTATGACACCAAGGTGCTGAAATAATATCGGTCCGGTACTTATAATTATTAACCGGAATAGAGTATTTAATATTTACGAGTGGAAAGCGCTTTGAGCCTAATAGGCGGAATTAGCACTTTCCACTCTTTCTTCATTATACCTCTGTTGAGAATAAATGGATGAAAAATGGGATTTTTAGAGGATTGAGGTGTTTTATTATGCAATGAGTTGATAATTAATGATATATTGGTGTACCGTGCTTAAATACGTCTTTCAAGGTTACCGTATAAGTGTTAAATAACTGTTAAATTGCATTTGAAATTTGGAGGAGAAAGAGAAAGTGTCTACCTTTGCACTCGCTTTTGAGAAGCACCCCTCACAGTGGTGAA
>CAJUSW010000017.1 GCA_910589485.1 uncultured Duncaniella sp.
GTCGGCTCTCCGCTTAGGTGGGTATGGGTGGTCGGGGGATTGGTGCATCGTCTGCAGGATGGCCTTGCGGGCCCTCGCGGGTGGGCAGGCTCCAGCGGAGGATGGACGTTGGGTCGGTGAGGACGAGTATGGCGGTCTCGACCGGGGGCTCGGGTTTCGGGGGCCGTTGTGTGGTGTGGCCCTGCATGCCGAGGTAGAAGAAGGCGGGGATCTGTTCCCTGTCGACGTTTATGTGTATGACAAGGAAGCCTATGCCGCACAATAATGGAAAGAGTGCGGAGCAGAGGCTGAGGAATTTCCCGGGGTCGGGTTGCATTGGGGAGTAGCCTTTGTATTCCTGTGCGTTGAGCAGGAGCATGAAGGCGGGGGAGGTGCCGCGGACGCTGTCGGGGCGGGAGTAGGAGGCGTAACGGATGCGTTTGTGCAGGGTTTTGACCTGACGGCGGGTGTAGCCGGTGTATTCGGGGTACATACCCGAGAATTCGCGTTGTTTCCCCTCGCGTGAGAGGTAGAGGAGTGCGGTTGCGCCCTCGGGGGATGTTGCGAGGCGGTAGTCGAGATATGAGCGGAGGAGTTCGGTTGAGTCGTAGCCTTTTGGGTCTACGATTACGATTGGGCGCGGGCGGGAGAGTCGGCGGGCGCGTTCGAGCCGGGATATGACGGATTTCTCGGTGGGGGTTAGTTCCCGGCCGAGAAATCGTGAGAATGGGTGACACCAGATATCGGGTCGCCGGATTCGTTTGGTTAGGTGTGTGACCTTGTGGCTCGTTGGTTTCATATCACCGGCAAAGGTAGATTACCGAGGAGGATGATATGGTGCGATAATGTCGTGTAGTGGGTGGGAATTTTTAGACCAGAGGGCCAGAGATCAAGTTTTTTAGTATAGAGGGGTTTTTTAGTATAGAGGGGAAAGTATATAGTATAGGGATTAGATTATTAGAGCAGAGGAATTTTAATGGTATATTGGTGGGATGTAGGAGGTTAGCGAGGGTGGCGCGGGAATTATAGGACGTCTTCGACGCCCAAATTGGCATTTATTTCATTTCCCCACGCCTCACCCGACGGCGCAAATCTTGCCCTGCGGGCGATTTGCTTGTCAGGTTCGTGGTGGGGTTACGATTTCATCGCCTCTCCGAGGCTTAGTAGTTGGTGGACCTGCGGGGAATTTACGGGCCGAAAAAAAGGATCAGTAGATTTTGATCTTTGGATCTATGGTCTATAACTACCGAAATTTAATCTTTAGATCTATGGCCTACTATCCGCTGACCCAGTATTGTGTCTCCTTTCATGTGCGCAAAGATAAAACTTTACATCCGATCCACCTCGTAGCCAACCGGAAAAATCCGCTGACCCAAAAATCCGCTGACCCTGAATCAGGCCAGCGCCTGAAACTACATTAGTAAAAATACAACAGTCCCCGTTAAGATGCATGCACCTTAACGGGGACATCCACAGAGCGTCAGTACGAAGCTGCGCTTTTTGTATTTTTGCGCTCTTCAGTGTAATTCTAATTTAGTTCTCTCATGTAAAATTAAAATGGTGACATTAAACTTAATTGATGTACTGTAAAATGCGACACCGCGTTAGATTACGGTAAGAAGTTTGCTTAGGAGAAAGCGCACGTATCACCGTCCCGAGTGACATCACGCCGGAATACTGATGCGTGAGCAGTCGCGTAAGCATAGATATGGGATTCTGGATGTTGTGTACAGAGGAAGTCAGCTGATAGCAGACATCGCCGTACAGCTCAAGGAGAAGAGGAGAATCGGGGATTAAAATTTGTGGGGAGCGTTGTAGATGTTGCTGTTGTTTTGAGTTTGTTGTGAGGGGATTGGAGTGGGTGTTTGTAGAAGTGAAAGCCTTGCGGGTTAGTGGAAGGCCTATGGTAGAGTCACCGTTAAGGCGATAGGAGCATGTGATATTTATAAGTGTTTATATAAATATTGACGAAAGTACTGCGCTTATGGACGGTTTTGTAGAGTTCTTATATGCGCTAATACATTTAAAAATACTTTGGACTTGTTAAATGGTATTCTTCAAGTCACGACAAAGGTAGAACAATATTTTTATGTTACCAAATTTTTCACCTCAATTTTTAAGGCTCAGGATGCTGTTTTTTAGAAAAAAGCGTGTCTGAGCATATGCAGATGCACATTGGACTATAAACCGTGGTAGGATAACGAAAACCGGCCATACCGACGGAGTGTGATGTCCGTGCGGTATGGCCGGGGATATAGTGCCTCGGGGCCGGGGATCAGAATGCCGCCGACTTCATGGTGAGGCCGGTAGTTTCCTGGAGGCCGAAGAGCAGATTCATGGAGTGGACCGCATTGCCGGCGGCTCCCTTCAGCAGGTTGTCGATCACGGCAGTGATGAGCAGTTTGCCGTCCACTTTGTCGAGATGGATGATGCACTTGTTGGTGTTGACCACATCCTTCAGATCGGGAATCTTGGACGTTATGAACGTGAAGTTATGATCGTCGAAATATTCCTGATAGAGCTTGATTATCTCAGTGAGCTCCAGCGGGCAATCGAGGTAGGTCACCGCCATGATGCCGCGTGAGAACGGGCCGCGCATCGGCACCATGTGGAGTTTGGCCTTGAAGCTGTTTTGCATGGCCGACAGTGTCTGAATGATCTCAGGCTCCTGAGTGTGGCGAAACGGGCGGTACACCACCATGTTGTCATTGCGCCATGCGTAATGAGTGGTGGGACGTGCCTCGGCTCCCTCGCTCGTGGCTCCGGTGATCACAGTGGTGTGTATGTCGGAATTGAGCAACAGATTCTTGGCAAGCGGTACGAGCGACAGCTCCACCGCCATAGCCAGGCATCCGGGATTGGCTACATGCTTCGCTCCGCGCACCATGGGTTTGCGGTTGAGCTCCGAGAGTCCGTAGATGAAATCATGAGAGGGATCAGTGATGCGGTAGTCGCGCGACAGGTCAATTATGCGGAGCGACTCGGGAATCTCGTTGGTGGCAAGAAACTCGCGGGTCTTGCCGGCCGGCCGGCAACAGAACAGTACATCGATCGTGTTGAGGTCGTAGGTGCTGGAGAATGTCATGTCGATCTCGCCGTGCAGTCCCTGGTGCACATCCACAATGCGCTGTCCGGCCACAGTGCGCGAGTGGACCCATTTCAGCTCCACGTCTGGGTGGTTGATGAGTATGCGCACCAGTTCACCGGCGGCATACCCCGATCCTCCTATGATTCCTGCTTTTATCATGACTGGCTTACGGGCTTGATTGAAGCTATGCCTTGCTCGATGCGTCTAACTGTCTCGTCGAGTCCTATGAGCTCGGTGATGTCGAAGATGTGAGGACCCTTGCACTCGCCCACAAGGGTGAGTCGCCAAGCGTTCATCACATTGCCGAGATGGTAACCGTTGTCCTCGACCCATTTCAGCACGATAGGTTCGGCTTCCTGGCTCTTGAACGACGGGAGCGCGCGCAACACGCCGATCAGTTCGGTGAGGATGGCGGGAGTCTCCTCCTTCCACCGTTTGCGTATATCCTTTTCGGCATATTCGGTGGGGGCGGTGAAGAAGAAGCGGGCCTGATCCCACAGGTCGGCTACGAAGTTGATGCGTCCTTTCACGAGACCCACTGCACGGGTGATGTATTCCTCCGAGAAATCATCGGGATTGACACCGTGGGCTTTGAGCACGGGGAGGAACAGTTCGGCCACACGGCTGTCGGGGGTCTTCTGCAGATATTCGTGGTTGAACCAGCGGCCCTTTTCGTAGGCGAATTTGGCTCCGGCTCTCGAGCAATGGTCGAATGAGAATTTGGAAATCAGTTCATCCATCGACATGATTTCGGTGTCGTCGCCGGGATTCCAGCCGAGCAGTGCGAGGAAATTGATCACGGCTTCGGGGAGATAGCCCGACTCGCGGTAGCCCGAGGAGATGGCTCCCGATGCGGGATCGTGCCATTCGAGGGGGAATACCGGGAAGCCCAGACGGTCGCCGTCGCGCTTGGAAAGTTTGCCTTTGCCGTCGGGCTTGAGCAGGAGGGGTAGGTGTACGAAATCGGGGCGGGTATCAGCCCAACCGAATGCCTCATATAGCAGCACGTGGAGCGGAGCCGAGGGGAGCCACTCTTCGCCGCGTATCACGTGGGTTACCTCCATGAGGTGGTCGTCCACGATGTTGGCGAGATGATAGGTGGGGAGGTCGTCGGCGCTCTTGTACAGCACCTTGTCATCGAGGATCGACGAGTTGATGGTCACCTTGCCACGGAGCAGGTCGTTGACCACTACGTCGCGTCCCGGCTCGATGAGGAATCTCACTACGTAGGGGGTGCCGGCATCGATGAGTGCTTTCACCTCGTCGGCAGGCATGGAGAGTGAGTTGCGCATCGACATGCGGGTTGATGCGTCATACTGGAAATTGGAGGTAGCGGCGCGGGCGGCATCGAGCTCAGCGGGGGTGTCGAACGCGATATATGCCTTGCCTGCGTCGAGCAGTTGCTTCACGTGCTTGCGGTATATGTCGCGGCGCTCGCTCTGCTTGTAGGGTCCGTATGCACCGCCTTCGCGCACACCTTCATCGATCTTTATGCCCAGCCATGCGAGGGCCTCGTTGATATACTCCTCGGCTCCGGGTACGAAGCGCTGCGAGTCGGTGTCCTCGATGCGGAGTATCATGTCGCCACCATGACGGCGGGCAAACAGGTAGTTATATAGCGCAGTACGTACACCTCCGATGTGGAGGGGTCCGGTAGGAGAGGGTGCAAATCTTACTCTGACTTTACGGTCCATTGCAATCTATGATTATTTACTAATATGTTTTACCGACAAAAATACTCAAAAATCATGTGTTATCTAAATTTTCAGGAAAAAAGTTGTACTTTTGTATCCATGAATACATGCCGGGCACTTTTTCGGCCTGAATGATTTTATCAACATGCTCTAATATGATGGAAACTCCCCGACATCCCTACGTCCCCGAGCCAGCCATACGTCGCCTACCATGGTATCTTGCATGTGTGCAGCGTCTAATGGCCGAAGGTGTAGAATACGTATCTTCGACCGCGATTTCCAATCAACTTAACGTGGATGCATCGCAGATTGCCAAGGATCTGTCCTACCTCAATATCAAGGGTAAGACCCGCATAGGATATGAGGTGGCCGAGCTCGAACGCGGGCTCAACGACTTCCTCGGTTTCCGCAAATGCCACAATGCCGTGATGATGGGTGTGGGTAGTCTCGGGCGAGCCTTGATGAGCGACTCGGGCCTCTCGCGCTACGGTCTTGACATCGTGGCCGGTTTCGATGTAAATCCTGACGTGACCGGTACTGAGGTGGAGGGTAAACCCGTGTATGATATTGCCGAACTGGCCGACAGGCGTGAGGCTCTCGGTGCCGAGATCGCCATTATAGCAGTGCCGGTGGAGAGTGCCTCGCAGGTGGCTCAGATGTGTGTGGATGCCGGGATAAAGGCGTTGTGGAATTTCACGCCGTTCCATTTCAAGACGTCCTCCGAGATCACGATAGAGAATACTTCGATCTATGCTCATCTGGCTGTGATGTACAACCGTATGGAACAGAAATGAAGATAATACGATTTATTGACACTGATCCACATGTGGTTTCCGATGTGGATTTTCACCCCGACTCGGCACTCCTATTGCCGGGTCGCCCTATGTTTTACCCCGATTTCGGAGGCCGGTGGGTTGCTGTGCCTTACATGGCCGTGCATGTCAATCGGTTGGGCAAGAGTGTGGGGCTGAAGTTTGCTTCCCGTTATTATGATGCCGTATCGGTGGGCTTGCGTTTTGCCCCGGCTGAATCGGGAGCCATCCTCCCGGGAGTTCTGTCGGGAATGGATTCTACCATTACTCATGGAGAGTGGATTCCGGCCGAGCAATGGCGGTCAATGTTTCCTTTGGCTTGCCGATGTGTGAATGGCGGTGATGAAGAGCTGTGGGCTATAGAACTGAAAATCTCTGGCGACCTTACTGATGTCATTGACCGTGCCATAGTGCGAGTGAGCGAGCTCACAACGTTGAGGATGGGCGATGTCCTGCTGTTGCCAGTGCCGGGAACGGATGGCGTGGCTCTGTCGCCCCGAACCCGCATCACTGCTACCGGTGCCGACGGGAGGGAGATTCTCTCAGTGAAGGTGGTGTAATCGACCTCAGATAATGTAAAAAAAATAGTCGGGCTGTTCTCACGAACTGCTCGACCTTTTTATTCACTTTTGGGTTGGATATGAAAAGTGAATAGGGGATTGGGATGATTTGTAGTGGCAAAGGTAATGCTTTTTGCGGGATTATCAATAACTTTCAACTATTTTTGTGAGTTTTTGCATTTGATTACGGGGAAAATACTTAGATTTGTAGCAGAAAATATTACCACAAATCTATTACTGAATTAAGTATGCAGGAAGTGAAAGCTATAGCTCGGGACCTCATGGAGTTTCTCGATGCAAGTCCGGTGAATTTTTATGCCGCCCGCACATTGGCCGGTCGTCTCGACCAGGCGGGATACACCCGTCTCGATCCGGCCGAGGCCTGGCATATCAAGCCCGGGGGCAAATACTATATGGTTAAGAATGACAGCGCGGTGTTTGCCGTGAATGTGGCCGATGCTGCTCCGTCGGCAGGATTCCGCATCATATCGGCCCACAGCGATTCGCCCACATTCCGCATCAAGCCTCATCCCGAGATGGTGAGCGACGGCGGAGTGGTGAAGCTGAACGTCGAGGTTTACGGTGGTCCCATCATGTACACGTGGTTTGACCGTCCGCTGTCGATTGCCGGCCGTGTGGTGCTGAAAGGGGAGGATGCGTTGCATCCCCGTGTCGAGCTCGTGAGGTTTGAGCGTCCGTTGCTCACCATTCCTCATCTCGCCATACATTTCAACCGTGCCGTGAATGAAGGTAACCGTCTTTCGGCACAGAAGGATATGCTCCCCGTGATAGGCATTATCAAGGATCGTGCGGAGGCCGATGGCATGTTGCTCCGCATGGTGGCCGAGGCCGTGCAGTGCCGTCCCGAAGATATTCTTGACTTTGACCTCTCGCTCTACGACACTACTCCGGCATGTCTTGTGGGAATGAATGATGAGTTCGTGACCTCGGGACGTCTTGATGACTTGAGCATGGTTCATGCTGCCCTCATGGCCCTGGTAGAGTCGGACGCTCCTTGTGCGCAGACCCGCGTCATGGCTATATTCGACAATGAGGAGACCGGCTCGGGCACCAAGCAGGGCGCGGCTTCTCCGGTGCTTGCCAATATGTTGCGACGTGTAGTGGAGTCGCTTGGTGGTAATGCTGAGGATTTCGACCGTGCCATCGCCAATTCATTCATGATTTCGGCCGACAATGCCCATGCGTTCCATCCCAATTATGCCGAGAAGTACGATCCCACCAATCATCCTGTGCCCGGAGGCGGTCCTGTGATCAAGATCAACGCCCGTTGCAAATATATGACCGACGCTGAGTCGGCAGGGGTGTTCCGTGCGATATGTGACAAGGCCGGTGTGCCCTGCCAGACTTTTGTGAACCATAGCGACGTGCCCGGTGGCTCCACTCTTGGAAATATCCTCACAGCGCAGATGGATCTGCGTGGCGTCGACATGGGCAATGCTCTGTGGGCCATGCACTCGGTGAGAGAGACCGCCTCGACAGTCGATCAGGCCTACACGGTGAAAGCCTTCAAGACATTCTTTGAATAGCCCGGTAGCAGTCCCTCCATCTTGAAAATACTGTATGACCATCCCCGCCGGCTCCAGGTGCTGTGGCGGGGATGGCTTTTATGTGTCTGGCAGGGAATTATACACATGGTCAGGGCATATGGAACGGTAGTTTTAATTAATTATGAGGTTTATGTTTTGATAAATTTGTTTTTTCCTTGGAAAAGTCTTAACTTTGTGACCGCAAAAAGGCAAAGGACCTGATGCCAATCGGGGTGTAGCACAGTTGGCAGCGCGCCACGTTCGGGACGTGGAGGTCGGAAGTTCGAGTCTTCTCACCCCGACAGTTATAAGAAAATGGTTTAACTCACTGAGTTAAACCATTTTCTCGTAATTAGCTATGGCTAATATAGAGCAATGTATTTTGAGAATCATACTGGAATAGCGCACAAAATTTTGTTCATCAGCGTTTTATTTATATATTTGTATTTTAAAGTTGGAACAATTTATAATGGTATGAGTGAAGAAGAATTGAATTCATATAGATTTCTAAGTGGAGAAGAGCCTACCGATGAGATGCTCCATGCTATTATGTCGGAAGCACGTGATGTTGCCGTCAAGAAAGCTAATGAGGCTGAAAAGAGATTCGAGGACGATTACGAAAAACAATATCAGCGAACGCTTTCGGAATGGAATTCTTACATTGCATCGGCGCAAAATGGGCAATTTTAACCATAAACCTGAGTTGATTGTAATAGCTGGTCCAAATGGGTCAGGCAAAACAACTGTGACCACCCAGTTCCTTCATCATGAATGGTCTGATGGTGTCATGTACATCAATCCTGACCAAATTGCGGAGGATAAATTTGGAGGATGGAATGACAGATCTGCAATTTTGGAAGCGGCAAATTATTGTGCGGATCTGCGTGAAAAATGTCTTGCCGAAGGGATATCATTTGTATTTGAAACAGTCTTTTCGGCATTTGACAAGATTGATTTCATAAGGCGGGCTAAGGCCGCTGGATTTTTCATTAGAGTATTCTTCATAGGTACAACTTCTCCAACAATAAATGCGTCCAGAATAGCAAAGCGCGTCATAGAGGGTGGTCACGATGTCCCGATTACCAAAATCGTAAGCCGATATCAAAAATCCATGATCAATTGTCGTATTATAGCAGGTACGGTTGATCGACTGTATGTTTATGATAACTCCATTGACGGCCAGGTTGCTCAGATATTGTTCCGTCTTAATGACGGCCGATTGGCTAAACGATATGTGGATGAGATGCCGAGATGGGCTGATAAGATATTATCAGAAATTGGAACAAGCCATAAAATTATGTAGAGATAGTGTCAAAATTGGTGCGGAAATATCCGATATTTCAATAACAAAAAATAAAAAAGACAACCTATCAGGGCTGATTGACCTGATAGGTTGTCTTTTTTATATTGTCAGTTCTTATATTGTTTACCACTTGTTGAAGTGCACGTTGGCGGGGTCCCATTTCTCTTTGGGTTTCTGAGGGCCGGTGGGGTAGCCCACGGGGACTACTGCGAGAGGGATTACATTGGCAGGCAGGCCGAGACGTTCCTGTACGTCCTTCACTCGCTCGGCATCGGGATATACACCTGTCCATACTGCTCCAAGCCCCATGGCATGTGCGGCGAGAAGAAGATTCTCGGTTGCTGCTGATACGTCCTGGATCCAGAACCCTTTGTCGGCATCCTCGCCGTCGATGGCTTTGGAGAGGTCTCCGCATGTCACGATGGCAAGCGGGGCCTTGGTGAGCATGCGGGCATACGGAAGCACCTGGGCGAGTGAATCGAGGGCCGCTCTATCGTCAAGCGCTATGAAAGCCCAAGGTTGTTTGTTGACTGCTGTTGGAGCCGACATAGCCGCACGAAGTAGGGTTTCCACGGTGTCGCGCGAGATGGTGCGGTCAGGCTGATATTGACGTACACTTGTGCGGGTGAGTATGCACTCGAGAGCCGCGTTGCCTGTCGATTGGTCGGCTGTTGCGTTGGGAGTGGATGATGTGGTGCATGAGGAGAGTGCCATGATGGATGCTATAAAAGCTGTGAGTATTACGGATTTTTTCATATGTACTAAAGTAAAAACTCTCCGGCCGAGAAAAAGTTTTTTCCAAGCCGGAGAGATGTATTGATTTTCAATCAGAAATAACGGATTTTAGATCCAACGAACGAACGCGAAGTCCTGACGGTGGGGCAAGTTGGGGTTGGTGGGATACATACGGAAACCGTAGCGGAACACACCGGGATCGCGGAGCTTGTCCTGAACCTCGAAGGTCACGATCTGACCCTCCTTGCTTACAACCTTGAAGGGAGCGGTGATCCAACGCTTTTCGGTGTTGTTCTCGATCTTGTCAACCACGAGCTCGAGAGCGATGTCGTCAGCAAGGCCGTTGGCATCGATCTTAACCACTGAGGTGAAGGGCTCACCGGTGGTGTTGTTCTGGTGGATATCCTCCTTGGTGTGAACGTCGAGCACCTTGATGCCGTCCCAAGCGGCTGCCACTTTCTGCTTCCAAGCGGCAATCTCCTTGGCGAGCTTGTCGTTGTCGGCCGAGAGGGCTGCGAAACGCTTGGCCTCGGGTGAGTAGAAGCGTGCGATGTAGTCCTCGATCATGCGCTGCATGGTGTACTGGGGAGCGATGTGACCGATAGAACGCTTGATGTACTGGATCCACTCGGGCGAGTATCCCTTGGAGTTCTTGGCGAAGTAGAGGGGGATGATCTCGTTCTCGAGCATCGAGTATATGGTAGCGGCATCGAGCTTGTCCTGCTGAGCCTGGTCGGTGAATGTGCGCTTGTCGGTGAGAGCCCATCCGGCCTTTTCGTCGAGACGGTAGCCTTCGTACCACCATCCGTCGAGTACCGAGAAGTTGAGCACACCGTTCATCTCGGCCTTCTCGCCCGAAGTACCCGATGCCTCGAGGGGACGGGTGGGGGTGTTGAGCCAGATGTCGACACCGGTAACGAGACGCTTGGCCACGATCATGTTGTAGTCCTCAAGGAAGATGATCTTGCCTTGGAACTGAGGCATGTGTGAGATCTCCATGATGCGCTTGATCAGGCCCTGGCCGGCGCCGTCGGCGGGGTGAGCCTTGCCGGAGAAGATGAACTGTACGGGGAACTGCTCGTTGTTGACGATGCGTGCGAGACGGTCAAGGTCGGTGAAGAGCAGGTGAGCGCGCTTGTAGGTGGCGAAACGACGGGCGAAGCCGATGATGAGGGCGTTGGGGTTGATCTTCTCAAGGATCTTGATCACAGCCGAGGGATCGCCCTGGTTGGCGAGCCACTTCTCCTTGAAGTCGCGGCGAACGAAGTTGATGAACTTGTTCTTGAGCTGGGTGCGCATCTCCCAGATAGCGTCGTCGGAAACCTTGAAGATTCCTTCCCAAGCCTTGGGATCGCTCTGGTTGCTGAACACCTGCTCGCCGAGGTGCTTGCTGTAGAATGCCTTCCACTCGCTGGCGGCCCAGGTGGGCATGTGCACACCGTTGGTCACCCAACCTACGTGGCTCTCTTCCCAGGAATAGCCTTTCCAGAGGCCGGCAAACATCTTCTTGGAAACCTCACCGTGAAGCCAGCTTACGCCGTTGGCCTCCTGGCAGGTGTTGAGGGCGAATACGCTCATCGAGAAGCGGTCGTTGCTGTCGGGGTTCTCGCGGCCCATGTTCATGAGGTCCTGCCATGAGATACCCAGAAGAGCGGGATACTGCTGGAGGTACTTGTGGGCGAGACCCTCGTCGAAGTAGTCGTGTCCGGCGGGCACGGGAGTGTGTACAGTGTAGAGCGAAGAGGAACGCACGAGCTCGAGGGCTGTGTTGAAGTCGAGACCTTTCTCCTGTACATAGTCGGCAAGACGCTGGAGGTTGAGCAGTGCTGCGTGACCCTCGTTGGCATGATAGATCTCGGAGCTGATGCCGAGTTTCTTGAGGGCGAGCACACCACCGATACCGAGCAGATACTCCTGCTTGATACGGTTTTCCCAGTCACCGCCATAGAGCTTGTGGGTGATGGGGCGGTCAAACTCGCTGTTCATGTCGAAGTCGGTGTCGAGCAGATACAGCTTCATGCGGCCCACGTTCACGCGCCAGATGTGGCTGTAGATGATGCGGTCGTGGTAGGGCACCTCAAGAATCATGGGGTGGCCGTTCTCCTCGAGCACCTGCTCGATGGGGAGCTGGTTGAAGTTCTGGGGCTCGTAGTTGGCTATCTGCTGTCCATCCACGCTGAGTGTTTGGGTGAAGTAGCCGTAACGGTAGAGGAAGCCGATAGCGGTCATGTCGACGCGCGAGTCGGAAGCCTCCTTGATATAGTCGCCGGCGAGTACACCGAGACCGCCGGAATAGATCTTTAAGCAGTTGCACAGACCATACTCCATGGAGAAGTATGAAACAGAGGGGATGTCCTTGCGCATGGGCTGGGCCATGTAGTCCTGGAACATTTTCCATACATGGTCGATGCGGGCCATCATCTCCTTGTCGGCCATGATTTCGTCGAGGCGTTCTGAGGGGAGCTGCTGGAGGAGCATTACAGGATTCTCTCCGGTGGCACGCCACAGGTCGTGGTCGAGGTCGCGGAAGAGGTTCTTGGCATCGCTGTTCCACACCCACCAGAGGTTGCGGGACAGTTTCTCAAGTGATTTCAATGCGGCGGGGAGCTGCGACTTCACAGTGATGTCGCGCCATACGGGGGCATTGGAGTTACTTACTGGTAGTTTCATATTAAATGATTAAGTAGTGACGCTGTTAATAATAGTATTCGGAAAGATACGAAAATATGAGAGGGGAGAGAGGCTGATGTGAAGAGACGCTACACGCGTCGGGAAGCGTTCTCCAGGGCTATTGCATAGGCCTGGTCGTAATATTTTATGAAATTGCCCCATGAGGCGGCTGCCGCCGTGCGCATGGCCGCCTTGCGGATGCGGGCCATGGTGCGCTGGTCGGCGCAAGTCAGGTATTCAATGGAGTGTGCTATGTTGGTCACAACGTCGTGGTAGTTGGAGTCGCCGCGTCCTATCACATTCACGCCACACTCCTCGAAGAAATTCTGGAACGATTCCAGCGACCACTGTCCGAAGCCCGACAGAGATGTGGTGACGGTGGGCACACCGAAAGCCACGCTCTCAAGGGGAGTGTAACCCCAGGGTTCGTAGTAGGAGGGGAATACTGTGGCGTCAGCTCCGATCAGCAGATCGTAGTAGGAGCGGTTGAATATGCCGTCGGTTCCATTGAGATAGCATGGCACATAGATGACTGTGACGCGGGGATCAACATTGCAGAATCCGAGAGCGCGGATGCGGTTGATCACGGCATCGCTGTCGGGGTTGTTGAGCCAATGGGTGATCACCGGTTCGGCAAGCGGTGCCTTGGATCCTGCCTCGGCATCAGCGAGCCTCTGCTCCAGATCGGCGCGGGGCTCCTTGGGCCATGCCGGCACCATCACGTAGGCGATGATCTTGCGGCAAGCAGGCATGTTGCGAAGTTCCGAGGCCATGTCGAGATACACGTCTATACCCTTGTTGCGGTACTCGCAACGGCCACTGGTGATCACGATGAACGCGTTGTCATCATAATCAGCTCCGGTGAGGGCGTTGGCCACGTCGATGAGCGACTTGCGGGCTTCGGCGCGGGCTGTGTCAAACTTGGCTGCAGCCGGCACGAAATTTTTCTCAAAACCGTTGGGGGTGACTACATCGGGGCGACGTTCGAGCAACTGCTCACACTCGCGGGCAGTGATCTCGCTCACGGTGGTGAAAGCGTCGGCCTGATGGGCTGCGGCCTTCTCGAGCGAATGTTTCGCCTCCATGTTGAGCTCGCGGGCCATCTGGTCGCCGTTGTATCCGCTCATGTAGTCGTATAGTGGCTTGTTGTTGCCGCATATGCTGCGGCCAATGCTTGTGGCATGTGTGGTGAATACGGTGGCCACCTGAGGCATTTTCCATTTCAGGTATAGGAGTCCCATGCCGGTGGTCCATTCGTCGAAGTGCGCTACTACCGACGGGGTGACTTTGCGGGGGCGTCCTCTGCGACCGGTTGGGGCTGCAGGGGCTACGTCGCCGAAGCCCGACATGATTATCGATTCGATCACTATTCCTGAAGCGTGGGCGAAGGCACAGCCTTCGTCGTAATCGCCGTAAGCGTGGAGGGAATCTACGCCGAAGCGGTTCCACATCTCACCATAAAATTCATCTTTGACAGCATACATGCCATCAAATTTTACAAGGACGGCTATCGGGCGGCCGGGAATCTCCCATCTGCCCACTCTTGCGCTTACGCCGTCGGGTAGATTTGCGCTTTTAGCCCATTTGCTTAGGCCTGCAACGTTACATTCTGTGAACCAAGGTGACGGATTGGCTTCTGACCAAACGTCGGGACCGATAAAGACTGTGGTGTCTTTGCTGATTTTCTGGAGAGTTTTGGCTTTAGTGGAGAGCACGGTGTAGATGCCTCCGATCTTGTTACACACCTCCCAGCTGACTTCGAACAGTAACTTAGGGTGCTGTGTAGCAGGTTTAATGTCCATTTGTCTTAGAAATTATCGTTTTAGGGTGCAAAGGTAAGCAATTTTCTTGAAACGGACGGCATAAAAAGGAAATAAATCCTCAAAATCACGTGGTTATTAACATTTGGAGAGGCTCAAACCTCACCACAGATACTTCTTGTCAGGGAAAAGGAATGGCGCGCGGAGGGCTCCCGAGGCCAGGTAAAGGAGGGCTTTTGGCAACGATGACTGTCCGCGCCGATGTATTCTCCATGCCTTGAGCGGTAAGCGCAGGATGCATGAGACGGGATAGGTCAAAGCTATTATGCACCCCATGGCCCGGATGTTTTTACCTGAGAGGATGGGTTTGGTGCCGGTCGATTCCTGGGGGTGGGAGCAGATGGTCAGCGGGATGTATTGGCAGTTGAGTCCGCGCCGTATGGCCGAGAGAAGCAATAACTCATCCTCCCCGCCGTGCATGTGATCGGAGCCTATTCCGAAATCAGGATGGAACTCCGGGTTGCCTGTGGAATTACGTCGGAACGCTATTTCTATGCTTGATACAAAATAATTCTTGGGGAGAGGTAGCCTCAACCTGCAATTGCCGGAGGGATAATATTTGTGTGTCCCGGCATAGTCGGCACGGAGAGTTGCGAGGTCTAAGTCAGGATCAGCAGTGAACGTATCAATCAGGCGGTATATCCCGTCGGTATAAAGCCTGGTGTCATCATCGGAGATCAGTATCACGTCGCTGTTGCAATGAGACAGCGCGTTGTTCCGGTTTCGTGACAGCCCCTTGCCATCGAAGCGGAGTATCGTCACGTCGTCACGTTCGGTCAATTGTTGCGGTATCGGAGCGTCGCGGTGATCCTGCCATGACACTATGTAGCTCACTCCATCTATCACGGGAAGATCCATGGAGGCCACGCGCTGTATCCCCTCGGGCGTATGGGTGGCTATCGCCACGTCGAGGGTGCACCGGCTGTGGGGGGCTGGATCAATTGTCACGGTCTATGATGTAGTCGAGCAGGGTGAGGAGGGGAGTGGTGTCGAGATCCGGGCCGAGTTCGGCGAGTATGGCGGCCGCTTCGTCACGCAGACGGTGTAGTGTGGCGTTGGCATAGTCGATGCCTCCTGCCTTTATCGCGTACTCTATCAGAGTGGCGATCTCGTCGTCATTGAGTGAGCCACGCATCAGGAGGGCGTTCATCTCAAGACATTCCATAGTGGCCTCGCCCGACAGAGCGTGAAGCAATGGCAGTGTCACCTTGCCTTCTCGCAGGTCGTTGCCGGTAGGCTTGCCGAGGGAGTCGGATTTGAAATAATCGAATATGTCGTCCTTGATCTGGAAGCACTGTCCGAACTTCATGGCAAACCTTCTCATCACGTCCAGTCTGCGCTCGTCGGCTTCGGCCGCGTATGCTCCCATTTCCACGCAAGCCACGAAAAGCGAGGCTGTCTTGTGGGATATTATCTCGTAGTATGCTTCTTCCGAGATGGTGTGGTTGGTTGCGTTATTTATCTGGTCCATTTCGCCCGTCGAAAGCAGGCGTCCGAGTGATGCTATGGTCTCAACGGCTCTGAGGTCTCCGGTGGATATCACCAACTGTAGGGCCGAGGATACGAAATAGTCCCCTACGAGCACGGCAATATGGTTGTCCCACATGGCGTTGATTGTGGAGATGCCGTGGCGGGTGGCCGACTGGTCGATCACATCGTCGTGGATGAGCGAAGCGTTGTGCAGCATCTCGATCGATGCGGCCGAGGCCATCACCCGCTCGGGGTCGGATGCTCCGAGCAGATTGGCCGAGAGTATGACCATCATGGGGCGCAGCTGCTTCCCTTTATGGCTCAGATAGCGGCCTATCACCTCGTTTATGAGCGGGTTGGGCGACCTCAGCTTGTCGGCTATCAGTTGGTTGAGCCTTTCAAGCTGTGGAGCAAGGGATGTGCGTATGGATTGGATGTCGGTCATAACGGAGTGCAAATTTACAAAATTCTTCAATAAAAAGTCCAATTTTCAAAAATTTAAGTAAAAATAGAGATCCTCAACGGCTTTTTACATGATAAATGAGTAACTTTACCACAAATTTGACTATCCTGTAATCATGGAGAAACGACTATTCCTGCTGGATGCCTACGCGCTCATATACCGCGCCTACTATGCGCTGATACATTCCCCGCGCTTTGCTTCATCGACCGGTTTCAACACCTCGGCGGTGTTTGGCTTCTGCAATACACTCGAGGATCTTCTCAAAAAGGAGGATCCCACCCACATAGCGGTGTGTTTCGATCCTCCACACGGTGCTACGTTCCGCCACGAGAAGTTTGAGGCTTACAAGGCCCAGCGCGACAAGCAGCCCGAGGATATCACGCTTGCCATACCTTATATAAAGAGAATACTTGAGGCCTACCGCATCCCGGTGATCGAACTGGACGGCTATGAGGCCGACGATGTGATAGGCACTCTCGCCACCATGGCTGCCGCCAAGGGGTATGATACATACATGATGACCCCCGATAAGGACTACGGCCAGCTCGTGGGACCACATATATATATGTATCGTCCCGCACTGAAGGGCGAGGGCTTCGAGGTGAGGGATACGGCGCGTGTGTGCGAGCGATATGGCATTTCCTATCCCCGTCAGGTGATAGACCTGCTTGCGCTCGAGGGGGATGCTTCCGACAACATACCCGGCTGCCCCGGAGTAGGGGAGAAGACCGCCCGCAAGCTCATTGCCGAGTTTGGCAGTGTGGAGGGTTTGCTCGAGAATACCGATAAGCTCAAGGGTGCGTTGCAGCGCAAGGTCATTGACAATGCCGAACAGATACGCATGTCCAAATGGCTCGCCACGATATGCACCGACGCGCCTGTGAATATCGATATAGATTCGCTCGACAGGAAGCCGATGGACCTCGAAAAGCTTATGGAGATATACCGTGAGCTGGATTTCAAGTCGCTGATGGGACGCCTGAAGGCCCAGATAGCCTCGGCCGAGGCGGTCAAAGCGGCCACCACGAAGGCCGCGGAGCCGGCTCAGGCCGACGATGGATCGGGCATGGGCTCGCTGTTTGATTCGCCCGACACGGTGGCCGATGCACCGCTGTCGGCCTCGCTTGTGTGCGAGACTCGGTTCTATGAAGTTGCCGACACCCCGGCACGCATCGCTGAGGTTGTTAAGGATGCGTCCTCACGACCTGCGGTAGGCATCTCGGCCTACGCTCCGGGCGAGGAGGCAATGGTGTCGAGGATCGAGGGGCTTGCCATAAGTTGGGAGCCATGCAAGGGCCACATCATCCTCTTCCCGGCCGATGAAGAGGCACGGCGCGAGGTGAGGGCCATATTGGCTCCGCTCTTTGTGAAGGAGGGGCCATGCATGGTGAGCCTTGATATTAAGCGGGCCATGCTGTTGCTCCTGCACGAGGGCATACCATTTGACGCGCCTTACTTTGACGTGTCGGTGGCCCACTATGTCATCGACCCCGAGATGAAGCACGATGCCGCAACGATAGCCTCGAAATATCTCGGACTTCCGTTGCAGGGTATCGCCCCCGACGCTCGCCCCGGTCATCCTAAGAAATCATTGCCTGTCGAGGAGGCTATGGCCCGCTATTGCGAGGAGGCCGATCTGGCCATGCGTCTGCGTCCGGTTCTGTCGGCTGAAGTTGCCGAACGTGATATGACGCCTCTGCTCGATGATGTGGAATTTCCTCTCATACGTGTGCTTGCCGGAATGGAGTGGACCGGAGTTAGAATCGATCCCGATGTCCTCACCGATCTCTCGGCTCGGCTTAAGGAGCGTCTCGCCGCTCTTGAGCAGGAGGCCTACAGCATGGCCGGAGGCGAGTTCAACATCGGCTCACCCGCTCAGGTGGGAATGGTGCTGTTCGACCGTCTTGCGATCGATCCCAAGGCCAAGCGCACAGCCCGTGGCTCCTATTCCACCACCGAGCAGGTGCTTGAGAAATATGCAGCCAAGGTACCCCTGGTGAGTCTCATACTTAAGATACGTCGCCTGCGCAAGCTCGTGACCACTTACCTTGACGCACTTCCTGCGCTCATAAATCCCGAGACCGGAAAGATTCACACCTCTTTCAACCAGACTGTCACTGCCACAGGCCGCATCTCCTCTACCAACCCCAATCTGCAGAACATCCCTATCCGCACCGACGACGGTCGAGAGATACGTCGCGCTTTCATCCCCGATCCCGGACATGTGATGATGAGTGCCGATTATTCACAGATCGAACTGCGTCTCATTGCCGACCTGAGTGGCGACAAGGATATGATAGAAGCCTTCCTGTCGGGCGACGACATTCACCGCATCACCGCCTCCAAGGTGTATAAGGTGCCTCTTGAGGAGGTGACCGAGGATCAGCGCCGCCATGCCAAGACTGCCAATTTCGGTATTATATATGGTATATCAGCCTTCGGCCTGTCGGAGCGTCTCGGCATAGCCCGTGCTGACGCCAAGAAACTTATCGACGGATACTTCGCCACATATCCCCATATACGCGAGTATCTCGACAAGGCTGTTGAGGATGCCCGCCACAACGGTTATGTGACCACCCGCATGGGCCGTCGCCGCTATCTGCCCGAGATCAATTCGCGCAACGCCGTGGTGCGCGGGTATGCCGAGCGAAATGCCGTGAACGCCCCCATCCAAGGATCGGCCGCCGATATAATTAAGGTGGCGATGGTGAGGATATATGCCGAGATGGAGCGCCGGGGCATGAAGTCGCGCATGATCATGCAGGTGCACGATGAATTGATATTCGACGTGGTGCCTTCCGAGCTTGATGAGCTGAAATCGCTCGTGATTTCCGGAATGGAAGGCGCCTATGCCGGGGCTGTTCCTCTCGAAGTGGCTGCCGGGGTTGCTCCCAACTGGCTCGAAGCTCATTGATCGACCCCCCGAGTTGGTAATTGTTAATCTATTAAATTATTGATACAATGTCTCCCGAAGAGAAACTTGCTATAGAAGAGAAAGTGGTGAAGATGCTCAAGACCGTCTTTGACCCCGAAATACCTGTCGACATATACAACCTCGGACTCATATATGCCATAGATCTTGATGATGAGGGCAACCTGCATATCGACATGACGCTTACCGCCCCCAACTGTCCGGCCGCCGATTTTATCATCGATGATGCCCGCATAAAACTCGAGAGCATCGAGGGGATCAAGAGCGTGGACATACGCATCGTGTTCGAGCCCGAGTGGACCAAGGACATGATGAGCGAGGAGGCCAAGCTCGATCTCGGATTTCTCTGATCTTTCCGGGCATGCGTGACCTTACCTATTTCATGAGCGACCTGCATCTGGGCGCGGGATATATAGCCGACCATCGTGAGCACGAGCTTAAGGTGGTCAATTTCCTGCGTTCGATCGAGCCGCGTGCCAGGCGGTTGATACTGCTCGGTGACATCCTGGATTACTGGTGGGAGTACCGCGACGTGGTGCCGCGTGGCTATACCCGCTTTTTCGGTGAGCTTGCCAGGCTTGCCGACAATGGGGTAGAGATTATCTGGTTCAAGGGTAATCACGACGTGTGGATATTCGACTACCTCCCCTCCGAGATAGGCATGACGGTCCACGACGGTATCATGGTCACAGAAATGGATGGCGCGAGATTCCTCATGGAGCATGGCGATGGCGTAGGGCGGTTGCCGTGGACATTCCGCCGGTTGCGGTCGCTGTTCAGGTGCCGGGTGGCCCAGCGTATGTTTGCCGCCATTCATCCGCGGTGGACTGTGGGGTTTGCCCATGCCTGGTCGTCCCACAGCCGTAAAAAGGGCGGTTATGTTTCCCGCGAAGGAGTGGGAGAGTCGCTTGTGGAGTATGCCTCTGCCTACAATGAAAATCATCCCGAGGCCAAGGTGGATTATTTCATCTTCGGGCATCTTCATGTGCTCATGGATAGGGCTCTTGCCGATGGCGCGAGGGTGGTTGTTTTGGGGGATTGGATCTCCCGTTTTTCCTATGCCGTATGGGACGGAAAAGAGCTTACGACGCATATTTATGAGGACAAAATATAACGATTAACAAATTTTAAGCAATTTCGATTGAGTAAATGTTATATCAACAATAAGTTGCAGGATAGATAGTTAAGTAGGCTTTAGATGGCCTTGAGGGCTGTGCAGGCATGAAAATATGTTGGATAACATATAAAAAAATTTCGCCACCCCCGAAAGTTGCTCTATCTTTGCATCACGAACCTAAAACAATCTTTTTTACCTTAGAAATTGTACCTATTGGAAACTCATGAAAAGGGGCTGCGTGAAGCAGTTCCTTTTTATCTTTTTATACATTTCCGCGTTGACGTCGACTGCTTGTCGCCGTTGAGATACATATGGATATGATCCGTCGAAACATAGGGTCAGCGGATAGTAGACCATAGATCTAAAGATTAAATTTCGGTAGTTATAGACCATAGATCCAAAGATCAAAATCTACTGATCCTTTTTTTCGGCCCGTAAATTCCCCGCAGGCCCACCAACTACTAAGCCTCGGAGAGGCGATGAAATCGTAGCCCCACCACGAACCAGGCCCACAAACTACCCGCAGGCCACCTACCCGATAAGCCGCGAAGTGGCGATGTAGTTATAGCCCCACCACGAGGGAACGTGCAAATCGCCCGAAAGGGCAAGATTTGCGCGATCCCGAGGCGTGGGGAAAACGAAACCCACACCAAAATGGGCGTCGAAGACGTCCTATAAATCCCCGCGTCCACCCTTGCTAACCTCCTACATACCACCAATGTACTCCTAAAATCCCCACCCCTAATAATCTAATCCCTATACTCTATACTTCCCCCTCTATACTCAAAAATCCCTCTATACTTAAAAATAAAAAATCTCTGGCCCTCTGGTCCAAAAATTCGCCCACTACACGACATTATCGCACCATATCATCCTCCTCGGTAATCTACCTTTGCCGGTGATATGAAACCAACGAGCCACAAGGTAACCCACCTAACCAAACGAATCCGGCGACCCGACATATGGTGTCTCCAATTCTCACGATTTCTCGGACGGGAACTCTCCCCCGTCGAGAAAACCGTCATATCCAGGCTCGAACGCGCACGTCGGCTCTCCCGCCCGCGCCCAATCGTAATCGTAGACCCCAAAGGCTACGACTCAACCGACCTCCTCCGCTCATATCTCGACTACCGCCTCGCAACATCCCCCGAGGGCGCAACCGCACTCCTCTACCTCTCACGCGAGGGGAAACAACGCGAATTCTCGGGCATGTACCCCGAATACACCGGCTACACCCGCCGTCAGGTCAAAACCCTGCGCAAACGCATCCGTTACGCCTCCTACTCCCGCCCCGACAGTGTACGCGGCACCTCACCCGCCTTCATGCTCCTGCTCAACGCCCAGGAATACAAAGGCTACTCCCCCATGCAACCCGACCCCGGGAAATTCCTCAGCCTCTGCTCCGCACTATTCCCATTATTGTGCGGCATAGGCTTCCTTGTCATACACATAAACGTCGACAGGGAACAGATCCCCGCCTTCTTCTACCTCGGCATGCAGGGCCACACCACACAGAGGCCCCCTAAAC
>CAJUSW010000018.1 GCA_910589485.1 uncultured Duncaniella sp.
CCATCCCGCAGACGATGCACCAATCCCCCGACCACCCATACCCATCTAAGCGGAGCGCCGACCTCCGCCGTTCCACCGGAACCAGCAATAAGGTTACACAAAAGAGGAATAGGAATAAAGAGAATGGCATACCAGGCCAAGGCATAAAAAAGATGGTATTCATAGCAAAATGGAATACAAGACCAAGGCATAAAAAAGATGGTATTCATAGCAAAAATAAGCCTCCCTATAACCCCATAACCTCCTAACCACATAACCTTCAGCTCCGCTGAATAATAACCTTATAACCTTTCAGCCCGCAAGGGCTGAAATAAACGCTCGGCAAGAGCCCCTTGACATACTGCTACAACACTAAAAAACGAATGACTCCCACCCGCGACGGGCCGGAGCCATTATACCTCTATTAGCCTCCGAGAGGCGATGTAGTCGTAGTCCCACCACAAACCGGGCACGCAACTCCCCGCAGGCCATCCACCCACTAAGCCGCGAAGCGGCGATGTAATTGAAGCCCCACCACGAGGGAACGTGCAAATCGCCCGCCAGGGCAAGATTTGCGCGTTCCCGAGGCGTGGGGAAAACGAAACCCATACCAAAACGGGCGTCGAAGACGTCCTATAATTCCCCGCGTCCACCCTCACAGCTCTATATATACCACCAATATATCCCTACCCCCCCCTTTTAGATCAAAAATCCCTCTATACTTGATCTTTAGATCTCTGGTCTAAACAAAATCCACTGGTCTAAAGATCTATAGTCTATACTTTATACTCTATACTCAACCTAATCAATATAGGTATGATGACGGAACTAATGGACAATGAAATGTGTTAAAATATAGTAAACATTTTCCCACATGTCTCCAATATCCTCACAAAATACACCCCCGCCCCAGGATTCCTCCACATCGAAAGTTCCGCCTGTGGAGCCACCCTTTGTCACAGCCCAAAAGGAATGGCGGTTAGGCTCATTGCCTCCGTCTGTGTCATTGTATGTACTCGCATCCCTTGTGGGACTGATCACAGGCGGATGTGCATTCATACTCAAATCGACCATAAAATGGATGTCGGTATTATTGGTGTCACACTTCAAGGCCGACGATGTGAACTGGGCCCTACTTGTGATCCCGCTTGCCGGAATTGTGCTGACGGTAGCCCTGCAACGATATGGCTTCAAACGAAATATCGAACATGGGCTGAGTAAGATCGGCAAAATGGTAAAGGACAAACAATATGATATACCGTCGACATACACATATGGCCCGATAATGGCATCGACCCTCACCTTAGGGTTCGGAGGTTCGGCAGGAGCCGAGGGACCTATCGCGTCCGCCGGAGCCGCCTTGGCAAGCCAATTGGGCCGATGGGTGGGACTGCCACCACGGCTGATGATGATTATTATAGGTTGCGGAGCAGGAGCAGGTATCGCCGGAATATTCAAGGCCCCCGTGGGAGGCATGATGTTTACCTTGGAAGTGATGGGAATGCAGATGACCACCGTATCGGTGATAGCCCTCACCATCGCCTGTGTGATAGGAGGAATGACAAGTTATGGCATGACCGGATTCACACTGGACGTGCCACTGACACATCCACAATACTTCGATCCCCATATGAGTGGATGGATAATAGTGATCGGGGTGCTGTGCGGATTATATTCGCTTTATTATTCCTATGCCGGAGGCTTGACAGGACGGCTCTTCGCGCGGATACGCTCGCCGTGGCTCAAGGCACTTGCCTCGGGAGGGATACTCTCGGTGCTCGTGTTCCTGTTCCCGGCCTTGTATGGCGAAGGATACACCACGATGGCGCATCTTATCGACGGCAGTTTCCATGTGATGACTGATTTCGGACTGTGGCACACCAATGGCGCACCGTCGCTTGAGACCGTGGTATTGGTGTGTGGCGGAGTGGCTGCTGTCAAGGGGATAGCATGCACCGCTACCAATAGCGGAGGCGGTGTGGCAGGAGATTTCGCCCCTACCCTGTTTGCCGGCTGTATGGCGGGCTTCTTCATCGGCGCGTTGCTCAACGATATGTTCGGACTCTCACTCCCGCTTGGCAATTGCGCCCTCATCGCTATGGCAGGTACCATGGCGGGAATCATCAAGGCTCCTCTCATGGCAATGTTTATCGTGGTGGAGATGACCGGATATTACGGGATGATGTTTCCTGTGGCCATATGCTCGGTGATATCGTATGCCACAGTGTGGTGCCTCACAGAAAAAAGATTGCCGGAAGAGGATCAATCGATTTGATCTCTCTCCCGGCGAAAGTATTGCTGAGACTTCGCTGTACGTTATAACCTATGTGCGGTCAGAATGTGTCCAGCGTTAGGTGAGTGTATTATTCGTCAGCCTGGGCCTTCTCGGCGTATTCCTTAAGCAGTTTTTCCTGAACGTCCGACGGAACGAGCTCGTAGGACGAGAACTTCATCGTGAATGCCGAGCGGCCGCCGGTGATTGAAGAAAGCGCGGTGGAATAGGATCCCATCTCTTTCAAGGGCACCTTGGCGATGATCTTCTCGAAGCCGTTGTCGCTCTCCATACCCATGATGATGGCTCGACGGCCCTGGAGGTCGCTCATCACATCACCCATCACGTCGCCGGGCACCATCACCTCAACATCGTAGATAGGCTCGAGCACCTTGGGATTGGCGTTGCGGAATGCCTCGGAGAAGGCGTTGCGGCCTGCCAGACGGAAGGAGATTTCATTGGAATCAACCGGGTGCATCTTGCCGTCGTAGATACACACGCGCACGTCACGTGCATAGCTGCCGGTGAGGGGACCCTGCTCCATGCGATCCATGAGACCCTTGACGATAGCGGGGATGAAACGGGCATCGATGGCTCCACCCACGATACAGTTGTGGACAACGAGCTTACCGCCCCATGCGAGAGGTATCTCCTGAGTGTCGCGTACACTCATCTTGAATTCCTGGTTGCCGAACTTGTAGGTGTCGGGGGCAGGCATGCCTTCGCTATAAGGCTCGATGATGATGTGAACCTCGCCAAACTGACCGGCACCACCGCTCTGCTTCTTATGGCGATAGTCGGCACGGGCAGCCTTGGTAATCGTCTCACGATAGGGAATACGGGGCTCCTCGAAGATGATGGGGAGCTTATCGTTATTCTCTACACGCCACTTGAGGGTGCGGAGGTGGAATTCGCCCTGTCCGGAAAGGATCACCTGCTTGAGTTCCTTGCTCTGCTCGATAACCCATGTGGGATCCTCCTCGTGCATACGGGTGAGGATGGTCATGAGTTTCTCGGAATCGCTCTCGGTGACGGGGCGGATGGCGCGACGGTACTTGGGCTCGGGGTAACGGATGAAATCAAAGCGGTATTCGCAGTCCTTGGCATCGAGAGTGTTGCCGGTGCGCACATCTTTGAGTTTGACGGTGGCGCCGATATCGCCGGCACACAGCTTGTCGACCTGGGTCTTGATGTTACCACACACGCAATAAAGCTGTGCGATGCGCTCACGTGAACCACGGGTGACATTCTCGAGATCTACGCCCGGAGTAAGCGTGCCCGACATAACCTTGAAATAGCTGACCTCGCCGATATGTGGCTCGACAGTGGTCTTGAAGAAGTATAGAGAGAGGGGGCCGTCACTATTGGGCTTGACCTCGACGCCATCGGCTGTAACGGGTGCGGGCATATCCTGCACGAAAGGCACGACATTGCCCAGGAACTCCATCATGCGGCGCACGCCCATGTCCTTGGCGGCGCTGACGCAGAATACGGGATAGATGGAGCGATCGATAAGACCCTTGCGGATACCTTCGCGCATCTCATCCTCGGTGAGATGTCCTTCCTCGAAGAACTTGTCCATGAGGGTCTCGTCGTTCTCGGCGGCAGCCTCGACAAGGGCCTGGTGCAATTCCTTGGCACGGTCCATCTGGTCGGCCGGGATATCCTCGATAACGGGGACTCCGCCGTCAGGCCCCCACGAGTATTTCTTCATGAGCAGGACGTCGATCATGGCGTTGAAGCCGGCTCCACACTGGATGGGATATTGCACGGTCACGATCTTGTTGCCGAAATGCTCGCGCATCTGCTCGATTACGTTCTCATAATCAGCCTTGTCGCCGTCGAGCTGGTTGAGGGCGAAGATGACAGGCTTTTTGAGAGACTGGGTGGTGCGGAATATATTCTGTGTGCCCACTTCCACTCCATACTGGGCATTGATGAGGATCACACCCGTGTCGGTGACATTGAGGGCGGTGATGGCGTTGCCGACAAAGTCGTCGGCTCCGGGGCAGTCGATCACATTGAGCTTCTTGCCGAGAAATTCGGCGTAGAATACGGTGGAGAATACCGAATAGCCATATTCCTTCTCAACGGGGAAAGAGTCGGATACTGTGTTGCCCGCTTCAACGGTGCCACGACGTTTTATCACTCCACACTCGTAGAGCATAGCTTCTGCGAGCGTGGTTTTACCGGAGCCCTTGCTACCGAGAAGGGCGATGTTTTTAATCTCGTTGGTTTGATAGACTTTCATATTCTCTGAGATATCTTGGTATTAATAAAGTAAGAAGATGCCCAACCGGTTCCTATGGTTAAGCGTCCGCAAAGTAGTAATAATTTTTTATAATACCGCCGGTAAAGAATGTGTTTTAAAACATATCCCGACATTTTGGCAAATAATTTCAAAAAATCACGCCGGATATTGATAAACGGTGGAGAAATTATTAAATTTGCATTTCATGCGTCTACGCCAATGAAACCGACCATTATCACTCTGCCCAAAATATGCGACCCGCGCGGGAATCTGACATTTGTACAGGACAATGACCAATTGCCGTTCAGCATAGCCCGCACTTATTGGATATATGATGTGCCCGCCGGAGCCGAACGCGGTGGTCATTCGCATCATCGCCTGCAGCAACTGCTCGTGGCTGCAAGCGGGAGTTTCAACGTAAATATATCTGACGGTTTCACCGAAATGACCTATAGCCTCAACCGGCCATACGAAGGGCTGTACCTCCCGCCCGGCATATGGAGAGGGATTGACAACTTCGCTTCGGGGAGCGTGTGCCTGTCGATAGTGAACATGCCATACGAAGAGGAGGATTATGTGAGGGACTTTGACGAATTTCTTGCTTTAGCCAAAAAGAAAGGACCTGTGATAAGTAAGTCGTAAAAATTAATGCACATATAAATCGCAGTTATTTTTGCGGTATTTTGGCTGCGGAATGAAGGAGCATAGCGAGCTATGCGACTGAGTGACAAAGCCAAAATAGCCAAAAAGAACAAGATTTATTGGGCAAGCTCTTTAAGACTTACATTTAGCGTTTAATTTTTAAGACTTACTTATGAAGGTGAAATATCCATTCCTCGATCTGAGACACGCCAACGAGCCATATATGGATGAGCTGATGGCGGCCGCGGAGAGGGTTATAAAAAGCGGAAGGTACATAGGCGGGACGGAGATTGATGCCATGGAGGATGATCTGGCGCAACTGACGTCGACCAAGTATGCCATAGGAGTGAGCAACGGACTGGATGCCTTGAAACTCATAGTGAGGGCATATGTGGAGATGGGCGTGTTTGAAAGAGGCGACGAGATAATAGTCCCGGCAAATACGTATATTGCATCACTGCTTGCCATCAGTGATGCCGGCCTGGTGCCGGTGCCGGTGGATGTGGATATCAGGAGTATGAATATCGACAGCCGTGCAGCCGAAACTGCAATAAGCCCGTCGACCAAAGGAATTATGACCGTACACCTGTATGGACGCATGGCTTGGGACTCTGAACTGATGGATATGGCCGGCAGGCATAATCTTAAAATAATCGAGGACTGTGCCCAGGCTATAGGCGGAAGAGCCACTGTGGCCGGAATAAACGGCACCGTAGAGGCAGGAGGCCTCGGCGATGCCGCGGCATTCAGCTTTTATCCCACCAAAAATATAGGTGCATTGGGTGATGCCGGCGCAGTCACTACCAACGACCGAGTGCTGGCTGACACGGTGAGAGCCTTGGCCAACTATGGAAGCGACCGCAGGTATCATAATATATACCGCGGATACAATTGCCGGATGGACCCTCTGCAAGGCGCGATGCTGGCGGTGAAGCTGAGGCACACGGCCGATGAGAACGCCGACCGGTTTGCCCGCGCACTCGCGTATCACCGCACGATAAGGAAAGATGGCGTAGTCACCCCCGAAATGAGCAATGCCGTGACCGACAATGTGTGGCATCAGTATGTGATAAGGGTGCTTGACGGCCATCGGGATCAAATGAGGGAACGGCTCTTGGACGCCGGCGTGGAGACTGATATCCACTACCCCACCCCGCCTCACCTTCAGCCCTGCTATGCCGGCTCTCTGAGACATGGACCTCTGCCTGTGACCGAACAGTTGAGCGGGGAAATACTGAGTCTGCCCATCGGCCCGGGGACTTCGGTAAAGGATGCGGCCGAAATTGCTGAGATATTAAACAACATATAGATAAGTATGGCTAAGAAATATAGAAAGAGCAACAGGAAAAGAAGTAAACGCGCAAAGACCGACATGCGCACTATATTGGTTACGGCTATCATACTTGCCGGAGCCTGGGTGGTGAACTCGCTGATAGGATGTGACAATCCCGAAGAAGTACAGATAGTTCGTAACGAGGGCGCTTACGGAGATCTGATGAAGGTGGTGACCAACCCGGCTGTCCCCTCTCAGCTTAAAAGCTACAAGGGGATGGATATATCGTTCAATGAAAAGTGCCATATACCCAACTGGGTGTCGTGGGAACTGACCGATGAGGAAACTATGGGCGATGTGCCGAGAAAGGACAAGTTCACAAGCGATCCCGACATTGAGGGATGTCCCGACTCGTGGGATTACTCCTACTCGGGATATGACCGCGGACACATGGCTCCGGCAGGCGACATGAAGTGGGACAGCAAGGCTATGGAGGAGACTTTCTTCATGTCGAATATATGTCCACAAGTGAACGCCCTGAACACCGGAGCATGGAAAAATCTTGAAGAGAAATGCCGGTTGTGGGCGCAGATCGACGGACGGATCTATATAGTGTGCGGTCCCATCATTGATGAGAAGCCTATGGAGCTTATAGGCGATTCGAGAGTGTGGGTGCCGTCGAGATTCTTTAAGGCCATCATAGCCCCCTACTCCAACCCTGCAAGAGGCATAGGATTCATCATGCCCAACGAGAAGGTGAAAGGCGGTATGCAGCCGTGTGCCGTGACTATCGACGAGATCGAACGCATCACCGGACATGACCTGTTCCCGGCTTTGCCCGATGACATCGAGGCCGAACTGGAAAGCCAATGTAATTTCAATCAGTGGAGCACACTGAAAAAGAAGAATTGAATATTAGCGACTCTAACATCAAGACTATAAGGATGGAAGATACTATCTGTGCCATATCGACACCGGGAGGTGTGGGAGGAATTGCCGTGATACGTGTGAGCGGTCCGCAAGCCATAGAGATCACCGACAGAATATGGAAAGGGAAACCGCTGGGCGATTCGCCAAGCCACAAGGCTCACCTTGGCGAGATTGGCGATTGGACGAGAAATGAAGCAGTGGACCAATGCGTGGCCACTGTGTTCAGGGCTCCCAAGAGTTTTACCGGCGAGGATACTGTGGAAATATCCGTGCACGGGTCGAGATGGATACAACGCGAGGCCCTGGCCCTGTTGCTCAAGGCTGGATGCAGAATGGCTGAGGCCGGAGAGTTTACCCGACGCGCTGTGATGAACGGCCGGATGGACCTCGCACAGGCCGAGGGCGTGGCCGATGTGATAGCATCAACTTCGCGTGCGGCCCACAGGATTGCCATGAGCCAGATGAAAGGTAGCATCTCGCGAAAACTCACTGAACTGAGGGAGCAATTGTTAGAGCTATCCGTACTTCTTGAGCTCGAACTGGATTTCTCCGAGGAGGATGTAGAGTTTGCCGACCGGAGCCGGCTGCTTGCTACCGCCCTCTCTATAAAGGGCGAATTGCAGCATCTGTATGGTTCATTCCGCAAGGGAAGTGCTATCAAGGAGGGAATACCCGTGGCGATAGTGGGCGCGACCAATGCGGGAAAATCCTCGTTGCTGAATGCCTTGCTCGATTATGACCGCGCAATCGTAAGCGATATTCATGGCACCACACGCGACACAATCGAGGAGACTATGGAAATCGGCGACTATATGTTCAGGTTCATCGACACAGCCGGACTGCGCGACACGTCCGATCCGATAGAGCAGATAGGCATACAGCGGTCTCATAAAGCCATCGAACAAGCCCGCATAATAATCGCATTGATTGATATATCTTCATTGAACATCGAGGGACTATCGGCTGAATCAATAATAGCATCTTTACCGGAAGAGATCCGTAAAGAGACATCCGTCGAAAGCTCTGTTATCATTGCTTTCAACAAATGCGACTTGGTTGATACTGATACCATGCGACGCCTTGAGTCACTATCCAACCAACTCTTATCCCACTCCCGCTGTATTTACAATGTGCTGTCAATATCTGTGGAAAACGGGACCGGTATTGACCGGATCCGTGAAACCCTCACTGAGATTGCTTCTGAGAATTGTGATAATGCCCATGACAGCATAATTATTACTAATCTACGCCAAGCCGAGG
Source organism: uncultured Duncaniella sp. (assembly GCA_910589485.1). Taxonomy (GTDB): domain Bacteria; phylum Bacteroidota; class Bacteroidia; order Bacteroidales; family Muribaculaceae; genus Duncaniella. Next base: position 8,608 of record CAJUSW010000018.1, read on the forward strand.
CACTCCGACAGTCGATCGCTTCAATCACTCCATTGATCCAGGGATTGGAATCAGGACTCGAGACCGACCTCGTGGCCCAACACCTCCGCGAAACCCTCTCCAACCTCGCGTCCATCACCGGCGAAATCCCCTCCACCGAAGTCCTAAACACAATCTTCAGCAACTTCTGCATCGGAAAATGACTTAGTTATCAACAACTATCACAATTTAGCATAATCTATTAGTATGGCCCTCTTTACGGGGTGCCATTTTTGTTGTTGCAATACTCGATTTTAATCGTTTTTGCTCGATTTTACGCCCATTTTTGTATCTCGGTTGTATCTCACCACTCAACCGAGGCTAACTCGACTGTAAGGTCGTGGATGATTTGCACATGGTTGCACACCATTGCACGCCCTTGCACACTTTTAACAGAATATTAACAGAAATAACAGCGTAAATCGAATGAGTAGCACTATTGAAATCACCAAGACCTGCGAGTGGTGTCATTCTGTTTTCACCGCCCGCAAATGCACCACGCGGTATTGTTCCAAGCGTTGTGCAGAACACGCCTATAAGGATGCCAAGCGAAAGGAACATGTGGCAAAGGAGCAAGCCAAAGCGAATATCCCACAAAATTTAGATGAAAGTCCATTCATCTCACCCGGTCAATGCGCCCGATTATTGGGCGTAAGCAGACGAAGTGTTTACAATTATCTCGCGGCCAATTCTATCCCTTGTTTCCAGTTCAAGGGTAAAACTCTGATAAGCCGGGAAAGCCTCAATTCTTTATTTGACGGTTCGCATCTCTATGAATTGCGTCCGGCAAAAGAGAAAGATGCCATTACCGAGTTCTACACCACAAAGGAAGTGTTGGATAAATTCGGTATCAGCAATTCATGGCTGTTCAAGGCAGCGAAAGAAAATAACTTTCCGAAGACACTGCAACGCGGCAAAACCCTTTGGAGCAAGAAACACATTGACCGTTTCTTTGCCAGTCAGGAGCCAAAAGAGGACATATCGGAATGGTACACTGCTGCTGAAATCCAAGAGCGATATGGTATGACGCTATCGGCAATTTACAATCTTGTATCCAAAGAGCGCATACCGAAGAAGAAAATCGGTTGCGAGGCCCGATATTCTAAAAAGCATTTCGACATAGCCAAAGGAACGGCAGCGCCAGATGAGCCGGAATACTACACAATGGCGGAAGCCATGGAGCATTTCAACATGACACGCGACCAACTTTACCATTACATCAAGACACACGGCATTACGAAAGTAAAAACCGGAAGAATAATCAAAATATCCAAGCAAGAGCTTGATAATCTGTTTGCTCCACCTGTGATTTGAGCGGTGGAATAATGGTGGCATACAGGTGGAATTGCACCGAAATCGGGTGTCGGATTCCACCGTTGAAGCACCTGCTACCTTTGCCCTCAAATCTTTAATTAACCCCAAACTGCGTATGAATACATGCACTAAAGTTTTCCTTCGCAAGAAGGCTATCTCAGGTGGACGCATATCGCTCTACCTCGACTTCTATCCCGCAATCCGTAACCCTCATACCAACCGTATGAGCCGCCGTGAAACTCTCGGCATCTACATCTATGCCTCTCCCAAGAATGAGCGAGAGCGTCAGTTCAACGCCTCTATGGAAGAAAAGGCTGAGGCTATACGTTGCCGTCGTTTTGAGCAACTGCTCAACGAGAAATTTGACTTTCTCGACAAGGAGAAGCAACGCATGGACTTCCTTGCTTACTTCAAGACCAAATGCAGGGAGAAATATCAGAAATGGGATTGTGTGTATCGTCATTTCGACATCTATTGCAAGGGGAAATGCCGTTTCTGCGACCTGACCGTTGACTTCTGCAAAGGCTTCCGCACCTATCTCCTTTCAGCCAAACGCCAACGCAACAACGGCAAGGGAAGAAACATCGCCCATAACTCAGCAGCCGGATATTGGTCAACATTCCGCGCATTGCTGAAAATGGCTTATCAGGAGAAATACCTCCGGGAGAATGTCAACGACTTCCTTGAAAAAATAGAATGGAAAGAGGTGAAGAAAGAATTTCTCACTCTCGCAGAAGTTAAAAAACTTGTTGAAACTCCCTGCAAACATCCTGTTCTCAAACAAGCGACACTGTTCAGTTGCATGACAGGACTACGCATCAGCGATATACTCCAGTTATCGTGGGAACATATCCAACTCGGACAGGACGGTGGATATATGATCCGAATCTGCACTGAGAAAACGGAAGAGGAAGCCAATCTCCCCATCAGTGATGAAACGCTTGCCCTATGCGGTGAACGTTCAGAGGGGCTTATATTCAAAGGCCTTAAAAAACACATGGTCAATCATCCTTTGAAACAATGGCTCAAATCAGCAGGAATCACACGACGGGTTACGTTCCACTCGATGCGCCATAGCTTCGCCACACTTTTAGCCGCAAATGGCGTTGACATCTTGACCATCAGCAAGATGCTCACTCACCGAAGCGTAAAAAATACTCAGATTTATGCAAAAGTAGTTGACGAGCGTAAACGAGAAGCAGCCAATGTCATTTCTCTGAAATAGGCCTACACCAAATCCACCTTATATGCCATCCTTCACACCGAGGGGTGGCATTTTCTTTTCGGTGAACATCTTACATAACCATTGTGTTATAAAATCTGATGAAATCTTTAGAAACATAAATATTACAGAATGAAGAACGGACAAATCCCCGACCATTGGCAGTTATGGCTTTGGATAGGTATAGCTGCCTTAATTCTCGCCGCACTTGCCCGCCAATCAGCCATCGACACCGGTGGCATGAGTACATTTAACGCCAACCTCGTATTCGGTGGTATCATCGTATTATTTGGCTTGCTGTATCTGGCATTGCATGAATTTTTCACTAAGAAATTTGGCGCACTTATCGTTTCCGGCCTTGAATCCTTCTTTCGTTGGCTTGGCCTCAAAGAGGGACAACCTTTACAAGAGATCTCAGAACCTGAGCCAATTCCTCTGCCAACAGAGCCTATTCAGCAGTTGGCTCAACCTATTGAACCGCCCGTACCCGCTGAAACAATCGAATCCGGAATTGTAAAAATTGAAACGCCTACTCCCAAAAAAATCGTCATAGACTATGAGGAAAGAAAGGCTCAACACAAACAGAAGCAGGAAGACCGAGCCTATCAGAAAGAAGAAAATGTAATCAAATATATAGGCTATACACTTGCTCCCTTGGTGGAACTGAATGTTCTGAATAAAATCATTGATGCCGTCACAGCTTATATACATGCCGAGGGAGTACCGGAATTTTATGACGATGAGGCAATCGAATTGCCCGATACCCTTACGACAATGGACATGATGCATTTCGGCTGGAATATCGCCAAACCATTCAAGAAACCGAATCCTCACACTGCCCATTTTCTCAAACAGGTGTTCGCTCAAAAATTCAAGGATGTCGAGGTCTGCACCATCGAAAGAAAACTGAAATATCAAGGTTCTCAAGGCACAATTAAAATCAACGAGAATGTTGCCCGTTTTGAAATCCCATCGGACGGCGAAGATTTGGATACCGATGCAGAAACCACTACGGTAAAGAAAACCAAAACCTCAAAATCCACTCCTAAAAAAGAGACAAAATCGAAAAAATCATCAAATCGCGCAAATAATCTTAATCCTGCTATGATAGCTGCTTATGCTGATATGGATATTCAACCTTATAATCTTGGTGACAACATTTTAGAAGATGACGGCTACAACGACCCGATGTGGTGAAATCATGGTGGAAACGTGGTGGATTTTGTTCAAAATCGGGTGACGGATTCCACCATTGAAACACTTCTGAACTTTGCTGGCGATTCCATACAAAAGTGGAGTCGCCAGTTTTATGTTACAAGAAGGACTAACATTCGATGAGCTGCCGGGCGCAGTGTCATCGCTGGTCAATCTCGTAAGGGATTTGACCAATGAGGTGAGGGAGCTTCGCGCTCAACTCACCTCCGAGAGAAACAACCGTAAGTCGGCAACGCAATTCATCGGCATGGTTGAGGCCTGCCGTATTCTCGGCAAGGCAAGAGCCACTGTGTATAACCTTGCGCGTGACGGAAAAATTCCGGCGTACAAGATACCAGGCGAAAAGGCGTGGCGGTTTATTGAGAGTGAACTCGTCGAGCATGTCAGAGGCTACAAGCGTGAATCTTCAGTTATGTCTTTCTCTGAAATGGAGGCCGACATCAGCCGTGGCACACGTGCTAAATCCATTAACCACCGATAGCCTATGGGAAATTCAGTTGACCCTATGCTCATTCTCGGCAAGGCTGTGGATATGAGCGTCAGTATGCGTGGCGGTGATTTTCCTCTCGGAGCCATGCCGATGAAGATTCAGCGGATTGTGCGCGAGGCTAACGACTGTTACGGTTATCCGGTGGATTATCTTGCCGGGGCTATGCTCGTGGCTATCGGTCTTGGTATCGGCAACACTCATTTCGTCCGGCTGAAAGGGAAATGGGATGAGAGTGCCATTCTGTTCATGGCTCTTGTCGGCAGACCGGGAGCGTGCAAATCACATCCGCTGAACTTCGCCATCCGTCCGTTCTCCGATATTGACGGCGTAAACAACAGTGCCTTTCAGAAAGAACTTGCCGAGTACAACCGCCAGTGCGAATTACCGATGAAAGAAAGGACTGTTGCTCACCCGGTATTGCCTGTTAACAAGCGGTTCCTGATTTCTGACGCTACGCCGGAGGCCATGATGCTTATTCATTTCCACAATCTGCGTGGCATCTGCATGTGGAATGATGAGTTGGCCGGATGGTTCAAGAATTTCAACCGCTATAACAAAGGCTCTGACGAGGAGTATTGGTTGAAGCTCTACAACGCCAACCCGATATTCTCCGACCGCAAGGGCGCGAAAGACTCCGTGTATATCGGCAGACCGTTTGTGTCGGTTGTCGGCACTATCCAGAATGGTATTCTTAACGAACTCGCACAAGGTAGCCGCAGCTCCAACGGCTTCATCGACCGCCTTCTATTCGTCATAGCCAACAATCAGGACAAGCAGGCGTGGAGCGACAAAGAACCGTCATTCGACATCGAGGCTTCATGGGCTGAGATCATCGGCAGACTTGTGGATATGCCATACGATACGGACGAAGACGGCAAGGTGATCCCGACAATCATCGAATTTTCGCCGGAAGCAAAGACACGGCTCTATCAATGGCAACGGGAGAACACCGAGGACTGCAACCGCGAGGAGAACGACGCTCTCAAAGGTGTGTTCAGCAAATTCGATTTCCATGCAATACGTTTCTGTCTGATTATCCAAATGGCGCGATGGGCTTGCGGTGAGGCAGACAAAACTGAAATAGATCTTATTTCGGTGGAAAATGCCATAAGTCTTGTTGATTATTTCAAGGCTACCGCAACAAGGGTGCAGGGCATAATCAAGGATTTGTCGCTGTCAGAACTGCAACGGGCTGTCATAGCCGCATTGCCGGAGGAGTTCACAACCGAGCAGGGCGTTGAGATTGCAATAGCCAATTCTATGGCAGAGCGGACTTTCAAGGATTTTGTCAAGCGGTTCACCGGCATCCATTTCCAAAAGGTGCGTCACGGAGTCTATGCGAAATTATGATTATCCACCTGCATTTTCTGCACTTTCCGCATTTTCGCTCCATCAAAATGCAAATAATGCGGATAATGCAACCCAAATCTTGATGGAACTATGAGCGAACACAGATTTATTCTCCAACCCTATCGTGGTGTCGGAAGCCGTCATACTTGTCCCTCGTGCCATAAGAAACGGTGCTTCTCCCGATACATTGACACCGAGAAACAAATCTCGTTTCCTGATGATGTCGGCAGATGTGACCATGAGCAGAGTTGTGGCTACCACCT
>CAJUSW010000019.1 GCA_910589485.1 uncultured Duncaniella sp.
TGCTACAATACTAAAAAACGAATGACTCCCACCCGTGACGGGCAGGAGCCATTATATCTATAAAAAAGATCTCTGGACCTCTGGTCTATAAATATGGTCTAAAAATCTAATCCCTCTATACTTTCCCCTCTATACTTGATCTTTAGATCTCTGGTCTACCACCTACCGAAAACTTTATATTCGATCCTCCTCGTTGCCAACCGGAAAAATCCGCGACCCGGATTTTGCGCCTCTCTCCTCGATATTTCCACCACTCTATGCTCCCCAAAAAGCTGAAATGATGCTTTTGGCTAAAAAACTTTAACTGATGGGTATATAACTATGCAAAAGCGTGGAAATATGAGATGAAATTCGTATCTTTGCAAACAATTTATATATAACAGTGCGATTGGCAGTATCATGGTTATCAGGCCTATTCTTTTCTCTCTCATGCACTGAATGTGATACTGTCCGGAAGAGTAAAAATTTTTAAGAGTGTGTCAGGGCTACGGCTGTATGGTATAATGGCCGAGCCTTGAAAAAACAAATCATATATTGACCGAAAGAAGACATGAAACTGATGCAAATGTTGATTGCCGCGGTAGTGCTTGGAGCCACATCGTCGGCTCCGGCTTATGTCGGAGCAACGTCCGTGCAGGACGACAGCCGCAGCTTTCTTTTCTTTGGAAAAAAGAACAAGAAAAAAGGAGCCTCGGCCGAGGGAGAATCCTCATCCAAGCCTGAAAAGACCCCTTATGAGAAAATCCTTACTGACAGTGCCACTGTGAGCAAGGGCATGTTCAATGTGATCCACAACGGGGATGACTACTATTTCGAGGTGCCCAAATCGCTTCTCGGACGCGACATGCTCATTGTCAACAAGCTCGTGAGAGTGCCTCTCGAGCTCAATGAAGCAGGCGTAAACCGTGGCATAAACACCAGCAATCAGATGGTGCGTTTCGAGATGGACTCCAAAGGCAAGCGCCTGATGGTGCGCCAGGCCCGTCCGCGCCCCGTGGTTAACCCCGACGATGCCATTGCCCGCTCGGTGAGCGATAACTATGTGGATCCTCTCATCGCGTCAATGACGATCGAGTCCTACAACCCCGATTCAACAGCGGTGGTTGTCAAGGTAAATGATTTCTTCAATGGCAATAAGACCACTTTCGGCGACGTGTTCAACGACATCAATGTCGGCACCCCCGCCGTGAGCGACCTGTCGAGGATCGTAAATATAAAATCATTTGACAATAATGTGTATGCTCTCTCCGAGCTCACCACTCGTGTGAGCGAGCCGGGCGGATCAGTGAATCTCACTGTCGAGATCGGTTCGTCGATAGTGCTCCTTCCCGAGAAGCCCATGACCGGACGCTATTCCAATTCCAGAGTGGGATACTTCACCGAGTCGCTCGTGAAGTATGCCGACGACCAGCAGCGCGTAGGATCGCAGAATCTCATCACCCGTTGGCGTCTGGAACCGAAGCCCGAGGATATGGCCGACTACATGTCGGGAAAACTCGTTGAGCCGGCCAAGCCCATCGTGTTCTATCTCGATCACGCCGTTCCCGTGAAGTGGCGTCCCTACATCAAGCAAGGTATCCTCGACTGGCAGAAGGCATTCGAGAAAGCCGGTTTCAAGAACGCCATCACCGTGGGCGAATTGCCCGAGGGGGAGAATGTGGATGAGAACGACATCAATTATTCGGTGCTCACCTATGCCGCATCGCGTAAATCCAATGCTATGGGCCCCTCAATCACCGACCCCCGCTCGGGCGAGATCATCGAGGCCGACATAGTGTGGTGGCACAATGTGGTGGATATGCTTCGCGACTGGATCGTGGTGCAGACCGGAGCTGTGGATCCCCGTGTGCAGGGTCCCGTGCTCCCCGACGAAGTGATGGGCGATGCCATGCGTTTCGTGGCATGCCATGAGGTGGGCCATTCGCTCGGCCTGCGTCACAACATGATCGCGTCGAGCTGCGTTCCCACCGACTCCCTGCGTTCCGAGAGCTACACATCCAAGCTCAACGGCACAGCGGCCTCCATCATGGACTATGCCCGTTTCAACTATGTGGCACAGCCCGGTGACGGTGTGAAAGTGCTCACTCCCAATCTCGGCCCTTACGACCTCATGGCCATCGAGTACGGCTACCGCTGGTATCCTTACGGCAGTGCCGAGGCTGAGTATCCTCAACTCATGAAATTTCTCGACCGCCACGATTCCCCCATCTACCGTTACAGCGAGGCTCAGGGACAGCGTGATGCCGTGGATCCCCGCGCGCTCACCGAGGATCTCGGCGACGACAATATCAAGGCCGCCCGTTACGGAATAGCCAATCTCAAGCGCGTGGTGCCGCAGATAGTGAAGTGGACCACCACCGGCGAGGCCGGACAGAACTATGATGATGCCTCCAATCTGTATGGAGCCGTCCTCGGACAATGGAACCGTTTCATGTACCATGTGCTCACCAGCGTGGGTGGCATCTACGTCGACAATACCAATGTGGGATCAGGAAAGAAAACCTACACCTTCGTAGAGAAGGACCGTCAGCGCGACGCCGTGAAATTCCTCATTGACGAGGCATTCACTTATCCTGAATGGCTGTATGATGCCGACGTGACCAATTACACTTACATGGTGCAGAACACCCCCGTAGGACGCATCGAGCAGGCACCTTCGTTCCTCCTTTCCAACTATCAGAGCTACCTGTTGTGGGATCTTCTATCCAACGAACGCCTGATACGCATGATCGAGAACGAGGCCCACAACGGCAAGGATGCCTTCACCGCTGTCGAGATGGCCGATATGCTCCACAAGGGCATATTCCGCTCTACCCTCCAGGGCCGCAAGCCCGACGTGAGGGAGCGTAACATGCAGAAGAATTATGTCGACGCACTCATCATCGCCGCATGTGAGCGTCAGGGCGTGAAGGATGGCGTGGCATTGCGCGAGGATAACGCGATGTTCGCTACGCTTCCCGGTGCCGATGTAAATTTCATGCCGTGTGGCCACCGTAACGCCATGGGCGAGCAGACATGTGCAGGGCGCACTCTCAATTTCTACAGCACCCAGGCCAACCGTGTGTCGGATGCCATATCCGTGAAGCGTGGCGAGCTCATGAAGATCAGGACGCTTCTCAAGGGTCAGCGCAATCATCCCGACACAGCATCGCGCTATCACTACAACGACCTGCTGATGCGAATCAACACCGCCCTCGGACTCCCGCTTGAATAATCATCATTTCCGCCGGCACCGCCCGGCTGTGGCATGGCCGGCGGAATTATACGATATGCCAATGATAGGATCCCACGCTATATGCGTCACGGATATCCCCGCGACGGGGAAATGAATGATTGAATACACAATAATATAACTACAATTCTAATAGGTTTAATGAAGAGATTTTTACTATCTAACCTTGTGGCCCTGATTTCAGTGGCGTTATGTTCGGTTGCCGCTTATGCGGCCGACAGGACTATCACGGGCGTAGTATATTCGTCGGACGATTCCGAGCCCCTGATAGGCGCGTCGATCACCGTATCGCAGACCCAGCTGAAGGAGGCCGGAAGCAGCCTCAAGACTCTGGGCGTGGTGACCGATATCGACGGTAAGTTCTCGCTTACCATCCCCGACAAGGTTACAAGCATCGAATGTCGTTACGTGGGCTACAATCCGCGCACTATCGAACTTGTGCCGGGCGTTGACAACTATGATCTGGTGCTCGACCGTGCATCCGAGGTCCTCGCCGATGTGGTGGTGACCGGTTATCAGAATATCGAGAAACGCAAGCTCACAGCTTCTATCACCAAGGTGGATCTCGACGACAGCAAGCTCGGATCCATCATGACTGTCGACCAGGCCCTGGCAGGTCAGGTGGCCGGACTTTCGGCCATACAGAGCAGCGGCTCGCCCGGCGCTCCCATGAAGATACGTATCCGCGGTACATCATCGCTCAACGGTACACAGGACCCCCTCTGGGTTATAGACGGTATTCCTGTCAACGGCACCGAAGTCCCCTCGATGGAGGAACTCAAGGATATCGATAATCTTTACCAGTCATCCATAGCCGGTCTCAATCCCGCCGACATCGAGAGCATCACCGTACTGAAGGATGCCGCTGCGACCGCTATCTACGGTACACGCGCCGCCAACGGCGTTATCGTGGTCACCACCAAGAAGGGCCGTTCGGGTGCTCCCGAGATCAGCTTCTCTACACGCCTCACATATTCTCCCCGCCCCGACATTGACCGCCTGAATCTTCTCAATTCCGATGAGAAAGTCGATCTCGAGCTTGCATTGCTCGGCACCGACTACAATTACCGCGAAGCCAAGGGTGGAGTTGCCCGCATCCTTAACGGTGCCGGCGTGATGTCGCTCTTCAAGAACGAGGGTTGGGATGCTCTTCCCGCCGAGGTGCAGAACAGCATCAATGCCCTGCGCGGTATCACCACCGACTGGAACGACATCCTGTTCCGCGACACCTTCAACCAGGAATACAATCTGAGCCTTTCCGGCGGTAACGACCGTGCCACCTATTACACCTCGCTCGGATTTCAGGAGGAGAACGGCAATGTGACCGGTGTCGACATGAACCGTCTCAGCCTCACCCTCAAGACCAATTATAATGTGACCCGCCGCTTCAAGGTGGGAGCATCGGTGTTTGTCAACCACCGCAAGAACAATTCCTATATCACCGACAACGACGGATTCACTAATCCTGTCTACTATTCGCGCCGTGCCAACCCCTATCAGCTCCCCTTCGACGAAGAGGGCGGATATGTGTACGACACCGATATTCAGGGACGTGAGGACAGTGACCTCAAGTTCAACATATTTGAGGAGCGCAACAACACCAAGCGTACTCAGGAGACCACAGGCGTTACCGCCATGCTCGATGCGAGTCTGCGTTTCACCGACTATCTGAAGGCCTACACTCAGGTAGGTTTCCAGCTCGATAATACCGAGACCCAGAGTTATGCGGCCGGCGAGACCTATGCCATGCGTAAGGAATTTTACCGCACCGAAGTGATGGACAACACCGGCAACCGCGTGTCGTTCCTCCCCAATGGTGGCCGTCACATACAAAATAAGTCAACCAACAAGCAGCTCACCTGGAAAGGTCAGCTCGAGTATAACGACCGTCTCGGCGATGCCCATGAGCTGGAAGTGATGCTCGGCACCGAGTTGCGTCGCACATGGTATGACTACTTCTCCTCCACCGCCTACGGTTACGATCCCAAGACCCTCACCAACAAGCCAGTCATCTTCCCCAGCGAAGAGTGGGCCCGCCAGTTCCCGCTCCACACCGAGAGCGTGAGCGAGAATGCCTATGCATCCTTCTTCGCCACCGCGTCCTATACGCTCATGAGCCGTTACACCCTCGGCGGTAGTGTGCGTTTCGACGGTAGCGACCTTTACGGTGTTGCCAAGAAGTACCGCTTCCTGCCTCTCTACTCGTTCAGCGGATTGTGGCGTGCCAGCGACGAACCCTGGCTCAGAGAATCCACTGTGGTCAATAATCTCGCTTTCCGAGCATCCTATGGTATCCAGGGTAACATCGACAAGAATACCTCATCGATGGTGATGGGTAACTACAACAATGCCTCGATACTCCCCGGCGTGACCGAGGATGTAATCGTGCTCGGCTCCGCCCCCAACCGCCGTCTGCGCTGGGAGAAGACCCACACGCTCAATGCCGGATTTGACATCTCGGTAGTCGATAACGCAATTTCGCTCACCACCGATTACTACTATCGCAAGGGCAACGACCTCATAGCACTCAAGATGCTCCCCCTCGAGACCGGTTTCATGAGCTATATGGTCAACTGGGCCAGCATGCGCAACCAGGGTTTTGAAGTGGGACTCGCCACACGCAACATCGCCACCCGCGATTTCCGCTGGACCACTAATTTCAACCTTGCCTACAACGAGAACACCGTACTCCAGGAGACTGTGCCGTCCAACCAGACCACACCCTCACGCGAGGGCTATCCCGTCAACGCCATATTCGCCTACAAGACCGCCGGACTCGATGATGAGGGCTACCCCCTGTTCCTGACCAAGGAAGGGGAGAAGGTCACCGCCCAGGAGTTCTTCAAGCTGAATGCCGCCGGAGCCTCCACACTCACCGCCGAGGAGCAGCGCGACCTCTACACCTATATCGGATCAGGCGATCCGCTGTGGACCGGAGGTTTCATCAACAATTTCTCCTATCGTGACTTTGATCTCACCGTCAATTTCGCTTTCAATCTGGGCATGTACACCCGCATCCAGCCCTCCTACAGCTCCACATGGTTTGACCGCGGTATGAATATCAACCGTGACATCCTCGACCGCTGGACTCCCGAGAATACCGGCTCGACCTTCCCCGCGCTGTTGCCCGACAACGGTTATCGTTCGGCCGAGTATAAGAATTATTCCGAGTTCCAGACCTACTCCATGCTTGACACATGGGTGAAGAAGAGCAACTATTTCCGCATGCAGAGCCTGCGCCTGGCCTACAACGTGCCCCCGCGCCTGCTCGCTCCTCTCCACATGAGCATCCTCACCCTTGCTTTCGAGGCGAGAAACCTGTGGGTGTTCGGTTCAAGCTACAAAAACTCGCTTGATCCCGAGACGATGGGTAACCCGTTCGCCCAGCCGATCCCCAAAACCTATACATTCAGTCTCAATGTCAAGTTCTGATAATCTCTCACACTCTTAGAATCCAAGAAATGAAAAAGACCCTATTATATACGCTCGTGGCATCGCTCATGGTGATGCTGAGCGCATGTGACGACTATCTGGACATCAAGCCGGTGGGAAAGGTGATCCCCACCACCGCCCAGGAGTTCCGCTCACTGCTCACCGAGGCTTACGTCACCGTGCCTGACGACCGCGGTCTCGCCTCGTTCCGTAGCGACGAGATTCTTCTCGATCCCACCATGTCGAGCAACGACATCGAGTCCTATTTCGACATATGGACATGGAATGACAACGGAGCCGGCGAGAACACTGCCTCATTCTCCTGGCGACAGTTCTATCATGTGCTGTTCATCGCCAACTATGTGATCGAGCAGCAGGATGCCATCACCGACGGCACTGTGGCCGAGATCCGCCAGATGGTGGGCGAGTCCTACATGCTCAGAGCCTATATGCACTTCGTGCTCGCCAACCTTCACGCTCCGGCCTACACCAAGTGCGATCCCGCCACCACCAAGGCTGTGCCCCTCAAGCTCGACAGCGACGTGGAGTCGACCCTCACCCGCTCGATGCTTGGCGACATCTACGCCTCGATCGTAAGCGACCTCGATTCGGCTGAGGAGTATATCAATGTGGACACCTGGGATCCCGGCTATAACTACCGTTTCAACAAACTAAGCGTCGATGCCCTCCGTTCGCGTGTGTATCTCTATATGGGCAAATGGGATGAGAGCCTTGCGGCCGCCAAGAGAGTTCTTGCCGTCAACAATCAGCTCAGCAATGTCTCCACCACATTGCCCAACGCCTACAATTCGGTGGAGAACATCGTGGCTCTGGAGCAGGTGATGAATTCTCAGTATGCCCGCACCATCAAGGTCAACCGTGACTTCTTCCAGCTCTACGAGACCCCCGACCTGCGCCGTCGTGCTTACTACAAGCGCATCACCACTTCCAACACCATACTCATAAAGGGCGGTAGCAACACCTATTCCTGCACCCTGCGCACCGGCGAGATGTATCTCAATGCGGCCGAGAGCGCATGGCAGACAGGCGACTATGACGAGGCCGTCAACTACCTCCTCCAGTTGCAGCGTTCGCGCTACTCCACCGCATCCTATCCCATGAAAGAGGAGGAAGTGAAGGGATTCTCTCACGACCGTTTGCTCGAGGAGATCTATCTCGAACGCGCCCGCGAGCTGGCGTTCGAGGGACACAGGTGGTTTGACCTGCGCCGCACCACCCAGCCCCGCATCGTGCGCAAGTTCCGTGCCGACGAGTATGTGCTCGAGGCCGGTGACAGCCGTTACACCATCCCCATTCCTTCCGAAGCTATCGAGGCCAATCCTTCATTGGCCCAGTGACAAGCTTATCTTCACGTTCTAAAAACTATCCAGAATGAAAAAGACATTCATCACAATATTATTCTCATCGGCTGTCGCCGTGTCGTCGGCTGCTGTTCCGGCCTTGTCATCGGCCGGTAGCCGTACAGTGAATATTCCGCTCGAGGCTTCCCATCCGTCCAATCCTGTGGCTGTCGACCGCAAGGGCGACATTATAGTCACCGGAGTGTTTGAGCAGGACTTTTCGTTCAACGGTTCACCGCTCGAGGCCATAGGATCAAGCGCCTACATACTGAAATACAATCAGGATCTTTCCGAGGCATGGGGCGTGGCGCTTGTGGGTGCATCCACCATCACTGCCATCGATACCGACAGTGAGGGTAACATATACGTGGCCGGCACCTTTGCCGACGAGGTGGAGTTCGGCACCACATTCGGCTATCCTATCATCAAGGAGGGCATGATGGTCGACTACGCCTACACGATGAAGGAGAATGCCTCCTTCATAGCCAAGTATAATCCCGACGGGCGTGTGCTGGCTGTGGAGTCGTTTGTTCCTGAATATCTGCCGGCGCTTGTGGAGACCGGCATGTATTTTCCCGAGGACGGCGACGTGTACTTTGCCATCAATCATCTTGAAGTTGACGGCGACCGCGTGTATGCCTCGGCCCTCTACACCGGCACCACCAAGCATGGCGATGTGGATTTTGACGGATCCTATTACGATGCTTGGGGCGGAGGTTTCTACTTCATGGACATGAGGTCGGCCTCGGTGTTCTCACTTTCCACTGCCGATCTCAGCGGATGCCGTAAGGATGCCAATTTTGCCATCGCCTACCCTGCGATGTTTGCCATGGAGCAGGCTTCGTCGGTAGCTTTCACCGTTGAGAACGGTGTGGTATATGCCGGATTCGTAGGCACCGGATCGTTCAGCATGCAGGTGGGTGGCAACAGCTATGACCCCTACTTCTATGCCGACGGCGATACCGGAAACAACGAGTATGGCTACGTGATGGCCTCCTCGGCTCCGGGATCAGCTATGGTGAGTCTCTCCACCAAGAGCGACAATACCAACTCGGCGATATTCACCATCGCCGGACTTGTGAAGTCGGGCGATGCATTGTATGCCGTGGGTAATTTCGACAAGACATGCCCGGCCGTCAATGGCGATGGAGTGGATGCCACCGGTGGCACCGATATATTCGTGGCCGATGTGAATGCCTCATCCATGAGCCTCATCTCGGTCACCCCTTATGCTCACGACGAGGGTTCGACGCTCATCAATGGTGAGACAAGGCCCAACTATGAGTTGGCCCGCAGTGTGGCCGCTATCGACGGCGCGTTGTACATAAATACTGTGGTGAATGATTTCAACCGCAACTACGTTGGTCCGGCCTCATTCTGGTACGACGGAGGTAGCTATTCTCGTGCTCAGGTGCCTGCAACCGGCGTTGCCGCCACCAACGGTGTAGCCGCCATGGTGCAGTCCGACATGTCCACTCTCAGCATCAACAAGTACAGCTACCAGCAGTCGGGCATAACCGATATTTTCGATGATTCTGACGATGCCGATGCGCCTGTGGAATACTATGATCTGCAGGGACGCAAGGTCACTGATCCTGCCCCCGGAATATACATCCGTCGCCAGGGCAAGAAGGTACAGAAAGTGAAGATCTGATACCGCTGACCATCCTGCATAAAATATATCCGCCGGCCCCGTTACTGAATGTTCAAAAATCAGTGACGGGGCTGTTGATTTGCATTGATATTCTTCGTATATTTGCATCATTGCATCATACACACATTACACATTTTTTTATATAATGATTAGAGAGATTTTACTTACAGCTACACTTTCCGTTTTTGCTGTGGCACCGATGTCGGGATCAGAGACCGTGACTTCTCCCGACGGCGATATCAAACTTACATTTGAATTGCTGAATGGATGTCCGGTGTATTCTGTGGACTTCAAGGGCAAACAGGTCATTACCCCCTCGCATATGGGATTTGACCTGCTGAGCGAGTCGGGCCGCAACACTTTCAACCATCAGGCTAAAAAGACCGGCGCTAATGCCCTCTCGCTCCGTGATGGTTTTGAGCTGGTGAAGACCGAGCGTGACTCGCTGTCCGAGACCTGGACCCCGGTGTGGGGCGAGGAGGTTGAGATTCTCAACAAGTACAACTCCATGACCGTGGATCTGAAGCAACCTGTATTTGACAGGACCATGTGCATCGAGTTCCGGGTGTTTGACGACGGTATCGCTTTCCGTTATGATTTCCCGGCCCAGCCCAATCTCAATTATTTCGTGATAAAGGAGGAGAAGAGCGAGTTTGGAATGACAGGCGACCATTGGGCCTACTGGATACCGGGTGATTACGACACTCAGGAATATAACTACACCAAGTCGCGCCTCAGCGAGATACGAGGCTTGTTCCCCTCCAAGGTGAACCCCGATAATGCTTCGACCACCACATTCTCGCCCACCGGAGTGCAGACCTCCCTTCAGCTAAAGACTGACGATGGAGTGTATCTCAACATCCATGAGGCGGCCACCATCGACTACCCTACGATGCACCTCAATCTCAATGACACCACCATGACCTTCACCTCGTGGCTCACCCCCGACAGCCAAGGAAAGAAGGGCTATATGCAGACCCCCTGCCACACACCGTGGCGTTACGTGATAATCACCGATGACGCCCGCGAGATTCTGGCTTCGCGCATAGCCTACAATCTCAACGAGCCGAGCAAGATCGAGGACACATCATGGATCAAGCCTGTGAAGTATATCGGAGTATGGTGGGAGATGATCACCGGCGCCGGTACCTGGAACTATACCGATGATGTCTATTCGGTGAAACTCGGCGAGACCGACTATTCCAAGACCACACCCAACGGCCGCCACAGCGCCAACAACGAGAAAGTGAGACGATATATCGACTTTGCCGCCGAGCATGGATTTGACCAGGTGCTTGTGGAAGGCTGGAATGAAGGTTGGGAGGATTGGTTCGGCCAGTCCAAGGACTACGTGTTTGATTTCGTGACCCCTTATCCCGATTTTGATTTCAAGGCTCTCAACGAGTATGCCCATTCCAAGGGTGTGAAGCTGATGATGCACCACGAGACTTCGGGTTCGGTGCGCAATTACGAGCGTCATCTCGACAAGGCTTATAAGCTGATGAGCGACAACGGCTATAATTCCGTAAAGAGCGGTTACGTGGGCAATATCATACCCCGTGGTGAGTATCATTACTCCCAGTGGCTCAACAACCACTATCTCTATGCCATACAGAAAGCCGCCGAGAACAAGATCATGGTCAACGCCCACGAGGCTTCGCGCCCCACGGGCATAGCCCGCACCTATCCCAACTGGATCGGCAACGAGAGCGCTCGCGGCACCGAGTATCAGGCTATGGGCGGAAATGACAAGTGGCACACCTCGATACTTCCGTTCACCCGTCTGCAGGGTGGCCCGATGGACTATACTCCCGGCATATTCGAGTTTGACCTCTCCACATTCACTCCCGGCAACAATTCCAAGATAGCCTCCACCATTCCCGGCCAGTTAGCACTGTATGTGACCATGTATTCCCCCTTGCAGATGGCCGCCGACCTCCCCGAGCATTACGAGAAGTTCATGGATGCTTTCCAGTTCATCAAGGATGTGCCTGTGGAGTGGGAGCGTTCGGTATATCTCGAGGCCGAGCCTATGGAGTATGTCACCGTAGCCCGAAAGGACAAGAACAGCGACGAATGGTATGTAGGCTCTACCGCCGGTACTGCCGACCGCAAGAGCACAATCAGCCTCTCGTTCCTCGATCCCGGACGGAAATATGAGGCTACCATATATTCCGAGGCCCCCGACGCGAACACTGTGGACGGTCAACAGCGTTATAATATAACAAGCAAGACTGTCACCTCCAAGAGCAAGCTCACGCTCAATGCACTCGCCGGTGGCGGATATGCGATATCAATCAAACCTATCAACGCGAAGAAATGAAAAAGAGATCCCTCTCAATGTCGATGCATAGCCTCCCCGCCATGCTCCTTGCCGGAGCGATGGCCCTCGGAGCGGTTGCCACATCATGTAGCTCGGCCAAGCAGAGCAGTTCATCATCAGTAGTGCCCGAGGGCCCGATTGCCGGACCTCAGGGGTTCGGTGCCTATCAGATGTCGCCCGGTCCGGCGGCGTTGCCCCAGGCCCGCATCTACCGCACATCCATCGATGTGGATGCCTATGTGCCTGTGACCGTCAATCCTGTTGACGGAAAGTTGGTGTCATACCCTGCTCCCACCGATATCACCGGTGCCTCGATGCCGGTAGTCCTCAAGGACGGATGGCTTCTCGACCGCAGGGGGATCAGTCCCAACACCCGGTTTATCAATTACACCTATTCCAAGTATCATGATCTGAGCGAGGCCCCATCTCCTGCCGAGCTTCAGAGCGCCATCATCCCCGATGCCCGTGTCACCGAGATCGTGGAGTTGCCTTACAAGATAGGTGAAGTGACCCCAGCGATGGCCGATTCGATCATTGCCGACGGACTGAAACGTTGTGATGTCACATATAAGGCCCCCGCACAATAAAAAGATAAAAATATCGTTCCTTTCATTAAGGCTGTCAACATCGCCCCACAGCGGTAATTGACAGCCTTAATGAATTTTGTGTCATCTCAGAAGAAAAGAATCTTTTATAATATGTCAGAATCAGATAAGAACAAGGCCCGCTTCTGCGAGCTGTTGCGTTCTACCGGACGTGAGAATGTTGAATATGTCATTGAGGATCTCGAGACCTACGGATTCTTCGAGGCCCCTGCCTCGGCACGCAACCACTTCAATCATCCGGGCGGACTCGTGCAACATTCCCTTAACGTCTATGATGCGGCTATGATGCTGCGCGAGGGTATAATCAAGAATCGCCCTGATATGGAAAAACGCCTGCCCGTCGACTCGGTGATACTCGCCTCCCTGCTCCATGATGTATGCAAGGCCAACATCTACCGTCTCGTATCGCGCAAGCGTAAGAATGAGATAGGCATGTGGGAAGAGGTCGAAGAGTATGAGGTAAACTACTCCCAGCTCCCCATAGGACATGGCGAGAAATCGGTGGTTATGCTTCTGCGCATGGGACTCGATCTTGAGGATGATGAGATCTGTGCCATCCGTTGGCACATGGGTCCGTGGGCGGTTGATACATCCTCAATCGAGCAGGACAAAAGCTACCGCCAGTCCATACTCAATTCCCCCTTGCTTCCCCTTATCCACACAGCCGACACCATCGCCTCCCAGATATTCGAGAGAGAATAGTATAATGTAATAAATTATGAGTCAGGTAAATACCCCCCCCCCACGTACAAGGCGCGAATGACGCTTGTACAGCGAGCATAGGTATCAAAGGACGTCAGAGAGTTATTGGTCTTGACATCGTGAGATGTATGGCCATACTCTTTGTCATAGCGAGTCACTTTTTCATCAATACCCCTGCACATGAAGCCGTGTTTAGCGGATGCTCCATGTTCCTGCAGGGGATGGGGCGTACATTATTCATGGTCAATGTTCCCCTGTTTCTGATCCTGACAGGCTATCTGAATCTCAACAAGACTGTCACCCGGAAGTATTACAAAGCCATGATAGCAGTGATACTTAGCTATCTGTTCATATCGGTTGTGACCATATTTTTCAGAGAACGGTTCGCCGGAGAGCATATGTCGGTTATCAAGTGGATTCTAATGATCACCGATTTCTCGGCAATCAACTATGCATGGTATATAGAAATGTGGATAGGCTTGTTTCTGCTCACCCCCTTTCTCATAATCAGGGAGTCCTTGGTTCAAGCCCAAGTGGGACCACTCCTTAAAAATC